>JBGSJI010000129.1:0-6425 GCA_041742055.1 Limnoglobus sp. | reverse complement strand
AGTTCCTGGGCCTGGGCTTCAAGTTCGGGCGAGAGGGGTTCGGTCATGGCGGAGTCCTGCCGAGGGGGAATTTCCTTTCCACGTTCAAATCTACACCGAAGTGAACAAATTTGCTACCAACTTTCGTGACGCGTACCCGGTCTTGTCTGGTCGTCAAATTGCGCTTGACTTGGCGCGGAAAAACTGTGACAGATGAATAGGAGAGGAATGGAATTATTTTGGCCCTGCGGCGATTGTCGGAGTGGTCGACTCGTGATTCATCCCCGTCTCTCCCCCGAGTCGGACGGGACACCTGAGGAGTAGCACCTGCCATGAAACTTTACTCGTGCGATCTCTGCGGCAAGACTTTGCATTCGGAACATGACTCCCGGTTTGTCTGGAAAATCGATGGCCAGCCCGCGGCCCGTGATGATGAATCGACCGTCCTCGAAGGGGACGATCAGGACAGCGATCTCGACAGCGTGGAATCGGTGGACGAACTGCTCCTTGAGCGGGAAACGCTCGAGACCCACGAAGAGAACGACAACTCCGAAAGCGAAACGCTCGAGATGCTGCCGGTGTGCGTGCGGCGTTCGTACGACGTCTGCGGCGGGTGTTACATGAAACTGGTCAACGATCCGTTGGGCCTCGAAGCCCGCAAATCCCGCCGGCCCTTCAGCCGGAACTAACAATTCAAAGGGGACTGGCACGTTTTTGATGAACGGAATTTTTATCCCCCGGTTCGCCGGGAGGTTTTCTTGCCGCTCAGACTTTACGAGGCCCGCCAATGGGTGCCATGCCACACGGCTTTGCGTGGGCATGCTCACCCAAAGCTGTGAGCATGGCACCCAAGGAATATCTCTGACTCACAACTCATGACTCAATTTTCCACAAGCAGTGAAGAGTAAGTTCTGAGATCGCACCGCTCGGGCTTCCGAGATCCGGCTTCGATCTCGGAAGTCGAATCCAGCGAGTCACACGTTCGGACCATCCCCCATGAAAACCCAAAAAGACGCCCCCGAAACGATCGATGCCTACATCGCCCGCTACCCGGGCGACATCCAGACGATCCTCCAGAAGATCCGCACCATCATCCGCGATGCCGCCCCCGATGCCACGGAAGCGATGAAGTATCAGATCCCGACCTTCGTCCTCGGCGAAAACCTCGTCCACTTCGCCGGCTTCGCCAAACATATCGGCTTCTACCCCACGCCGTCCGGCATCGCCCAGTTTCAGGACGAACTCGCCAAATACCCGAGCGCCAAAGGTTCCGTGCAATTCCCGCTCGATCAGCCGATCCCGTATGCCCTGATTAAGAAGATCGTGAAATACCGCGTCAGCGAAGTCCGGAAGAAACAGGCCGCCAAAAAACCGACGAGTAGCAAAGCGAAGAAGTGAGGTCATCTGCCGTTTGTCGGGTGGTGCCGAGACTTTGGGAGGTCCACCGCCAGATGAATCTGAGCGGAGGGTGTGAACCCTCCGAGTCTTCTCAACTGAAATCTGCGATCAATCACTACTCGGAGGGACTTACGTCCCGCGCTCAGTGGCAGTCTTCCTGAGCGGTGGAATCGGAGCGGTCACCGCTTGTCCTTCGCCTCTGGCTGGATCACCGGCGTGTCGTCCGCGTTGCCCCACTCGGACCACGACGGATAATAATTGCTCACGTCCTTTGATCCCATCAGTTCCAGCGCGAACGCCATGACCGCCGCACGGCCACCGGATTGGCAATGCGTAGCCGTCGATTTGTTCAGATCGATACCCGCCTCGTCAAATAACTTTCGGAGGTCCGTCGCCGGTTTGAAGCGCTGAGTGTCCTTAAGTCCGCAACGCGTTCGAGTGGCTCACCGAGGCGGTGCGGGCTCACCTCCGCAGCGGCGTTGCGCCCTTACTCGCCGTGACGTAAAGGGTCGGCGTCACCGTTTCCGGGTTGCGTGAGCGTCAACTCCCAAAGCCATTTCGCAAACCGTTCTGTCGCCTCGCGGTTGCCGCGCAGTCCTATCGATTCCGTTTCGATTGTCCAAAGGTCCCTGAACACCTCGGCTTCGGTCGGTCGGCTTCGCAACAAGTTGTAAAGACCGGGAACGTAGGAGTCGTATTCGCCGAATTCCAACGCGGATTCTCCAACTCCAATCGGGTCCCACCTGGTATGAACCGCTTCGCGCATGATGTCGTAGAAGTCGTCCATGTCTGTTACCTAACCCCGGGGATGATGGTGACAACTCGTCCTGTCGCAGTGTCCACTACTACACGCAAATTGTTTGCCGCGTCAACGAAGACCGTTTCCGCTGGCGTGTTTCCCGCCGTCCGTGTCCCCGTTCGGATTGCATTTTCGACCACGGAAGGGACATATCCACGCTCTTGCATGCGGTCGATTGCGTGGCCACTATAATCACGCCCATTGATCGCCGTTGGAGCATTCCGCGGGGCCGGATAATTTGGATTGGGCCAGACGTTTCGAACTTTCGGACCGGGGTCGGCGGTAGGCCGATTTCCTCCTCCAGACCTGCCTACAGGCGTTCGAGCAGAGGGTCCACCATTAGCTGCGGCTTCACCGATCTGTGAACCATTACGTAACCGAAGGCTGAAACTGCGAACACCCCGACTTCGCACAGTGGATTGTCCGAGCGAATGACTGATTTTTGGTCATCCTGTAAAATTCCACACGAATTCAGTTGCGGGTTTCATCAAAGTGAACAAATAACCATTGTATCTGTCCGGTCAAGCGGTTCCTCCACATGAATGAGTGGCGGAGTGCTCATGAGGATGAGGATCTTCACTGAACGCGCCTCTGTAGATTATGGTGGCATCATTCTTTTGACGTAAACCCTTATGGCGCATAGGCGCTTCCGAAAATATGGCACGGTTCCACGGTAGGGTGTGGCAGTGTCGGTGGAAAGACGAGTCAGGGTTTGAATGTCTCCGCCACGAGCGTGCGCGGCGGGAGTTCGTGACTGGACAGAAAGGGAATTTTTCCTAGAATTTCCAATGAAATGACACTTCTGGCCGATGTGTGGGACGGTGTGGTTCGCGTACCTGAGAACCGCTCAGCCATGCGTGCCGTTCGCCGACTTGCGCAGTGTTTGAACCGGCGTATTCCCCCGACGATTCCTCTTGTCTTGCACGGCCCGACGGGCGTGGGCAAGTCCGCGATTGTGAGCTGCCTGATTCAGGCAGTGACGAGCGATGCGAATGCGTTGAGCGCGCAGGTCGTCTCCGCCCACGATATCGATCCTCGTCCGGGTGAGGATGAGGAGCGTTTTCAGGAGTGGGAGTGTTGCGATCTGCTGTTGGTTGAGGATGTGCAGCATTTACCGGAGCGCTCGGCGGATTGGCTTCGGCGGTTGCTGGATGAGCGGACGTCGCATCGACGTGCGACGGTGTTGACGGCGAACGTGGGCCCGGCGGCGTTGGGGCAGTTTCCGCGGGGGTTGACGAGCCGGATTGTGGCGGGGTTGGTAGTGCCGATGGATGCGCTGTCGCCGGCGTCGCGGCGGGTGATTCTGGCGCAGGCGGCGGAGCGGCGGGGGATTCACCTGACGGAATCGGCGTTGGATGATTTGGCGCAGCATCCAACGGGAGGGGGAATGCGTCCGTTGCTGGGCGTGCTCGATGCGCTGAAAGCGTCGCATGCGGGCCGCGCGACACCGATCGAGCGCGAAGATGTTGAGTATCTACTTGGCGAGGGGCAGCGGAAGCCGGGGTTTTTCGATGTTGTGGTTTTGAAGGTCGCGGCGGCATTTGATGTGAAGCCGAGAGATCTCCGCGGGACATCGCGATTACGAACGGTCTTGCTGGCGCGGCATGTGGCGATCTATCTGGCTCATGAGATTGGTAAGGAGTCTCTGCCAGTCATCGGGCGTGCGTTTGGGCGTGATCATACGACCGTATTGCATGCGGTGCGAAAGGTCCGCGAGTTGGTGAATCGCGATCCGAACTTGGCAGGAATGGTCGAGCAACTGACCCGGGAGCTGAGTTGAAGGATAGCGTGGCGCGCAGACTGTGGAAAACCCGGCGCGCGATTGGCGCGCAGGAGATTGTTGATGAGTAAGAAGGTTCTGAAATTGGCTGAGCAAGAAATCGAGGCAAAAGGCGCGCCGTTGAAGAACGTGTTACACACGCCGGCGCAACGCGTTATCCCCAGGTCTTACCCAATAGTTTAGGTGAATTTCCATGGGGATTATTCAGTTGCAAGACAGTGCGCAACAGAATGATTCACCGCCTTACCACTGCTACCGTGTTCTTAAACAAGTATTCGTAAAGAAAAGACCCACGAGATGAGCCGTATTGAGAAAAGAGTTTCCTAAGTTATCTATTCAGCGCAGATTCTTCTGATTCTCCAGAATAACCAGAACTCCGGAGTCCCCACGATGAAACTTCAGTGCCAGCGAGACTGGCTTTTGACAGCCGCTCAACTGGTCGGAGCCGCAACCGCAACCCGAAGCACCAAACCAATATTGAATTGCATCAAAGCGGTTGCGCAGGATGACGCTCTGTTCATGATGGCCACCGATAACGAAATCGGTGTGCGTTATGAACTTCGCGGCGTTGATATCAAGCGTCCGGGTGAGGTGATTCTTCCACCAGGTAAGCTGATTTCGATTCTTCGTGAATCGGCCGACAGTGAAGTGTTGTTGGATGCGGACGAGAACGGAACGCTGATCAAGACGAGTTCAGGGCGCTTCAATTTGCCGGGTGGGAACCCAAGCGAGTTCCCGGATCTGCCATCGTTTGACGAGAGCGGCAGTTATCATGAGATTGAGGCGGGACACTTGCGGACGATGATCAAGCGTGTGGTTTTCGCGGCGGACAAGACGGAAGCGACGGCACGCTGGGCCGTGACGGGCGTGTTGTGGGAAGCGGAAGGTCACACGGCGCGGCTCATCGCTACGGATACGCGGCGATTGGCGTTGTGCGAAGCGCCGGCCGAACTGCCGGGGAGCATGGACAAGGACGCCAAAACGCAATCGCACCTGGTGCCGCAGAAAGCGATTCAGCTTCTCGAGCGCAGCCTGACGGACGATGGCGAAAAGATCCGCGTGGCGCTGACCGCTAACGAAGCGATGTTTCAGACGGGCCGCGCCATCATTCACACGAAACTGGTGGAAGGTCGGTTCCCGCCGTATCGCGACATCATTCCCAAGAAACCGGGGATGTCCTTGCAGATTCCGGTGCCGGGATTTCTTTCGTGCGTTCGCCAGGCGGCGATCATGACCGACGACGAGACCAAGCGAGTGGAATTTACCTTCGAAACCGGCAAAGTGACGCTCAAGGCTCAGGGCGGAGCAGATAACGGGAGCGGGGAAGTGATGCTGGAGCTTCCCGATTACAAGGGGAGCAAGGTCGAGATCGCCTTCAATCCGCAGTATCTCATTGATATGCTCCGTGCGATTGAAAACGAACCGACGATGAAGCTGGAAATGACGGACGGCCAGAAGCCTGCGGTGTTCCGGCTTGGCGACGATTATCTGTATCTGGTGATGCCGTTGACGGGGTGATTCATGGCTGAAGGAAGCGGCCCGGAAAACCTGAGCGAGATTCTCTCCAAACTCTTCGCCGCTCGCGGTTGGGGGCGGAAGACCGAGCGCGTGCGCCTGGAAGACGCGTGGACGGCAACGGCGGGTGAACTAACGAGCCAGACACGCGTGGTGGCGATGCGGCGGGGCGTACTGGAAGTGGAGGTCAAGGGTGCGGTTCTGTTGCAGGAACTGGCCCAATTCCGCAAGCGCACGCTCCTCGCCGAGTTCCGCAAGAATCTGAACGGAACGACCGTGACAGACATCAAATTCCGCGCCGGGGCATGGTGAAGAAGTGCGGTGCGAAAATAAGGGATCAGTTTACCACGACACAGAAGCTTTGCTCAGAATGGAGCGGGAGCTGTGACGATGACAACAATCGATCCAGAATTCATCCGTACGAATCCGGGAATGTTCATTGGGAATATTTGGTCTGAAGGGCTGCATCAGTTACTTTTCGGCCTAATAGATGATTTTGCGAATGAATATAGACTCGGATTCTCGAAGAATCTGAAATTGAGTGTGCTCATTAATGGTTCGGTTTGCATAAAGGACAACGGTCGCATGATCGAACCGCGATTCCTTGAAGAATTGTTCGTCAAATCACGGAGCAAGAAGTATCCCGATCTCGATTCGAAACTGCGCGGACTATGGGAACTTTATGGCACAATGGGTATGACACTCAGCGCCATTTCGGAGTGTTGTGAAGTCTTTCTCCGCGACGGAAATCAGTTTCATCGGATTCGTTATTCGCAGGGAAACCTCAAGGAGAATTGGTCAACGATCGCGATTCGTAACCTCTCAGTCTCCTGAATTGCTCTTGCGCCCGGGCGGCGATTGTTCTACATCCTTGGCATGACGCCGGCCGTTCTCGATGCCTCGTTCCTCGCCGCCTTCCGTGCCGGCACCCTCACCGAAGACCAAGCCGAGGTC
>JBGSJI010000128.1:0-15551 GCA_041742055.1 Limnoglobus sp. | reverse complement strand
CCTGCCCCGGGAGCAGGTGGTGGATTCGGTTCCAGTGGGCATCGCTGATATCATGACGACTGAGCATGGTGATTCTCGGTAAGGAAATCCTCCCGCCCGGAATCGCAAATTACCCATGTTCCGTCAATACGGCCTAACTTTCGTTAAAAAAATTCTATGATCTGAGGAATCTTTCAGGCCGTAAGGTAATTGGCGAACACTGAGTCAGGTTCTGCCTGACTCGTTTCTCCGCTCTGTCCTAGCTTTGAGATTTGCAGAGATAGCGGTTTGTTCTAGCATTCGTCGTGTCGCTGCAACCAGTCGCCTAGGTTGTCCGGCTCGGTTCGTGTCGATAGTTGATCGTATACTGAACCATTGAGGATCTACCGAGCATTTAATCTCAGTGGATGAACCTGATGCCCCTGTTGCCTGCTGAACCCTGTTGTTTTCCTCCGGAACTGTTCCAATCTCCAGACCCCGGGGAGGAGATGAAGTGGTGGATCCTGCACACCCGGCCACGGACCGAAAAAGCACTCGCTCGATCATTGCTTGCCCACGAAATCCCTTATTTTCTTCCCACGCATGAGAAGTCGGTCCGCGTTCGTGGAAGACTGCAAACATCTCATCATCCGCTGTTTCCGGGCTATGTCTTTCTGCGTTCAGATCAGAACGGTCGAATTAAAGCGCTTGAAACACGTTATGTGGCTCAAACCATTCCCGTTGTGGATCAGGCAAAGCTCCGTTTGGAAATCGAACGTGTCCACCGGATCATGCACACGGATTTACCGCTCGGCTCGGAATCGCAGCTCATTCCGGGGGCGCCTGTTGTGATTCGTCGCGGGGCGCTCACGGGAGTTGAAGGCAAAATTATCCGTGTCGGGAAAAAATTGAAACTCGTAGTGGAAGTGGAGATGCTTCGGCGTGGAGTCTGGGTCGAAATCGACAGTTGGATGGTCGAGCCGGCGGCAAGCGAAGACAATATCCCCGTGAATTGCGTGTAATGGGAAAGGCACTGCGTTTTCGCAGTGCCTCGCGGTTGTCGAATTGAAATTCAATTACTTATTCCTTGGCGACCGAAGCTTCATTTTCCACGACCCAACGAACCGCCCGCACCAGGACCGCGGAGCCGTTATCCAATCCCAGTTTCTCTTTGATCCGGGCTTTGTAGGTTTCAACCGTCTTGGGGCTGATTTTCATCTGGCCGGCAATCGCACTGGTGTCCAATCCTTGTCCGGTCATACGGAAGACCTCCAGCTCGCGATCGGATAATTCGTCAATGGATTCGGGTGTGGGGATTCGCGGCGAGCCAATCACGGTCCGGCGAACGAGCGTATCCATCATATCCTGATTGAGATAAAGCGAACCCAATGAAACCTTTCGAATGGCGTCGACGATCGCATCAACGGATTTTTCTTTGTTGATGTAACCCGAGGCTCCAGCTCGGACCGCTCGCTCCGCGTACAGCGAATCGTCATGGATCGACCAGACCAGGAATTTGGCTTCGCATCCGCGCGAACGCAAGCGCTTGATCAGATCAAGCCCATCACCGTTTTTCAGGCTGACGTCGACCACGACGACTTGAGGTTGGACTTCCGTGATGAGACGGAGGGAGGTCGGAAGGTCATCGCCAAATCCAGAGACAATGAGGTCTTTTTCACGCAACAGACGATTTGCCAGTCCTTCTCGTACGATCGGATACTTATCAACAATGACGACTTTCTTGGCGGGACGCGTCGATAACGAAACTTCATCCATTGGGCGACTCTCCGGTTTAGGTGCAGGCTCGTGGAGTCAATTCATGTCGGGAGAGAAAATCATTCGTCCGTTTGTCGCAGTATTCAGTTGCAAAAACTCTCGTGATGAATGACCGACAGTCTCTCATTCACGTCAGAGGCGAAAAACGGAACGACTACTCTTTGCGTCATTACAACGGCAAAAGAACCATGAACTCGAATGAGTCAGGGGAAGAAACTCCCAAAACCCACGAACTCAGTTCTTACGTTTGAAGTATTACAATCCGGACAAGTTCCCAAGAATACGGAAATATTTGCACGAATTATTTAATCCCAGATCTGAATTGGGTATCGATTTTCATGTGGGGGATCATTGCGATGGTGAGTGGGAGATTCTGATAGGAGCACTGTAAGAGAAGATCCGGAATCATTCTCGTTTTCCAAATTAATTTGCAGATATGTCAGTTCGTCAGATTTCCACGCCGTCATTCAGCATCTGATCTGAACATTACAGTTGGCGACCGATCAAGGTTGTCAGGAGTGGCACTACATGATCGCAAGGTCGACCCCTGACTGATTCCGAAAATTCCTCCCGACTCGTATGTTATCGCCTCAGGTTTATCATCTGACTTGAGAATACACCTGCGCACGACGACTTTTCCGCGATTGAAAAATCAGTGACCCTGCAGGATCGAAATCCGGACGCAATCTTCGTTGTGCCGGACTCTGTTGAAATGGCTCAAAGATTTCATCGCCGCGATTTTGTGAAGAATGGGACGCGATTGCGACCCACGGGGGCGAAGCCCGCGCAGTTCACCGTCCTTTTCGCTGGTACCTTAGACTCAGTTGATGATTATGGCATTTGAAAAAGCCGATCAGGCGAATCACCTGAAGCTGAAGATCCTGGCCGCTGTGATGACCGTGGGTCTGTTTTGGGTGTTTTTGCCTGCATTCCGTGAAATGAATAACAAATGGATGAGCGACCCTCAGTATTCGCATGGGTATCTCGTTCCGGTCTTTTCGCTATATCTTCTCTATTCCCGACGAAACAGAATCGCAAACGGGTTCCCGTGGCAAATCGATCCGCGCGGATTGGCGTTTCTCGCGGTGGGTGCGATCGGCTATGTTGGTGCTGCCTATATCAATTTTGATTATCTTGCAGTGCTCTCGTTCCTGCCCATAGTGACAGGACTTTTTGTGCTTTTTGGCGGGGTGTCGGTTCTTCGCTGGTGTTGGCCTTCAGTCGTTTTTTTATTGTTCATGATCCCATTACCATTTCGTGTGGAACGAATGCTGGGTGATCCGCTTCAAAAGATCGCGACCACCAGCAGCACGTGGTTGTTGCAGACCATGGGGTTCCCTGCCTTCGGTGAAGGAAATATCATCGTCATGGAAAAGGGGAAGATCGCGGTGGTGGAAGCCTGCAACGGGCTGAGTATGCTGCTGACTTTCGCTGCGATCACAACCGGAATGGCGATTTTGGTGAAGCGCCCACTCATCGATAAGATCATCCTGTTGCTCAGCACGATCCCTGTCGCGGTTCTCGTGAATGTGATCCGGATCAGTTCCAATGGCGTCGCGATGGACGTCTGGGGCCCGGATGTGGCCCACCGGTTGTTCCATGATCAGGCGGGATGGTTCATGATGCCCATGGCAATTGTCATCCTGGGCTTTGAATTGTGGGTGCTCTCACACATGTTTATCGAGGTACCCGAAGTGCAATCGGTCTTTACTAAGACAGGGACAAAAACACTCGCGGTGGAAAAGGCCGCAAAGTAACGAGGGTGATGAGTCGCCTTCGATCGGTTGTTGGGTGATGGACTTCGCAGAAAGGATTTGAAACAGAGATGTCTGAGTCTTCGTCTCAAGGATCAAAACCAAACTCGACTCCCGAAATGGAGTTGTTGACTCGTCCATCGTCTTTAGTAGATCTCTCCGCAGTCAAGCGGAATCCGGGCCAGCAGGTTTCGGATTCTTCCCGATATCGTATGCCGACGAATCAGCCACACTTGAATTCAAAATCCCAAGCCAGTGGGCAGGGCAATTTCGTACTTTCGTTGCTGAAAGCGCTCTCACGCCGATGGAGAATCGCCGCAATCCTGAGTTTGATTCTCGCTGCGATTACGGCACCGATCATCTGGACGCAACTCCCCCCGCCTAAGCCAACCGCGTCAGCCAAACTTTACATCCCCGCTGTCCCTCAAACGGTGATTGGCCAACACCCGGATGCGCCGCTCGAACGCGGTACACAAATCGCACTGATTAAAAGCCGTCTGGTGCTCAGCGCTGCCCTGCGACCGGAAGATGTCAGCAAACTGCCGGTCATTCGCTCGATCTCGGAAGAGGGCCTGGAACCACTCGATTGGCTCGCCAAGAACATTCAGATGGACTTTCCGGAGGGTGCGGAAATCTTGCGGATTTCGCTTTCCTATCTCGATGGAGAACAGGCGAAAATCCTTGTAAACTCCGTTTATGATGCTTATCTTTCGGAAGTTCATGGGCGATCCAAACGATTTCGTAATGAACGCTTGCTGGCATTGAACAAACACGCGGAACGTGCCGATTCAACGCTCAAAACGCTTCGAGACCAGGCACAGGCACTTTCTGCCGAGCGGGGTGGTGTTCTGGATGACAAGCAATTCGAGCTCCGGCAGGAATTGGCGGTCAATCAACTCGCGATCTTCAAATCAGAGATCGTCAAGATTCGAAGCGATCTCATCAGGTTGAAAGCTGAAGAGTCAGCGATGCGGGGAAAAACACCCGAATCCATTCAGTTGCCGGATAATGTTCTCGAAACGTATGTTGAACGCGACGCGGCGGTGGTCGAAAACCTCACGAAACAAGCGGAAATCGAATCACAGCTTCGCAAAAGTCGTGAAGTAGCCATCGATCCCGAGAACGCATTGCCCACGAAGCGTCTGAGTGCTCAACTCGAAACGATCAAGAGTAATTATGAAAAACTTCGTGTGAATATCCGCAAAGAAATCCAACAAAATCTGCAGATCAAATCGAAGTCCGAACTGGAACAGCATCTCAAGTTTTTGACTGAGGAAATTCAATCTTCCACGCAGCTTGAGAAACTGCTGACGGGCGAAGCGAACGATCTTGAGGCGTATATTCGATCAGGAGACAAGCAAAGTATTGATCTTGAGCCATTGCGGATCCGGATCAAACTTGCCGAAAATGTTTACGAAAAAGTCAATTCGCTCATCACCTCGCTGACTCTGGAGCAGGATGCCCCGCCTCGCGTTCTGGAAATGGAAAAAGCCTACATCGTGCCCGTCGATGAGACCAAGCGGAAACTGATGATGTCTGCCGCAGGTGGGTTCGGTTCGATCCTCTTCGTCTGCGCGATTATTGGCCTGTTGGAGTTGAAGCGTAAAAGAGTGGAGTCATCGGAGAGTGTGACGACGCAACTGGGCCTACCTGTGATCGGTACGATTCCCCGTCAAATGCGCTCGGTCGTCAAACGCTATGGACAGTCGGGCCGCCCGAGTTGGGATGCACTCGTCAACGAATCCATGAATACCACACGGACCATGCTTCTGCACGGTCACGGTATTTCAAATGCTCGAGTGATTCAAATTGTCAGCCCGGTCAGTGGTGAAGGAAAAACCACACTCGCTTCACACCTGGCGGTCAGTATCGCCGGTACCGGCGAACGGACCATTCTGGTCGATGGCGACCTCAGAAGTCCCAGTGCTTTTCGTCGGTTTGGAATCGCAGAGAACGCTCCTGGAGTTTGTGAAGTCCTTCGCGGGGAGGCGATGATCGACTCGGTTATTCAACCGACCTCGATTCCCGGCTTGGACTTTTTCCCCGCAGGCCGATGGGCGGAGGATACCCCACAGCATCTGGCATCGATCGGTCCCGGTGAGATGTTTCGCGTCCTCCGTGAACGATATGAATTCGTGATTCTGGACTCCAGCCCAATCCTGCCGGTGAGCGACCCGCTGCTTTTTGCTCGCCATGCGGATGGTGTCCTGATCTCGCTTTTCCAGGACGTGAGCCGACTCCCGTTCGTAGAGGAAGTCCACCGTAGATTGACGTCGCTGCGGATCAATGTACTCGGCGTGGTGATCCACGGAACCGTGAATCACAGTTACGGATACGGTTCAAACTACAAATATTCCCCGTCTCCTGTTCAACCACAGGAGTCGACACCAACATGAAATCACTGATCACGATCGTCTCTGCGATTGCCCTATTGGCGCTGGCCGCCCTCGGGCATGGATTGCGTACAGACCGTTGGGGAGTCCCGGCGGATCTCCAGGCAGCAGTGGCGCAGTTGCAACAACTGCCGAAGGAATTGGGCGACTGGACGAGTACCGATGGCAAACTTTCGGACGCGGAAGTAGCGATCGCGCAAATCGCGGGTTACCTCATTCGCAACTATGAGCATAAATACACGCAGGAAAAGATCAGCATCATGATCCTGTGTGGTCGTCCGGGACCGGTCGCCGTCCACACACCCGAAATTTGTTATGCGGGTGCGGGTTTTGTTCCGGGCCCGGTGGAGATCTACTCGATGCCTAAGGGAGGTTCTCTCTGGCATTCGGAATTTGTCAAACAGGGTGCAGCGGAAGAAAAGCTCCGAATCCATTGGGCTTGGAGTACCAACGGCGATCTGATTGCGTCGAAATCGCCAATAACGGACTTCGGTCTTTCGAAAGCCCTTTACAAGATCTATGTCATTCGGCAGGTGATCGGATCGAAACGTCAGTCGGATGCAGAACCGGATCGCGAATTGTTGAAAATTCTCCAACCTCATTTGAAGAAATGCCTCTCACTGGGAACATGACCGTACTCAGTTGTCGCCGCCCCCGCCCATAGTGATTCCAAACAGGACGTTGGAGTCAGGAGAAAATCAGATGACCGGATTTCACCACCAGAATTCGCAACCGACGAAAAACATTGCCACGTTGACTGATTTGGTACCGTCCAACGATCACTATTCATCTGTTTCCAATGCCAGTCACTCCGAAAAGCGGACTGTGACCATCGGTTCGCTCGATGTGATCGTGAGTCCAGAGGCTTCCGTTCGAATTTCACCATGGCGAAGGGTCTACGAGCCCTGCAAGTATGCCTTGGATTTTTGCTTGGGCATGTTGTTGTTCATCCTGACTTCGCCAGTGATTGTGGTCACTGCGCTGGCGGTCCGTGCGACCTCCGCAGGCCCCGCTTTTTACACGCAGACCCGGATTGGCAAAGGGGGACGGCAATTCAAGATCTACAAACTCCGTACCATGTTTCATGATTGTGAACGTATCGGCGGTGTGAAGTGGTCGGTGCCCGGCGATTCACGAATCACCCCACTCGGGAAAATCCTGCGTGTCACTCACCTCGACGAACTCCCGCAATTGATCAATGTCATCAAAGGGGAAATGAGTCTGGTTGGACCGCGTCCGGAACGCCCCGAGATCATCGCGGTTCTTGAGAAGTCGATTCCGCATTACAACCAGCGCCACCAGGTGCGTCCCGGCGTGACCGGACTGGCCCAGCTCCGCTTGCCGGCCGATACTTCTGTGGAAAGCGTTCGAGAGAAACTGGTCTTCGATCTTCATTACATTCAAGTGATGGGACCCTGGCTTGATCTGCGTTTGATTCTCTGCACGGTCTTCAAAATGTGTAAGCTCCCGCTGAAATGGTTACTGAGCCTGAGCCGGGTGCCGGGTGAACGTGCGGTGGAATCGACGCGTCGCCAATTGACCCTCGCAACGAATTGATCGCGAACGTTCGTTCCAAAAATACCGCCTAAAGTTAGAATCATCAACCAATGTCACAACTTCCACAACCGACTCTGCCGTCCTCCATTCGAGAAGACGATTCGTTGCGAGAAAATCAAAGTGACTTTGCTCAAGTCGAAGACCAACTCAAGGATGACACAATCCAAGAAGAGCTCAAAGAAACAATCATTCAGCCACGCCCCGGCTGGCGATTGGTCGATGTCAACGAGCTCTGGCGCTATCGTGAGCTTCTGTATTTTCTCACGTGGCGAGATGTCAAAGTCCGCTATAAGCAAACGGTCTTGGGGATCGCCTGGGTGATCATCCAACCTTTGGCCACGATGGCGGTCTTTACATTGTTTCTCGGTCGTGTAGGTGGAATCGCGAATCAGGTTGAGAACTACGCCCTCTTCGTTTTGGCCGGATTGATCCCTTGGGGCTTTTTCAGTGGAGCGATCACCTCCGCGGCGAACAGCGTGGTCGGTAACCAGAACCTCGTCACCAAAGTTTACTTCCCGCGACTGATCATACCGATCAGTGCCGCCGGCGTCGGAATCGTTGACCTGGTCGTTTCACTTGGGCTTCTCGCGGTCATGATGGTAATCTTCGGCGCTCTGCCGGGAATCAACATGATCATGCTGCCGATGATCATCCTGCTGCTGGCAATCGGTTCACTAGGAGTCGGGATCCTGCTTTCCGCGTTGACGGTGGCATATAGGGATTTCCGCTACGTGATCCCGTTCACGATCCAATTCTGGATGTTCGCCACGCCTTCGATTTACCTGCCGATCGAATCGCTCGGCCCGACCACGCAATCGTTCCTGCCGATCAACCCCGCCTACGGACTCATCCTGAACTTCCGCGCATCCGTACTCGGCCTCCCGATCGACTGGTACTCCCTGTCGATCTCCGGCTCGCTTGCGATCGCCACCTTTGTGCTGGGTTGCCTCTACTTCCGCCGCGTCGAACGCAGCTTTGCCGATATCATCTGATGAAACCGCTGATCTTCACGTTCGTGCTCACCTATGGCGGTGCTTTAGCATCGCTTTTCAATCCATTCATTGGTTTTCTCGTTTATGTCGCGTTCGGCATCATCAAACCAGATTCATTCTGGTTCTGGGCCATTCCCCAGGGAAATTACAGTCGAATCGTGGCAATTGGGTTTCTCCTTGGTTGGATCATTCATGGTTGCGGCAATTGGAGCTTAGGCCGCGGAGCGTTGCCACTCGGTTGTCTGATGGCTTACTGGGTGGTTCTACTTCTCAGTGCGATCACAGCTCCCGTCGAAGATTTAGGATGGTTGCCGGTTGAACCCATGGCCAAAGTCATACTGCCCATTATCGCAGGCGCCACCCTGATCGATTCGCTTGATAGACTCAAACAGCTTGCCTGGGTCATCGTCATTTGTCAGGGTTATCTGGCCTACGAGTTCAATTTGAACTACCTGCAGATGCCATACTTCCTGCCGCAAGAGTTCACTCATGGTGGCCTCGACAACAACGGCATCGCCATCACCATGGTCACCTCTATCGGCATGGCATTCTTTCTCGGCTTTCACGCACCCAAACTCTGGCAGCAACTCCTCGCCTTTGGTTGCGCCGCCCTCATGGCCCACGTCGTCCTGTTCAGCAATTCCCGCGGTGGTATGCTTTCGCTCATCATTACCGGCGTATTCTCGTTCATCCTGCTCCCGAAACGCCCCGGGCCCATGCTCATATTCTCTCTCGGGATCATCGGCACGCTCGCTTTTGCCGGCGAAGGCGTGCAAAAACGTTTCATGAGTTCCTTTGAAAGTGAAGAAAAAGGAAGCGATGCCGGTGGCAAACGCTCCGCCCACTGGAAAGCCTGCATCGACTCGATGCAAAAGTCACCGCTTGGCGTCGGCCCCTGTCATTGGCGTACCGTCGCTCCCAGCTACGGGCTCCCTGCCATGGAAGCCCATTCCACCTGGATGCAAATCGGAGCCGAACTCGGCATCCCCGGGCTCGCAAGCCTCCTCGGTTTCTACATCCTCACCATCGCACGACTGGCACCGCTCACCAAAGAACGAGCCCACGTGACCGACCCCTGGCTCCGCTACCTCGCACGTATGGTCATCAGTTCACTAGTCGGGTTCCTCTGCGCCGCTCAATTCGTCACGGTTGATGGCGTCGAACTTCCCTACTATGTCGCTCTCCTTGGGATCGGTGTCCTGAAAGTCAACTGGATTTACCAAAGTCAGCCCGTACAGTTTGGCCATCACGATTCGACCCACCACTCAGAAACACGATGAAACCGATTATCCAAGTCGAAGGAATCTCCAAGCAGTTCCGGATTGGAACCAAGAAAGAATCCTATCGGACACTCCGAGAATCCCTCGCCGAAGGTGTCAGTAACACATGGAACCGCCTACGTGGCGATCGCGATCCCAACCAGGCTGCTAGCGAATTCTGGGCACTCAAAGACGTCTCCTTCGATGTCCAACCGGGCGAGGTGGTCGGCATCATCGGCCGCAATGGGTCCGGCAAGTCGACGCTCTTGAAGATCCTCTCGCAGATTTACGAGCCGACATCCGGCCGTGCCGTCCTCCGAGGTCGACTTGCGAGTCTTCTCGAAGTCGGCACCGGCTTCCACCCCGAACTGACCGGCCGCGAAAACATTTACCTCAACGGCTCCATCCTCGGCATGACCCGCCGCGAGATTCTGAGGAAGTTCGACGAGATCGTTGCCTTCAGCGAAATCGAGAAGTTCCTCGATACGCCAGTGAAACGTTACAGCAGCGGGATGTACGTCCGCCTTGCCTTTGCAGTCGCAGCACATTTGGATCCTGAGATCTTAATCGTGGACGAAGTGTTAGCGGTTGGCGATGCACAATTTCAAAAAAAATGTTTAGGCAAGATGCAACAGGTAAAAAAATCAGGAAAATCGGTCATTATAGTTAGTCACCAAACAGAGACAATAAGATCACTTTGCCAGAAAATAATTTGGCTAGATAATGGCTCAATTAAGCAATATGGAAATCAAAATATAGTATTGTCGGAATACCTAGAAAATACAAAAAATATAGCAAGGCCAGGCGACAACATCTCGCTAATTAATTCTCATAGAGAAGGAGTAGGTACAGCAAGATTTGCCTCTGTTAAATACACGGGCGAATCGCAACAGGAGCCATGCTCAGATGGACCACTACATGTTTTATTGAATATATTCGCTTATGCAGAAATTGAAATAGATAGTCTGGCTGTAGCCATTTATGATAATAGAGGGCTAAAACTAGTAAATGCAGATAGCATAACTCTTTGTGAATCTATGCTCTTGATTCCCGGCACTAATATTGTAAGGATATCCATCTTAAGTATTCATCTGAAACCTGGCATATTTCGATTGGGACTATGGCTGAGTAAACGAACAGTTGCAGTTTACGATGTGATTGAAAACGCAATTGAGATTGAAATTTTTCCTAATCATAGTAGACCGCTTACACCGAAAGCAAACAACGATGGGGTTGTAACTTGCGAATATCAAGTAACTCGTTGTTGATATATCCAATGCATGGGGACTGCTAACAAATTTTATATGATTACATTAGCAATTTGCACCTGGAATCGATGTGAGTTATTATCGCAAACACTCGAGCAAATAATACGAGTAAATGTGCCAAAGGATATATGCTGGGAACTTTTGGTAATCGATAATAATTGCTCTGACAATACAGGTGAAGTATTATCACGTTTTAAAGATATATTGCCATTAAGGATAGTAATTGAAACTACGTCAGGCCTCTCGGTTGCTAGGAATCGCGCAATAGAAGAAGCTAAATACGACTGGCTAATATTCATAGATGATGATGTTCTTTTAGATATAGATTTTATCGAACAGTATGTGTTTGCTATTCAAGATCGAGGTAGAGAAGTAGCATTTTTCGGAGGGCAAATACAACCATGGTTTCCAGTAGAACCAGATCCGATATTGGCAAAAGCAATTCCTACTGTCGCAAATGGCTTTTGTGGCGTGAATCTTAACTGCAATCGGCCTATCCGCGATTTATCTGATGGAACTCCGTTCGGCGCAAATATGGCTGTCAATCGTTGCAATTTGGGAAATATTCGATTTGATCCTAATTTAGGAGTAAAGAAGCACTCTCGATTAACAGGCGAGGAAGTTGATGTATTTGCACGTTTATTGAAGGCTGGGCAAACCGGTTATTGGTTAAGCGGTCCCCGACTAAAGCACTATGTTGATCCAAAACGATTGAAGCTATCATATTTGACTCTACATCTTTACGGACTTGGCCGGTCAAGTGTTATTATAGATGGCATTCCGGAAGGCCGAAAGATATTTGGAATCCCGGTCCGTACTATTAAGAATTGCCTCAGTTTTGGTTTTGAAATTATTTATGGTTGGATTAAACGAGATAAACTCAGATTCTACAAGGGTATTAATCTTTTTTTTATACAGGTAGGAATGGCACATGAGTCCTGGTCTCGATCTAACGATCGTAATAACCACAATTGGTAAATGAATTGTTTGAGAATACATAGATTTCGTGATATCGTGAATTAATTTGATTGTCGGCGTGCCAGCGACCCGCGAAGAAGGCCCGCCAACGCAACGACGAGGCGATCGCCGGGTGGGTTGAAGACCGACTGGCCGCTCATTCAAAAAAAGCGAAAGTGACCCGCGCCCACCTCGTCCTGATCGACGAATCCGGCATGTTTCTGAATCCGTTGGTGCGTCGCACCTGGGCGATCAAAGGCCAAACGCCGACGCCGACGGCGGACACCGCACGAAGGTCTCGATGATCGGCGGCATCAGTGTCTCGCCGGGCCGCCGCCGACTGGGGTTATCCTTCGCCACGAAGCCCGACGGGTTCTACACCGCCGAGAAGGTCGTGGAGTATCTGCGGGATCTGCCGAAGCATCTCCGGGGGCAACGTGATCGTGGTCTGGGATCGCGGTCCGAACCATAAAGTCATTGCCTTTTAAAACTGGTGCGACCGTGCGGACTTTGTGCAATCGACGGTTAGCAGTAGGCTCAACGAAGGGTTGCTCGCTGTGATGAAGCGATTCGGTGTCAAGTGACAACTTGACAAAGTTATTTGTCTATCAATTTATCAAACACGGCACGAATACCAATGCTCAACATAACATCAAATATTAATATACAATATCTGCCGCTACTTGTGTGCGGATTTGCAAATCTTAATGTAATTCTCATTACAGCATTTTCTAACCATACATACCTAGTGGACTATAAGCTCAACCCAAATCCAGATGCAATTCACTATGTAGTACTTGGCAATAACATATTAATCCACCATGAATACTCTCGTAATTTTGAAGCCCCTTATGTTTCTGATATTTTTCGCACTCCAGGTTATCCATTATTTGCTGGCTTGTGTATATTGCTAGGTGGCCCATTATTGCTATATACTGCACAGGCGTCTTTGCATATTATGATCTGTCGGTTCATATACTTAATGGCTAAAAATTCTTCGAGCTCGCACGTTCCTTTAATAGCTTCTAGTATAATCGCTGTTCACCCTACCTTATTGATATTAAATATTCAAGCAATGTCTGAAACCTTGTTTATATTTACTTTGTGCTTAGCAGTATTGCTGCTTCAAAGATTGTTAGAAAAGTCTAACTTACTGCCAAGCTGGCGATATTTAGCACCAGGGCTAATAATCGGTACGGCAATCCTAGTTCGTCCTGCTGGGCTTCCCTTGCCTTTATTGACTGCAACTGTACTGCTAATTGTATTAAGTAGAAGGTTTGGAATAATCTATTCAACGAAGGCCGCATCATTTTTTTTGATCGGAGTATCAACTATTCTGCTCCCTTGGATGCTGCGTAATAAAATTGTTTTTGACAGGTTCGTACTCACAACTAATGATACAGTGGTTCTAATTTACTTTACAGGTGCCGGAGCATATCAAATCGAACATGGTATAGATCGTGAACAAGCGTCAGTGATGATTTCTAGGGAATTTCATATTCATCCACCTGAAGATATGTGGAATTATCACACACGCAATTTATCACCTGTTACTCTAGATTCTGAAGCTCGTGAAGTAATTCATCCTGTCTTGGTTCGTTATCCGAATTCGTTGGTGAAATCCTGTTTTTATGGATTAGTCAAGTCAATTATATCTCACGATGCTGATTCACTAGCATCAATATTGGCAATCCAACCTTGGTCATCTCCTGGCAATGTTGACTTATTATATTTTCGCCATCAATCTTGGAACCGACTTTTTGCAAACAGCAGTCTCTTGTTAGCTTTTTTCTTTATTCAATTGAGCATCAATTTTACACTACTAATATTTTTGCCATTCGGAGTCATCATTATTTGCATACAAAGAAAATTTATACATATTCTCCCCATTGTAATGCTGATATATACATCGTTCGTATGTGCTGCTAGTGGGCTGGATGCACATTCTCGTTTTAGCTCTTCAATTTTGCCATTTTTGTCGATTGTCTCTTCGCATGGAATTCACTGGATTTTAAGACTAAAGTAATTAATGCCGTGCTATAAAAATATTTAACAGCATATTCCTTTTGCTGGAAATGCATGCCGATAAGAATATAACTTGAACCTTTAACTCGATCTTTACTAGAACCTATTTCAGAACCCTGGTTTTGCCTTGAAATCAAGTAAAACGATGGGTTCTGAAATAGGTTCTACAAATAATGATGTGACTCATGTCTAAATCTGATCCGAATGTAAGTATAATTCTACCCACGTACAATAGGGCATCATTTCTACCGTTGGCCTTCGATTCGATCCGTAACCAGAGATGGACCGATTGGGAGTTGATCGTTGTCGATGACGGAAGTACAGACGACACGAATTCAGTTTACAAAGATCTCCTCAGAAAATTCACAAATCCGGTTCGTTATGTTCAACAAAATAATGTTGGTGCGTACGGAGCGAGGAATACCGGACTCGACCACGCGACTGGGAAATTTATCGCGTTCTACGATAGCGACGATCAGTGGTTGCCACACCATTTGGCGGATTGCGTTTGCGCCTTGGAGAATCACCCGAAAGTGGACTGGGTTTTTAGTGCCTGTCGGCGTTTAGAGCACGGAACTGGACGCATTCTCTGCGAAAACACTTTTTATTTTGAGGACGGTCGACCTTGGCCGTTCTTGAAATTAAATGCGATAGCCGATGGTCGGCTCCGCATCTTGAATGACCCCCGTTCGCTTGAATGTATGCTGGGTGCCGGACTGAACTGCGGATTGCAAACTTCTGTGATACGGCGAAAGGTATTCGAGGAGTATCGGTTCCAAACGCGGTTCCGCAATGAAGCCGAAGATCAGATGACTGTGATCTATGCGTTGTCAAAGGGATTTCGCATGGCTTATTATGATGCTATACACGTGATCTATAACGTGCATCCCGAAAACTCCTCGGCGACAGTGTTGCAAGGGGCAGAGAAGAAGGCAGCGATAATCAGAGCTGAAGCCCGGGGGTACGAGGAACTAGCCAAGCGGGGAATCAACCTGTCGGATACGGAACGTAAAGTCGTTCGAAAGAGATTGTTCGAGCAATACTTTTGGCAGGTAGGTTACGCGATCTTGTGGCAGAACGGCAAGAGGAAGGAGGCACTGGAAATGTACCGCAACGGACTCCGAGCATGGCCATGGAGCATTCGTAGTTGGAAGACATTTATATTGGCACAGATACGTGAGTTTTGAAGGTACACGACAAACTTTCAGTTCTTTCAGTACTTTCAGTATACTAACTAAAGATTCACTATTTCACAACCGTTTGAGGCCGTGGAATAATCCTTGCTATTCTAGTGCTAGATCTAGATAAGACTGCGTTATGAAATAAAGTCAAGCCATATACTGATTCGTGCAAAAGAAAAGTTATAAATGCCATGCCGGGCCCTCGACGAAGTTCCTGGAAATTAAGCAGAACCGCATCGGACCCCGACCTTTTCAATAGCTTTTCGTAGAACCTATTTCAGAACTCATCCTGTAACCGTTCACCCGTTCAGCCTTGCGCTTGAGGTTGTGGGGTGTTATAAGCGAGGGCATGGAAACGCCGGAGTGTCCAGGGTGTCGCGTGTTGTTGGCTCGGGTTCGCGAACTCGAGGCCCAGGTGCTCGCGTTGCAGA
>JBGSJI010000127.1:0-123283 GCA_041742055.1 Limnoglobus sp. | reverse complement strand
GAGACCGCCCCATTCACCGCGTGCGTGTGTTCCTTCACGAGCTGATCGAACCTCTTCTGATGACGCTTATCCAGATTCCCAAAGAAATAACCATGCTCCCCCAAATACCCAACTCGGTGAGTTGTGACAATACCTATGCCTCAAGGGGGGAGGTAAAAGAGGGTGTCGGCAGACTGTCAGTTTTCAGGAACGGCGAAGGTGGATCACGCTGACAGCAGACTGTCGGCTTTCCTGTTCAGTATTGGTGGATGATGCTGACGGCGGAATGTCATGGGCGCAGGTTTTTACCTCCCCCCTTGAGGCCTTTGAGGGGGAGGTCGCTGCGAAGCAACGGGTGGGGGGTCTTCTCTACACTTGAAAAGACCCCCCTCACCCGGATCGTTCGCTCCGCTTCCGATCCGACCTCTCCCCCGTTAACGGGGCGAGAGGTGGGAAGATGCACCCATTCCTCTTGCTTCTCCATTCGTTTCAGCTGTTCGGAAGCAAAGTGCCTTTCACCTCTCTCCCGCGTGCGGGGGAGAGGTCGGCGATCGGCGAAGCCGACGACGGGTGAGGGGGAAATCTGTTCAGATCGTTAAAATACTCCACATGAGTATCAGAATAAGTGTGAATTGAATCAATGGATTGAGCCGGTGTAGACCGATTCCCTTGAATCGTCAACGGCTGGAACTTCAACCATGAATGGAACCATCTCGCTGAAAATATTATTCGAAAATTGAACCGCATCCGCCGCCATTGTCGGGAACGTTTCCTCTTCAAACACGATCACTTCGCGGACCTCACCACTCATCCGGGCAAGGCGCTCCACGATCTCCTGTTTCGACCCCTTGAGAATATGCGATTTCATTGGCTGCCTCTTTGGTTCCTACCTTATTGTAGATGATATTCCTGAAAACTCATCGACTCCCGCCCCTTCACTTCAACCGCTCGAGGCGGCCTTTGCGTTTGATCAGGTTCTTGTAATCCCACTGAATGTCGCGGGCCTTCGTCAGCCAGCGCTTCAAAACTTTCTTATCCACTTTATCGACATCCGTATACCGAGCCTCCACCGCCTGAAACGTCCCTTCCTTCTTCAGCAACTCCTCGTCGAATGACTGACCGCTCCAGAACAAAAGCCGCACACACCCCTTCAGCTTGCTGTAACCCACCACCGGATTGCCATCCAGAAACCAAACCGGGTGCGCGTGCCAGATCTTATTCTCCGCCTCCGGTAGCGCACGATTAATCTCGCGGGCCAGCAGATCACAGATCGCCGCATCACCAGTATCGAGTGCGGAATTGTAAGCTTGCGTTTCGGGATTCATTGTGCTCTCAGATGAACGGATCAAATCGAATCCCTGACTCAGCACTCGGAACTCACAACTCATTTTTCCAAGCGCGAGTTGCGAGCTAAGAGTTACTCAATTTTTTGCAAGACGAAGATTTCATCGATAGCCATTGGTTGTTCGCCGTCCTCATAGTGGAACACGGCTCCATTGCGTGCCTCCGCCTCGAGCATGAAGCGCTGGAAGCGGAGGCCGAAAGAACACGAAGTTGCCCGTTCCTGGAAGCGTTCGTCCTCCTTCGGTTAGTCCTTCTTCGGCTTGTCCTTCTTCGGCTTGTCCTTCGTTAGCGGGTTGGCTTTTCGCCATTCCTCATATTTCTTGAAGGCGGCTTTGCGGGTTTCGTCTTTCGCGAATCCGGAGTATGCCCAACTGCTGGGCATATCGCTACGCGAGCCGAAAATGTCGAAGCCATAATCCTGGTACGACTGATCGCTGAGTTTCACACAGATCGCCAAGGCATAATCGCAAACGAGGGTGTCAACCTGGATCGTAGTGCCCTTCACATCGCATCGGACGCCTGTTAGCAACACCGACTCGTTTTTGAAGAGTTTATCCTCAAAAAAGGTAAACTTATCATTCTTGGAGAGGCTCGACGCCACCACCATATCCATCGCCGTTGACTTCTCATCCCGCATGACGGGTTTGTGTTTCAACACGGCGTAGTTCATAAGAAATTCAAGGGTGTCCGGATCGTTCTGCAGTTTCTTGGGGTTTCTTCTGATCAGGTCGAGTACGAATTTCACGAAATCATGCACGTCGTGAGCTTCAGGGTGTCGTTTGGCCCAAGCGTACAGCAGCTTTCGGAGATAGCGTCCGTTGTTGGCATCCATCATCGCCGCCTCATTTTTTGGCGTACACAGGACGCGGGTCAAGCGTTCGTAATTTTGGCCAGCCGGCTGCTCGCGATTTGCTTGGTCGATGGACGGGGCGATTTTCTCGTCGGCGCCGATCAACAACAGCGCGGCGCCTCCATTGCCGCGATTTTCGAGCTTCTTGGCGAGATCGAAATAGGCTTTGCCCATCGTTTTGGGGTTGGTAGCGGCGTCATCGAGCATTTGAAGATTGTTCTTGCAGAGCTCGATGAAGAACTTGCGGGCGTTCTCGTCTTTGCCGCAGATTTTCTCGTAGGCGGCGCCCAGCGGAAGGGTATTCGCGATCCGTCCTTCCTTATCGGCGGCGAACTCCTCGATACGGCGTTTGAGATCGAGGATGCGAAACTTCGGGTAGAGCGACTCGCAACGGGACGCGATCTCCGGTTCGGGATTTTGGAGGCCTTCTTCGATCGCCTTGAGAGCGCCGAGGCCCAGTTTCGCCAGTTCCCGGCTCGCCGCTTGCCGTTCCTGGAAACTGGGGTCGCCGAGTTTGCGAACCAATTCCTTGGCCAAGTTCTCGATCTCTTGCGGAGTTTTCTCCATGTCGGCCGACCGAGCCGGTACGGCGGACAACAACGCCATAACCCACAATAAAATCGGAATCAACGTCCTCATGGAACAATCCTGATCAAGAGTTGACCGACACCGATCGTACTGACAATCATAGCGAACACCAACGCCGCAATTCCACACAGTTAATGGCCCGAGTTTGTCGAGAATCTTGCGAATAGTACAGACGATTTTCACTGGCCACACCGTCATGGCCAAGATGTCACTTCACTTGGACTTCGCTTGGCGAACGCAGTAGAGATGATCGACCCCGCGAAGGTACAGGTCGCTACGGCCGGCGAGGACCAGAAGTTGTCATCGAGTTTACCAGAGCCGACCACCTCGAACTTCGGCCCGGCTTTGATCATCGCAGTCGACCCGTCCTTGTTCAGCACGAGCACCAGGTCCCCGGTTGCGACCGGGCAGGCGATCAGCCGACTCATCTTCGGCAGGCTCTCGTTGTACTGCTGCTTCCCGGTCTTCGCGTCATAGCACGCGAGCGTGCCCTTGCCCGCGACGTACAGGTATCCGTTTTGTGACGTCGAGGTCAGGAGACCTTCGACGAGCGCGGGCCCCTTGCTGACGCTGCGGGCTTGTGACAGCTGACGGCTCACTAAAAACAAATGTTCATTATATCCGGACGTCAATGTCTCTTCGCCAAGGGGTGTGTGTTTTGAGTTGGCGAAGTTGGCGAACTCGCCTGCCAGAATGGCAGCAGAATTGAAAAAGCACTGGAAAATGAACACTTTCGATTAACTGAACATTTTTTCACGAAAATGGAAATTCTGAGTACCGTCATTCACTCACAAGGGCTCCGCCACGTGCGTGAGCATCAGGTTGCGGAGTTCTCCCGAACAAAAGTCGATTTGTCAAATGAAAACGGTGGGTTTCGATTTTGCCTGAAGATTCAGACGCGGACTTTGGTTTTGGCGAGGATTTCGCGGATGATGGGCGTGGCGTCGTCGCGGCCGCCCTGGTCCCAGGCTTTGGTCATGATGCGGTGGGCGAGGACGGGGACGGCGAGTTCCTTGACATCGTCGGGTCGGACGTAATCGCGGCCGCTGACTTTGGCGAGCGCCTGGCAGGCGCGGTAGAAGGCAAGCGCTCCGCGGGTGCTGGAGCCGAGTTTGACATCCGGATGTGCGCGGGTGGCGGCGACGATATCGAGCAGGTATTCGGTGACGGGTTCGGAGACGGCGACGTCGCGCGTGGAGCGCTGGAGGTTGACGACGTCGTCGGGTGTGAGGACGGCGTGGAGCGATTCGACCGGTTCGCCGACGCGGTGTTGGATCAGGATATCGCGTTCGACGGAGCGCTCGGGATAGCCGATTTTGAGGCGGATGAGAAAGCGGTCGAGCTGGCTTTCGGGCAGCGGATATGTGCCTTCGTATTCGTAGGGGTTTTGGGTGGCGAGGACGAGGAAGGGCGGGCCGAGTTTGAAGGTTTCGCGGTCGACGGTGACCTGGCGTTCGCTCATGGCTTCGAGCAGCGCGGACTGGGTGCGTGGCGTGGCGCGGTTGATTTCGTCGGCGAGCACGATTTGGGAAAGTAATGGACCGGGGTGAAAGGTGAAAGTGCCGTCTTTCTGGTTGTAGATATTGGTGCCGATGAGATCGCCGGGAAGAAGGTCCGGCGTGGCCTGGATGCGGTGGAAGGAGCATCCGAGGCTGAGTGCGAGCGCTTTGGCGAGGAGGGTTTTGCCGACGCCGGGGACGTCTTCGAGGAGGAGGTGGCCTTCGGCGAGGAGTGCGACGAGCGCCATGCGTGTCACTTCCGGTTTACCCAGAAAGACGGTCGCGACGTTGTCGCGTAATTTGGCCAAGGTTGTTGCAATGACTTCCGGCGAGCTCAAAGCAGGTGCAGACATATCGATCGATTCTCACTCTTGGTCTCTTTGTTGTATAGGAACCAGAGTGAAAGGTCCGGTCTTAACCTGCGATGAGAATTTCGCCGAGCAGACAGGCAGCGGGTTCGAACCCCGCATTGGCGGCGCGGTTCAGCCAGTCGATGGCGAGCGCGCGATCCGCAACAACGCCGCGGCCATCCCAATACAAGACGGCCAGATGATACATTGCCTGGACATTGCCCAGTTCGATTGCGGCGAGAAGCCACTTGACGGCTTTACCCAGATTCTCTGAAGTTCCCCATCCGTTGGCGTACATCAAGCCGAGATTGGCCATTCCGCCGGCGTGCCCGGACTGCGCGAGTTCCCGGAAGAGTTCGACCGCCTCAATGGGCTTATGCTTGACGTTGTCACCGGCGGCGTAGAGACTGCCGAGATTGAGTTGCGAAGGTCGATGCCCCTGTTTGGCGGCGGTGCGATACCAATGGATCGCTTCGTGATGATTGGCGGTGACGCCGCGTCCGACATGAAAGAAGGTTCCCATCGCGAAGGCCGCATCGGAAAAGCCGCGCTCCGCTGCGTAACAGATCCAGCGAGCCGCCGTGACATCGTTTCTCAGTTCAACTGGGCCTTCCGAGAGCAAAAGCCCGAGATTAAAGGCCGCACACGCCTGACCATGACGCGACGCGCGTTCGTACCACTCAATCGCCAGGCTCAAATTGCGAGCGACTCCGGAGCCGGTTTCGAGTCGATGCCCGATCTCGAACATCGCATCGCCGTCTTTATCCCGTTCAGCCAGATGCTGGAGTTCACCCGAGTCATGACCTGTGTAGGTGACCGGTTGAAAGCCATGCAAACGATCGAGGTTCAGATCGCAAACGAACAACGACAGCGACACGGACAAATCTCCCAGTTTCTCGGTCGCAGAAAACCTAGTACAGAAATTCCCGTACAAGGAATAATGAGAGACAATAAACGGGCAATTCGAAAAAGCATTCGTTCAGAAACCCTCAGAATCGCAGTCGAAATGCTCGATTTGGAATTTTCATCGTGTTCTGCCTCATCCCGGACTTGTCCAATTCTGGACCAGGGCCTCGAGAACTTTCTGACGGCGGATTTTGCGGACAACGATCCGGAATGGTTCGCGAACGAGCACCTCTCCGCCTCGGACCACGCCGCCAAGTTGCGCCGTCACCCAGTCGCTGAGCGTGTGAATCGGTTCCGGTGAATCGAATTTCGGGAGCGGTTTTCCTGTCAATTCGGAGAATCGGGAAAGTGAAATGCCCCCGGCGACGATCCAGCCATTCCCGGTTTGATGCGCGTGCGCAGGCAGTTTGTCGAATTCATCTTCGATATTGCCGACGAACTCTTCGAGGATATCTTCGAGCGTCACCATACCGGCGATGGTCCCGTCCTGCGTCTGAACCAGAGCAATGTGCGTGTGTTCACGAATCATCTGATCGAGACATTCAGCGATCGGTCGCGTGTCCGAGAGTTTCGGGATCGCCCGCATGATGGAGCGGAGCGAGGGATCGCGGGGCGAGAGGCGCAATTGGGCGATGATATCCTTGACGTTGACGTAGCCCACGATGGCTTGCGGATCGTCGGTGCGTTCCGTGAGGGGGAAACGAGTGTGCATGTCCAGATGTGCGGCGACGAGCGAATCTTCCATGGATGAATCGATCTTCAGCATTCGAATCGCGGATGCGGGGAGCATGGCTTCGCTGATGGGTCGGTGAGACAGTGCGGAAGCCCCGAGGATGATTTTTTCTTCCTGCGGGCCGATGAGGCGAGAGGTACGTGCGAGGGCGACGCTCGCGCGGAGTTCCTGGAGTTCGGCGGATTCGGTTTTCGTGAGCGGAGGTGCATCGCCTTTCAGTCGGCGTTCGCCCAGGCTCATCAGGCCCGTCACGGATTTTTCGAGAATCCAGACGACTGGCCAGACTGTCGAGACGAACCACTTCATCGTGGGCGAAAGACGCAGGCAGACGAGTTCCTTGTTTCGGATGGCGAAGACTTTGGGGATCAGTTCGCCGAAGATGATGGTGATGACTGTGAGCGGCGCCACGACCATCGCGATGGCCAGGAACTGAGCGGTGGCCGAAGAGACACCGAGAGAATTTTGGATTTCAGGTGAAAGGTTTTCTTCCGCTCCCGCACCGCCGACTGCTGCCGCGACCGCACCCGCCAGCGTGATCCCGAGTTGAATCCCCGCAAGACTCCCCTCCAGATTCTGCTTCATGTAAAGTGCGGCTGATGCCCCTTTACGATTCGCGGAAATGAGTGATTGCAAACGGGAAAAGGAAATGGATGCCAGTGCAATTTCATAGGCAGCGAGGATGCTGTTCAGTCCGATCATGAAAACCATAACGATCAGTTCGATTCCAAACATTTTTTCTCCCAACATCAGACAGAAGAACCTGAGCATCGTTCTCAAGGATCATAAACTGTTCGAATGCATGCAACGAACGAATCCGCCCACGGTCCTGTCATGGGATCGCTTACCAGTCGCACGTTTATCGGCTTGCTCGTAGCACAGTTTCTGGCAGCTTTTAACGATCAGGCAATCCACGCCGCCGCGATGTTCTATGCGATCAATACGCAGGCGCTCTCTCAAAGTTCGGCGATCTCGCTGATGCCCATTTTGTTTTACGCGCCCTGGGCAATCTTCTGCACCGTCGCGGGCTGGCTCGCTGATCGCTATCCCAAACGCAGCGCGCTCATCTTCTGGAAACTCGCCGAAGTTGGAATCACACTCGTTGCCATTATCGGCTTTTATCTCGGACGAAATGGCGAACCGACCGTCGGCCCTTGGCTCGTACTGGCCACCGTCTTCCTCATGGGAACGCACTCCGCCTTTTTCGTCCCGGCGAAGTATGGCGTGATGCCGGAAATCCTGCCCCCGCATCTGCTCTCGAAAGGGAACGGCTTACTTGAATCGCTCTCGTTTCTTGCCGTCATTCTCGGCACCGTTTCCGGTGGTGTACTTTCGTACCTGTTCCTGGGCCGCGAAGTGATCATTGGTGTGATCCTTTTCGTACTCGCACTGATCGGTGCCGTCGCCAGCTTCCTGATCCGCCGCATGCCGGCTGCCAACCCCACACGCCCGTTCCCCAAACTCATCTACGGTCCCCTTGTGGAAAATGTGCGTTTCCTCTTCGCCGATCCGGCACTCCGCCTTGCCGCGCAGGGGATCGCGTTCTTCACGTTCGTCGTTGCCTTCATGAGAGCGGCGGTGTATATGCTGGGCGAATCGCAGAACCCACGCTGGGATGAACTCAAAACGAGCGTTGTTGTCGGGACCGTCGCACTCGGCATCGGGCTTGGCAGCCCGGCAGCGGGTTGGCTCTCCGGCAAGCGCGTCGAACTGCGCCTTGTGATTCTCGGGGCTGTTGGCATGATCGCGGCGCTTATCGGGGCCGCCACTTACATCGAAACGCTTCCGACGCTCGTGTTGTGCATCATCGCGATCGGCGCGTTCACCGGATTCTACATCGTGCCGCTCTTCACGCTGCTCCAGCACAAGGCGCCGAAGGAACGCAAAGGCGAAATGATCGCTGCCAGCAACGCCGTGAATATCGTCGGTGCGATCACCGCATCGTTGCTCTTCTTCGCCGTCGTGATGGCATCGCAATCCTTCGGCATCGCGCCTGAAGTGACCAATCGCGAGGCGGTGGCACAAGGCCGCCTCACGCAACTGCTTCGGCATCACGGTCGCGCAGTTTATTTCGAGGTGACGTTGCCCGACGGAGCTATCATTTCCGGTGGTACGAAACCCGAACACGAAGGATCGATCACGCTCGCCGAAGTCTACGATAGCATGACCAAAAGCGGAACAAGCTCTGCTATTCTGGAGTTGGATAAAACCATCGAGAAGATAGGGATCGGCTTGGAAGTGGACGTTTCGCGGTACATCATCGCTGATGTCGTGCATTATGACATCGTGCCCGCAGGAATGACTCCGAAACCCGACTACGACAACCGAAAACTGCCTCGCTATCTGTTCTACGGTGCCGCCGCGTTGACGTTCGGAATCCTCTGCCTGCTCCTGCGACCGATCCTGCGATTACGACGAAGCGTTTGAACTCATACAGTAAAATCTCCCCATGAACCGCGAACACCAGCTCCACCGTATCATCACCAACGGCCTCGTTGCCGTCGTGCGCTTCAGTGATCCGGAACCGCTCATCCACGTATTACGCGCCTTGGCCGATGGTGGAATGACCGTCGCAGAAGTAACTTTCACCGTTCCCGATGCGCTTGCCGTCATTCGCGAAGCCAAACGCCAGCTCGGCGATCGCGTCCTCCTCGGTGCAGGCACGATACTTGATGCCGAGACCGCACGCGCGGCCATCCTCGCCGGAGCGGAGTTTCTGGTCTCCCCCACGGTCAACACCGACGTCATCCGCATAGCCCGGCGCTACGACAAAGTCGTAATGCCCGGCGCCTTCACGCCCACCGAGATCCTCACCGCCTGGGAAGCCGGTGCCGACATTGTGAAGGTCTTCCCCGCCGAAATTCTCGGCCCCGCCTTCTTCCGCGCCATGCGCGGCCCGCTGCCGCAGATCAAGCTCATGCCCACCGGCGGAGTCGATCTTACCACCGCCGCCGAGTACCTCAAGTCTGGTGCGGTCTGCCTTGGCGTGGGTAGTTCGCTCATCGAATCCAAACTCGTCGCTCAAGGAAAGTTCGACGTCATCCGCGATGGTGCCATGAACTACGTCGAGACCGTTCGCAAAGCCCGTTCCGCCTGAGCGCTGACCATCGGGGCTTCGTCTCCTATCACAATAGTTTGAACCGAAATCGAAGGATCATTCGCATGTCGATGTCGGAACTCTCGGAACTGGAATCCTCGGGCCTCGTCGAGCTGGCATCGCTCACCGACGAACCTTCATTGCGTTCCTGGAACACCAAATACTTCGGCGACAAGGGACTGATGAAGGCCGCACTCGCCGGCATCGGGAAAGTTCCCAAGGATCAGCGGGCCGCCTACGGGCAGGAAGCCAACCGCATCAAGCTCGCGCTCGAGACCGCGTTCGCTCAAGCCCTCGACGCCGCGCAGGAGGCCGCGCTGCAACAAAGTTTGAACACCACGCCCATCGACGTCACTCTCCCCGGCCGCCAGCGCCCGCGCGGCCGACTGCACCCCGCCACCCAGATCCTCCGCGACATCTACCGGATCTTCGGCGACCTCGGATTCCAGATCTACCGCTCCCGCGAAGTCGAATCCGACGATCTCAACTTCGAACAGCTCAACATGCCGCCGCACCACCCGGCCCGCGACATGTGGGATACGTTTTTCACCGATCAGCCCGGCACCATTCTGCGCACGCACACCTCGCCGGGGCAGATCCACATCATGCGCGAGCGGGCACCGAACCCGATCCGCGTGATACTCCCCGGCATGTGCTACCGCAACGAAGCCATCAGCACCCGCAGCGAAATCCAGTTCCTGCAAGTCGAAGGACTCGTCATTGGCGAAGGTGTGACAATGGCGGATCTGAAGGGAACGATCCACGCCTTTGCACGGCGCATGTTCGGTCCGGACCGCCAGATCCGCATCCGCAGCAGTTACTTCCCGTTCACGGAACCATCGATTGAAGTGGATATCGACTGGCCGAAGGACGATCCGAACTGCGACCGCCTCACGAAGGGAACCGGCTGGCTGGAAATTCTGGGCGCGGGGATGGTACATCCGACGGTGCTGCGCAACGGCGGTTACGACCCGGACCGCGTTACCGGCTTCGCCTTCGGCATGGGCCCCCAGCGAATGCTCATGCTGAAACACGCCATCGACGACATCCGCCTCTTCTGGCAGAACGATCTGCGATTCCTCGAGCAGTTCTAATCTTTAAGGGGACTGGCACGTTTTTGAAGGGGCGATTTTTTTCAACGTCCGCTCAAAACTGTCTTCGCCCGACTCAATCGGAGTGTGCCGCCATCCTGACAAAGACGCCACAGCGTATTAGAGATGCGTGAAATGCCTCCTGTCCTGCTGATCAAAGAGTTCCAAAATCCGATCTGATTACTCTTCAATCGATGGAGTTCCATCCAGCCAGTTGGCGAACCGCAGGCCCGGAATCAACTCGAAATCACGTTGGTTGGCGGTCAACAGAAGAGCATTTCGTGCAATGGCGATAGAGGCGATCTTGCGATCGGATGAACCAATCCGGATTCGGCTATAGGAATCGAAGAGCGCCGCGGCGGCGAGATCGAATCGCAAAATCATCCAATTTGAGAAGAAATCAAATAGCGATGCAAGCTCATCGTAAGGACGTACCCATCGCTGAGACTGTCGCTCTTTCGCAATCGTTGCTAACCAACCGCGCATCTGTTCCTCGACCGAAATGATCGTCGTCGCAAACTGTTCCCCTATTGCGGTTGTCATTTTCTCAATTAAGCGATCGCGGCGGGCGCTTGGTTTACCCCTGAGAACGCTCAGATGATCCGTATCGAACACGATCATTCCGATGCTTCTCCGCGGACAGCCTTGCGCTCCGCTTCCCGCATTTCTGCCACCGTCTCGTCGAGTTTTTCAATAAACTCGTTGTCTGCGAACATACCGATCGTTCGACGCCAATCCTTTTTCGGTTCCGGTTTGGCAGTTGCCTGCTCTGCCAGTTTCTTCTCCAGCGCCGCGACTCGCGCGGCCAGACTTTCCAGCGTCAGTTCTTCCATCGCCGTCTCCCTTTTACTTCTTTGTCTGACCCCGCGCGAAGATGCTCGCCACGAAGTTCAGCACGTCGGTCGCGCTCGACTCGTTGTAGCCGTAATTGCGGATGAGCCGGCTCTTCACCACGTCGATCTTCTCCTGCGTCGCCTTGTCCACGACATTGGAAACGATCGTGCTCAATTTGATCGAGTCCTTCTGATCTTCGAACAGCTTCAACTCGAGCGCTTTCTGCAGCCGCTCGTTGGTGCGGTAGTCGAACTTCTTGCCGTCGATGGCGAGCGCGCCAATGTAGTTCATGATCTCGCGGCGGAAGTCGTCTTTGCGGCCGTCGGGGATGTCGATCTTTTCTTCGACCGAGCGCATCAGCCGCTCGTCCGGTTCGACGTAATTGCCGGTGTAGCGGTCGCGCACCTTTTCGCGCTGCGTATAGGCTTTGACATTGTCGATGTAATTTCCGCAGAGTTTGGCGAGTGCTTCGTCGTCGGCGGCGATAGCGCGTTGAACCTCGTTCTTGACGATGTCTTCGTACTCTTCGCGGACCACGGCGAGCAGCTCCTTGTAGTAGCGGTACTGGTCTTCGTCCTTGATGAGCGAGTGATGGCGCAGGCCGTCTTCGAGTTCCTTCATCACCATGAACGGGTTGATGTTGTCCTCGTCCGGGTGGGCGACGAGGGCGTTCGAGATCTTGTCCTGGATGTAGCGCGGGCTGATCCCGGTCATCCCCTCGTTCAGGGCGTCGCGCTTCAGCTCGATGACGTTATCCTCGGTGAAGCCCGGCAGCGTCTTGCCGTTGTAGAGCTTGAGCTTCTGCATAAGGCTCAGGCCGGCATGCTTGGGTGGATTGAGTCGCGTGAGCACCGCCCACATCGCCGCCACCTCGATGGTGTGCGGTGCGATATGCTTGCCGCGTACGCGCTCAGTATTGAAATCCTTTTCATAGATCCGCACTTCGTCCTTCAATCGCGTGACGTACGGCACGTCGATCTTCACGGTCCGGTCTCGCAGCGCCTCCATGAACTCGTTGTTCTGCAATCGCTTGTACTCCGGTTCATTCGTGTGACCCAGAATGACTTCGTCGATATCCGTTTGTGCGAATTTCTTCGGCTTGATCTTGTGCTCCTGGCTCGCACCGAGCAGATCGTAAAGGAACGCGACGTCGAGCTTCAGCACTTCGATGAACTCGACGATCCCGCGGTTCGCGATGTTCAACTCACCGTCGAAGTTGAAGGCCCGCGGGTCGCTGTCGCTGCCGTACTCGGCGATCTTGCGGTAGTTGATGTCGCCGGTGAGTTCGGTGCTGTCCTGGTTCTTCTCGTCCTTGGGCTGGAAGGTGCCGATGCCGATCCGATCCTTTTCGCTGAGCACGAGACGATAGACTTTGACTTCCTCGGAGAGCATTTTCGTCCAGTCACCGGCGTATTTCGTCAGGCGCGTCTTGTACTCGTAGCGGCTGTACGGTGAGAGGTCGCCTTTGATGGCGACGGCGTACGGGTACGGCTTCGTGCAACTCTCGTTGAGTTGCTTGAGGATCTCGGCCCGGTGTTCCTCCGGCACCAGTTGCAGTGGTTCGCCGTGCATCGGGTCTTTGGTCCAGCCGTTGCCGTCGTGATTTTTCCAGGCGAAGCTGAACAGCATTCCGCCGTCGGTCTGGGAGTATTCTTCCAGACCGCGCTTGAGCAATCGGGCGATGGTGGATTTGGCGGAACCGACCGGTCCGTGCAGGAGGATGACGCGGCGTTCGGTTCCGTAGCCGAGTGCGGCACTTTTGAAGGTGTTGACGAGCTGAGAGATGCGTCGATCGAGTCCGTAGATTCCGTCGGCGTGTTTGCTTGCGAATTCGGTGAAGAATTTGTAGCGGGTTTGTTTTTCCTTGTTCTCGTAAACGTCCTCGGTGCCATGAGACAGGATCATGTCGTAGAGGCGCTGATAGGCCGTGCGTGTGACGCCGGGCGTTTTCATGACGATATCGAGATAATCCGCGAAACTTCCTTCCCAGTGCAGTTTCTGGAAGTCGGTCGTGTCGATTTGATTGCGAAGGGTATCGAGAATTGCCGTTGCCGTGGCCATGGGATTTCCTCTGTGTCGGTCCGCTGCGGACAGCGGGGTTTCGTTCAGGTCATGCGATCATCAGCCAAAATTCAATTCGATTACTAAAGACGAACCAAGTTCGAAATCGGAAGTTCAAATCCACCGTCGATTATCACATTCCCTTATCTATTCTACGTTGTCTCACAGAGCCGGTTCAACCGAATTAAGGAGAGGCGAGGGTCTGAGCCGGTTTTTGCGATTGTAAGAGTAATCGGAGTTCGTCTGGTTACGCAAGAGATATCGATCAACCTGTTTTACCTCAGCTTCCATGAATCCGGAAAGCTGCGCAAAAAATGCAGAGAATGTGAATTGCTCCGACTGTGCGGTCGATAACAGATGTGCCGGTAGATCGTTCGGCCATTGCCTGCACGAGAATGGAACAGAGCCATGCACGGATTCCGCATGTTCGCAATCGTGTTCGCCGCGATGATCGTGTTCGGAGAGCACGCGCGTGGCGAAGCTCCCGAAGTGGAAATTTACATCGGGCTTAAAAAGGTTTCACCCAAACCCAAACTGCCCGTTGATCCGACAGCCGGACCTCGAGCTGTGGAAGCGGTTGCGAACCGGCTCCAAACGGCCTCAAGTGAAGCATTCATTTCCGCTGGTCGAATCATGAACCGACTGATGGAACGTGCGGTTCCCAAGTGGGAACTTCCCCACATTCCCGTCGTTGTCAACGTCACGCTTCCGCCGCCCGTCCAGTTGCCACCGGTGCCGGCATCGCCGATCGTAGCGGCAGGCGGATTTCACCAAACCGGTTTCTCGGGAGCGGCAGGTTCTTCGGCTCCTCGGTTATTGCCGTGGTTCCGCGAATCATCGCAGGAACTTGTGCCGGTGCGATCCGAGTCCAAAACCAAAGAGGAAGCTCAGCCGACGATCATCGTCGTCCGTGAGTCTGCTCCAACTCCGGTGCAAGCACCTCGGGTCGAAGAACCCGGGATCCGCCTTTCGTCCGAGATTGTCATCGCGGTATTCGTGGTCTTTTGTGTAGCACTTTTTGCCACGATCCTGATCGCGTCGGTACGCTCGAACCGGATCTCATACCGCAACCAGTTTTCCCAGCGTCCCATACCACTCGGAGTCCGTGATGGGCACGTGGCGGTCGGGGGTCGCGATGCGGGTCCGATGCCCGATACGACTGAAAAATTCGACCTCGGCCCGTCGTATGCCGAGATCATTCAGCTTGAGAAGGCGGAAGCGGCGGCGGGTGAAAGCGCTATGTTGCAAATGATCCTGGAACAGAATCTCGAAATGCGTGCCGAACTCGCCAAATAAGAACCTCGGAACTGTTCTCACATGGAGTTTGCTATGTCCACGTCGAACGCGGTCTTCGTCGGTATGGATTTGGGGACATTTAAAACATCCGTCGCCAGTTCCACGGGATATCGGGATGTGATGCAAACGGCGGTGGGCTGGCCGAAAGATCACGTCGCCCGGACTCTGCTGGGGCGTGATCTCGTGTTCGGAAAAGATCTCGTGGAACACCGGCTCGCCCTGGACGTTGTCCGCCCGTTCGAAAAGGGCGCTCTGAAATACGTCGATGGCAAATCCGCAGGGATGAACGACAAACAGATTCAGAAGCACGCGGACGCCACGCGCCTCGTCGTCGAATATGCGGTCAAGATGGTCAATCGCGAACCGGGTCGCCCGGTCTACGGCGTGATCGGCGTGCCGTCGCGAGCAAATGCGCTCAACAAGAAATTCATTCTCGATGCGGTGGACGGCATTTTCGAATCCGTCGCCATCGTCTCCGAACCGTTCACCATCGCCTATGGCATGAACCGTCTCACCGACGCGCTCGTGATCGACATCGGCGCCGGAACGATCGACATCTGCCCGCTCTTCGGTACGTATCCGAGCGAAAAAGACCAGGTCACGCTCTCGATGGGCGGCGATCTCGTGGACGAAGTTTTCGAACAGGGTCTCAAAGCCAAATACCCGAACGCACAGTTCACGCGGAATATGATCCGCGATTTCAAGGAGCGATTCGGATTCGTTCACGATGTAAACGAACAAGCCATCGTTCAATTACCCGTCAACGGCAAGCCGACCAGCTTCGATGTCACGGAACCGCTGAAGAACGCCTGCCTGACGCTTGTCACACCGATCGTCGATGCCGTTCGCGAAATGGTGGGCCAGTTCGATCCCGAATATCAGCAGCGCTTGCGCCAGAATATCATTCTGGGCGGTGGCGGAAGTCAGCTCAAGGGTCTCGATCGCGTGATCGAATCCTCGCTCAAGGAATACGGCGGCGCTAAGGTGACCCGTGTCGGCGATGCGAGCTACGCCGGTGCCGTCGGCGCCCTCAAACTCGCCATGAACATGCCCACCGATGGCTGGACCCAGTTGAAGACTTCCAAAGCTAAAACGGCAGTCGCTGCCTGAGCCCGCCGAACCCCCATTCGGAGATTCCCCCATGAAAACGTTTCGTTCGCATCGATTGTGGCTGGCGGCCTGCGCTGTCTGTGTGGCTGCAACCGCGTCCGCACAACAACCGCAATCAACCGTGATTCCTCCGCCGAAATTCGATTATCCCATTTCGGCAAACCCTTCCACTGCGGCACCGCCACTCGTGCTGCCGAAAGCACTCGCGCCCGTCGAACGCATCGGCGGCGATGCGATCCCGGAATCGCTGAAGATTCCTGACGCTCCCAGCCGCGCGATCCTCGCAGAAACGCCAAAACTTCCCGACGCCCCTGATGGAACAGCCACCAAAGAAGCCCCGATGGTGATCATGGATACGACTCCATCGATCGTCACCGCGACCGACGCGAATTGCACGGCGACGGCCGGGAAAATGAAGCACGAGAAATGTGAGTACACAAAATACGGCAATATCCGGACTTGCAAGATCCCCGCAACGATTCCCCTGGAAAACGGAGCGGTCGTTCGCAGCATCTTCGAACGGCAAAAGCAACTCGCCCTGGCCGAGTACTTCGTCGTCTACCGCGAAGATTTTCTCACCGGAACCTCCGTGCTGAACGCGACCGGATTGCGGCATGTGGAAGGGATTTACAAACGACTGAGCATGATCCCGGACAACGTCCGAGTTGAGCCCACGGGCAACGCCAAACTCGATCAGAACCGCCGCGAAGCGGTGATCAAAGCACTCATCCAACTGGGTGCGCCGAGCGAAATCTCGATGCGTGTCGGATCGGGCACAACCCGGGCGGAAGGACTTCGATACGAAGATGTCCCGACTGTCGGCAGTGCCAATCCGCTGACGGGTTCTGGCGGTGGATCGGGAGGCGCAGGCGGAGGCGGAGGCGGAGGCTTTGGACTTTCTGGCGGTGGCGGAATCGGCGGATTCGGATTCCGCTAATCCCAGACGATCGGAACCGCAACACGACCGCAGGCAGACCCGCCTGCGGTCCTTCGCATTTTACTCCGCACCACCGTAAATCACTGCAGAAGTATTGGCAATACCGACACGATGATCCGCTCGCGGAGAACGGTAATACTGAAAGTCTTTCCCGTAAATCGAACCGTCAACCGCATGCCGATAAACACTCATCCAACTCCATTTGCTGATGACTTCGATCGGTTGCCCCGCATTCGCTGAATGAACAACAGCCGTGTGAGTGATCTTCCCAAAATTCCGATAGATCACGACATCACCCGGCTGCGGAGCATCAACAATTTGATATCCGTTGTCATCAAGAACCATCTGAACTTCCACCTCCGACAGAATGGCCTTCCCACCCGTGAAAACCCAACCGTGACAATTCGTATTCTCATCCGCACCCTGGACGTGTTCGTAGGCGGGTGGGACATTGAGAAGCTTCAGGCACCGCTGCTCCATCTCCTGGACGACGGGAAACGGCTTTGCCTCGACCGGGCGATAAAGCGTCAGGGTCCGACCCCGATCGGTCACGCCCATGGAGCTCAGGTTCACTTCCCGCTTCGGGAGATACCCCAGCAGTTCCATATCCCGCTGTTCGCGCTCCACCTGATTCGAGAACGCGATCTCATAATAAAGCACGCTTCCTATGACCAGTGAAGCGCCCAAGGTGGAGATCACCAGTCCCAGAGTCATGGGACGAAGTACGGAAAAGATCGACCGGGAGGAAAAGCGCTGGGGGATCAAAAGTATCAACGCCGACAGACTCAAGCTTCCGATGGCCGCGGCAAGCCAGTCGGTATTGTCTGAGATGAGCCACGGGCAAAGCATCGCGGTGGCGAGAACCGCACCGGAAATCATGATCCGGGCGGTTCGACTTTTTCTGGAGAGCAAGATCCATGTCAAACCGATTCCGATGAGCCCCAGCCCCAGAGGCACGAACAGAAAAAGCTGGTGTTCGAAGTCCGACATGGACGATTCCTTTCAGACGATCATGACTCAAACTCATCATTTCTAGCATGGAGAAGGTGAACAACAGGTGAGACAGTTCTGATGTATCGCTGAGAAAACAGCCAAAATGAATGAGACCGCTCTCATCGAGCGGTCTCATGGTGAACAACAGTGAATGACGGAATTACGGCAATTCGACTTTCTGCTCGGCGGCCCGTTCGCGCAGGATTTTCATTCCTCGCACGTTGATCTGCCGCACGCGCTCCTTCGTGATCCCGAAGTGCTGGCCAATCTGCTCGAGGGTCATCTGTCCGTGACCGGCCAGACCGGTTCGCATCTTGATCACGTCCCGGGTGCGGCTGTCGAGATGATCGAGCAGGTCATAAACGCGCTCGCGGGCGGCGTCGGCAACGGCGATCAGTTCGTGCTCGTCGGTCCGCACGTCCTGACGCGAATCGAAGGCGTCATCCGCACCGGTGACGTAGCGTTGGCGCCGCGTATTCTCGTCGGGAATACTCCGGGCGAAGTTCTTCATCACCGCCCAGGTGGCGTAGGTGCTGAACTTGTTGCCGCGGGAGTAATCAAACTTCTCGACGGCACGCATGATCGAAATATTCGCGTCCGACTTCAATTCATCGAGATTCTGACCGACCTGCATGTGCTTGGTGGCCAGCGAATGAACCAGGCGCTGGTTGCACTCGATCAGCAGATCGCGGAGTTCCTTGATCTGCGTCTGCAACGTGTCAACCTGCTGAATGTCCTGAACACGCGCCCGGCTGGGTTCGAGTTTCGAACGCAGCTTGAACAGTTTGTGCTTCAGGTAATTCATTTTCCGGAACAGGTGCGCTTCCTGCTCGCGGGTGAGCAGCGGGCGCTCGTAAAGGTACGCCATGTGTGCATCCACGTCTTTGGGCGGGCGCATCGAGCGGACCTTGTCGAAGAATTCGTCTTCTCCCGGCATCGGGCCGAGGATCTCTCGTTCCTTGGCCGGGTTGTCGAAGTCGGAATTATAGATGTAGTCAACCGGTTGTGCGACGAGTCGCGAGGCCTTCACCTCGTTGACGACCCGGTACACACTCGAGCGAGTCCGGTTGAATTTTTTGGCAATCGATTCCACGGTGTTCCCCTCCTGGAGGGCTGAAAAAATCTGCTCTTTGTCGGCCGCATCCAGCGGGCCGGTGATTTCGGGAAAGACCGCCGCATCGGGGTGGGTCTTGTCGAAGTTCTTGATCGTATAACGAATCGCTTCAGGCGAACGGTGCAATTCGTTCGCAATCCGGCGACTCACATCCACGAAGGTTGCGCCATCAGCAGCCATCTTCCGGGCGGTCAGAATGATCTGCTCGCGCTCGGGTTCCGAGAGCTGACTGAAGCGTGAACTCTTCGCCACGCGCTCGCCGTGCGAGCGGGCAAACGATTCCACACTGGCGAGCGGGAACCCCAACTGGCTGCGACCGTTCGCCTTGAACCGCCGCGCCACCAGACCACGCAACCGCCAGCGGCCAATCGTCTTGGGCGATACATTGAACCGCTGGCAGATTTCTTCCAGTGTGAGCATTTCTTCGCCCACCTGCTCCCGCGGAAGCGGAGGAAGGGAGCGTTCGACCCGGATGATGAACAGGGCCAGATCGTGCTGCAACTCATCGCCGCGGATCAGCAGATCCGGGTACGCATTCGAACGGAAATCGGTCAGGCGAAAACAGACAAACTGATACGGGTAATGCTTGGTCGGTTCGATTTCGGTCATCAGTTTTTCGGCGTTCTTCAACTGTTCGCGACGCTTGGACGCCGGCGCAAATCGGACCTGCTGCGCTGTCAGTTCGTGGATCGCGGGATATTGAAAAGCGTTCATCGCGGTGTTCTCCCATCCATTGGTCAGGAATCCCAGACTCCTATTCTTGATCCGACTCTTCTTCGCTCCTTGACTGGTCCGATTGTCCTACCTGGTTATACCTCAACTTGGGACGGTTTCTTACCGGTCACGGTTCTGTGAAAAATTTTGATATTGCGAGATCGGGAACCACTCGTTATTTTCCTCGCGGCATCACTCCGTCTGTCGTGAGCTTCTTCCTGCAAGACGCGCGCCGAGAGTTATACTCAGGTGCGAATTCATGCTCATTCATCTCTAACTTCACTCAGTCATTCGCTTTACAGCAGAAAATATTTGGAATTTCTCGCCTTGGGATCTTCGTGCAACTCTTTGGCTGCTATGCCAAAAGGACGGATTTACATCTTCCGTGTGTAGTTTTGCACATGCTTTTTGTGAAAAACGACAATCGCTCCAGATTCTCTGAACCTCATGATCGGCCGGTTCTGCCTGTCTGACCGATCTTCACACTGAGAACGCAACTTTTCCTCAAGTTTGCGCCCCATCCGGCCGACATTCTTCCGTTACAATGAGGAGAGCAAATTCCCTTTATTTACTGGACAAACGTCAATGATCCGGGTTTCGTTGGTCATCAGTTCGATTCTCATCACGCTTGCCGGGAACTCACTCCGTGCCTCCGATCCATTGGAACTGAACGAGTCGTTCAATACCAGCACGGTTGTGCGGGTCGAACAGGAGACCGAGCTCTCCGGCCGACTCACATTGAAGCGCGATGGCAAACCCGAAACCATCACTTTAACCGGTCGCGGAACACTTTCTTACGACGAACGCGTGCTCGCATCGGATGATCCCGAGACCCAGTCTGTGATTCGCCACTACCGCACATTCAATGTCCGCCGCACCATGGGCGGACAAAATCAGATCGCCGAACTCCGACCGGAGGTTCGACGCCTCGTCGTGATCCGATCCGCACGTGGAAAGTCGCCGTTCTCACCCGATGGTCCACTGCTCTGGAGCGAAATCGATGCCGTGCGAACCGATCCGTTTCTCCCCGTTTTCATTCCGGCCCTGCTGCCCAAAAAGCCCGTTTCCGTGAACGCGACCTGGAGCGTGAATACGGAAGCCGTCACCGAACTGACGGACCTCGAGAAAGTGGAATCCGGCGGGCTCACCATGAAATTCCTCGGAATTGTCACGCTCAATGGACGCCAGCAGGCACGATTATCGCTTTCGGGTTCCGTTCGCGGAGTCGACGAAAACGGCCGATGTCGCCATACGCTCGACGGAACCGCTTATTTCGATCTCAAAGACAATCGTCTGGTTTACGTGTCTCTTAAAGGGACTCACGAACTTCTCGATGGTTCAGGGCGCACAACGGGAACCATCGAAGGGCGGTTCCGCATCACGCGAAGCACCGCTCCGGAATCGGCCACGCTCTCCGACACCGCACTCGAAAAGATCACCACCAAGCCGACGGCGGAGAACTCCGCCCTGCTCTACGATAACCGCGAACTGGGTCTGAAGTTTCTGTACTCCCGTCGCTGGCGTGTCGGTGCGGTTCAGGGGCGACAACTGACACTGGACGGACCGAATAATGCCGGGATTCTGATCACGGTCGAATCGGCGAAGAGTTTACCCACCGCTGGGGATTACCTGACGGAATCTCAACGCGTCCTGCAAAAATCCGCAACCGATGTGGTCGTGCTTCAGCAACCCAAACGCATCGCGACATCGCCGGCGCTCGATCGTTTCACACTTTCCGCCAAAACACGGGATGAGCGAATTCAAATGGATTATGCGGTGCTGATGAACTCCGATGGCACAGGAGCCACGGTGGCCGCGCGATTACCAGCGGATGACACAACCGCGCTCACGCCTGATCTGAATCAGATTCTCAAGTCGATTTCAGCTATCAAAAAATAATTCAGCTGAGAGCAAAAGATGACTCTGTCACGAGCGTGCGGAGTCGTGTTCCTTTTTGTCGATTCGAAAAGGCGTGGAATCGACGTAAGTGCTTATCGGGCATAGGCGCTTCCGAAAATTTGATGTCTTTCCACGGTAGGGTGTGGCAGTGGTGGTGGAAAGACGAGTCAGCGTTTGAACGACTTCGCCAGTCGTGTGACTCGGTTATCAACTTGGCTCTCGCGACGAATCGGGAAAGCAAGTATCATAAACGTTTATGACTGATCCACTGTCGAAAGAACCGTTGACGGTGCAGGAGCGAGTGGATCGTTTCGACGAAGCACTTCAGAGTGGCGAACTTCCACGAATTGACGACTGGCTGCCGTCCTCCTCTCGCGATCGATTGCCGGTGCTGCTGGCGCTGGCGATTCGGAAGCTGACTTTTCTCCATCAGGCAGGCGAGGCGACGTGCGCCGGGGACTTCTTCTCCCGCTTTCCCGAATTGCTGGCGGATACGCCCTCGGCGATTCAACTTGTGCTGACGGAACTTCGACTGGAACAGGCGCGGAATCCGCGGATCACGGAAGAGAACATCCGCGAGCGCTACCCGGACCTGGCCCTCCGTCCGGAGTGGGCCGGTCATCACCTCATGACCTTGCAGCAGCAGAGCACCCGATCGTTTCGCTATCCGATGGGTCTGGAAGTTCCGAATCCGACCGATGCCCCGACACAGACGCTGGCGTATGAGCAGTCGCGTGACGTCCTGCAGATCGCGGCGACTCCGCCGGGCTATGAGATTGAGCGGGAATTGGGCCGCGGCGGGATGGGCGTGGTGTATCTGGCACGTCAGACGAAGCTGAACCGGCCGGTCGCGCTCAAAATGATTCTGGGTGGTGCGCATGCGGGGACGGCGGAGTACCGCCGATTCCAGGCGGAGGCGGAAGCGATCGCGCGGTTCCAGCATCCGAACATTTTGCAGATCTATGAGAGCGGCGAGCATGACGGAGTGCCGTATCTGTCTCTGGAATTCTGTGCAGGCGGCGGATTGGACAAGAAACTCGCAGGTACGCCGTTGCTTCCGGACGCGGCGGCAGAACTCACGGCAACGCTCGCGCGAGCGGTGCACCATGCGCACACGCAGGGCGTCCTGCATCGCGATTTGAAGCCGGGGAACGTGCTGCTGACGGCGGAGGGCCGGCCGAAGGTGATGGACTTCGGTCTGGCGAAGCGCTTGAACGACGAAAGCGGAATGACGCGGACGGGTGTCGTGATGGGCACGCCGAGCTACATGCCGCCGGAGCAGGCGACCGGGCGCGTGCGCGAAATCGGCCCCGCATCGGACGTGTACGGTATCGGCGCGATGCTTTACGAGTTCCTGACCGGTCGTCCGCCGTTCAAAGCGGCGAACGCACTCGAAACGGTGCATCAGGTGATCGAAGAGGATCCGGTTCCTCCGCGACGGTTGCAACCGATGACTCCGCGAGATCTCGAAACGATTTGCCTGAAATGTCTCGAGAAGGAACCACGGAAGCGGTACGCGAGCGCGGCGGAACTGGCGGACGATCTGGCGCGGTATCGGCAAGGCGAGCCGATTCTCGCACGCTCAATTGGGCGGGTGGAACGCGTGGTGCGGTGGTGCCGGCGGCATCCGGTGGCGGCAGGGACGATCTTGACATCGGTAGCGCTTTCGCTGGTATTCGTGATCGGCGTCCTGTCGGTGGCGCGGACGCGGCAGGATCATTTGCGCGAACTCGCGTTGCGAAAGAACGCCTCCGATGCCCGGCACGTGGCGAGCACGGTTTTGCTTCGCCTGCAAACAGTGGGAAGTTTCGTCGAGCGGGCTGCGGCGGACGATGCCCTGAAGGCGCTCATCGCAGCGAATGATGAAGCGGGACTTCGGGCGTATTGCCAGGAGCTGCTCAAGCGGCATGACGTGGCCAAGGCGTTGCGGGGAGGAAAGGATCCTGTCGCGAGTTGGATGGTGCTGGATGCGAAAGGTGCGATTCTAGCGGTGTCACACGATGAGGGTGTGAAGAATCCGCTGGTGGCTGGCCGCGATTATTACAGCGGTGCGGTGGAGGCGTTTCGGAAAGCGGGTTGGCCGGTCGTGCATCTCTCGCGCGGTTACCGTTCGATCAATCAGAAGCTCGACAAGTTCGCACTTGCATCCGTGATCACGGAAGCGGAGTCCGACGATCGGATCGCCGGCGTGGTGGTGCTGACGCTGGCGACCGGTTCTTCGCTCGGTCCGCAGTTGCTCGACGGCAATCAGGCGGTCGCGCTCGCGCTTCCGAAGGATACAACTCCGGCTGTCGGGCCGCCACCCGAGCAACGTCCTGCTGCAGAGTATGTGCTCGTGGTTCACCCCGCCTACGACCCGCAGGAAGAACCGTTGCTCTTGCCGCCGGGGTTGATCCCGGATTTTCAGCCGGACTTCGCCCACGAACTCGATCCACCACGTGAAGATGTGCGATTGTCTCCGACAGACGACTACCGCGATCCGGTTGCGGCGATCGATCCGCGCTACGCCGGCCGATGACTTGCCGGATTCGCACCCGTCGGGAACTCCGAGATGATTGTCATTGTCGAGGAATCGCAGGCGCAGGCAATCGAATCGGATCAGAACCTCTTCCGGCAACTCGCCGCCTGGTTCGGCGGAACCTTGCTGATTGGTGCGCTAGTGACTCTGGGACTGGTCATCGCACGGCGGCGGGCGCTGAGGACAATGAAGATCCAGAACGAACAGGAGAATTCACTTCTACCTGCGGAAACCAGTCAACAATCCACTGAAGATTATCCTGAACAGAATTGAATCCTATTTCGCCGGTTCCGTCTTGGTGGCGAGCTTGGTGAGATCGGCTCCGCGGAGCGCACCTTCCACCAGATCCGGCAGCCGCTGCGGAGTACAGGCGAAACACGGCACGCCGAGCGCCGAGAGCTTGCGGGCCAGACCCTCGTCATAGCACGGCGCACCCGAATCCGACAGCGCGAGCAAGCAGATCGCCTTCACCCCCGCCGCCGTCATCTCGCCCATGCGCCTTACCAGTTGCGCTTCATTGCCACCTTCGAACAGATCCGTGATCAGGATGAACAGCGTCTTCTTGGGTTCTTTGATGAACTTTTCGCAATACGCCACCGACTTGTTGATATCGGTCCCGCCACCGAGCTGCACACCAAAAATCATGTCCACGGGATCGTTTCCGCACTTCTCCGTCAGGTCCACCACTTCGGTATCGAACGCCACCACATGAGTATCGAGGGCGGGGAGGCTGGCGAAGATCGATCCGCAGATCGCACCGTACACCACAGAGTCCGCCATCGAACCGCTCTGATCCATATCGACGATGACAGTCCAGGCGTTCGACTTCTGCGAGCGACTATAGAAGTACACACGTTCCGGGATGATGGTGCCAAGCTCGGCGTTGTAGTTTTTGAGGTTGCGGCCGATGGTCCATTTCCAGTCGATTGCGGTGGCGCTCGGCAAAGGCGAATGCTCCTTGCGGTTGAGCGCACCAAGCACCGCCTGGCGCAGGCGCTGTTCGAGTTTCTTCTTTACCTCTTCGACCACCGCGCTCACGACCATGCGAGCAGTCTCTTTCGTGCGCTCCGGGATGCGCCCCGAGAGCGACATGAGCGTACCGACGAGCGCAATGTTCGGCTGAACGGACTTGAGCGTTTCGGGTTCGAAGAGGAGTTGCTCAAGGCCCTTGCGTTCGATGGCGTCGGTCTGAATGACGGAAACGACATCTTCCTTGAAGTAATTGCGGATATCGCCCAGCCACTTCGCGAGCCGCGGCGCGGAAGCGCCGAGACCCGCCGAGCGCTTGCCGGACGAAGTGGTGCCGTCGTCGTCGGAGACATCGTCATAGATCGCCGCAAGCGCGGAATCGATCTCGGCATCGGCACCGGAGAGTTGGCATTGGCCCATCTCATCAAGAGCGCCCTGCGATTCCTTCCCGAGGATGAGCCTCCAGCGCAGGAGTTGTGTCGGATCCGCTTTGTGCTTCGGCATGGATGAGTCACCTAGAGATCACCAAAATCGAATTCGTTCAGCTCGCTGAGTTTCTTTTCCTCGGCCTCATTCAACGGGGCTTCGAGTGCTTCCTTGGCCTCGTCCGCATTCACGCCCCACAGCTCAGCGAGGTTTTCGCAGATCTGCCGCTTCTGGTGCGGAGAGAACCCACCAAAGGCCCTTCGAAGAAACACGATCGCCCGCTTGAACTGGTCGTCGTCGAGCGATTTCACATACCCCGCCAGCTCCTCCCACAGCGCCTGCCGTGCGAGCAGCGCCGCCCGGTTGCGCTTCGAAAGGCCCTCAAACCAGCCCGCACCAAGATCCGCCGGAATTCCCGGAGACAACCTCCGCGAAACCTCACGCGCCAGATCCTCCGTTGCCATCAGACCGCGCTCGAGCAGCACCGCACACGCGAATCCCGAGAGAATCGGATTGCGATCGTCCGCATCGGAAAGTTTGCGAAGCTGCGTGACCCACAATTCGCCTTCCACACGATCATGGTGTTCGAGCGAAATACGGTTGAGTTCTTCGATCGAATCCGTGAGCTGAATCGCGGCCTGATTATCGCAGTTTGCGGCGGGGAACAGCGCGAGTGCTCCCTGCACGAACAGTTCATCGATCAACGGCAGAAGCGGTTGCGGATCGAACTTGCGGACATCACCATAACGCACCACCTGGCTGAGCGCCGTGGCCGCATGCGCGATCGCGGCCAGATCGGAGCTGACGGCCGCAAGTTCCTGCAGGCGCTTGCGGGCCAGATCCATGGATGCCGCCAGCCCGCACTGACAGGCGTCGCGCACCACATCCGCAGCCGTCGCAATGCTCGTCGCGGAATCGAGAAGCTGTTTGAACTTGTACGCCGTGGCCAACTCGACCGTTTCGCCCAGAAGCACCGCCTCCACCAACGCGATCTCGTGCTCCGGGCTCCACTGCAGCTTCCACGCCTCCGCCCACGTCGTGGACTGACTCCCGCGTGTCAGTGGCTTGGCGAAACCGATCTCCAGCACCCGTAATCGATGCAGAAACGACGACCGATTGAGATCGAGATACGCCGCCTCCGCCGTCTTTACATGCCGATTCTCCCGTAGGTCGAGTGTCAGTTCCTCGGCAACCGTCTTCTTGAATTTCTCGAGTTTCAGCCGAGTCATCTGGCGATCGAAGTCTTCCTGAATCGAAGTCCGACTGACCCCCTTCGGCAGTTCGCCGATCGCAGTGCCGACATCGACCCGCGCGAACGCCTCTGCCACGGTGCTGTATTCGCCTCCGCCCACGAGGGTGACGGCGGCATCGTGCAGGTCGCCGAGCGTCGGGGCGGAGCCGTCGTGCATCGCCGCCAGCGTGCGGGCCAGTCGCACGCCCTCGATCACTTCCGCCGTCGAACGTGGCGTACCTGCCTCGCGCATCGAGCGCACGACTTCCGAGAGATACCGCAGCGGAAGATCGTCGAACTGCTGTTCGTTCAGCATTTCCCAGAAGAGATCGAAGTACGCGGGTGCGCGATTGCCGGCGCCGTAGCCCGACTGCGTGGACAGCTTGAAGTACGAGTACGGCATGAGTGTCAGCTTGCTCGGCCGCTTCCGCAGTGAAGCGAGTTCGTCGTCCGTCATCGGCGGATGATCGTTCGTCAGCACCGGAGCGTGGAACGCCCCCACGACCACCACGATCTGCTCCGCCTTCACACCGCTCGCCAGAACCTCGTGAATGCGCCGGCGCATGTACGCCTCGCGAACCAGATTCTCCGCACGCCAGACCGGCTCGTCCGACTCCTCACGCAGCTCCCGACCGAGTTCGAACGCCGCCTTCCGGTAACTGTCGTGATTGAGATTGTGCTCGAAGCGGCGCTCCCAGTAGGCATCGTAATCCGCTTCGCCCGAGCGCTCGGCCATGCGCTCGTAGATCGATCCGCCATGCTCAGGCCGCCAGGCGTTGGCGTCCGGTGGAGGCGTTTCACCTGGTTTTGCCTCCGTTTCCGCCCGTTTCGCCATTCGCTCCAGTTCCACATCCTGCAGGCCGAGAAAGATATCCGAGGGGAGATCGATGAACTCTGTGCGGGCGTTGTTATCCTTCGCCCACATCATCGCCTGAAACTCGGGACTGTACGCCGCCAGCGGATTGACCAGCGTTCGCACAGGAACGGAATCGGTGTATGCAAGAATGGCGATCGGCGGTTTCGTACCCTTCTTCACTATGTGATGAACAAGTGTATCCGCATCGGCAAGTCCTTCGATCAATACGACCTTCGGGCGTACCGCATCGAGAAGCGCACGCAAATGCCACGCACCGCCGGGTGACAGGTGGCGAACGCCGAAGACGTGCAGGCCGGTCATGTCCGTGCCGGCTTTGGCAGAACGCCCACTCACGAGTTCGACTCCGCGCAGGCGGTGTAAAGCGGTCGCCATTCCGACCCGCGTTTCTTGAGAATGTTCGACAGATACTCCTGCCAGACGATCTTGTCCTTCTCCTCATCTTTCACGACCGCGCCTTGCAGGCCCGCTGAGAGATCCTGAGCAGAGACTTCGCCGCTGCCGAAATGCCCCGCCAGCGCCATGCCATTGGCGAGGACGGAAATCGCCTCCGCCGTCGAAAGCACGCCGCTTGGCTGCTTGAGTTTGTTCTTGCCATCGAGCGTTTGCCCGGCCCGGAGTTCGCGGAAGATCGTGACCACCTGCGTGACGGCGTCTTCGCTGGGCGGCGCGGCTTTGAGTTCCAGATTCGTGCCGAGTTCCTGGACGCGCTTGCGAACGATTTCCACTTCCGTTTCCAACGTATTCGGCGTGGGAAGCACAACCGTGTTGAAGCGGCGCTTAAGTGCCGCTGACATATCGTTGACACCGCGGTCGCGCGTGTTGGCGGTGCCGATGATGGAGAAGCCTTTGGCGGCGGGAACCTCGGTAGCAAGCTCGGGAACGGACACGCGCTTTTCGCTGAGCAGCGAGATGAGCGAGTCCTGCACCTCGGCCGCACAGCGCGTGATTTCCTCGAAGCGTGCGAGCGTGCCGGTTTCCATCGCGCGGAAGACTGGGGACTTGATGAGCGCCTCCAGACTTGGGCCGCGGGCGATCAACATCGCGTAGTTCCAGGTGTAGCGGATCTGCTCTTCGGTCGTACCGGCGGTGCCCTGCACCACTTTGGTCGAATCGCCGTTGATCGCGGCGGTGAGATGTTCGGAGAGCCAAGACTTGGCGGTGCCCGGTTCGCCGATGAGCAGCAGCGCGCGATCGGTCACGAGCGTACTGATGGCGATCTCGACGATGCGCTTGTGACCGATGTACTTGGGACTGATGGTCATCGTGCCCGCCTTGCCACCGCTGATGTAGGTAGCGACTGCGCGGGGGGACATCCGCCAGCCCGGCGGTTTGTGATGCGTGTCGGTCTTGATGAGTTGTTCGATTTCCTCCGCATACAGCACTTCGGCCGGCGCTCGCAGCATCTCGCTTTTCGCACCGGCGGAAGCCATGGGAGCGGAGTCGTCGATTTTCTTCTTGGCCATGGAGCGGACTCGGGTGAGAGGTCGAGTGAAGTAAGAATTATTCCTTCGATCGCAGTTCGTGGACGGCGTCGAGCCAGAGACGACTCTCGGAGTCGGGCAAAGTCGCGATCACTTCTTCCAGCTTCGGCAAGGTATCCTTGGGAAGACGGGGCACCAGTCGAACGAACCAGTAGTGAAAGTAGGGCGTCTTTTTTCCCTTCATGTTCAGAACAGAGAAAAACGCATTGGCACGTTCCGGGTGATGAAACCGGAACATCGCATAGAGTTCATTCCGAAGCCCATCGGGCGACTTGGAGGTCTTCAGTTCTTTCTGGAAATAGGAAAAAACGAACGCGAGCGCCTCCTTGTGATCCGGCCGCGCGAGCGCCTGCACCAACTCCAGCCGCTGAAGTTTGATCGCCAGATCGAGCCATCGCGGATCGTACGGCGGGGGTTTGGGGCGATCCTCGTCATCAAATCGCGAGTCGTCATCGTCGAGCCAGAAGTAGAAATGGGATCCGGATTCGATGGCGTCGAATATCGCCTCGCGCTTCGCCCAGGCGGGGTCTTTGGCTTTCTTCTTCTCGTCCACCTTGGCGGTAAGATATTGGGAGAAGGTCTCGTAGAGCTTCGCCGGCGTGAGCACAAGGCGGGCCGCGTCGAAGACATGTTCCAGCTGATCCGCTGGCACTTCCGCATGTTGGGCGACGATGGCCTTGCGGGAGGCTTCCGATCCGTTGGCCAACTGCTGAATGACGGATTCGATGATGTCCAGGCCCGAAAATGTATCGCCCTTGATCTTGACGATTTCCTCGCGCCGCGAAAACAAATCGAGGAGCAGTTTGTCCGCATGAGGAAAGTTGCCTTTGGGGAAGGAAGCGATTAGCGTCTCCAGCCGGCTGATCTGCTGCCCGATTTGTTTCTTGTCCTTGAGTTTCGCCAACCCCTCAATACTCGATCGAATATCCTCAACCAGAAGATCGACGAGTTTGGAACTCTTGCTCGATTCAATCGCGTTCGCCGCATGCGCAAAATCCTTTCCTGCCAGCGCCTTCTGCAGAACCCCGGTCGCGTCCGGATGATCGATCGCCGTCAGCGCCTGATAAGCCGCCGCTCGCACATCCTGCGCCTTGGCCGACGCCTGCTCCACCAGAAACGGCAGGTCGCTCGCATCGCTGCCCAGACACGAGATCGCAGCAACCTTTACTTCCTTCGAACCATTCTCCAGCGCATCCTTCACGAGCTCGCGCGTTCCTGACGGATCGATCGCATGCATCAGGCGCAGGCGCCGCGGATGGCCCTTCGTCCCCTTGGGATCGTACTTCGCTCGCAATTCGGGCAGAATCGCCTTGCCGTATAAGGGCAATACCTTCGTCGCGATCAGTTCGGCGATTTCCGGATACGGATCGTCGAGCGCGGCGAGTGCCGGTTTGATAAGGCGGATATCGCGGAAGTGACCGCGTTCGTGTGCGTCCTTCACCAGCTCGAGCCGACCGGACCCGGTGCTGCTCAGCGCTTCGAGCAGCGGCTTGAGAATCCGGGCGTTGGTCTGCACGATCGCACCGCCGAGATTCGTCGTCTCGACGGGCTGCAGTTTCCCTTCGATGCCGGTCTCACCCTGAGTGTACAAAACAGCAGTAACCAGCGATGTGAGCTCAAGCAGCGACGCTGCGGAGGAATCCTCCGGCCCTTCGATGACCGCCTTCGCGGTCTCCGCGACCTTGGCGAACACCGGCGCCTGCTTCCCCGCCTGTTCGAGCGGCGGAAGCAGTTTCTTAAGGCGGAAGTCGCCCCGCGCCACAACGCTGCCCGCGATCATCAAGCGTCGGGCTTCCGTATACACCTGGGAGAGAACGGCGATACTCATGACGAATCCTGGCTGTGGGTCGATCGTGATTTCGAGATTACAGTGTCAGTCGAATGACAGTCGAATCCGTGACGATACTCAGCGGTTTGACGCGCAGTTGCCGCGTATCGAGATCGTGGCGGAAACGGGCAATCATCGTCTGGTTCGCAAACGTCGATTTCGGCAACAGTGGCAACATGCCGCAACTGGCGGGTTCCTCCGCCATACCCACATCCGTCAGAACCAGCCGCTGGCCCTTCGCATCTTCGATCACGTACTCATCGCCAACTTTACCGAGCGTTTTGAAGTTCAAAGCAAAGATCGGCATGCGATCCGCAAGCGGAGCCTTGAGGGCGTTCTTGACTTCCTTTACGGTCGCTGCGAAATCGCTCGAACCCTTGGTACGGACCGTCTGAAAATCCTTCGCTTCGAGCGGCCGCTGTGTCATGCCGTCCCATCGGATGCGCGGATTCACGCTCCCCGGATAAACGCACAGTTCCTTGATCTGCGCCACTGCGAAAAAGCTGTCTTCGCTCTTAATGTACTTGAGCGCCTTGATCGGCCGCAGCGTCTGCGTCACGCGGATCTTCCCATTGCCAAGCGTGATCCAGATTCCAGTATCGATGTATTCCTGCCGGGCAGGGTCGAAGTGCGAATTGAACGCCAGCTGTACCAGCTCCGCATCCGGTTCCACCAGCCCCGCCGCCTTCAGCTCGCTCAGCTGCCACGCGTGCCCAAGCCATGCCGCGATAGCGGAATCCGTCGGCACCGCCAGATTCGGGTCCTCGAGCTGCTTCGTGAGATAGGCGCGGCCCTGCTTGATGATGGCGTTGAGCCGCCCGAGCTGATCGAGCGCTTCAGTATAAATCCGTTCACTTTTGTTCGCGTTCGCGCTCGCGGCGAATTTGCCTTCATCATCCGAGAACAGCTGCGTGTAGCCGTACAGCGCCGCCCGTGCTCCCGGCAGATACACATCGCCCAGTCGCTTCGCCTGCTGCTCCATCTGGTTGGCGAGTTTCGCGTTCATATTCCCGATGCCGATGCGCACCAGATCGTGCGTGAGCGTCTCCAGCGTGTTGATCCCGTCCAGTTGCGTTTTGACTTTCTTTGAAAGCGCCGCAAGATTCACCTGCTTCGGCTTGGCGCTCTCCTCCTTTTTCTTCTCCACGCGATCGAGCAGCTTCTCGCGCTTGGCCTGCAGATCCGCTGGCACTTCCGCCGTGCTGAACGGTTTCTTTTGCGCAAAGGCGTACATGAGGCCGAGGCAATGTTTGCATGGGAACTGCCGGCTCGGGCAGGTGCAGCGGTAGGTCGGCTGATCTTCGCGGGCGAAATCGGCGGAGCACTGATAGGGAACTTTGCCGCTGCCCTGGCATTCGCCGAAGAGCAATTTGCCGTCGCTGGAGATGTTGAGTTTGGTCAGCTTTTTCTTGAGGACGAGGCCGCGGCCGTTTTTCCCCGCATCGGCATTCGGGGCGGCGGAGTCGACATACGCTTCATCGATGGTGATCATTCGAACCACTCCGAGTTCGAGGTTGAGTTAGGCAGACTGTAACGAACGAGCTGCGCGATGACAAGGACCGTAGTGTAACAATCTCGATGAACTCCGCCGCCCGCCGCGCCTTGGCAAAGCGCCGCGACCGCATACTGTGGAACCAGATAAGTGTTCTACGGGAGTTCGTCGATGCGTTTTCCTCTCTTGGCCGTCGTCTCAGTTCTTCTCGCCGCTTCCCCTCTCGCTGCCGCCGAGAAGCCGAACATCATCGTCATCATGGCGGACGATCTCGGGTATGGCGACGTTTCGTGCTACGGTGCGAAATCCCTGAAGACACCCAACATCGATCGTCTCGCCGCCAACGGCATGCGCTTCACCAGCGGATACTGCTCCGCCTCCACATGCACGCCCACTCGCTACTCGCTCCTCACCGGCACCTACGCCTTCCGCCAGAAAGGCACCGGCATCGCAGCGCCCAACAACCCCGCCATCATCAAGCCCGGCACCGTGACCATGGCCGCGCTCCTCAGACAGGCTGGCTATCGTACCGCCGTCATCGGCAAATGGCACCTCGGCCTCGGCGGTGAAAAAGGGCCGGATTGGAATGGCGACCTCAAGCCCGGGCCGCTCGAGATCGGTTTCGACGAATGCTTCCTCTTGCCGACGACCAACGACCGCGTGCCGCAGGTTTATGTCGAAGGGCATCGCGTGCCAAAACTCGATCCCAAAGATCCACTCTGGGTCGGCGACACCAAGCCCAGCGAAAGCCATCCCACGGGCATCACGCATCGCGATACGCTCAAAATGGACTGGTCGCGCGGCCACAACGGAACCATCCACAACGGCATCAGCCGCATCGGTTTCTACACCGGCGGACACGCCGCCCGCTTCAACGACGAAGACCTCGCCGACGAATGGGTCAAACGCTCGATCTCATTCATCGAAACCAATCAAGCCAAACCCTTCTTCCTCTTTTTTGCCTCGCACGATCTCCACGTTCCCCGCATGCCGCACCAGCGATTCCAGGGCAAATCCGGCCTCGGCTTCCGCGGCGATTCCATCCTGCAACTCGACTGGTGCGTCGGTGAACTCGTCGCCTGCCTCGAAAAACAGAAGCTCTCTGAGAAGACGCTCATCGTATTCTGCTCCGATAACGGACCCGTGCTCGACGACGGCTACAAGGATGGCGCAGTCGAGAAACTCGGAGATCACAAACCGGCCGGACCGTGGAGCGGAGGCAAGTACAGCGTGCAGGAAGGCGGAACACGCACGCCGTTCATCACGTGCTGGCCCGGCCGCATCGCGCCGGGCGTATCCGATGAACTGGTGTGCACCATCGATCTCGTGGCGAGCTTCGCCAAGCTGACCGGCGTCCCGCTGCCTGCCGACGCCTGCAAAGACAGCTTCGATGTTCTTGGTGCTCTGATGGGCAAGCCGGGTGCGAAGGGCCGCGATCACCTGGTGCAGCAGGACAACGGTCAGGCGGGGAATTTCGGACTGCGTGTCGGTGAGTGGAAGTTGCAGCGGCAGGGCGGAAAGAAAGCGAAAGGGCCGACCAACACACTGTACAATCTCGCAAGCGATCCGGGCGAGAAGACGAACGTCGCCGCGAAGAATCCCGAAGTCCTGAAGCGCATGACCACAAAACTTAACGAGCTCTTCGCGGCGGGAAAAAGCCGATAAGTGATCAAAAGTTTCATACTATTCACTTGACAATCCGCGATTTGCGGCGGGGGACTCCGCCAACCGGCTGCGCACGCTCATGGCGGAGTACTGTACAAAAAGTGACAAATGGGTCCAACGCCACTGCGCCACCCCTCCGTGGAATCATTCCAAAATGGTGGAACCATATATGCCCGATCAGCACTTACGTCGATTTCCGGCCCGAATGAGTCGTGCATGATCCATACTCAAACGGCAGACGCAATCGTACTCTCGACAGGCGATTCCATCGAACAAAAATTATTGTAGAATCAGAATTTCCTGTCATTCGGGTGCCATGCTCACTCAAAGTCGTGGGAATCCGGCAGCAGGTGAATTCGCCTCCCGTTGACATCGCAGACATCTTCAAAAGCTGAGATTCATGAAGCTCTGGGGGGGGAAAACGCTCATAACCACTATCGCAAACCGCTTAAATTCCATTCATACGGCCTAAGTAGGATCTACTCAGCCAATTTTCATTAGTTCGTATGCGTCAATCATGTTATTATTGGAAATGATCGTAAAACTTTGGCCTATAATCTTTTAAGGGTTGTACCAAATTTTCGATTTGACTTATTCATTTTTTCTTGGGGGTTTCATGCTTTCTCTCTCCTTGCAACGACGAAAGGGGTTCACGCTGATTGAACTCCTCGTCGTGATCGCGATCATCGCGATCTTGATTGGTCTGCTGCTACCAGCAGTCCAGAAGGTCCGCGAGGCCGCTGCCCGTGCCAAGTGCACGAACAATCTCAAGCAGATTGGTCTGGCGATCCACGGTTACCACGATCAGAACGGCTACCAGGCACCGGGTACCACACAGGATCAGCCACCATGGGGTCCTGCTGCAAGCAACTGGGGCGCATCGTGGATGATCTACATCTTGCCCAATATCGAACAAAACGCACTCTACAGCCAGCTCACGATTGGTGGCGGGACCGGCTATGGCAACACCGCGAATGGTGCTCGTTATACCGGTGTGAAGATTCCGATTTATCGTTGCCCCTCTTCGCCACTCCCGGAGTTGACGACCAGCGGAGTCCCCGGCAGCGGGCAGTTAATGATGCCCACGTACGTTGCAATCGCAGGTGCGGATTCGCCATTGTTCACGGGCACGTTGTACACGGAAACGCGAATTCGTACGGCCGGAACTGCGGCTGGCTGCTGTAGCGGCGGGAGAATGAGTGGTGGCGGACCGATGCCTCCGAACCAGAAACTGACCTTCGCCAGCATCACCGATGGCTTGAGCAACACGCTCTACATCAGCGAACAAGCGGACTTCATGGTCACAGCAAATGGCTCGAAGCAGGCCTGGAATGCAGCCGGACCGCATGGTTGGACGATCGGCTGGGGATCCACAGCCGTCGTGAACGGTGCGCAAGCCGGCGGCGATAACCGTGCGTTCAACACCACGACCGTCCGTTATGCCATCAACCAGAAAACGGGTTGGACCAACCCTCCTGGTAATTGTGGCACAATGGGTGTTTGCGATAATGCCAGTCATAATGTTCCGCTGAACTCCGCTCACACCGGTGGCGTCATCGGGCTCTTCGGAGACGGAAGCGTTCGCTTCATCCGCGATTCGATTCCCGTCCAGACTCTCGCCGCAATTAGCACCCGGGATGACGGCACGGTCCTTGCAAACCTCGACTAAAACAGCGGATTGTTGATTCGCGACTGCACCCACCGACCGCGAAGAACAATACTCTTCGCGGTCAACTTTTTTCATCCTCCCCACATTTACACACTGCGAGATCCCTGATGTTTAACTGGAAACCCATCTGTCTGATGATTTTGGCCGCTTCGCTTGCCGGTTGTGGCAGTGGGAAAACCCCTCCCAAAATGGCCACCGTCAAGGGAAAGGTGACCATCGATGCCAAACCGCTGGCAAGTGGAAGCATCACCTTTGAAGGGACCGATGGCAGCATACCCACCGTGATTGATATCAAGGATGGAGTCTATGAAGGGCAAACGTCGGTCGGCGAGAAGATCGTACGGATCATGGCATTCAAGACCGTGCCCCTGAACGCCGGCGGAATGACAGGCCCTGAATATGAAAACAAGACCACAGAACAAAACTACCTTCCTGCTCGCTTCAACACCAATTCGACCGACAAGCGTGTCGTCAAAGAAGGCGATGCCAATGAATTCGATTTTGGCGTCATGTCGAAGTAGGTCCATAAACGCTGGACCGGTCGTGAAGGGAATCGAAACGGCTGACTTGAACGATCATCAGGAACAAACTCTCTCGCCTCGATGCAGGTGAGAGAGTTCGGAAACGATCCCCGATTCCAACGTTCACGATGTCTGCTTCCGGTAGATTTATGTCTCGTCGATCCATTCGATTTCTCGCCGTGCTGGCGACCGTGGGACTGATTGCGGTTTTCGCATTCGTGGCCTATCCGTATTATTGGCGCTCTCAGAGTTGGAACGAGATCCGCACAGCGCTGGACAATCGAGAACTGAAGTCAGGACTCGAACTCCTGGAGCGCCATCTCGAATACGCAAGCGACGATCTGGACGCGCGGCTTGCTGCCGCACAAACGGCTCGCAGACTGGACGACTTTGCCACCGCCGATCGGCACTTGAAACGCTTCGAGGCTGATGGCGGACCTCGCGATGTCGTCATTCTGGAGAAGACGCTTCGCCAATCACAGATTGGCGCGATCGATGGTCGTGCCGCACTCCGATTTTGCAAGGAATATCCGGAAAATCCGATCGTACCGTTCATGCTCGAAGCGGTGACCAGAGGATTTCTGGCGACAGTCCAACCGAGCCGTGCCGAAGAAGCGGTCTCCTTGTGGCTGGACAGAAAACCGACCGGCGCCGAGCGTTCCTATGCGCTGTTTTTGAAAGGGCTGGCATGCGAACGGCAGGGAAAAGTTCCGGCAGCGATTGAGAGCTATCGCGAATCGATCTCACTGAAGTCGGATGCCCATGAATCCTGGTTCGCACTCGGACAAATTCTCACCCGAGAATCACCCGGCGAAGCGAAAACCCTTTTCGAGAAACTCCAGCAAACCGATTATCGGCCGTTCGAAGTGAAACTCGGGCTGGCTCGATCCCTGAGGCAACTGGGTGAACTTGATCGTGCCGTTGAATTGCTTGAGGAATTGAATCGTCTGCAACCGGACTCTGTCGCCGTCATGGTGGAATTGGCTCGTGTTGAGTTGGATCGCGGAAGGCTTGAATACGCGGAATCGATGTTGAAGAACATTCTGGGACGAGTCCCGAATGATCGGGATGCGCTGGTGCAGTGGTCGCGGTGCCTTCGGAGTCTGGGCCGGGATGCGGAATCTCAGGCCGTACTCGAACAGCTTCGAAAGCTCGACGAGGAACTCTTTCGTCAACAGCCCACCGGAAGTGAAAAGCCGTGAAATCCAAGTTCTGGTTTTTGGTAGTGATTGGCATTTTTGTCATCGCGATCGGCGCTGGTGTCTGGTTGACTCTTCCACAAAATCACGACGCTTCCCCGATCGCTCCCCCGGCGAGCGAGGAACTCGACGGGCCTGCGTTATTTGAGGATGTCACCTCACGAACGGGAATTGATTTTGCCTATCGGAACGGCGAGGAAGCCAATCTGACAACAATTCTGGAATCGCTCGGCGGTGGCGTGGCCGCATTCGACTACGACGGCGACGATCTCATCGACCTCTTCTTCACCGGCGGAGGTTCACTGACCGACAAGATGATTCGTGGGCGCCCGGGTAAGCTGTACAAAAATCTGGGCGGCTGGATGTTTCAGGACGTCACGGATCAGACGGGTCTTACATCCGCCACCAACTTTTACTCTCACGGCGTCGCCGTTGCGGATTTCGATTGCGATGGATACCGGGATCTGCTCGTGACGGGATGGAAACGGGTTGTGCTTTTGCACAATATCCCGAATGGGTCCGGGGGCCGCACGTTCGAGGATGTAACTTCAAAAGCCGGTATCGGTGAAGCTCAATGGGCGACGAGCGCCGCCTGGGGCGATCTGGATGGCGATGGATTTCCGGATCTTTATGTCTGCCAGTATGTGGATTGGTCCTTTGAGAACGATCCTGTTTGCGCGACCACGGGCATCCGCGATGTTTGTGCGCCTCAGCGATTCAAACCGATTCGACACCTCCTTTACCGAAACAAGCGTGACGGAACGTTTGAGAACGTGACGGATCAGGCATCCCTTCGACCCGATGGCAAAGGGTTGGGAGTCGTCATGCTTGATCTCGATGCGGACCGGAAACCCGAGATCTACGTGGCCAATGACGCCAGCAACAACTTCCTCTATCGAAATCTCGACGGCTTCCGATTGGAAGAGCGGGGATCGCTGTCGGGCGTCGCAACAGACGATAGCGGGCTTTATAACGGCAGTATGGGAGTCGATGCGGCCGACTTCGATGGGTCTGGCCGACCGTCACTGTTCGTGACGAATTTCCAGGGCGAAATTCACGCTCTTTATCTCAATCTCGGATCCCATCGTTTCCGGCATCATTCTCAGGCGGCAGGACTGGGGCGCTTCGGGCGATCGTATGTCGGATTCGGAACCGCCTTTACGGACTTTGATGGCGATGGATGGGAGGATCTGGTTGTGATGAACGGCCATGTCCTCCGCTATCCGGCCGGTTCAACCTACCGTCAACTTCCGATTTTCCTGCACAACGAACGTCATGAAGGTCGGCGGCAGTTTCGACAACTCCCCGGAAGGGGCGGAGCTTACTTTCGTTCCGATCATGTTGGCCGTGGATTGGCGGTCGCTGATCTCGATCAGGATGGTTGGCCGGATCTGATCGTGAGCCATCAGAATGACCCCGTCACCATTCTCCGCAATGTGGCCGGCGATACGCTCGGCGCGGGAAATCATCGGCTCATGATTTCGCTTCACGGTAAAAATCATCGTGATCTTGTTGGGACCACGCTTTCGCTCGAAGTCGATGGAAGAATATTGACGAGGTTCGTCAAAGGTGGCGGGAGTTATCTTTCGCAGAGCGATCATCACATCGATTTCGGTCTGGGACGTGTGGATCATGTCGGCCCGTTGACCGTTTCCTGGTCGTATGGGAGGACCGAGGTTTTTTCGAACTTGAAAGTCGATCAGGACAATGAGATTCTTGAGGGCAGTGGCAAACCGCAGTAATCATCTAGCCCGCATATTTCATTGGCCGATCGATTTTGAATCGTTTCTCGTCGTGATTCGCATTGCGATCGTTGGATGCGTGTTTGCGGTGGTGTGAGATCGATTGGAGCGACACCGCCCCCTTACCCCATTGCGTGGACAGGCGGTGCGTGGACCGGACTCGCCCTGCGTCAGGGTTCGCCCGAAACCCGCGAGGCTGATCGCCAGATCAGTCTGATCGACGCCCTCAACGACGCCCTCCCTGATCCGCGGGACCCCCGATTCATCACGCACCCCCAACGCGGACTGCTCGCCCAACGAATCTTCGCCTCGCCGCCGGCTGCGAAGACCTCAACGACCACCAGCACCTCCACGACGATCCCCTCTGGCAACTCGCCACCGAAAACCCCGAAGTCGACGGCACCGCCACCCTCGCCTCGCCGCCGACCCTCTGCCGACTCGAGAACCGCGTCACGAAAGAGTCGCTGGTCCAGGTAATCGCCGCCCAGTTCCTTGTAGGGCTCGCCCTTCTTCAAAACGTGGTAGACGATCACCATCAGCGTGTGCGCCACCGCCACCAACGCCCGCTTCCGCCCCTTCCGCCGCGCCAGCCGACGGTACCGTGCTCCCAGGTAGCTGTTCTTGGTATGGCTGGCGGCCCAGGCGGCCTGCACCAGCATCCCCCGCAGCCACCGGCTCCTCTAGGTCGTCCGGCCGCTCCGCCTCTTACCGGCACTCGCATTGTTGCCCGGGCACATCCCCGCCCACGATGCCAAATGGTCCGCGCTGGGGAACGGATCCATCGTCACGCCGAGTTCCGCCAGCACGGTCTCGGCCCCCCCTGCATAGACGGTTCGTGCGGGATATGACGATTAAAACAAAAATATTCCGTTGAACCTGCTCGCAACGGACATCGTAATCGTGATGAATCGGGATTAAAAACGCATCAGTATCAGTTCACTTTGTTTCGGGTCATTTCAAGAACCGAGCGTGTCGGATGACTTGATTGACCACCACTCAGCGGAGGATCAGCTATATGGTTCGTTACATTCTTGTTTCTGCCATCGCCCTGTGCGTATCGTTTTCAAGTCTCAAGGCTCAGGACGCACCCAAACCCGGGCCCGAAATTGAGATGCTCAAGAAATGGGAAGGCAAATGGGATGCGACCATGAAAATGATGGGCGCGGAAACCAAGGGCATGTCCACGTTCAAGATGGACCTCGGTGGTTTGTGGCTTTCGAGCACCTTTGAAATCGAACTGTTCGGCAGCAAATTCACCGGCAAGGGAATGGACACTTACAACGAAGCCAAGAAAAAGTACGTGAGCGTGTGGTTGGACAGCATGTCCACGTATCCGATGATCATGGAAGGCACGTTCGACAAGGAAACCAAGAAGCTGACGATGGCGGGCGAATCGCAGGGGCCGGATGGCAAGCCGATGAAAATGAAATCGGTCACGATGTGGAAGGACGACGATACCGTGGAATTCAGCATGTATATGGGTGATGAAAAGGAACCCGGTTTCACCGTGGTCTACAAGCGGAAGAAGTAGTTTACCTGGAATCCCGCGCGAGCGGCACTGTTCGCGCGGGATTATTCGAACAAACGCCGCCTGCGGCATGTTTCCCAGTAAGCGGCTTCCAGATCCACAGGAACAAACAATTCTCCCGTCAATCGTAACGGCATTTCAGGTAAAGGATCGCCGATCATGATTGGTGATCGCCAGAGATCAAGAACGGTTTTTTGCTGATGCACGGCAGGTCGATAGGTCACGGCATAAAGTGGCGTATCATCCGGAAGCAAGTGGTCTGCGGGAAGATCCAGAAGTCGGACAATTTCATTGTGAAGATTGGCACGTCGAGTCGTCACCACATCAACAATTAACACACAAATACCGGACTGCAGATAATTACATACCTTGGCCGCAAACGCCTCCCGCTCGATCGGGCGGTCCTTATTGCTCGGGCTGATCAATTCGATGGCTGCCACCAACTCGCGAATGCCATCGCGAACAATTCGAATCTCGAACTGGCCGGGAAAATCCACTTCAACTCGGCTGCTGAATTTTGGGGGGATCCAACTCGCCCGCTCCTGATCTGTTAATTCCCGGGTCACGTCCTTTTGTCCATCCCGATAAGTAGCAATGTCGATCTCGACTCCGCCGGGGAGTTTGATGTGCTCTTCAGCCCGGAAATCCGGCGGCAATCGTTCGCAAAGCTGATCTGCAATGCGCGACGCCCAGGCCGAATGGAGTGAGTTCCATTGGATCTGCTTTGAGACCGGAGGATGAAAATGATCGAGTAAGGGCACAATATTCTCCTTGCAAACATCTTACCAGTTCCCCACTCCTCGCGCCTACAATGGCGTATCGATCATCCGCACCTGAGGAATCGCCCGTGACTGAGCGTCCCACGAATCTCAAGCAACTCCGTGAATCCGGCTGGCAGTCCCGCACCATCAAGGACGAACTCCGCTCCAACTTCCTCACAGCCATGAGAGCCAACGAGGAACTCTTCCCCGGCATTGTCGGCTACGACGACACCGTCATCCCCGAGATCAACATCGCCATCCTCGCCGGGCACGACATGCTCTTCCTCGGCGAGAAAGGGCAGGCCAAAAGCCGCATCATGCGCTCGCTCGTGCGCTTCCTCGACGAATATGTGCCGTACTTGGACATCCCCGGTTCGCCGGTTCACGAAGATCCGTACCATCCCATCACGAAAGCCGGCAAGGAGCTCGTCGCCAACACACCGGAAGACCAGATTCCCATCGCGTGGTGGCACCGCAAAGAGCGCTACGCCGAGCGCCTCGCGCCGGGCACCAAATTCGCCGACATCATCGGCGAGATCGACCCCGCCAAACTCGCCGCCGGCACCAGCATGTCCGCCGAGGACGCCCTCCACTTCGGCCTCATCCCCCGCATGCACCGCGCCATCTTCGCCATGAACGAAATCCCCGAACTCGACGATCTCATTCAGGTCGGCCTGTTCAACATCCTCGAAGAGCGCGACGTGCAGATCCGCGGTTACCCCATCCAGTTCGATCTCGACGTGCTCATCCTTTTCAGCGCGAACCCGACCACTTACAACCGCTCCGGCAAGGTGATTCCGCAGTTGAAGGACCGCATCGGCTCGCTCATTCAAACCCACTACCCGCGCGAGCGACAACTCGGCATCGAGATCATTGAAGCCGAGAACGGCCTCGACCTCGGCGGAGAATTCCCGGTCATCGTGCCGTACTTCATGAAGGAGATCATCGAGCAGATCAGCGTCTCCGCCCGGAAGTCCAAGTATGTGGACCACGCCAGCGGAGTGAGCGCCCGGTTCAGCATGGCGAACTATCGCACGATGATCGCGAGTGCCCGCCAGCGCGGCGTGAAGCTCGGGGAAAAGCCCGCCGTTCCCCGGATCAGCGACCTCGGCCACTTGCCCACGTCCTCGCTCGGCAAGCTCGAACTCGATTTGATGGGTACCAACCAGATGAGCGAGAAGCAGGTGCTCGAAGCGATCATCGCCGATGCCGTTCGCATCGTTTTTGAGGAGTACGTCGAGAAGCACGGGCTGGACGAGATTGCGGAAATCTTTGGCAAAGGTGTTAAGATTGAGGTCGGCGATCTGTTGCCGAGCGCGGAGTACGCCAAGCGGCTGAAGCGCGTGCCGAAGGCGTGGGATAAGGCGTTCGAGGTGAACGCCGGCGATAGCGACGCGGTGCGGGCCTCGTGCGTGGAGTTCGTGCTCGCGGGGATGTACGCCAGCGACCGCATCAGCCGCGCGAGCAAGCACGGGCGGATCGTTTATGAGACGTGAGCCATTTGGAGATCGCTCGTGGGAAGTGGAGCCGACATCCTGATCATACCTTTCGTGGCGATGTTGTTATTCGCCTGGCTTGCGGTCTTTGTTGCGTTCTTCAATCGTAGACCTGCAAAGTGGCTGGTCGGATTCGCGGCAAGCATTTTTTCGCTCATTGCTCTTCTCGTTATGATTGAGAATCGAGGGCATTTTTTTTTCGCGTTGGAGACATTATTTGGCTATTATCCGATCTGTCTTTTTACGTACGCGACACTCGCGATGAGCTGGATCGCTCTCAAAGCACCTCTTCGTTATCCCGATGTGACAGATTTGCAGAGTCGAACGACTCAGGGTAAGCCCCGATGGCGATGGTTCTTCCTCTTGCTCTCGTTGACGGTCGCAACAGTTGGGTATGGATTCTGGTTTGTGATTGATTGGCACCAAGGGGAGGCGAAGACTATTGCCCTACTGGCTGGCAATGAGACCGTGAAGATTCGAAGCCTTGAGATCAGAGCTCAACAACGAAAAGTCATCTGCACCGATCCCGAAGTACTTCGATACCTGGAACAGCAGTTTCGCAATCACGAACCTCATCCGGACTTCGGGGGTACAAGTTATCATCTTCGTGTCAGATACGAAGGTGGTGGATCTGATGAACTTTCAACTTACTGGCCAAACGAAAATAAGTTCTGTTTGTTTGTCGGTGAACCGGGTGAGGGTGGCAAACCTCACGGAATCCATTTTCCCAAACCAAGACCGAAAGGGATCGACGAGATAAAGGCGTTTTTGAGTGCCACAATAAAAGATGTCGCTGGACAAGTTTTGATACTGGAATCAGGAAAGTCCCGAATTGAAAACAACCCCTCGTTGATTGAGAAATAACTTCGACTTGATGGCCGTGCGAGCAAGCACGGGCGGATCGTTTACGAGACGTGATTCTCGGTCGGTTGCTGAGGTGATTCCTTTTCCGTTTTCGAACATTTCGAACCGAGACAGTGGGCCAGGAGGATCAACCCGAGACCGATCACTAATGTGACAAACGACCACGATTCCCAGCCGAAGTGGAAAAACGTCGTCTTCCGGCTTTCGAAGGTCCCATCTTCTTTTGCGGTCAGGTGCTGTTCCGTCCGATACCGGATGAGCGGTGAGAAGTCCCAGCCGAAATGATAGACTTCCGTGAAGGGCATGTCGGTCGGGTTCGCCTGCAGATGCTTCATCATCACTGCGTTGGCGGTGATTCCGCCTTCGAACTCAAACGACGGCATGATCGCAAGAAAAATGCCGAACCAGCCGAAGACCATCAGCCAGATACGCACGCGCGTTCGGAGTTCATTCATTACGAGTACCTGTTGCTTTCATTCCGTTGAAGTCTTCTCCTCTTTATCATTCGTGATCATTGTGGGCAGGTCAAGCAGACTGCACGATTGACGAAATGGAATGACAATCATGAGAAGTGAAAAATGCGTCTCGAGATGAGTCAATCCGGACGGACTGGTCCCGGCACATAAGCTAGTTGGCATCACCATGCCCCTTTGGTTTCTGATTCCATGATTCGACTGTTCTGCTGGGATCCGGGAGCGAAAACCGGCGTTTGTTCGGTCCAGCCGGAATTACCGCCCCGTGCGGCGGATGTCACGGGCGATGCCATGCTCTGGATCGACCTTCAGAATCCGACACCCGAGGAGGAAACTCGTGTCCTGAAGGATTTTCTGGCGATTCACCCGTTGACCTTCGACGACATCACGCGGCCGCGGCGCCTGCCGGAAGAAGGTGCGCACCTGCCGAAGGTCGAGGAGTTCGGCGACTATCTGTGTGTGATCGTGAATCCGCTGCCGTGGGAAATTTGCGATCCGGATCGCGGAACTCCGCCGGATTTCAACGAGACGATCGAACCGGGCGTCGCGCGGAAAGGCCAGCTCCGTATCGGTTGGAAGCGTCCGCAGCTGAGCGGCATCATCACGCGGAACATTCTCATCACGCATCATTACGATGAACTGCCGTGCGTGTCAGCGGTCTGCAATTATGTTCAACGTCGAGCCGAGACCGCCAGCCGCGGGCCGGACTATCTGTTTCACCTCATTCTGGATGAAATGGTGGACGAATATGCACCAGTCGTGGAGCGCTTTGGCGAACGGCTCGACCGCATGGAAACGCGGCTCTTCGCACGGCCGACCCGGCAAACGCTCTCACATCTGCTCAAGCTCAAACGCCAGGTGATCTTCCTCCGCAAGACGCTGATACTCGAACGCGAGGTACTCGCCCGCCTCGTGCGCGGCGAGTTCGAACTCGTGCAGCCGGACGAGCGCGTCTATTATCGCAATGTCTACGATCACCTCGTCCGCTATACGGAGCTGATCGAAGGCGCACGCGAAATGGTGAGCGACCTGATGCAGTCGCATCTGGCCGCGGCATCGAACAAGCTCAACGAAATCATGAAGGTGCTGACGATGATCTCGACGATCATCCTGCCGCTGACGCTGATCGCGGGCATCTACGGCATGAACTTCAAACACATGCCGGAAACGGACTGGCAGCATGGCTACTTCTACGCACTGGGATTCATGCTGCTGACGGCACTGGGCACACTCGGCATCTTCCGCTGGCGGAAATGGATCTGAGCATGTTCTCGGCCACAACTCAATCGCCCAGCATCTTGCGCCGCACTTCGTCGGGAGCCGGTTCGTAACTGTGCGGTTCCAGTCCGCTGGCGGCACGGCCCTGGCTGAGGCTCCGGACCCGGTCCGCGTAGTCGAACAGCAGCCGCAGCGGAACGAACGCTTCCACCTCGAACAGATCGCCCGCGCCGATCGCTTCCTGACGCTCGATGATTCCACGGCGCTGCGAAAGGTCGCCGATGATGTTGCCCAGAAACTCGTTCGGCGTGGTGACCGTCACGCGCATGATCGGTTCCATCAGCTGAATGTTGTTCTCGATCGCCTCGCGATACGCCAGCGCCGCCGCCTTCAGGAACGCGTCCTCGCTGCTGAGTGCGGGATCGAACTTCGCATCCGTGATCGTGGCCTGCACGTTCATGAGCGGGTAGCCGAGCTCACCGGTCTGCAGGGCATCGAACAGTCCGCGTTCGGCGGCGGCGGCGAAGAGCGGCGGAAGCGCTTCCGGACCAACGGAGTTGTTCACGATCACCGGCTTGTCCACTTTGAAGTTCGTGAATGAGACACGCATTTTCGCATAGGCCTGCTTATCCCCCATGCGATCGACTTCCACTTCCACGGTCTTGCCGGACATCAGCATTTCGCGGTAGCTCACGCGCGGATTTCCGACACGCACCTTCACGCGGAAGTCGCGTTCCAGCCGGTGGCGTTTCACTTCGAGGTGCAACGTCCCCATCCCGCTCATGACGGTCTGTGCGGTGTCCTTGTCCATCTTCACTTTGAACGTGGGATCTTCGAGTTGGAGTAGCTCAAGCGACGTCGCGAGCTTGTCCTTGTCCGCTCCGCTTTCCGGTTCGATCGACTGGCTGACGACTGCTTCGGCGAAGCTGATCGTCTCCAGCAGAATCGGGTGCGCCGTCTCGCACAGCGTATCGCCGGTGACGGATTCCTTCAGCCCCAGCACGCAGACGATATCGCCGGGCGGAGCGGTCTCGACTTCTTCCAGGCCCCGCATCGGGTCCGCGTGCACGTGGAAGAGTTTGGCGATATTCTCCTTGGTGTCCTTGCCAGTATTGAAGGCCCGCATGTTCGGCTTCATTACGCCGGAATAGACGCGTACGAAGAAGCGGTTGCCGTTTGGATGACCGACCACTTTGAAGAGTAAGCCACAGAACGGCTCCTTCGGATCCGGCTTCCGTTTCTCTTCTTTCTTGCTCTTCGGATTGGTCCCCGCCACCGGTGGTCGATCGAGCGGGCTGGGCAGGTAATACGTAACCGCATCGAGCAGCGGCTGAATGCCGATATGCTCGCGACCGCTCCCCGCCAGCACGGGGTAGATCCGCCGCGCGAGTGTCTGCTCGCGCACCAGTTGGCGGACTTTCTCTGGCGCAGGCGTTTGCCCGTCCAGCAATGCGGACGTGATCAGATCGTGATCGTCGGACTCGCTGAGAACATCGAAGAGCCTGGAGCGATACTCCTCCGCCTCCAGTTGCAGGTCCTCGGGGATTTCTTCCGGCGTCACGGTCTTGCCCAGATCGGCCGGATCGAAGAAGTACGCCTTCCACTCGATCAGATCGATGACGCCCCGAAACGGCGTCGGACTGTCCTTGGAGGACCCGTAACCGATGGGTATGACGATGGGAATCGGCCGGCCTTGCGAGGCGGGATCGGGTGTCAGTCGGGCATCGATCGTCTTGAGGGTCTTGGCGAAGTTCGCACCGACGACGTCCATCTTGTTGACGAACACGATGCGTGGCACGACGTACTTGTTCGCCTGCCGCCAGACGGTCTCGGACTGCGCTTCGACCCCTTTCTGCCCGTCGAACACACAGATCGCGCCGTCGAGCACGCGCAGGGAGCGTTCGACCTCGGCGGTGAAGTCCACGTGGCCGGGGGTATCGATCAGATTGATGTTGTAGCCACGCCAGGTGAATGGTACGCAGGCGGAGTAGATCGTGATGCCGCGGGACTGTTCTTCCGCATCGTAGTCGGTTTCGGTCGTACCCTGATCGACACCGCCGAGCTTGTGCTTGACGCCGGAATAGAAGAGCAAGTGCTCGGTCGTGGTGGTTTTACCCGCATCAATGTGGGCAATGACGCCAATGTTGCGGATTTGCTTCAGATCGTTGGTGGGTGATGATTTGGCCATGGCGCAGCTCGCAAAAATACCCATCAGCGGACAGCGACACGCTACGCCGAGAGCAGAAATCTATTTTACGGAGACAGGACAGGTGTGGCCGTTCGACAGTTTATGGCAACTCCGGAAAGCCCGTCCAGAGAATCTTGCCGTCGAGATCTTTCACCTGAACATTTTTGAACTCGATCACCGCGGCTTTGGGCTGCCTCGGAAATCCGTTGCCGAGTTCCACTCTCCCCGATTGCGGAGCACGGACGAATCGAGTGAAGATCGGGATTTTTTGTGGCGTATCGGTGGGTCCGGCGAAGCACTGGAGCATATTCCCCTGAATCCGCATGCGGAGGTGCACCCAGTCCGAAGTACGGAGTGGCCGACGAGCCGAATCGACCGGCTTTTCGCCACCGTCAACCCAGAGATCAATGGTACGTGCCTCGGTGCCGACTTTCATCGTGATCCCACCCAGTCCGAATAATGATGCGCTCCGGCGGATGGAGATGTTGACTTCCGGAGGACCGATGATCACGCGATAATCGAATTCGAATTCGTAATCGGTCCAGGAATCATCACCGAACACCAGTCCGCTATGATTGGCGCGTAACGTCAGAACATTGTTGTTGATTACCCATTGACCCGGCCCGCGCTGACGGGCTTTGCGATTCACTTTTGGCTTGTCATCAGCATTTTGAAGTTGTGGGTCCGACTTCTTTTCCTCCTTCACGGGTTCCGCCTCCTCCTTCCGCCGTGCCGTCAGCACCTTGCGGCCGTTCTGATCAATCTCCACCGTCTCGCCGATCACGGAGATCTCGCCCTGCTTCACTTCGATCTGTCGCGTGCCCGGCTTCACGCGGATCTCGGCCGATTGCTTGCCGTCGTTCCACGTCACGCTCACTTTGTTGCCATCGACAAACACCTCCGCATCGGGGTCGATATTCGCGAGCTCGATGGTTCCGTCTTTGGTTTTGATGAAGATCGAAGCGGCGCCCAGCGCTGCCAGTGCGAAGGCCAGCAGCCCGAGGGCGATCCAAGTCGTCGTTCGGCGACGGGGAGGTTGACTGGCGACCTGCGGTTCGCTTGTTTCCGTTTTGTCCACGACATCAGTTTCCGAAATGCCGGATTGCGATTGCGTATCCTGCGATTTGGAAGCGGGCCGGATGAACGGCACGAGCGCTTTCGCGACTTCCGCAGGCGTCTGCGGGCGGTCCTTCGGGTCTTTCGCCAGCATGCGCGCGATCAGATCCGCGAGCGCTGCCGGCACGTCGGCCCGGAGTTCGTTGGCGGGTGTCGCGATTTTCTCACCGTGAGCAAAGATCAGTGAGAGGGCATTTTCTTCGACGAACGGCGGACGCCCGGTCAGCAGGTAATAGAGCGTACCGCCGAGCGAATAGATATCCGCGCGGATATCCACGCTCTTCGAATCGCGGATCTGCTCGGGCGGCATGTAGGCCGGAGTGCCCAGCGACTGACCGGTCTGGGTGTACTTGGCCAGTTCGGCGGCATCGGCGGTGGAACCGTTCGGATCGAATCGCGTTTTCGCCAACCCGAAATCAAGAATCTTCACCTGCCACTTGCTGCCGACCTGCAAGGCCATCAGATTACTGGGCTTAATGTCCCGGTGGACCATGTTCTTCTCGTGGGCGTACTGCAATCCCAGGGCGGCCTGATGGATGAAATAGCACGCCCGCGGGATCGGCAGCGGGCCTTTCTTCTCAACGATCTTCGCCAAGTCCTCGCCAGCGTACTCCATCGTCAGAATGACCGTGTCGCCGACCTGAAGCGAAGAGTACGTGGTGACGATATTCGGGTGATTGAGCTTACCGATCGATTTGATCTCGCGCTCGAACCGCGCCGCCGCACCGCTGCGCTCGAGCATGGCCCGACTCATGACCTTCAGAACTTCCTCGCGATCCATGCGGATATTCTTCGCAAGGAAAATCTCGCCCATGCCTCCATGGCCCAACCGGCGAATCTCGGTGAATTGCTCGAGCGAAAGAAGAACCGGCGGGATGTCCGAAGGCTTCTCCACAAAGGGAACGCTTTTCTCCACGTTCGGCCGCGAATGCTGAAAGCCGTCCATCTGCGCCGGGCGGGCGGCATGCTGAAGGCGATCGAGAAAGCCGTCCGACGACAGCGCCGCCACGCGCTGACGGCAGTCGGTGCAGGTTGTGAGGTGACCTTCCACGGTTTCGTTGGCTGCACCTTCGAGCTTTCCCAGACCGTAATGGGTCAGAATGTCGTCCGTCGGGTGGTGATTCACAGCCATGAACAACTCCGGGAAGGAATAGTCGAATCGCAAGCAGAGCGAACGATTTGGGTGAGGGGGCACTTGAATATCTGTGACCAGATTTCCCCCTCACCCGCCGACCGGCTTCGCCGCTCGTCGACCTCTCCCCCGCACGCGGGAGCGAGGTGAAAAGGCACTTCGCTGACAATGAAGTTCTACTGATCGATCTTTCCGCACCTCACACGCGTCTTCTTACCTCGCCCCCGTTCACGGGGGAGAGGTCGGATCGGAAGCGGAGCGTACGATCCGGGTGAGGGGGCAATTATCACTGATCACAAAAGGAAATGTCGGCTGAATTCCCAACATGACGCGAAAACCGAAAATATTATTCAATCAGCCCCGCCGCTTCGGTCCGCAGCCGCCGGAGAATGCGGGCCTTCGCCTGCAACACCGCCGCTTCGGAAATCCCCAGATTCTCCGCCACCGCAGCCGCGGGTTTCCCATCCAGAGCGAACTGCTGAAACGCAGTCCAGCTTGTCGAGGCAAAGTCCGGGCGAACGATCTGCAACAGATTCTGAAACACCGTCTGATCGTGATCGCGGTCCCATTGCTGGGAGAGATCGCTGTTGGGGTCTTCGAGCTGAGCCAGCGCTGCATCACCCATCGCAGCGCCGGGATGCTTCCGCCGCCAGTTGCGGACGATGTTGACGGCGAGCTGGCGGAGCCAGGCACGAAAGGAACCATCCCGCCGGCGCTCGAAGTCGGACAGCCGCCGGAGTACGACCAGCCAGACTTCCTGAGCGAGATCGTCGATATCCGAGGGCGCGACCGAAAGCCGGCCGAGCCAGTGCCGGATGAGCGGGAGGTAAATCTCGTGCAACCGCTGCCAATCCGCCTCCGGCGCATCCGGAGACTTCAGGCGTTCGAGCAGGCTGGGCGATGTCGTGGTAATAGAAGAACCTCGTTGTTCTGGAACTCAAATTCTAGTCGCCGAATATTGAACCGGAACCTGCGCCCTCCAATGTCCTTCTTCGAATTCGAACATCGATATTCCGCACGATTCGAACGATTTTCGTTGCGGTGGAAGAATCGGCCTATTAGACTTCTGAAGCGCAACAAGAAATTGTTGCGACTGTAATTTTTTTCACTCTTAGAGGAAACTCCATGCCGACGTTCACAGGGCTATCTTCACAAGAGAAGCTCGGCAACGGCAAAAATGGTCTGCACACGGTACGGAATCGGACAAGCGAAATCGATGTCACCGGCACTGATCTCTCCAACGGGCTGGCGATGACGATTTGGTGGGGCGGGACGAAGGACGATCCCGATATCCGATGGACGGGCCAACTCCGATCCACGAACCAGCAGAACACAGTCGCGTCTTGCAAGCTCACCACCGCGATCAACAAGTACGAACCGTCGACGGGGACGAACATGGGTACCGGCCTCGGCGAAGGCGATGATGTGAGCGTGACGCTCGGCGAGGGTGCAGCCGAAACGCCGCCTGTGGCTGCTCAGGTCAACTTGGATCCGTGACCGCCCATGGAGACGGTGAATTACGGCTTTGAATTCTTCACCAATACATCCAGCTCCGCAAGCGCCCGACCAAAGAGGGCATCTTCAGGACTATTCTTGAGAGCTTCTTCGAGTTGTTCCCGGGCTTTGCCGTACCACTCGGCCGAGGCCCCGGGTTCCTTTTCCAGTTGGCCGATCGCCATTTCAACCTGGCCCAGATAGCTGCGGTACGTCGGGATGTCCGGATACTTCTTGACCAATCCATCCAGGAGCTGAGCAGCGAGATCGAAATCGGACCGGGCCGCTTCGGGTTGGTTGCGGAGCACGTTCAACCGTCCCCGATACAATGCGGCTCGTCCCTGGGAACGGACGTAGGCGGGAGTCAGGGGATATTGCTTGGCCAGCTTCTCCCAGCCGTCGATCACGGAATTCAAGTCGGTGATACCCGCTTCGGTGCGCCCAGGTATGCGTGCGGTGGTCCAGGCACGCTCGGCCTTGGCGTGGTAAAACTGGTGCACGATATCGCGGGTCGGGCTTACCTTGGCGAGTTCATTCAGTCGCTTGACGGCGGAATCGTGAACGGCGATGGCCTCGTCGACTCGTCCCAGTTCGCGCAGCGACTGGGCCTGCGCGATCTCCGCCATACCGTGAAACATCCGATCGAACGGTTCGGGAGTGCCGATATCATTCTTCGTCGTGAAGCCGTAGAGTTCCGCCGATCGACGAGCATGTTGCTCCGAGTCGGCGAAGCGGCCCAGTTGGTATTCCACTTCCGCTTGATCGAACGACATCATCGCGAGGAGGCTCCGATAGGCCAGTAGCTCCGGTTTGGCACTGTGCAATTCCTCGTACATTCGGATCGGCCCGACGAGGATTTCCGTAGCCTCTTTGAGTCGCCCGATCGATCGGACGAACAGGGCGAAATCGCGGGCCGTCCGTACGAGGTCTTCGCGGAAACGAGGCACTTCGGAATCGGCCTTCGCCAACTCGCCGTAGAGGTGCCGGGCCTTGGCGTACGATTTCTCGGCCTCTGTCGTATCCCTGAGAAGCCGGCACAGATTTGCCCGGTAACGGTGCGTGCGGGCCACATGCTCCTGAAGGGTGGCATCGTCGGGATTGAGTGCAAGCAACCGCTCGTAGCTCGTCAGTGCGGTATCGAGCGAGGCTTTGCGTTGCCCGTCGCTGATCGACTTTCCGCCGGAAAGTTCCACCTGCTGGATATATCGGCTCAGATCGCGGACTACGGTGATCGCGCTGTCGGCGTTCTCCGTCGCCTTTTGTTTTTCCCCTTCGGCCCGGTCCCACTGGTTTTTCGTCTTCCGCTGTTCCGTCCAGACCAGTACGGCCGCGACCGCCGAGGCGACCGTCGCCGTCGCGAGCAGCACGCCGACCGAGAACACGAGCGTCCGCCGCTTCTTCGCCCAGCGGGCCGCCCGCGCGCTCCAGGGTTCCTGATAAACCGAAACCGGTTCATCCGAAAGCCAGAGGCGGATCTGATTCGCCAGTTCTTCCGCCGATTGATATCGATCTTCCGGCGAACGGGCCATCGCCTTGCGGCAGATCGCCACCAGTGCCGGGGGCACGGACGCATTCGGTTCCGTGAACAGAAGAGGCTCGGCAGTTGCAATCTGCTCGAAGACTTCCACCGCCAACCGACCCGTATACGGTGGTCGACCCAGAAGAAGGGTGTGCAGAATCGCCCCAAGACCGTAAAGATCCGACGCGATCGTCGCGGGTTGGCCCTGTGCGACCTCCGGAGCCATATACAACGGTGTGCCAAGCACCGATCCGGCAGCAGTCTGATCTTTTGTGGATTCCATCGCCGGCCGATGGTCGACCGTTTCGCCCGACGTCGCATCGCCAACCATCTGTTGAGTCGATGCCGGTTCCTCCGTACCGTGCAAATCCTTCGCAAGGCCCCAGTCCATCACTTGCACTTCGCCGAACGCCCCGACCATCACATTGGCTGGCTTCAGATCGCGATGGATGATCCCCCGGCTGTGGGCGAAGCCCACCGCCTGGCAGACCTGCGTGAAGGCCTCAAGAAGCACCACGCGATCGGCCGATTTCAACTCGGCGGCCAGCGTCCGCCCGGCCACGAGCTTCATCGCCAGGAACGGAGAGCCGTCTTCAAGTGTTCCCAGCGCATAGACCGGCGGAATAAATGGATGCGGCAGACGCGCGGTGATTTTCGATTCCCGTACGAAGCGCACCGGGTTGGCACGGGGCAGTAACAGCTTCAGTGCCACGTCTCGATCAAGCGTCAGATCACGGGCGGCAAGCACACGACCCATGCCGCCGCGTGCGATTTCGCCCAACACACGATACCCGGGGATTTCCGGCCAATCGGCGTTCGGATTGACCGAGTCCGGCACGGAGTTCTCGGTACTTGCCATTCCGAGATGGCCGTCGGTCGTACGGAGCGAATCGGGTTCGTCCGGCGTGAAATCGGCGGTGGCATGCGGTTCGAGTTTCGGATTCATGATCGCGACTCCGAGATTCGTTGGATTCGTTCGAATAAGTGAAATCAGATCCGAACGAAGATCCGGTTCCGGTACATCCACCACAAGATCAGCCAGTAGATCGCCAACAGCGCCACCCCGCTCACAAACGGTTCGTACTCTTTGCCGAAGGACGCGAAGACGTCCGCCCCGAAGTGCGTTTGGATCGAGCCTTTCACGAAGTCTTCAATCAGGTGCGATCCGCAATAGGCAACAATCGAATTCGCACCGATCACCCGCAGGGGATAGCTCCAGCCTGAACGGCCGATCGCATCCGTCGTCGCGATGAACAGCCCCAGCAGGATGAAACACCAGCCACCACTGAAGATCACCCACGTTGGCGTCCAGATCCGCTTGATGCTCGGCGCAACGCCCGAATGATCCAGACCGTACCCCGCACCGAGGAACAGCAGCCCCACCAGCAGCATGCGCCCGACCATCGGCCAGCCGCTGCCGGATTTCAGCCATGTGCCCGCGATCAGGCCGAGGATCATCGTCGCCAGAGTCGGGATGAAGCTCAGCGTGGCGTATCCGCCGCCGTTGTGCTGATTCGCCCGCGGCAGGTACGGATACAGCCATTGCTCGAAGGCGTAGGCGGGGTTCGAGTTCTTGTCCCAGTGCGCTTCGAAGCCCGTGGGGTGGTGCGGCCAGTCCGCTTTCACGCCCACCGATTTCCAGTCGAAGTCCGGACCCGGTGCGGGCCACGCCGCGAACAGCGCCCAGTAGCCCACGAGGATGCCGGCGAACGCGATCCAGCGCACGCGCATGCTGAGCATTCCCAGCACGAACAGGAACAGATACCCGAGGCCGATCTGCGAAAGCGTATCTTCGAAGGTCCAGTTCGTTGTCTTCTTCCCCATCGAGCGAAGGAACACGCCGAGCAACACGAGGATCACGGCCCGCACGAACGCATGACCAAACAACGTGCGGATATTCTGACCGCGAGCGAAGCGCGATGCGATCGAGAACGGCAGCGCCACGCCGACGAGAAACGAGAACGACGGCTGAATGAGATCGTGCAGCGTGCAGCCGCGCCATTCGACATGCGTTTGATGCCAGCCGAGGAATTGCCAGAGTGCGCTGTCGGGAAAATTCTTGGCCATGCGTCCGAGGTGCAGCACCTCCGCCATCATGAGGAACATGACGAATCCGCGATACGCATCGATCGATGCAAGGCGATTCGGAGGAGCGGGGGACGGAGGCGAAGCGGACATGGATCGGCCCTACTGTTCGCGTATGCGAACATTGCGGAATTCGACCGGCGTACGGAAGTGTTGCAGTCCCACACGCCCGCGACCACGGGAGAACGTGACCTCGGCATCGATGACGCACTTCACATCGTTGATCGTGACGGAGACCTTATTTCCAACGACACTAAGCTTCAGCGTTTGCCATTCATTGGCACGGAACGGCGGCTCGGGGTTGGGTCCGACCTGTTTGAAGACGGCACCGTTGCGTTGAGTCGCGTTTAAGTTTTGGTAGCCGGAATTGTCGAGCAGTTGAATCTCGACAAAGTCGGAGCCGGTCGGGAGGCCGTTCTCCCAGGCCCGCAGGAAGATCCCGCTGTTTCCTTTTGGTGGAAGTTTGAATTCCAGTTCGAGTTCGAAGTCGGCGTACTCGTTCTTCGTGCCGATCCAGCCCTGGGATGAACCGTCTGCGGCGAGGATGCCGTTGGTGAGCGTCCAGCCTGCGGTCACGAATTGATCCCAGTCGGTGAGTTTGGCGTTCGCGGTCAGGTCGGTCCAGTTAGCGGGTGCGGGTGCGGGCGTGGCGGCTTTCGCATCGGGAGGCGCGAGGCGGAGGATGCATGCGGTTCCCAACTGCGAGACAAGCAAGTGCCGGCCGTCTGGTGCGAGTTGGAAGAGATCCGGTGGAATGGGAGTCTTCCAACTTCCCAGGAGCTGATGGGGGGTTGTCTGAGCGTTCCACCATTGAATGCGATCGTTCCCGAGCGTCGCGATGCGCTGGCCATCCTGGCTGATGAAAAAATGGGTCATCGACTGGGTGGGATCGTTGATCACCGTTTCCGAGGTGAGGTTCAAGGCCGACAGATCCATTCGCTTCAAGAAACGATTCTGGCTGGTGTAATAGAGGAATCGATTGCCCGGAGAGAATGCAATGTACTGGGTGGTATCAGACGTTTCGCCGATGTCGTGAAACGTTCGCTGAGGATTGTCCGGATCGGTGAGTGAGATCAGTTCCAGCCCACGCGGCGTAAGAAATGCAATCAGCTTGCCATTCGGGGCGACCTGGAAGTGCTGGGTGAGTCCGCTTCCCAGATCGTAGCCGAAGTTCAGAATCTTCCGGCCAGATGGATCCGTTCCATCCGCCTTCCAGCGGATGAGGTCGGCTTGATCGTTGACGAGGTAGAGCGTGGTCGAGTCCGGTGTCCAGGCGAACCGTGTGATTGTTCCATTTGAAAAATCGGACAGTGGCTTGAGCAGAGTATCGCTGAATTGGAACACACGCAGGACATTATCGCTGCACATGCCCGCGATCCGGGTTCCGTCCAGTGAGACTTTCACCCAGTAATATTGACAGTGAGCCGTGGGAATGAGACGGCTGCCGGGTTGAGGCTCAAAGGCTCCGTCGCGAACCGTCCACATCCGCGCCTGATCGCCCGGATAGAACGTGGCGAGATGCGTTCCGAGGCTGGCCGCATATTCCGAACGCGCGAACTGTTGACCCGTCTCTGCCAGTGTTGCCCCGGACGCGTCGAGGAGCCGAAAGAGTCCTTTCTCCGGATCTTCCTGAAGCAGAACACGCTGATCCTTGGTGATCTGTCGCGTGTTTCGAGGCAAATCCTTCGCTTTGACCAGTTGCTTCTCGAACGACCAGATCGCGGACAACGTCGTGTTCTTCAACGTGGCCAGACACTCATCCGTTCCCGCATTCAACGGGAGAAGCGATTGCCAGGCTTCGTTCACGGTCTCCAGTGGCTGGGGCGGTTCCGATGCCACGTTCCAGTGAACCAGTTTTTCCGGATGGCTGACGAGGATGCGCTGGCCGTCCTGCGACAGTACAAACCCGCTCGGTTTCTCGGCCATCGGAATGGTTGAACGGAGTGTCGCCTTCCCATCCGCGATCGACCACACCAGAATCTGCGGCGTATCACCGTCGCGGTTCTGCAGCGCGGCCACGGCGCTGCCGCTCGCAGACATCGCCACTTGAGTGACGGTCCCTTCGATTGGCGGTTGAATCGTTAAAACGGGAAGATCATTGGTGGACTGGATATTCCAGATATTGATGGTGCCCGTGGTTTGCCGTCCGGTGATGATCTGTTTATGATCCGGCGAAAACGCCACCGCCGTGTAGACGACACTCTCGTCGAATCCCCGGGCCAGTTGGTACTTTTCTGCCGGGGGCGATTCGGAAAGATCCCAGAGAACAACTCCGCGCAAACCCGGATCCGCTCGGGAACAAGCGAGATACTTTCCATCGGGAGAGAGAACCGTCGGGATTACGGACCCGCATGCGATCACCCACTTCATACGTAACGTCGGGATCTCGTAGAGCACCTGATAATAGGGTGTTTGGACACACACAAATCGACCATCCGCCGAGAGCTGAAAAACGCCACTCCCGTTAAAATGGCTTCCCACCACCGCCACGAGCTCTTTCGGCTGTCCCGCAATGCGCTCGCGCTCCGGAATCTTCGCCGGATCCAGATCGTCATACGCACTCCGCATCGGCTTCGCGGGTTCCGTGAACTCCGTTACGGGTGTCCATTGTGTATACTTGATCACCGGCGGTTCGCTGACCGGGTTCACGCGCGGCTGCGGTTTGTACTCCTTCTTTGGCTTCGGTTCGTCCGGCTTCTTCTCCACAACTTCGGGAACCGGTTTTTCTCTGGGCGGTGAAAGCAGTTGAACCAGACCCGCCAACCCGCCACCAAAAACAAGAATCATCACCATGAAAAAGATGATGACCTTATTACCGCCGGCTACGAGTGGAACCTTCTCTGTCTTCTCCCGCTTGCGCGGCTCGCGCTCCGTCACCGAACTCGCATCCAGATCCGCGAACGCGTTCGACTGCGGAGACATCGTGATCGGGATCGGCACATAGTCCATCGGCGTCGGCATGCTCACCATGGGTGCTTTCGGATTCTCACGAATCGCGATCAAACGCTCCGCCACCTCCTTCGCCGACTGCGGGCGAAGATCCCGGTTCTTCTCCAAAAGCTGATGAATCAACTCCGCCAGCGCTGGCGGAACGCTCGGGTTCAGGCTCTCCACACGCTGAGGAGCCTCGATCGCCAGCGCCGTCAGCAAGCCCATCATTCCGCTCGCATGCTCGAACGGCGTGCGCCCCGCCACCAGCCGGTACAGCACCGTCCCCAGACTGTACAAGTCCGCACGATGATCGCACTTGTGCCCCGCCGCCTGTTCCGGCGCCATGTACGCCGGAGTCCCCATGATCGCACCCGAGTGCGTCAGTTCGCGGCTGCTGTTCTCATCATCCTGCGGCTTGGCGAGGCCGAAATCGAGAATCTTCACCCGCCCATTCGGTGCTTCCAGCCAGACGTTCCCCGGCTTGATGTCGCGGTGAACGATCCCCAGCTCATGCGCCGCCGCCAGCCCCATCGCCATCTCGCGGCCGATCTTCAGCACCTGGGCAAACGACGGATTCCCCTTCTTCTTCAGATACTGATCAAGCGGATACCCCTGCAGGAACGGCAACGCGATGAACGGAATGCCGTCGATCTCGTCCGCATCCAGAATGCCGATGACGTTGTCGTGAGTGATGCGGGCCGCCGAACGGGCCTCGCGAATGAAGCGCTCCTTCGCCGACTGATTCGCCGCCGCTTTCGGCAGCATCACCTTCAACGCGATCTGACGCTCCAACCGCGTATCCAGCGCCAGATACACCGCCCCCATTCCGCCCCGGCCCAGCTCCTTCTTGATCCGGAACCGGCCAAGCATACCGATCTCACCCGCTGCCGCCGGCGGACCAAAACGCATCCCCGATTCATCCAGCTCCGCTCCTAATGTCGGATCGGGACGTTGCGAAACCGGGCTCGTATCGCCCGCTTCCGGAGTCTTGGGGATCGAGGCGACCGGTTTTTCGTTTTCTTCTGCTGGATTCACGACAACATCTCAAAAGTTCTGAGATGCTAGTTTAGCTGATGAATCTGGCGGAGAACATTCCGAACTGCAAAACAGCGTAAGAACTGTTCAATCATTCGGCCATTTGGAGAACATGGTCGCTTCCACCTGCGTGATCACGCCATCCTGATCCGTGTCGCACTTCGCCACCGAATCGTTCCAGTTCGCCACTTCCGAAAGCTTCTGCTGCTTCGAATACAGCGTCACGAACGGCACGCCCACATAACTCCCGCCCATCTCGCGACACCGGCTTTTCGCAGACGTCTGAAACGTCTCCGCCGCCTCCTGATTCTCGAACGTCACCGGCCGGCGCTGCTCCTCCGAACGCACGACCTCCGTCTTCGAGAACAGCGTGATGCAGCCCGTTTGAAACACAAGCGCGCACACCGCCAGCGCAAACAGCATTCGCTTCATCGCACGCCCCACCGCAGGAATGGGCCGGTGAATACCGTCCCCACGGCGGATGAGCAAGCGAAAAACGGACAGGCGTTACCGAACGAGTTCCTGAATCGGTTCATCGCCGCGAATCACGGGATACAGGCAAAATGGGCCGGTATGAATTCCGTTCCAGATGTCCCAAGTGCCGACGATTTTCCCTTCGCCATCCGGCCCGCCGACATACTCGACCGTGTGCTTGCCGAGGTACTGCTTGGTCATGGCGATCGCACCGGACTGCGGATCGTGCGTCCCGCGAAACACGAACGCACCGACGATATCCGTCCCCTCACCGGTGACGGTCCCATCGGGCCGGAAGTGCAGCTGAAACTGCTCCATCTCCTGCGTGCCGTAATAGTCCTGCTTCCAGTACCCCTTCCACGCCCCGCTCGGAAACATGGGCCACCTCATACTTGGGAAATGATGCTCCATGATACACGAGCGAAGGGCGAAGGAGTGTTTCTGGCGAGCGGTGGGCGTCAGCCCACTGATTCTGTTTTCGTTTTTCCTCGACTTCCGAGGTCCGGCTTCGACCTCGGAAGTCCAATCCTTACCGCATTCGACCTCCGAAGTCGAAACCGGACTTCGGAGGTCAATGCACTCGCCGCGACCGCCAGAGAGCGACTTGGGCGAGCGGTGGGCGTCAGCCCGCTGATTCTGTTTTCAATTCCACCGACTTCCGAGGTCCGGCTTCGACCTCGGAAGTCCAATCCTTACCGCATTCGACCTCCGAAGTCGAAACCGGACTTCGGAGGTCAATGCACTCGCCGCGACCGCCAGCATCCGATTCCTGATTGCATTTGCCGAAATCGACGGCGAGAATGAACACGATTTGCTGGGTTCTTTAGTGGCGGAGGATGAACGAATGACTATGGCAGTTTGCTTCAAGTGCGGCGTGATCAAGTTTGGAGCCTTCGTCCCTTGTCCTGAGTGTTCCGGCGTTCCGAAGAATGAGGATGATTTAGCGATCTCCCTGGCGATGACTGATCACTATTTCGACATGCCGACTCTTGAACAAATGGGTGCGTCGGTTCGAGATGGAAAGGCCATCCAGCTCGATCCGGATTCACGCGCAGAACTCATTGACACGATACGAAACAGCGGTTTGCTCGAAAAACTTCAAGAGATGTTCAATGATGAGGGAATGTCAAAAGATTCTCCGGACGAAGAACACCCTCCTCCTTAGATACCGATAACATTCTTGAAGGCGGTGAAGAATGTGCAAAAGATCCAGTGCTGATGAAGCGAAGACCTTATCGTCCACGCTCGACATCGCACGAATTTCCCCGCCCCGCTCACCGCACCCATTCGTTGATCTTCAGGTGGCGGTATCCGCCGTAGCTAGAGAGCGGTTGATAGTACTGGCAGCCTTCGAAGAAATAGTGCGTCACCTGCGAGTGCCGCGTGCGGTTCTTGTCGATGTGCGATCCACCGCCGTGCAGCAGATTCGACGCCCAGATCAGAGCCTCACCCTTGCGGATCACCGCACGCGCCGGCGCAAGCTGCTTCTGCCGCACCAGCTTCTCAATATGGTCCTCATACTTCTGATAATGCTCGGGGCCGGGGCCGGGAGCGACATCCTCCATCCGCACCACGGGCAGCTTGTGCGAACCGGGATAGTACACGAGTGCGCCGTTGCGCTCGTCGATATCCTCAAGCGCCACCCACACTCCGCACATGTAGGTCGGCGGATCGGAGGCGAAGTGAATCACGTCGGAATGCACCCGCTGCTCGGTGCCGATCGGAAAGTTCAGCGTCTGGAATGGCTTCGCCTCGCGGCCGTAGAGTTGGCGCAACGCACGGAGCACCCGCGGCGCCAGCGCGATCGAGCGCACCGCCCGGCTGACCTGCCAGCCGTTGAACACGCGGCTGCCGTGGTGCAGGTTGTTCACCATATCCGGATGGTTTGCCAAGTCGCTGATCGCCCGGTCCAGCATCGACTCCGGCAGACACGGATCGAAAATCATGTACCCGACATCATGGTAGCGAGCCACCGCCTCTTCGCTCAGCACGGGTTTGTTCTGGATGGCGAATTCCAGCAGACTGCGCAGTCCGGGCAATTGGCGAAGCCCGTGGACGAACCGCTGCTTCATCCCGATCATGGCGAGCGACATCGAATCACCTGTGTGAATTAAGTGTCGCGGGGAAATATCTGAAGGGGACTTTACTGTCAAGAAAATTCGGTGTGCGTGAGCAGGGTGTTGTGGAATGAAAAGTGGAGTACTCGCAAAGCCTCGGCGCCGTCCTACGTTTTTCGCTCTCAAATCACCTAAAAACCCTTCGCTTCTTGAGGCTGAAGGCCTCAGATTGCGCAGCCCAGGGTCAGGTCCGGAGGACCGCCACCCTGGGTGGACAAGCGAACACATTGCAGCCTGTAGGGCTGCGACAAATAATGTTCACTCGCCTTGTCGCAGGCCTTCAGCATGCATGAACCACGATTCGGCTTTTCCCAAGGCTATCACGTCAGTTCTGATTTCGAGTGGCGACTCTTGCGAGCATGACCTGAGTGACCTTCATCAGAAAATCGTAATCCAGCGTTGCTGGAGTATCGGTGATGCGGTGGTAATTCGAGTTTCGAAATTCTGAAGTATCAGTCCACATGATAGCGGGGATGCCGGCGTTCCAAAATGGCGCATGGTCACTTCGCAGCAGATGGCCGAAGTACTTTTCAACTCCCAGGTACATCTTTAACGCCAGCACAGGGAATCCAGTAACATAGGTCGCCGCCATCGACAAGAGTTGTTCCGCAATGCGGTTGGAATGACGATTCGCCAAAAGGGCGAGGAAATCACCGACATCCGGTGCGATGACTCCGGGCAATCCCGGCGGCATCCGTTGTGACTTGGGTGCATGACTGCAATAGCCGACCATTTCGAAAATGTGAGCTTCCTGGATCGTGTGATCTAATTGATCCGCGAGATTGGCAACAAATTCCTGACTACCCAGAAGTCCATCTTCTTCCCTGTTGAAAAAGACGATCCTGACCGAACCGAGATCGTGTTGTTTGATGAGATTCGCACATTCCAGACACAAGGCGATCGCACTGCCATTGTCGTCCGCACCCGGACAGCCGGGGATCGAATCATAGTGGGCACCCAACAGTAATTCGCAGTCTTCGCCATCCGGATCGGAATCCGCAACGATATTGTCGTAGGCGCCCTGCAATCGCGGAGTGTAACCAAATGATCTGAGGTAACTCAGCAGCAGATCGCGGGCACGAACGTTCTCGGTATGTTCATGAACATAATGCCGGGGAAAGGCAATCCGATCCACATACTCGCGAAGCCGTACGGTTGAGACCGCCCGAAGAAGGTCCGCGATTTCCGAATCTTTCAGTTTGGAACACCGATTTTTGGAATTGACGACGAACATAATGGAGTATCTCCCACGTCAGTTTTCCACAACATCGTTCCATTCATCCGCAGTGTCGATTCCAGCGAGCAGAATTTACGGAATCCTTTTTGTTCTGAATCCATCATTCATCCGAACAAATCGACAGCCGTGTTCTGACACACGATCCAAGCTACTTATTCGTTGATTCGATTTGAGGATTTCGAGATATTGAGCTGAATTGCTTCGTTCTGTTTCCGGGACAGGTGCGCCATATGAGCCTGAACCTCTTCGATCTGATCCGGCGATGGCTCCGCAGAAGCTGCCAGCTGTACCGCCGCATCTGACCAACTCAACCAAGTCGCCTTCAAGGCAAGAATATTCTCCGGACTGCAACGGGCTCGACCTTCATAGAGAATGTATTCATCTTCAAGTAAGCCGGTAACATTGCTTCTACCGGCATATTCAAGCTCAATTGCATCCGCTCCCGGCGTCGCACAGATGGCAAACTCCAGCAGATCAGGTTTGGTCGAGTCCCAAATATCTGGGGTGAGCGGCAGGCTCATGCAATAGCTACCAACCCGGATCAGGAATGATGTCCCATCCAGATCGACATCGATCTGTTCCAGTAACGGCTGAGTTTGGATATTTTCGACTGAAGTTACGGTTGAAGTGCTGGTGATCGTTATGGATTTCGCGTCATCATGTTTCGATTCTTGATCAACAGTGATGGGCGCACTTTGCATCTGAAGGGATTCGCCGGTCCGCTCTGTGGCCGCTTCCTCGCTGGCGAATCTGCTCGTTATCTCTTCGTCAATAAGGGCATAGCGGGCAACCTGGTCTTCTGATACCCAATCGGAATCGGAAGCAATGTCGGATCGTGGATTTCGCAGGTATGCAATACCGGCCCAGAGCGACCACAATCCCACAAGCAGGACCAGTGTACCCGGTGTAATCGGTTCAGGATTCGCGTTGAGCAGAGACAAACCGCCGATGATACCGGAAATCGCTAACGCGAAATAGAGGATCGATGTCAGATTTGACTCCTTACGTACATGCTCATTGGAACGCTATGATTGAGGATCACCTTTTAGGCTGACATACTCAAACTTCTTCATGATCACCTTAATTTTGTGCGGCAGTACTGTTCCATGCAAGTGTGAATTTCGTGTTGTTGGTTCGTTTCACAAATGGCGTACTATTCACTGTTGTCTTACGGCCAGTCACAAATGTTCACAGTTCGTGTCGCAGCGCTTCAGGCGCCCATCAGGCCGCATGAACACACTTCCACCACTCTTGAAACCTCCATGCCCATTGTGGAACTTTGGTATTTCCGACATCCATGATCGCCTCCGTTTCGCGATCGATTCACCGTTCTCTTAACGTGAACAATTAGATACTATTTGAAATTGTCAAGGACTCCTCCACTTGATTTCTCAAAATCGGCGTAGCAACCGACCGTCGCGAAGGGGGTCGGATCTGCGGAATATGTGTACAAATCAACACTTATGGAAAATCGGTGAACTTCGCCCGACGACTCAGCCAAGTCCATGAGCAGCCGGTGGCGGAGTCCTCACAATCTGCGACGGAAGACCTCCCGCACGGTTGTTTTGGTGTCTTCGATTTTGGTCTGAAATTGACGTAAGTGCTTATCGGGCATAGGCGCTTCCGAAAATTTGGCGTCTTTCCACGGTAGGGTGTGGCAGTGTCGGTGGAAAGACGAGTCGGTGTCAGAACGTCTCCGCAGCGAGCATGCGCAGCCGCAGGCAGGGGCGCAGATTCGGCGGGCGGATTTCCTATCGTGACTGAATGAGCACAGGTGGACTGAAACCGTACGTTTGGATGCTGTGTGGGTGTGCGTGGTTCTCGACGATGTCGCTGTTGAGCAGCAGTCTGGGGAAGGAAGGCCTTCCCTGGCAGACGCTCGCGCTGGTCCGGAGCAGCGTGGCGTTCGCGCTGGCGCTGGTGATCGCGCTGGCGCTGGGTGTGCGTCTCGTGGCGATCGGCCCGCGGGCGTTGTGGCTGCGGAGTCTGGCGGGGAGCTGCAGCATGCTGTCGACGTTTTTTGCGCTGGCGAATCTGCATGCGTCGGAGGTGCTGACGCTGACGAATACGTTTCCGGTGTGGGTGGCGTTGCTGTCGTGGCCGATGGTGGGTGAGAAGCCGAGCCGCGGGGTGTGGGTGGCGGTGCTGATTGCGGTGTGCGGTGTGTCGCTGGCGGTGTACCCGCGTGAAGGTGATACTTCGACGACGCAGGTGTTTCGGCTTGCGCCGGCGCTGTCGGCGGTGGGGGCGTCGATGTTCACGGCGCTGGCGATGCTGGGTTTGAACAAGCTGCGTGCGATTGAGCCGATGGCGATCGTGGTGCACTTTTCGGGCGTTTCGATGATCTTTTGTGCAGCGGCGATGTTTGTGTTCCCGTTTCGTGATGGGCCCGATCCTTTTGAGAGCTGGGAGATGACGGTGCGAGTGCTGGGGATCGGCGTGACGGCGATGGTGGGGCAGATCTTTCTGACGCTGGCGTTCTCGCGGGGAACGGCGACGAAGATCGCAGTCGTGGGATTGTCGCAGGTGGCGATGGTGATGGCGGTCGAGGTGATTTTTGGGTGGAAGTGGTTCACGCCGATGAACATGATTGGTACGCTGTTGATTCTGGGTCCGACGGCGTGGCTGATGATGCGTGAGCGTAAGGTGAAGAAGCCGGTGACGGAACCGGTGGCGATCGAATAGCGAAGAGGTGATGTGATGGTTGTACTAGTCCTTTTGGCCGCTTTCGCACAACCGCCAGCGCCGGCGTTCACGAAGATCACGACGAACGAGACGACGACGGGCGCCTGGACAGCGTTCGGCAAAGCGCTGCCGGGAGATCTCATCTCGATCCGCCGCACGACTCCGCTGCCCTCCTGGCCACACGGACCGGGCGCGATCCTGATCAATGGCGATCGGATTCCCGGTGAATGGCTCGAAGGAGACGATCTCGCGATCCGCCTTAAATCTCAGCTGAGCGCCAAGGGCCTGCGCATTCCGTTCCCGGCGATCCGTGTGCTGTGGCTGACGGCGCAACCGGCTCAATCATCCGACTTCCCCGACCGCTATCGCTGGCTGAACGCCGAGCGCCGAACGGACGTGGTCCTGCTTCGCAATGGCGATACCGTGATCGGCGACATCGAAACCTTTACGCCACAAGGTCAACTTCGAATCAAGCGGACCACTGATGGCATGTCGCTTGTTCTGCCGGCGGATTCGTTGTCGGCCGTTGCATTCAATCCTTCGCTCTCCGTGCTGAGGAAAGTCAAAGGACCGATCTCGCGACTCGTCCTCATGGATGGAACACGGATCAGCCTCTCGAGTGTGTCTGCGACTGAAAATCATGTGAAAGGGATGACCGCGTTCGGTGGCGGACTCGAAGTTCCGATCAGCGAACTCGTCGCTCTCGATGTGATTGGTGGAAAGGCGACGAATCTTTCCGAACTCAAACCCACGAAAGTAGAGTTTGTTCCCTTTCTCACGCTGAACTGGCCCATGCAGACCAGTCGAACTGTCAAGCATCGGCCGATTCAACTCCGCTTCCCGGATGGCATCTCCACGTTCGATCAGGGACTGGGCATGCATCCGCGCACCACGGTGACGTATGCGCTGGGAGGCAAGTACCGCACATTCTGCGCACTTGTGGGTCTTGATGCCCGCACCGGCCAGCGCGGGCAAGCGAAGGTTTCGATTCTTGTTGATGGTCAGAAGCAAGCACTGCCGGAATTGCTCACGCTGTCGTCGGCGAATGATCCCGTCGCCGTGACTGTGTCTCTAGCGAATGCAAAAGAACTGAAGTTGATTGTCGATTTCGGGCCGAATGGCGATCGTCATGCGGATGTGAACTGGGCGGATGCGCGATTGATCGAGTGATCAGCGGGGCCGTTCTGCGACCGCGATCATGCAATCGCTCTGCCCGAACAGAAACGTCAGCGCCGCTCCGATTTTCGCGATCGGCTTCCAGGCAAACGGTCTCTGCCAGAGCCGCGCTGTCCCACGCTTGATCGCCAACCGGGCACTGGACCGAAGCCAATCCGCATGGCGGATCGGCCGAATCGATTCAACGCAAAACCCGCTGACTTCCAGCGCGTCGCGCAGCGTTGACGGGGAAAAATGAATCAAATGCCGTGGCAGATCCAATCCGAACCATTCCGAACCAAACCAGCGCCGTGGCGAACTCTCGTGATTCGGACACGCAACAATGATCTTCCCTCCCGGCACCAGCAGGCGAAACGCTTCCCGCAGGACCGCGATCGGATCGTGAACGTGCTCGATCGAATGCCACATCGTGATGACTTCAAACGACGACGGGCTCAGATCCGGGTGCGGAAGCGTGCCGTTTAAAGCGGTCAATCCCAGCGATTCCTGAACCTCACGTACCGCACTCGCCGACGCATCAACACCCGTCACCGACCAGCCCCGATCCGCCATCCGCCGCAGAAACGATCCCCCGCCGCAGCCGAAATCCAACAGCCGCCCCGGTTCCCCGTCCCACGGGATCTCGCCTCGCCGCTCCACCGAGCGCCCAGAGACCCGGCTCCACCACGAACTCCGCTGAGCCGGACCCGTCTTCCGCGGACTTCGATGCGGCTTGTAATCCTGAGAATAAAACGAGCCGATGCTCTCGGGATCGGGGCGCGGATTCGTATACCGCAACGAACAATTCTGACACTCCACCACCGCAAACCACAACGCCTCCGTCCCCGTCGTCGGGTCCGGATCCTGAGACTCCGCCACGCAACTCGCACGGTCCTGCCCGCACAGCGGACACGCCGTCTCATCCCACGCCACCGCCGGCGCAGGAGACGGTTGAACGGTAATCCGCGGCGCCATCATCATGCGAACTGCTCCGATCCAAGGCTGAACAAAACCGAAACTCTACTCCCTTCTCAAGTCCGCCGTCAAGCGCATCTCCATCCACTCGAAGCCATGCATCCGCTACCAAAAATGGGTCCGGCGGCGCTGCGCCACCCGACCCCGGACCCATTCTCAATTTCCGGAACCATACTGGCCTGATAAGGACTTAGGTCGATTTCGCGCCGAAGCGAGACCCATTCGTAGTGATTTTGTCAGCACTCATTCCGCCGCTAGCACCTCAATCGCGACCCACTTCGAAGTCGGCGTTCCGCTCGTCTCCGCCACACTGTCAATCGGCACCAGCACATTCGCCTCCGGGAAATACGTCGCACAACACCCACGCGGAATGTCGTATTCCACAACCCGAAAATGCTTGGCCCGTCGTTCGACTCCGCCAAATCGGCCAACAAGATCGACAACGCTCCCGACTTTCAGATTTCGTTCCAAAAGATCCTCTTTGTTCATCAGAATCACCCGTCGATCGCCCTGAATCCCCCGATATCGATCCTCAAGACCATAAACCGTGGTATTGAACTGGTCATGTGTTCTTATGGTCATCATGATCAAATGTCCCGATTCAACCGTCTGCTCGAAGAGCGGCGACGACATGAAACGCGCCCGCTCGATCGTCGTGGGAAATGCCCCCTTTCTCGGCTTGTTCGGGAGATAGAATCCGCCCGGCCGGCGAACCCGGGCGTTGTAATCTTCGAATCCGGGTACCACACGCGCGATCCGCTCGCGGATGCGATCGTAATCGTCCGCCAGTTCACAGAAGAGTCGCGTACCGAGCGTGGCATCCGCGAGGCGAGCCACGATCCGCGGTTCGCTCAGTAGCTGCGCCGAACACGGCGCCAGCCGGCCCTGACTCGCCTGCACCACGCCCATCGAGTTTTCCGTCGTCACGAACTGTTCCGCATCATTTTGCACATCCCGTTCCGTCCGTCCGAGGCACGGCAAAATCAGCGCCGTCCGACCCGTCACCAGATGCGAACGATTGAGTTTGATCGAAACATGCACCGTCAGATCAGTTCGCTTGAGTGCCCGGGCGGTGAAGGCGGTATCCGGTGTCGCACTCAGAAAGTTTCCGCCGAGTGCAAAGAAGACCTTCGCTTTCCCTTCATGCATCGCCTTGATCGCCTCCACGGTGTCGTAGCCCGGATCGGCCGGCGGGGTGAAGCCAAACTCCTCGCCGAGTATCGCACTCCATACTGGTAACTTTTCCCAGATGCCCATCGTGCGGTCACCCTGCACATTGCTATGCCCGCGAACCGGGCACAGACCCGCTCCCGGCTTGCCGATGCTGCCCCGCATCAGAATCAGATTCACCAGATCCTGAATCGTCGCCACCGCATGCTTATGCTGCGTCAGACCCATGGCCCAGCAGGCGATGATCCGATCCGATTCTCCCAGCAGTTTGGCCAGAGTTTCGATCGACTCACGCGACACGCCCGATTGCTCAAGGATCGATTCCCACGAAACCGACTCAAGGCGTTCTGCCAGACTTTCAAAGCCATCCGTGTGCGCGCGAATGAACACGTGATCGACCCGCCCCCACGCAAGGAGGCACTTCATGATTCCTTTGAGAAGCGCCTGATCTCCGCCGATCCGCACCTGCAAGTACTGATCCGCCAGCTCCGTCCGCGAGATGCCGAAAAGCCCGCGCATTTCCTGCGGATTGCTGAACGCCAGCAGCCCCGCTTCCTTCAGCGGATTGACCGCCACGATCGTCGCACCCGCGCGTTTGGCCTTTTGCAGCGCCGTCAGCATGCGCGGATGGTTGGTCCCCGGATTCTGCCCCAGAATCAGGATCACCTGAGCCTTCTCGAAGTCGTCGAGTTTCACGGTCCCTTTCCCGATGCCGATCATGGGTGTCAGGGCGGATCCGCTCGATTCGTGGCACATGTTCGAACAATCGGGGAAGTTATTGGTGCCGTACATTCGCACGAAGAGCTGATAGAGAAAGGCGGCTTCGTTCGAGGTTCGGCCCGACGTGTAAAAAATCGCCTCGTTGGGGCTTGCGAGTGATTTCAGTTCGTTCGCAATGAGCTGGAAGGCATTGTCCCAGGTGATCGCCTCGTAGTGCCGCGAGCCGGGCCAAAGCACCAGCGGCTCCGCCAATCGGCCCAGCCGGCCGTGCTCGTAGTCGGAGCGCTTACCGAGTTCGTCGATGGAGTGCGTGCGGAAAAACTCCGCCCCGATCGTTTTCGGATCGGCTTCGTAGGCGATGGCTTTGGCGCCGTTCTCGCAGAACTCCGCCATCGAACGTTCGCCATCCGGATCGGGCCACGCACAACTCGGACAGTCCACGCCATTCACCTGATTCAACTGCCGCAGGACGCGCGAGCCGCGAACAACGCCCGCTGTTCCCCAGACGTGTTGAAGCGACGATGCGACCGCGGGCCAGCCGGCGGCGACGTCTTTGGGAGGCGAGAGGTCGAGCCGCATCCGTTCGTCCGGGCATTCAGCTTCGGGAATGGGTTCGTTCATGGGAAATCTCTGATCCGCGAGGCATTCGTGGTCTGGAGGCTCATGGTATCAGATATTCGGTGCACAATGTGAGCGGTGGTGAATAAGAGGTTTCGTGGTGTTTGTTCATTCATGATTGAGATTGGGGATTATGCTGCGCAAATGTGTATGGGTGCTGCAAATCAGAACTCACGACTGGGATATGAAAATTGAGTTTTAGAGGTGAGTTTTGAGTTTTGAAGTTTGGGATTTGAGGTTTGATTTCCTGCGTGTGGGCGAGCGGTCGGCGAACGGCACAGGAGTTCAGAAAGTGAGATCCGCGCACTGAGCGGGGGATGTTAATCCCCCGAGTCTTGAATGACTCGGAGGGTTGATAGCCTCCGCTCAGAAAACTGAAGCACACTCGGAGGGTTGACACCCTCCGCTCAGAAATCACTATTTGAGCATACGGACCAAGACGACCGTCAAAGTGAATACCAGCACGAAGATGGCGGCGACAGCAAGGACCAGGATTTTGGGATTTTGCAGGGGTGGTTTGGGAACGTTGGTCAGGGGGACGCGGGTGTTGTGGAACGTGGCGACGTTGTCAACGGATTGGGTTTCACGATCTCCCATGCGCACGCGGTGGTGCGGATCGCTTTCGTCGATATTATCGAACGCGCTTTCCTCCTGAGGTGCGACTTGGATGGGCGCCGCCAGGGGTGTTCCGGAGGCCGAGGCGGGTGTGTTCGATCGAATCGTCTGAGATCGATTGATGGCATGGCTGGATTGACTGGCCTGACGACGGTCCGCGATTTTCTGGAGTTCGTTGGCGATGTCTTCTGCCTTCTGGGGTCGATTGTCGGGATTCTTCTCCAGCATTTTCTGGATCAGATCGGCCAACGCCGGGGGGACTTTCGGATTCAATTGCGTGACGGGTATGGGATCTTTTCCGCCCAAAGCCATGAGCAGATCCATGAGGTTTTCGCCCTGGAACGGCAACTGACCGGTCACCATCCGATAGAGGAGGGCTCCCATGCTGAAGATGTCGGTTCGGTGATCGATATTCCCGCCGCGGGCCTGTTCGGGCGACATGTAGGCGGGGGAGCCGATGATGGCACCGCTGGTCGTCAGTTTGGCCTGATCGAGCGGGTTGAGCCATTTCACCAGTCCGAAGTCCAGAACTTTGGCTTTGCCGTTAGGGGATTCGAGCCAGATATTGCTGGGCTTGATGTCGCGGTGCGCAACGCCCATCTTGTGCGCGACAGCGAGAGCGGAGAGGATCTCGCGACCGACCCGCAGTGCCTGGGAAATTCCCGTGACCGGATTCCGCTTCAGGAATTGATCGAGCGTGGCGCCGACGAGATACTCCATGGCGATGTAGGGGATGCCGTTCCACTCGTCGCAATCGTAGATGACAACAATGTTTTCGTGTTTGATCTGAGCCGCCGCGAGCGCTTCGCGATTGAACCGTTCGCGGGCGAGGGGATTCTCCGCGTATTTCGGGAGCATGACCTTGATGGCGGTGCGGCGTTTGAGCCGTTCGTCATAACCGAGGTAAATTCCGCCCATTCCTCCGCGGCCGAGTTCCTTGAGAATGCGGTATTTGCCGAGCGTACCAAGCTCCCCCGGCTTTTTCGGCGGGCCGAACGCGGGCATTTCCTGGTTGGGAACTTGCCGTTTTTCGAGGTCCTTCGTATCGTCGTTAGAATTCATCGACGGACCCTGGGGAATGGTTTCGCCCGGAACCGCAGCCGGGTTCGTGTTGAGTTTGTGCGTCGACATGGTTGAACGGCAGGTCCGAGTAACTTTACTAGTATAACCTAAAGAATGATACCCGTGCAAGAACCGATCCGTCCAGACTTTTCGGCGCTTTCGCTACAAATTACCGCGCGGTTGTCGTGGAAATCGCCATAATTGGTTCCATTGGCTAATAAATAGAATCAATCGAGATTGTCTTTTCATTTCCGACAGGAGAATCGGATGATGCCGAATTTGCGTTTCGTGACTGTGGCAGCGATCCTGACGGGATCCATATGTCTGGCAGCACCTGAGGAGCCTCGTGTGAAGTATCCCGAAACCAAGAAGGTGGAGGTGGTGGATGATTATCACGGAACGAAGGTTGCGGACCCGTTTCGCTGGCTCGAAGACGACGTACGGACTTCCAAGGACGTCGCCGCCTGGGTCGAAGAGCAGAACAAAGTGACGAACGCGTATCTCGAGAGCATTCCGGAACGCGAGTACATCAAGAAGCGCATTACGGACCTCTTCAACTTCGAGAAATACTCCGCTCCGTTCAAGGAAGGCGGAAAGTACTTCTTTTCCAAGAACGACGGCCTTCAGAATCAGAGCGTGCTGTATGTCCAGGATTCGCTCGAAGCGGAACCGCGTGTGGTGCTGGACCCGAACACGCTCAGCAAGGATGGCACCGTTGCGCTCTCCGGATTCTCGGTGAATGACGACGCCACGCTGGCGGTGTACGGGCTGGCGGAGGCCGGCTCGGACTGGGTGACGTGGAAAGTGCTCGATCTCGCGACCGGGAAGAACCTTGACGATGTCCTCAAGTGGACGAAGTTCTCCGGCGCGTCCTGGACCAAAGACGGGAAGGGAATCTATTACAGCCGGTTCCCGGAACCGGAAAAAGGTGCCACCTTTCAGAGCCTGAACGTCAATCAGAAGCTGTATTTCCACAAGCTGGGTACTCCGCAGAGCGAAGACAAGCTCGTCTATGAACAGCCGGAGCATCCGACGTGGACGATTGGCGGAGGCGTGACCGACGACGGGAAGTATCTGATGATCTCCGTGGGCGACGGCACGACGAGCCGCAAGAATCGCGTGGCGTACCGCGATCTTTCGAAGCCCGATTCGCCAATCGTGGATCTGATCGCCAATCACGACAACAAGTGGTTCTTCATCGACAACGTCGGCAGCACCTTCTACTTCGAAACCGATTACCACGCTCCGAAGTATCAGGTCGTCGCCATCAACATCACCAAGCCCAAGGAAATCAAAACGATCATCGCCGAGGATGAAAACGTCATTCAGAGCGTGAGCATGGTCGGCGGGCAGTTGGTCGTCGGTTACCTGAAGGATGCCCGGACCGTGATTAAGATTCACGATCTGACGGGCAAGTTCGTCCGCGATGTCGAACTGCCGGGCATCGGCAGCGCCGGCGGGTTCGGAGGCAAGCGCAACGAGACCGAAACGTTTTACACGTTCACGAGCTTCACGACTCCGCCGAGCATCTACCGGTATGACATGTCAACCGGCAAGAGCACGATCTATCGGACGGCCCAGGTGAAGTTCAACCCGGACGACTACACCGTCGAGCAGGTGTTTTATCCGAGCAAGGACGGCACGAAGATTCCGATGTTCCTTTCTTACAAGAAGGGACTGAAGAAGGACGGATCGAATCCGGTGCTGCTGTACGGCTACGGCGGATTCAACATCTCGCTGACGCCGAGCTTCTCGACCAGTCGCCTGCAATGGATGGAGATGGGCGGGGTTCTGGCGGTGGCGAATCTTCGCGGCGGAGGCGAATACGGGGACAAGTGGCACCGTGCCGGCACGAAACTGCAGAAGCAGAACGTCTTCGACGACTTCATCAGCGCCGCCGAGTACCTCATCAAGGAGAAGTACTCCGCTCCCAAAAAGATCGGCATCCAGGGCGGAAGCAACGGCGGACTGCTCGTCGGCGCGTGCCTCACGCAGCGCCCGGATCTCTTCGGCGCATGCCTCCCCGCCGTCGGCGTGATGGACATGCTCCGCTTCCAGAAGTTCACCGCCGGCCGCTTCTGGACGGACGACTACGGCAGCAGCGACAACCCGGAGGAGTTCAAAGCCCTCTACGCCTACAGCCCGTACCACAACCTGAAGCCGGGTGTGAAATACCCGCCGACGCTCGTCACCACCGCCGATACGGACGATCGCGTGGTGCCGGGGCACAGCTTCAAGTTCACGGCGATGATTCAGTACTGCCAGGCAGGCGACGCCCCGGTCCTCGCACGGATCGAGACGAAGGCGGGCCACGGTGCGGGCAAACCGACCGCGAAGATCATCGAGGAGACCGCCGACCAGTGGGCGTTCCTCGTGAAGAATCTCGGCGTGAAAGTGAAGGAAGTGAAGTAGTACGATTTTCACCACGGAGACACGGAGGCACGGAGAATAGGAATAGAGAGGGAATTCCGTGTCTTGGCCCCGGATGGGGCCGTCGGTTGTAGCCACGGGTGGAGCGAAGCGAAACCCGTGGATCGATCGCGCAGCCTCTCTGCCCCGGAGGGGCGAAGGGACGTCGCTCGTTCCCCTGCCCCTGACGGGGCAGAAGGCGTTTGTTCGCTACCACTTCGCTCCACCCGTGGCTACAGTCCGCTGCTCCTTCGGAGCAGAAAATCCATCCTACGACAGGTAACAGTATGGGACTCGCTGTCAGCGTCGGCATTCTCGCGGATCTCCGGGTAAACGACGAAGATGGTTTTGAGATCTATCGCAAATCGTTCAAGCGGTTGAACAAGGTCTTGAAGGCCAATGATCTGCCCGCACACGACGAACCGGAAGAATTGCCGGACCTCGATAACCGTGCGGGTTTGGTCAGTTATCCGTATTCGTTCCTTCACCACCTCCGACGTTTTGCCGCCCACGCTTCGACCAAGCCGAATTGGAAACCAAAGCCGTTTCCCGCTTCGGCAGACCCGGCCGAGGATCCTTTGGTTATCGATGAATCTGCGATGCTAAGCAGTCATTTACTTTGCCATTCGGACTGCGAAGGTTTCTATGTTCCCATTGATTTTCCTGAGCCGATCTTCGCGGTCGAAAACGAAATACCTGGTGGAATGCTCGGTTCAACACATGGACTCATGCGCGAACTGATCGCCGTGGCACCGTATTTAAGCATATCTCTCTCTGGTGACGAACTGCTCGATTCCGAAGCCAGGAGAATCAACGAGAGCGTGGAAGCCGAAGGGCCGTTCTGGATCGAGAAGGCTGTATGGCTATCTCTCTACGAGGCCGCACGATTGAGTATCGAGTATCGAACAGTGATCTGCTTCACTTGATTCTAAATAATAAATGTAACACAAGGATACCCCGCACATGTCATCACCACCGGCTACGCTTGCGCAACTCTATACCGAGCGCTTTCCCCTGTCGCGCGAGCGCTTCGAAGTCGCGAAAACGCTCTTCCCCTGTGGAGTCACACACGACACACGAATGATGGAGCCCTTCCCCATCTACGTCGATCGTGCCAAAGGCTCGAAGAAATGGACCATCGAAGGACACGAACTCATCGACTACTTCGTCGGTCATGGCTCGCATCTGCTCGGGCATTCGCCGGCGGATGTCGTCTCCGCCGTTCAGCAGCAGATGGAGAAAGGTACTCATCCCGGAGCCTGCCACGAACTGGAGATCGAATGGGCGCAGCTCGTCAAGCGGCTCATTCCGAGTGCGGAGAAGCTGCGCTTCACCGGCAGCGGGACCGAAGCGACGATGATGGGCCTGCGGTTGTCGCGGCTCTACACCGGCCGGCCGAAATTCCTCAAGTTTCAGGGCCACTTCCACGGCTGGCACGATTACGTCACCGTGTCCAGCGATCCGCCGTACGAGGCAAATACCGTTCCCGGCGTGCCGGATGGCGTGTCGGCGTATTGCGTGACCGTTCCGCCGAACGACCTGAATCTCGTCGAAGAAACGCTGAAGAAGGACGACGGAATCGGGGCGGTGATCCTGGAGCCGACCGGCGGACACTGGGGCGCGGTGCCGATCCGCGGAGCGTTCCTGAAAGGGTTGCGCGAACTCTGCACGCGGATGGATCGTGTTCTCATCTTCGATGAAGTGATCACCGGCTTCCGCGTGTCGCCGGGTGGAGCGCAAGCGTACTACGGTGTGACTCCGGACCTGACATCGCTGGCGAAGATCCTCGCCGGCGGATTGCCCGGCGGTTGCCTCGTGGGCCGTGCGGATATCCTCGCGTTCATCGAACCGCGACCCGGCAAGCCCAAGATGAAGCACCCCGGCACCTACAACGCCAATCCGCTCTCCGCCTCCGCCGGTATCGCCACGCTCAAGCGCGTCGCCACCGGGGAACCGAGCAGGAACGCGAACGAGGCGGCGGTGAAGCTTCGCAACGACCTCAACGCCCTGTTCGCCGCGAACAAGCTCCAGTGGCTGGCGTACGGCGATTTCAGCATGATTCGCGTGCTGCCGAATGCCACCGGCGACTATCCGCCCGCCGCCGGGATCGACGACGGATTCATCCCCCACAAAGGCGATCTGAACCTGCTCGACGGACCCAAGAATCCGAAACTGGTACATGCGATGCGCCAGGGCATGCTGCTGCACGGCGTGGACTGGTGGGGCACCGCCGGCATGACGAGCTGTGAACACACGGATGCTGACATTACACTGACAGTGAAGGCGATGGAAGGAACGATTGGCCTGATGAAGCAAAATGGGATCGTTTGATCTCGGACCTCTCATCGGACCAATGAAACGTGCAAAATGACAGTCATCGTCATTTGCATTTTTCATTGGTCCCGTCGTTTCCTCAAACTCCCTTCGGCACCGCCCAGTGGCCCTCGCGATACGCCCGCTTCACCATCGCGTTCGCCTCCGCATCGCCGACGATCTGCTCCGCCTTCGGATCGAATGTCAGCGTCTTCCGCGTCCGCACACAGATGTTCGCAAGGTGGCAAATCCCCGCCGCAACGTGCCCCGCGATCGCCGGCGCGTTCGGCTTCTCACCGTTACGAATCGCATTCAGAAAATTCGTGTGATGCCCCGCCAGATCCACGCGGCCCGTCATCTGTTCAATCAACTTGTTCTTCTGTCCATACAGTTTCCAGCCGACGGTGTGACCCATCACCAGCATCCCCTTGGTGCCATAGAACGCATTGCCGTTCTCGTACTCTTCCTGAACATACGGCGACCAGATCCGCTGCTCATAGATGAATTGCCGGGTCTTGCCATCCGCACCATCGATTTCCATGACGGCGTACTGCGTATCCGGCCATTGCTGATCGTCATCGAAGAAGTGTTTGCCACCGAGGGCCGCGGCGCGGTTGGGGAGTTGCCGGAGCTGCAACCCCCAGCTGGCGACGTCGATATTATGCACGCCGTCGTTGCCGATATCGCCGGCGCCGTAGTCGAAGAAGAACCGCCACATGGCCGGGATGCGATTGGAATAATAGGGCGCTTCGGGAGCGGGACCTTGCCACATCGCATAGTCGAGATGCGCTGGCGGGGCAGTGGGCTTGACCTTGCCGAGGTTGCGGCGGAGCTGGCTGTTCCAGGCTTTCGCGACGAGGATGTCGCCGATCGCGCCGTCGTGCAGGCGCTTCATCGCTTCCTGAACCGTGGGCGTGCTGCGGGCCTGTGTGCCGACCTGAATCACCACCTTGTTGCGAATCCCCGCCTCGACGAGCAACCGCCCTTCGCGGATGTTGTGCGAACACGGCTTCTCGACGTAAACGTGCTTGCCCGCATCGGCGGTGAGGATTCCGCCGGGCGAATGCCAGTGGTCGGGCGTGGCATGCCAGACCGCGACGATGGCTTTGTCATCGAGAATCCGCCGGAGATCGCCGACAGGTTTCACCGTATGTCCGGCATCGGCTGCGATCTTGGCAGCGGAGGCGAGCCGGTTGGAATCAACATCGCAGACGTATCGGATTTCGACATCCTTGCGGGCGGAGAGGAGTCGCAGATGATTGGAACCCATTCCACCGCAGCCGACGAGCGCGATGGGCATTTTGCCTTCGGCGGCAGGGGCACTCTGGGCGAGCGTGAGGGTCGCGGTGGCGGCTGCGGACTTGTGGAGGAAGGCGCGGCGGGAATCACACATGAGAGGGGTCCATCCGGGGAGAGTGGGCGGAACCCGATTGTAATCGGTACCGAGAGAAATCGAGAACAGTTTTTTTGAAGGATGGGAATCAGGAACTGGGACGCGTGATGAATCGCGCGAGCAGTTCGGAGCGGGAGTTAACTCGATATTCGGCGTAGATGGCTTTGATGTGATTATGCACTGTGTGTTTGCTGAGATCGAGTTTGGCGGCGATTGCTTTTTCGGAGAGCCCGGCGAGCAGTTCGACGAGCACGCGTTGCTGTGCGGCGGTGAGTGCTGGGTTTTCGTCCGGATGATCGATGAGCGATGGCGTGGGCTGGTCGTCACCGTTCGTATGATCCAGCCATTCGAAAAGGAACTGGCATTCGGCCATTCGTATGATCGTCCCGTGCTGGAGTGTGGCTTTGTCGATGGCGGTGCTGTTGATGTGGGTCCCGTTGCGGCTGTTCTGATCGAAGATCGTGGCCGAGATCCCATCCAATTCGATGATGGCGTGCTGACGCGAGATGCCTTCGGCTTCGATGATGAAATCGCAATCGCTTCGCCGTCCGATCACGTATCGACCGGAGCGGAGAAAAAGGATTCCTTCGGCACCGGACATGATGGACAATCGTGCGACCGCGCGCATCGTGCGCTCCCACCGAGCATTCGAGCTGACCTGTTTAGGTCATTGTCCGATTTCGTGGTCGAGTGGACAATGTCGGAGACGCTGCTTCGCCCAATTCAGCGTCCGTCGCCTCCGTATACGGGATCACACCATGGCTGCGGAATCGCAATCCTCGTTCCAGTACATCGTCAGCATGGCGTTCGGCTCGGACGATCTGACGCCGTACACCGCCCAGTATGCGTGGAATTCGAATCAGATGGCCCATGCCATGATGGGCTTCTGCATCGCCGTTTGCTGTCTGTTCGGCTTGATCGTCTGCCATCCGGAACTCAAGAAGAAAGCGAAACACTCGGCGGGTTCCGATCCGTGGTCTGTGCGCGTGCACAATTTTCTGCTGGGATTCCCGCTGGATTTTTATGTCGTGCTGCTTTTCGCCTCGATTCCGTTCAAGGAAGCGGTTGACCTCTACCTGGATTCTCAGAACTATTCGCAATCGCCGGTGAAGGCGAACATGGGCAACCTCTACTTCGATTCGCTTACCGATATTTCGTTCTGGTGGACGGGCATGTTCCTGGGCACGTTCATGGTCGCCTGGTTCACGAGTGAGGAACGAGTCCTGAGGCGCTCGGTTCCGCTGCTCGGGCTCATCGTATGTGGTGCGTTCTGTTACTTTTATGCTGGCCCCATTTGGCAGAACCAGAAACAGACGTTCGACAACTCCGGCATGCCGTTCAATTATAAGCGGCTGGCGGTGCTGTCCGGGTCGAACGATCTGACCATCGCGGACAATTCGCCGGTCCAGTGGGCGCATTTGGAATCCGGATTTCGGCAGCCCATCACCCAAGCCGAACCTTCAAAAAAACCTCCGCATCAGCATTTTGTGATTATCGGCGGTGACCCCGCTGGCCGCTCCCGACTCGCCGTCAGCTTGGGATGCGAATACGCCTTCCGGCTCCGCGAGCGGCACAAGTATCAGAATGACGAGCAAAGCGTGCGTGTGAAGTACTACACCGCCACCGCACTTCTGGAAAAACCCACGGTGCTGGAGAGCCTGGACACCGCATTGATGGAATGCGTGATTATCGACGATCTGGATGTCGCGACGGAACGCCCAACGAAAATCGATCCTGACCAAGCGGCGGACTATTACAAAAGCGTGGCCCGAGAGCGCCACGATCAGAACGTGATCATTCCCGTCGAACAGCTAAACAAGTTCAATTCCGAAAAGATCCCGCTGAATTCCAAAGCGTTGACCAAATCTCCCCGGATGGCTCAGCTTTCACTCAAAGAATTTCAGAAATTACCACCTCCCAAAGTCAGGAATATCGTCCCGCCGGGCGCGGTCGATCCGGAGGCCACCAACGGCAGCGAGAAGGCGGAGTTGCGTGCGCGGGCGCTGGCGCTCAAAGAACTCGGACTTCGAACGCGACCCACGAACGAAGAGAGCAAAGACGGGATCACGACCATCTGGGTTCTTGCCGGGAATCCGGGAACATCCACTTCAACGACCTATCAGTCGTGGATGAAACGCAAAGACGGTTGGATCGCCGAAATCGCCGAGTTGCTCGGTGTCAATCGAGAGGAACTGCGGATCATCGAACTTCAACAGCCCGAACAACCCATCGGACCCAAGCCATGAATCCTCCCTCGCATCCCGCCGTCCGCATTCTCAGGGCGCTGGCGCTGCTCCTCGGCATTGCGGCATTCGGCTTCACCGTCTGGCTCGTGGTGATGGAGAGCGTCTGGGACCGCCAGAACCAGACGAAGTCCGATCCCGAGGACGCCTTCGTCAACGGCAGTATCGGCACGGAACTCGCCCCGCTCGTCGCCTTCGAAGTGCTGCCCATCATCTTCCCCGACGAATTCCAACCATTGAAAAGCTACTTCGAATCCCACGGCAAAACACTCGAGAATCCCGGCGACTGGATCGAACAGTACGGATTCATCCGGCAAGACAAGGGGCTGCCCGTCGGCTTCGTGCTCTCGCATCACCGGCCCGGAAGCGGTGCCGGTTCACCGGTGCCTTTCGTCGGCCTCTCCTGTGCCGCCTGCCACTCCGCCGAGATTCAAACCGACCCGGAGAAACCGGGCAAAGTCCTGTACGGCGTTGGCAATCCCACGATGAATCTGCTGGCGTTCTCTGAAGCGGTCCGCCGCGTGCTCGTGAAGCGCGTCGATCCCGAGAATCCCGAATCGGACTACGTGCTGACCTGGGACCGCATCGTACATGCGCGTAAAGACGCAAAGCTTCCTGAAGCGGGCATTTGGGATCGCATCATGACCACACTCTGGATCGGCGCCGCACGAGGTGAAACCGAGAAGTATTCGAAAGTGATCGATACGCCCTACGAAGCGAAGCAGCTCTTCAATCCGCGCTTTATGATGGCCGGCCCGGCACGCACGCAGCCGTTTCGCAGCCTTGTCCGCGTGCACCTGGAATTCCCCGGCTGGTCCGCCAACGATCATGCCATGGATCAGGGCTTCTCCAAGATTCCCGTCGTGTTCCATCAGGACGAGCAGTACCACGGCAAGTGGGCTCAGTTCGATGGCAGCGTCAGCAATTTGATCGCCCGCAGTTCGCTCGCGGCCTCGACGGCCGGTGCGAACGTGAACAACCTCGCGCAGCCCGATCTGGCGGCGCATATCATTCTCGCGGCCGATTACACGAAGAAACCGCCGGTGCCGACGTGGGATGACGTCTTCCCCGATCATCCGCGAACCGAGGAACAGAAGAAGCTCGCGGAGCGCGGGGCCGTGATCTACCGGAACGAATGCTATCACTGCCATGGCGAGCCGGATGGCGCCGGCGGATGGCGCTGGGGCAAGGATGACAAAAATCTGTTTGGGGAAATCATCCCGATCGAAACACTCGGCACGGATCCCGAGCGGATCCAGTTCCGGCACAAGAACGAGATCCCGAAAATCGTGGCGGACAAGTTCCGCAAACCGCTGGATGGCGAAGCGCCGTTCAAGGCGGACTTCCGCAAGGATCATCCGCTTGCCACCTTCACTGTGGACGATCTTCGCGCACCCGATGGCTATTACTGCGGGCCGATCAGCGGGGCGTTCCTGCGGGCACCGTATCTTCACAACGCCAGCATCCTCACGCTGGCGGAGCTGATCGGTCTCAAGCCGCGGCGGGACAAGTTCTACCGCGGCCGCAATGCCTACGACATCGAGAACATCGGCTTCCGCTCGCCCGATGTCCCGAAGAGTGTCAATCACCAGAATCCGATTCCACACGACAAACACTTGTATTTCCTGTTCGATACGAGTGTTCGCGGGAACTCGAATCGCGGACACTTGTACCCTGCTTGGGGACCGTGGGCGAAGCAACCCGCCGCCCTGACGGACGCGCAACGCGCGGACCTGAAAGCGCTGCTCGAATACCTCCGCGGCATCTGAGGAACGAACCATGACCATCACAACGGCACAGCCTGATATCCCCAAAGGCACCAAGCAATCCCTCATGGATCTGGTGCGCAGCTTCACGCGCAACATCTTCGGTTCCGATGCCACCGTTGCCTACACGGCCGAGTACGCGTGGTTGGCGAATCAAATGTCGCACATGCTGCTGGGCTTTTTCATCGGCGTCGTGTGGATCCTGAAAGTGACGAGTTGGAGCTGGCATCCGGCGACTATGGCATTAATCTTTCTTCTACCCATCGTCAAGGATGCGATCGATTACGCGATGGACACCTGGCGCGGGAGTGGGCCGTTCGCCATTAACAAGCGCGAGCTGATTCTCGACTGGGTGACGGACGACTGCTACTGGGGCATCGGCATGGTGGTCGCCATCGTCCTCATCGGCATCGACGGAACCATGATTGGTAACATCTGGTTCATTCGCATCGGGGTCTTTCTTGCTTGTGGGGCGTTGGCGGTCTATTTGGCGTTTGGTCTCTGGGTCCCGCAGAAACGGCGGTTCGATTTCTCACGCATGCCGTTCAACTTCGTCCGGCTCATCAAGTATCCCGATCCGGAATCGTTACTCAGTGAGGAATCCCGCCGCGAACTGCGGGCCTTTCAGGATCATGTTCGGGATCATGAAAAGACCGCCAGTTCATCAAAGCATTATCTGCTTGTGGGAGGGCGGCCGATCGTCCGCAGCGGACTCGCGGTCTCGATGGGTTGCGAGTACATCGCCCGCTGGAAGGGCGTCTACATGATCCCGGCGGTGAAAGTGCTCGAAGACCCGGAGCGCATGCGGCATCACTGTGCCATGGCGAAGGAGTACAAGGCGGACGTCTTCTGCCTGATCATCGATGATCTCAGCGTGAATCTGCCCATCCCGGAGGAAACGGATCAGGAACCGGCGAAGGCCAGGAAAGAGATGCGTCAGAAGTCGATGCCGGATTCGCTGGAATCACGGCAAGAGATCAAGTTGCTGCATTTCGTGGAAGTGTTTGGTTATCTGAAGAAAACGTTTCCCTATGTGACGACGATCTGGGTCGCCAGCGCGAATCCGAACGAACCTGCGGAAGTCGAACGTCTGAAGAAGTGGAGTGAGTTCATCGCGAAACTCGCCGGCGGACCGCTCACCACCATCGATGTACTGGACAACTCCCCCTACATTCAGACCGCCAAGAGGACCGCACCATGAACCCGACCGCCGAACGCTATCGGCCGTTCGTCAACGTCTTCGTGCCGTTCGCGCTGCTCGTGACGCTCGCGAATCTGATCGCCGAGATGGGTCAGGTGCCGATCCCGGCATTGCTCGAGAATAATACGAGCCTATCCTCGCGGTTGGCCGGCAACCTCACGTTCGCGCGTGTTGTCTACACGATCTGGATCACGTTCATCATTGCGCTGCCGGGGCTTGTGCTGTTCCTGCTCCACGATCTCGGCTCGGCATCACCGATCGTCTACCGCTACTGGCAGCTGTTCTGGAGCTTTGGCTTTCTGGCATACCTCATGCATGCGTACTTCGCCACCGCAGTGTGGTTCGAATGGGACTGGGCGCAGATCGTGCGGCGTCAGACATTGCCCGTGGTCATCGTGAATTATCTGCTGCTGGTGCTCTGGGGCCTTGAAGTGCTGATCGCGGTCACGTGCGGCCAAGCCGCCAGCCGGGGCGCGTTCCGCTGGCTGCAATGGGTCACGCACCTGTTGTTCGCGCTGGCGACGTTCGTGGCGGCGGTCTGGTTCTTCTCCGTGGTGAAGACGTTGATCGCACTCACTCTGGGTGTACTCGTCACCGCCTGCGCGATTCTTGCGCTCGCCGTTCGACTGATCTGGGGCGCACCCGTTTCACCCTCACCCATACCCGCCACCGGAGCCGGATCATGATCGGCCGCTCGCGTTGTGATTTCACCTTTGCCAAGCTCGAATCGTTCCTGCTGACGCACGGTCAGGCAGTCTGGTGGTTGGCCAACAACTGGGACTGGCTAGGTCGCAAGGTGAACCGGCTGCTTATTGACCGTGCGGTGAAGAAGACGCGCAACCGGCCGCACCCGCTCAGTACGCTCGCGGATTATACCTCGTGGGAATCGCTCACGGATCGCAGCTATTTCGGCCGCCATCTCCCACCGAAGGACTGGCCCCATCTTCCCGATGCGCAGCAGGTGGCGGAGCTGTTCCGGAGACCCGCCGCGGGTGGCAAACTCTCTGAAAAATCGACCACGCTGTTTCCGTCGTTTGCTCAATGGTTCACCGATGGATTTCTGATCACCGATTTCAAAGATCGCCGGCGCACGCAGACCAATCACGAAATCGATCTCTGCCCGCTCTATGGCTTGAAGAAGCCGGTAACCGATTGCCTGCGCACCATGAGCGATCAGCCGGGCGAACGGGGGAGGTTGAAATCCCAGATCATCGACGGTGAGGAATTTCCGCCGTTTCTTTACGACGAGACGGGAACGAAGAAATCCGAGTTCGCGATTCTGCCCGAACCGATGCTGATGGACCCCGACTGGCCGGCTAGCAAGAAGGCGACGCTGTTCGCCACTGGTGGTGATCGCGTGAACACCACGCCGCAGACCGCCATGTTCAACGTACTCTTTCTGCGTGAGCACAACCGCCTCGCCGCGGCGCTGGAAAAAGCGCATCCGAACTGGGACGACGAACGGATCTTTCAGACCGCACGTAACACCGTGATCGTCCTGCTCATTAAACTTGTGGTCGAGGAGTACATCAATCACATCTCGCCGTATCATTTCCGCTTCCGGGCCGATCCCTCCGCCGTCTGGAAGGCGACCTGGAACCGCACTAATTGGATCACGGTCGAGTTCAACTTGCTCTATCGCTGGCACAGTCTCGTGCCGGATGCGGTGGACTGGGCGGACGGCACCGTACCCATGCAGCACTGGCTGAGGGACAATTCTCCTCTTATGCGTGCCGGTCTGGAAGCGGCATTCGCCGCCACCTCTCGTCAGCCGGCCGGCGCCATCGGCCTGCGCAACACCCCCTCGTTCCTCGTCTTCACGGAAGCCCTCAGCATTCAGCAAGGACGGCAAACTCGACTCGCATCGTACAACGATTACCGCGCCGCCATGAACTTCCCGCGTGTCACCCGCTGGGACGAAATCACCGGAGATGCCGCGCTCGCCACCGATCTGGCACGCCTTTATCCGTCGGTGGATGATCTGGAGTTCTACGTCGGACTCTTCGCCGAAGACTCCCGCCCGAACGCGGCCGTACCCGCACTCATCGGCCGCATGGTCGCCATCGATGCGTTCTCGCAGGCGCTGACCAACCCGCTGCTCTCACATCACGTCTTCCATCGCGAAACCTTCGATTTGATTGGCTGGGAAGCGATCCACGAAACGAAAAATTTCGCCGACGTCGTCCGCCGCAACGTGCCCAAGCCCACGGCTGGCATTCGCATCTCGATGAATCGAAAGTCAACATAAAAACAGTTACGTTCGGCCGCGGCTGCTAGTAGGCCATCAGGTCACGCTCCAAGCAAAGACCTGTTAAGGTATTTTCTCAACGTCTATTTTCACAACAGTGCTTACGACGCATAGATGGTTCCGGAATTTTGAGATGGGTCCGGGTCCGGGTTAGGTTGGCGTAGTAGCGCCGGAATCACAAGGAGGTGACAATTGGCATGACCATCAAGAGATCAAAAGAGAGTCCGAGTTGCGATATGGTGGGCAAGATAAGGCGACTGGTGAATTTGCGAAATTTGGATTTGGCCCCGTCGATCACGTCATTCAGGGAATAGGCGAAGTTGTTCAAAGATTGGCGGACCGGGGAACCGATGAACACAGCACAATCGAATGTCGCGATTGTTCGCGGCTGAGTGGGAGGGATTCCGCGTGTTGAATATCGTGATTCCGATGGCCGGCCGTGGCAGCCGCTTTGCTGAGAAGGGCTTCGAACTTCCGAAGCCGCTTATTCCTGTCTGCGGCGTGCCGATGACCAAGGTCGTCATCGAGAACCTGCGGCCGAGCACCGCACATACATTCACATTCATTTGCCAGCAGGCACACCTCGAACAGTTCGACCTCGCTGCCAAGCTTCGCCGCTGGTCGCCCGGCGCCAACGTCATCGCGATCGACCGGATCACGGAAGGCGCTGCCTGCACCGTTCTCCTGGCCGAGCGATTCATCGACAACGACAATCCGCTGATGATTGCCAACTGCGATCAGTACGTCGACGTCGACATGGACGACTACCTGTCCGTCTTGGAGAGCGACAAGCTCGACGGCCTGATCATGACCATGAAAGCTCATGACAAGAAGTGGTCGTTCGTCGGCTTTGATGAAGAAGGCCGTGTCAATCGTGTCGTTGAGAAGGAAGTCATTTCCGACGAGGCGACCGTGGGTATTTACAATTTCCGCAAGGGCAGCGATTTCGTCGCGGCCGCCAAGCGGATGATTGCACGCAACCTGCGCGTCAACAACGAGTTCTACGTCGCACCGGCTTACAACCAGATGGTGGAAGACGGCGCGAAACTCGGAGTCTACTCCATCGGGACACTGGCCAACGGAATGTATGGCCTGGGCGTGCCCGAAGATCTCGAGCTTTTCGAATCGCTCCCGATCGCTCAGCGGATCACTGTGCGTGAACGGGTGGCTGCGTGATTATCCTCAGCCATCGCGGCTACTGGAAAACAGCAGAAGAGAAGAACGGCGAAGCCGCGTTCCGCCGTTCCTTCGATCTCGGCTTTGGCACGGAAACCGACGTGCGTGATTGCCTCGGCAAACTCGTGATCTCTCACGACATGCCAAAAGGCAACGAGATGCCATTCGAGGCGTTTCTGGATCTGGTGGGTGATCGTGATTTGCCCCTCGCGATCAACATCAAGGCCGATGGTCTGGCCGCTGCCGTTCGTGACGCGTTCGTGGCTCGCCCCCACCTGACACGCTGGTTTGTCTTCGATATGTCCGTCCCGGACACCAAGCAGCAACTGGCCTGCGGGAATCCGGTCTTTCTGCGACAGAGCGAATACGAACCGCAGGTCCCCGAACGTTTCATTGAACAGGCGGCCGGAATCTGGCTCGATGGTTTCCACGATGAGTGGTGGACGCCGGAGCTGATTGATCAATGGACGACGCGGGGCAAAACGGTTTGCCTCGTTTCGCCCGACCTGCACAAACGCGATCCCCAGGCAGCATGGGCACGACTCGGGGCCCACCGCTTCGCGCACCCGGATCGCGTTTACCTCTGTACCGACCAACCCGAAGACGCCCACTTGCGGCTTGGAGACGGATCATGATTCGCGCTGTCATCTTCGACATGGATGGCGTTCTGATCGAAGCCAAAGAATGGCATTACGAAGCCCTGAACAAGGCACTCGAACTTGTCGGGTACATCATTACCCGCGAAGAACACGAGACAACCTTCGACGGGTTGCCGACCAAGAAAAAGCTGGAAATGCTGTCCGTCAAGTACGGGCTGCCCGCTCGGCTCCACGGCTTCCTCAACGAAATGAAACAACAGTACACTATGGATCTGGTGTACCAGCTCTGCAAACCAACCTTCCATCACGAGTTCGCCCTCTCGCGCCTCAAGCGCAAGGGGTACAAACTGGCGGTGGCGTCCAACTCCATCCGCAATACCGTCCGCGTGATGATGGATAAAGCCCACCTGACCGAGTACCTCGATCTCCAACTGAGCAACGAGGACGTCAGCCAGGCCAAGCCACATCCGGAAATCTATCTGAAGGCCATTCGAACTCTGGGTTTCACGCCTCCCGAATGCTTGATCGTGGAAGATAACGAGAACGGCATCAAGGCCGCTACGGCCTCGGGTGCTCACGTACTGGTTGTCAAGGATGTGAATGACGTTCACCTGGATAATATTCTGGCCCGCATTCGCGATGTCGAATCGGTGCCACTGCGGAGGGCTGCCTGATGAACGTGATCGTGCTCGATCCCCTCGATCGATTCTGTAAGACCGACACTCCGACGCATGTCAATAAGGCAGCAGGCCAGCCTTGCCTGGTCTGCAGAATGGCTCGTACCGTCGGGAGCGATGGCCCGCCCGTGTGGAACCTGCGCTTCACACCCGGCGACGGGATCGCACGAACCCGACGTGAACCGGACGGCCTGCTCTGCGCTGCACTCCTGACGGCCGATCAGTTCGCACAGGAAAAGGAACTCGTGATTCTGACCGCGGACCCTTCGCACTGGAGCAAGCACTTCCAGCGTCTACTGCAGGCGAAGGATTCGAGTCTTGACGTTTTTCTCTCGTTCGAGGCAGACGGCCCTGCGAAGTTCGTATTCGATCCCGATGTCACTTCGCTCCTGCAGTTGACCAGCGGACTGACACCCGGACTGGCTTGGTACCGGACAACGGATCTGTTCTATTCCGCAACCAAGCAGGTGATCCGCAAGGACTCACGCTGGAACGGCCAGTTCACCGCCGACGCACTGCTGCGTGAACTCGCGCTGCACGATGCCCGCGTCGGATACCACGGCCGCGTCATGGACCAACCCGCAACCGCCGCTGCCTGAGGATGACATGAAACAGCATCGCCTGGATGAAATGGTAAAAGGCTGGTTTGTGGGGCGCTTTACACCCACCGCGTTCGATGCGGAAGCCGTCGAGGTGGGTGTGAAAGCGTACAAAGCAGGCGATCAGGAAGCGGCCCACTATCACAAAGTGGCAACAGAGTTGACCGTAATTGTCACCGGCCGCGTGCGCATGTTCGATCGCGAATGGAGTGCGAACGACATCATCACGGTGGAACCGGGCGAAGCCACCGCCTTCGAGGCTCTGGAAGACACGTTAACTGTGGTGGTGAAGCTGCCCTGCGTTGCGGGCGATAAGTACCTGGTGTGAAGTGACAACATCAAAAGAAATACCCGCCGTTAAACCGGCGGGTATTTCTTTTTTCAATTGAGTCGCTTCTAAACAAAAAACCCCGCACGATTGTGCGGGGTTTATCGTTTTCAGCGTGCCCATTCTACTCGAGCAGCAGGGTCGGCTCCCAGCCAACGCGTTCGGCGCTGGCGCGGAGCTTTTCGAGTGCCCGGTTCTGGATCTGACGGACGCGTTCCTTGCTGATGCGAAGGAGGTGGCCGATCTGGCGGAGGCTGTGAGTGCCACTGCCGGTCAGGCCGAAGCGCAGGTCCAAGACCTTTCTCTCGCGCGGACGCAAGTTGTCCATGAGGAACTTGAGCGCCTCCTGGCGTTCGTTGTTCTCGTGGAGCGTCAGCGTCTGCGTGTCCGGCATCGCTTCCGTCAGCTTGAAGTCGCTGTCGTCGTCGAGCACCGCGTTCAGGCTCACCGGCGTCCGGGTGGCCGTTTGCAGGTGGTTGAGGTGCTCGAGGCTGCTGCCGGTGCGCTGCGCCAGCTCTTGCGGGCTGGGCAGGTGCTTGCCGCCGTGCGCCAAGGCCTCGGATTCCTGCTGAAGGAGGCCGAGTTCCTGGAGGTGGTGCGGCGAGAGGCTGACGAGGTGGCTCTGGCGGGCCACCGCGATTTGCAGCGTTTGCCGAATCCACCAGGTTGCGTAGGTCGCGAGGCGGGTGCCGTGGCTGACGTCGAATCGGTCGATGGCTTGCATCAGGCCGCAAACGGCTTCTTGCAGAAGGTCCGTGTAGGACAGGCTGTGGTGGCGGAACCGCTTGGCCACGTGGGCGGCGAGGCGGATGTTGGCCGAGGCCAGCCGGTGCTTGAAGTGGACGTAGCGGTCGCGGAGTCGGCGGACGGCGATGCTTTCGCAGCGATCTTCCGTGCAGTGTTCGCGGATGAATTGCGCCATCGGCCAGGGTTCGAGTGCGGGCTTGCAGGCCCGGAGGTCGGGATGGTGACGTGTCAGCACCCGCACCAATTCACTCTTGCAATCCCAGAAGCTGGTTAATAGCTCCCGTTCTTCTTCGGGCGTCAGCAGATCCGAGGAGAAAGTAGTAAGCGAAGGGTCATCGCTAGTTGAGGGGATTCGCTGTTTACGCCGCGCAGTCTTCATGTTGCCTCCGAGAGGTCTCGATCGAGTAACGATCCGGGGATGTCCGAATGGCTGATGGATGAAATGGGATCGGGGACTTCGTCCGCTCGAGGGCGGCGTGGCGTGGGCCGGAGTGTTGCGCGTCACGACGGTTTTAGCTGCCGTTCAAATGACAATGCGGCGAACCGTCCGAAGGTCGTCGATTTGGTGAAAAGTTCCTTTCTCACCAACCGAATCGGTCCCTTTCGTGGTCGCCGCGGGCGCACGGCCAATCAACGCATCTCTGTGAAGCCCGAGTCAAATTTCTCCATCAAGCCCCTTGATTCTAACAGCGAGTCGCCTACAGGCAAGACAATATCCGGGAAATAAGGAATTTCTTTCCTATTCCTGTCAAGCTTGGTTTTCGGCAATTCCGGCATAGATTTCCTAGACCGCCAATAATTTTTCGCTGAACAATGAATCAAGGAGCATCCCCATTATCTCGACATTCGATAAAAACTCCCATAGGAAATCACTCTCTAACTCGAAAAATGCGCTCTAAGATTGGGCAACTCTGCCGGTTGGAGATTTTGGTCAAACCGGTCCGTTGACATCAGGATTCCTTGTGAGAGACACTCCTACTGATCTCCGATTGGGCGATCCGCCTCCAAATAACCTTTCCGGCCCGTTTTCCATCTCGACATCCCGAATCCGTAACTCGGTCCTGGTTGTCGATGACGAGCCGATGATTCTTGCGCTCATCGTTCATCAGCTCGGTCAGGAATTCGAAGTCATTACAGCCAGTTCCACCGCCCAGGCCCGCACAATCATCGCGTCACGCTCGATCGATATTCTCATCACCGATCTCAACCTCTCCGACGGGAGCGGAATCGCGCTCCTCGAAGGAATGAGAGTTTCCCATCCGCGGATCGCCCGCGTCCTCCTCACCGGTACCGCACGCCTGAGCGATGCAGTCGACGCCATCAACCGCTGCCAGATTCATCGGCTGGTTCTCAAACCCTGGCGACTGGACGATCTTCTCACCACCATGAGATCCGTTGGCCGCTCCGTCCAACTCGAACGAAGCCACGAAAAACTGCTCGAAGAATACCGTACACTCATGACGGAACTCGAAGTTCGAGTCGCCGAGCGTACACGGGAACTCGAGCTGAAAAATCAATTGCTCGAAAAAATGGCCCTCACGGACGCCCTGACCGGTGTCCCGAATCGAAGAGCCGTTGAATTGATCGCACGAAAAGAATTATTGCGCCGTGCGCGAAATGATGAACCGCTCGCGCTGGGCGTCATCGATGCCGATCATTTCAAAGACATCAACTCCGACCATCTTCTGATTGGTGGGGATCATGTCCTGACTTGGTTGGGTCAGATGCTGCAGAACGCTCTTCGTGGAACGGATGCGATCGGCCGGATCGGCGGTGAAGAGTTCATGGTGGTTGCACCAGGAACCGACTTGGCCGGCGCGGAAGTGCTGGCGGAGCGGTTGCGATCCACAATCGAGCGCGAACGAACGGTCTTTCGCGGTTCGTCGATCAGCCTCACAATCAGCTTGGGATTTTCGGTCGTGGAAAGCGGTGGCACGGCCAGCTTCGACGAACTTCGGGCATCCGCTGCCGCCGCGCTTTCGGAGGCGAAGCAAAATGGCCGAAACCGATCGGTCGTCCGGCGGATGATTCCTGACACTCTTCAGCTCACTTCTGCAAGCTGAGCATCACACTCACTTCCCGGCCCACACCTGCACCAGTTCCACCAGAACTCGCACGTTGGCGTCCAGCTCTTCGAGGCAAACCCACTCCAGCGGCGAATGGATATTGTGTTCGCCCGTTGAGATGTTCGGCGTCGGTAATCCTTTCGCCGTCAATTGCGCGCCGTCGGTTCCGCCGCGGATGATGCAGTGCTTCGGTGTGAATCCCGCCCGCTTCACCGCTTCTTCGGCATACGTCATCGCTCGTGGTTCCTTCGCGATCCCCTCGCGCATGTTCCGATACTGCTCGGTGATCGCGACGTCGATCTTCGATTTCGGATGCGCGTTCATCACCGCGTTGGCGGCATCGCGCAGGAGCTTCGCGTAGTCCGCCAGTTTGGCGGTCTCGTGATCGCGAAGCAGGATGTGAAGCGTCGTCTTCGCCACGCCACCTTCGATGATGTACGGGTGCAGGAACCCTTCGCGATCCTCGGTCGTTTCCGGTGAAAGTTTCCCTTTCGGCAACCGTTCCAGAAACTCGCTCGTCAGGCGAATCGAGTTGATCATCTTGTTCTTGGCGATGCCGGGATGGATATTGATGCCCGTGATCGTCACCGTCGCTTTATCGGCGCTGAAGGTCTCCGCCTCGAGTTCGCCCACCCCCTGTCCGTCAAGCGTGTAGGCCACCGTTGCGCCGATCTGCTTCGGATCGAGATGCAGTACGCCCTTGCCGATTTCCTCATCGCAAGTGAAGACCACGCGGATCGGCCCGTGGGGAATCTTCGGATTCTCCATCAGAATACGAGCCAGTTCCATGATGACGGCGACGCCGGCTTTGTCATCGCCGCCGAGCAGGGTCGTGCCGTCGGTTGTGATGATCGTCTTGCCGACCAGTGTTTTCAACTCCGGCGAATCCTCGAGACGGATCACACGAGACGAATCCTTGGGCAGCACGATGTCACCGCCGGAATAGTTGCAGATCACCTGCGGATCGACATTCGCACCGCTCGTCTCGGGCGACGTATCGACGTGGGCGTTGAAGGCGATGGTGGGCACGGTCGAGTGACTCGGCCTGTCAGCAGAGCTTCCCGCGGCCGAGTCGGGGACGTTACCCGGAATCGTGCCGAACACGATGCCATGCTCGTTCTGCACGGCATCGGAAATTCCCATGGCCAGTAACTCATCGCGCAGGAGCTTGCCAAGCACCAGTTGGCCAGGCGTGCTGGGGTACGTGGTGGAGTGCTCGTTGGCCTGTGTATCGATGCGAACATAGCGAAGGAAGCGATCGAGCAGCGTCTGCGTGGAAATCATCTTGGCTCCTTAGATTTTCTTGGGGCAGAGTTTTGCGAGAGTACAGTTCGCGCAGTCCGGCTTGCGGGATTGGCAGACCCGGCGGCCGTGCAGGATCAAACGATGGCTCGTTTCCGTCCACACTGACTTCGGCCAGAGTTTCATCAGGTCGTGTTCGACCTTAACGGGATCGGTTTGTCTGGTGAAGCCCAGCCGCCGCGCGAGCCGGCCGACGTGCGTATCCACGGTGATGCCGGGAATGCCGAAGGCGTCGCCGAGAACGCAGTTGGCGGACTTGCGACCGAGACCTGGCAGCGCGACCAGTTCTTCCAGCGTTCGCGGCACTTCGCCGTTGTACTGTTCGACCAGCATGCGGCAGGCGGCCTGAATGTTTTTGGCCTTGTTGCGGAAGAAGCCGGTGGACTGAATGTAACGTTCCAGCTCCGCGCGATCCGCTTCGGCGAAATCCTTGGCGGTCTTGAAGCGCTTGAAGAGTGCCGGTGTCACCTGATTGACGCGCACGTCCGTACACTGGGCCGAGAGCATGACGGCCACCATGAGCTGCAACGGTGCGTGGTAATGCAGTTCCGTTTTGGGATCGGGATAAAGTTCCGTGAGCTCCTGAAGGATGAGCGGGACGCGAACTTTGGCGGATCGTGGCATCATGTTTCTTTATCGAATCGGCCGCGGATGATCTTGGCCGGCACGCCGCCGACGATGACATTTTCCGGGACCGGTTTGGTGACCACGGCGCCGGCCGCGACGATGCTGCCCGCACCGACATCCGCCATGACGACGGCGGAGCTGCCGATCCAGGCTCCTTCGCCGATTGTCACCATCGTTCGTGTTCCGCCCTGATCTTTGATCGGAATGTTGGGATCGTCGAAGAAATGCGTTTGCCCGCCGCTCGGGATTTGCACTCCGCTCGCGATCAAGACGTTTTTCTGCAAATGAACCAGCCCAAGAATGCAGTAGGGGCCGACGTAGACGTTTTCGTCGATTCGCGAACCATTCTGGGAGAAGAGCGTTCCGAAACCGACCTCGGCGGAGCGGGCGCAGCGAGTCAGGACGCAGACGAGGAACGCCCGGCGCAGGTAGATGCCGGTGATGCCGGGCAGGAGCGCGAGTGTTTGCGTTGCGCCTTCGAGAGCGCGATCCGGGCCCAGGACGATCGAGCCGAGGTAATAGACCAGAATGACCGGCGAGACGAGGAGTGTCGCGATCAGATGAACCGCAAGTTTGACAGAAGCTTTCATGGTTGAGATGATTGTAGGACTCGGGTGAGTTGCGAGATCGGGCTTCCCTTGGACGGCGTGGCGCAGATAATGGCGGTTGGTACTTGCGGAGGAGTCGCTGTGGTGCGTTCACTAATTATTTTGCTCCTGATCTCGTCCGGCCTTTCGGCCGCCACTCCGCCGCGCACGCGTCGCCCGGATCCCTTCGAAATTGGCCGCATGGGAATTCAGTTCGGGACTGATGACGAAATGGCGGTCGGGTCAATCGAGGAAGGATTACCGGTTGCGAAGAGCGGTTTGCAAATCGGCGATATCTTCGAAAAGGTGGGTCCGGTCGCTGCTCGAGGTCGTGAAGACATTCAGCGATTCGTCTTTGGTCTTCGCCCCGGCACCAAAATCAAAGTGGTGGTTCGACGCAACAACGAAAAGAAAGAACTCGTGATTCAACTGGGCGAAGCGAATGACGAGATCCGCGCGAGCGCCCGGCGGCTGGCCAACACAGAAGATGAAGTGAAGCCAGAATAAAACCGCCGCAAGCCACAAGGCTCACGGCGGTGAATTTTCGTTCCGATTCGCTTACTTCTTCTCGACAATATCAGCTTTCGTGCTCGCGACGATCGCGACCAGTTCGTCGATCTCCGCCTGCGGAACTTTGTACTTCTTGAGCGTCGCGACGAGGTGCCCGGCGAGCGCACCAAACTCGTCGTCCGTGATCATCATCCCCTTGTGCGATTCCTTCATGCTGCGGCCGGTGTACTTCAACGGTCCGCCGGTTGCTGACGAAATCATTTCAACCAGAAGCGTTTCCAGCTTCGCCACGCCAGCCGCATCGAGCTTGTATTTGCCGTTGCGGAAGAAGTTCACCTTCGGATCGGGAGCGGCCGCCGCCACGAAATCGTGAACCACCGCTTCAACAGCTTTCTGTCCGCCCAACCGATCCCACAGCGGCTTTTCGACAATGTCGCCTTTCGTGCTCGCCACAATCGCGACCAACTCATCCATCTCCGCCTGCGGGACATTGTACTTCTTGAGCGTCGCCACAAGATGCCCGGCCAGCGCACCGAACTCCGCTTCCGTGATGCCCATCCCCTTGTGCGATTCCTTCATGCTGCGGCCGGTGTACTTCAGCGGGCCGCCGGTTGCCGAAGAAATCATCTCGACCAGCAATTGCTCGAGTTTCGCCACACCTGCGGCATCGAGCTTGTACTTGCCGTTGCGGAAGAAGTTCACCTTCGGATCGGGTGCGGCTGCGGCCACAAAGTCTTTGACGACCGCACGAACGGCAGCTTCACCGCCCAGCCGGTCCCAGAGCGGCTTCTTCTTGCCCGTCACGTCGTTCTGCGCGTCATCCAGCGCTTTGCGAAGCGTGAACGCGGCATCCGCCGATTTCTGCGTCTTCGCGACCGCCAGCGCATCCTTGATCGATTTCACTGTCGTCGCCCGGTGGTCGATCACGCCCGCAATCACCGTCAACGCCCCCTGATACAACCGATGGCACTCCTCCACTTTCCCGCCGTTATACAATTCAACGCCTTCCTTCACGGTCTCATAAATCAGCGTTGCCACCCGCTTGTCCAACTCGGCCAGACTCAGCGGTGCCGGGGCTTTTTCCTGTGCACGCAGCGTGCTGACACTCAGTACCAGACACAGTCCTGTGGTCCAAATGGCTTTCATCTGCATTTCCTTCGCTCCCGGAAAGGTGAGAGAGGTAATACCGGCCCGACGGTCGGGCTGCCGTCACGAATCGAATGGGCGAGCGGAGGCCGGTGGAATTTGATCCGCTTCACAAATAGATAATTGCCGAACAACCCCTATTTCAAGTAAAATCATAAGACTTAGTTCATCTTCTGTCCGGTAAACCACATGTCTGCCACCGATTGCGAAATTCTCGTCCGCGTGGCAGAACAGGATCGGTCCGCCTTCGACGAGTTCTACGACCGCTACGCCGCTCGCGTTTTCGGATTTCTTTTTCATCTCTTACGAAACCGAAACGAGGCGGAGGACGTACTCCAAGAAGCATTCTGGCAGATCTGGCGCCAAGCGGAACGCTTCGACTCCGCTCGCGCATCCGCTGAAGCCTGGGTTCTCATGATCGCTCGCTCCCGCGCCGTGGACCGGCTCCGCCGCCGCCGAGAAGCCACCACCGACACGATTCCGGAGGTGCCAACCGACAGCCAGCCGGAAATCAGCCTGCTCCGGCAGGACGAAGCAATGCAGATCTCCGCCGCACTCGCCATCCTGCCCACCGATCAGCAGGAACCGATACGACTCGCCTTCTACGAAGGCATGACGCACGAACAGATCGCGCGTCACTTGAAAATTCCGCTCGGAACCGTTAAGACCCGAATCCGACTCGGATTCCTCCGTCTTCGAGACCGCCTGGCGGCAGGGGTAGATGAATGAACGCGACACCGCGTGACGAATTTCTGGAGCTGTTCTCACCCGAAGACCAGGAGGCCTTCGACGACGCCGTCCTCGCGCTCGCCGCTGACATCGCGCCCATGGATCCGCCCGCTTACATCAAAGAAAGCCTCTTCAACCGCCTCGAAATCGCACCGCGACGCAACCCCACACTCGAACAAAACCGCAAAGCCGCATCCCTCCTCCCGGAGGTCCAGTTCTCCTTCCGCGAAGAAGCCCTCTACCAGTACTCGCACCTCGCCGGCGTCACCGCTCGCATGCTCCACATGGACCCCACCACCAAACGCTTCTCCGCCATCGTCAAGCTTCAACCCGGCAGTCGCATTCCGCCCCACCGCCACGACGGCCTCGAAGAAAGCCTCGTCATCGATGGCGAACTGATCGTCGGCGATGTCCGCATGCGGGCCGGCGATTACCAGTGGGCCGAAAACGGCAGCGAACACGTCGAACAGTGGACCGACGTCGGCGCCACGCTTCTGCTCTCCGGCCCGATGTCCCTCCTCGCCGGTTGACCGGGCCCCGCGCATGCAAAGTCTGTATCTGAAACAAATGATTCGATCGATTTGATAACTGCCATTTCCGTGTGGTGGACTCCGCCACCTGCTGTTCGGAAGCGCAGCGAACGATTCGGGTGAAGGGGATTTTTGTTCATCAAATCAAAGGTGCTGCCACCTCCACTCTTACAACCTCTCAGCCCCCACAATCTTCTCCCCAATCCAAAACCGATCTCCTATCACAAACCCATGCCGATCTCATTCTCCATCGAACACAAAGACGGGTCCGCACGCGCCGCCGTCCTCACCACCCCACACGGCGACATCGCCACCCCCATGTTCATGCCCGTCGGCACCCGCGCCACGGTCAAAGGGCTCACGCCCGTCCAGATCCGCGAAGCCGGCGCCCAGATCATCCTCGGCAACACTTACCACCTCACCCTCCGCCCCGGCGACGAACTCATCGCCGAGATGGGCGGACTGCACACCTTCATGCAATGGCCCGGCCCGATCCTCACGGACAGCGGCGGATTTCAGGTCTTCAGCCTCGCCACGCAAGCGAAAATCACCGATGCGGGTGCGAAGTTCCGCAGCCACATCGACGGGGCGCTCCTCGAACTTACGCCGGAAAAGGCGGTCGAGATCCAGCAGAATCTCGGGTCCGACATCGCGATGGTTCTGGACGAATGTCCACCGGGCGACGCCTCCGAGGCGGTGATGCGGGCCGCGGTCACGCGGTCGCTGCGCTGGGCGGAACGCTGCAAAAAGCATCATTCGCGCAAGGATCAAGCGCAGTTCGCCATCGTGCAGGGCGGGACGAATCTGGACCTCAGGGCGGAGTGCGCCCGCGAGCTGGTGGCGATGGATTTCCCCGGCTATGCGCTCGGCGGATTCAGCGTGGGCGAAGCGCCGGAAGCGATGCACGCCGCCCTGCCGCCCTGCGCGGCGACGCTGCCGGAGAACAAGCCGCGCTATCTCATGGGGGTTGGCCGGCCGGAGGATTTGCTCGAAGGCGTGGCGGCGGGGATCGACCTCTTCGACTGCGTGATGCCGACGCGAAACGGCCGCAACGCCACCGCCTTTACACATACCGGGATCGTGAAGCTGCGCAACGCCAAGCACGAACGCGACCCGGCCCCGCTCGACCCGGACTGTGTCTGCTATTGCTGCCGGACCTTCAGCCGGTCGTATCTGCATCATCTGTTTCGCGTGGACGAAATGCTCGGCCCGATCCTGCTGAGCCTGCACAACATCGCCTATTACATCCGCCTCATGACCGACGCCCGCACCGCCATCTCCACCGGCCACTTTACCGACTTCCACGCAACCTGCAAATCACGCTGGGGCAAATAAAGGGGACTGGCACGTTTTTGACTGGCGGATTTTTTAGTGCGCTCGTCGCGGGTCTCCGACCCCGACGTAATCCACACACGCGCTCGGCGAAGGTCTCCTGACCGAGCCGCCACTGCGACCGCAGGTCTCCTCTTTTCTTCATTCCGCATTCCACAATCCGCAATTAATCCGATCCGTCTTCGTACTCCTCGGGGCGCTCAATGTAGCCACGGGTGAGCGAGCAAATATGTCTTTGTGCCCCGGGAGGGGCACTGGGTTGTAGCCACGGGTGAGCGAGCGAAGCGAGCGGAACCCGTGGAAGCGAATCCACACTCCTCTTTGAACTGCCCCGGAGGGGCAGCGGAACAAGATCGGATCCGTTACCTCTGCCCCTTACGGGGCAGTTCCAAATGGAAAATGAGCTTTCCACGGGTTGCGCGGCGCCGGCTTCGCCGGTCTTGCTCCACCCGTGGCTACATTCCGTGGCTCCTCCGGAGCCGAAATCCCACCTCGACCATAGCAATCACGAGAACCGAAAGGAGGCTGCTGACGGCGTGACGCGGGAATCGAACATTCACTCGTTGCGAGACAACGTCGGGCCCGCACACCATTCGCCAAACAGAACTGACAAGGCAATGTCAATCATGGTCATCAACGCCGAAGGAATTTCCTGGGGCGGTGTCTGGGGCTACGACACCCACTCCCGCCACCACTCCACCACGACGCCACCCCGCAGCACCGCCAGGCCGCCGGACGAGCTGAACGGCCCGCCCCGCTGGTGCCACTCCCACAGTTCGTCGCCCGGCTGGAGCTTAACCGCGATCTGGGCATCCCGCTCCTCGACGCGGGCCAGCAACTCGGGCGGCACGTCGTCCAGCCCACCGAGGAACCGGTTCGTATACTCCCGGAACGTCGTCGGCCCGACCAGCCAATCCCGCGGCGGCTCCGCCATCCGTTCGCCCTTACCCATGTGTTTCACCCTGCGTCGCGTTCCACAACACAGTCCGTGATTCACGGGTATTGATACCTTCAAGCGCCCGCAGCGCGTAGGGGCGGAAAAGCGGATCACCTTGCTTTAACACCTCCGCTAGAAACGCAACCGACTCCGGCAGACGTGCGATATCGAGCGCCATCATCACATTAAGCCGAACGCCCGCGTTTGGATCGGTGCGGAATGTCTCAACAAGGTCCGCTAAACATTCGCTCGCGTTCTCGGCGAGCTCATAGGCGATGATGTCCGCCAAACTGCCTCGCGCTTTCCCATCACGAATCAACCGAGCGCACTCGGCAACTCCTGGGAAACGCGGGTAGGTGCGTCCCCAGCGCTGATGCTCGGGATCAATGTGGTCGTGGTATCGATTACGCTTACCCATCGAAAACCTAACTACATAATTGAGAAAGAGCGCGCGTGGGGAGCGGTTCCCGATCGTGCGAGGTTCCGCCTCCCGATGAGGAGAAATATTGAAAAGTGTAATCGTGTGGCGGAGGCGTTGTCAAAACCTTTTTAGAATTTCGGATCGTGGATTGCGGAATTCGGAATGAACCGGGGCGGTTTCGGTCGGATTTTGACCCATTCCGGCCCGGTTTCCGGGTGGTTTCGGAGCGTTTTCCGGTCATTTGAGGGGTGAAAAACGGGCGATTGAGGGGGAGACATTCGTCGAGCGCGGGACTTGTTTCTTCTCTTGCATGAATCAGCTTGGGCATGAAATTCGTCGATTCTTGTACGTGACCTTTATTTCAGTAACTGTACAGAATTGACGTAAGTCTTTGTGGCGCATAGGCGCTTCCGAAATTTGGGAACGGTTCCACCGTAGGGTGTGGCAGTGTCGGTGGAAAGACGAGCCGGTGTTTGAATGTCTCCGCCACGTGCATGAACTGCCGGTGGCGGAGTTCTCCTCAGCGAATGGTGATTTGTCAAATGGTCAACTGTTCACGGAGTCCCAGGTTTCACGCACCCAGCACATACGGCAGCACGTACGGCCCCTTGGGGATCACCGCCAATTTCGCCTGCTGACCATACTCCGCCAGCGAGGAACGGACGGCTTCTTCAACACTGGACGCCGGTTCAACTGAACACATCTTCAGAACATCCGCCGTCAGCCCACCGGTCACGACTTTGACACGACAGTGCGCCAGGACCTTCTGCAGCATGACGATCTGCCATTCGTCCATTTCGCAGGTGTCTGTACTCCTTTGTTCGCGTTCGACGGTGGCGACGCTGAGCGAGCGGTAGAGGCCTTTGCGGGCGTATTCTTCGACGAGTTCGCGGAACTCGGGACTGCCGAGGCCTTCTGTGAGGCTGGCGGCGAGCACGATGGTACCGCCCTTTTTGACGATCGGCAGCGCACCGGTGAGCCCCTTCACCGCCTGATACCACGATGTGTCCAGCGGATACCCGGCGCAGCTGGTGACGACGACATCGACCGGCTCCGGCACGCCGGCTTTGACGATGTCGCGGCAGAAATCCACGCCGGCGTGCCAGGCTTTGATCATGTCTCCGGCGCCGACCCAGGTGATGCGGCGCTGGCCGTCGATGCAGACGTTGACGATGAAGTCGCAGCCGGCTTTGAGTGCGATGTAGGTGTTTTCCTCGTGAACGGGGTTCCCTTCAACGCTGCCGCAGTCGGCCTTGGGGTGTTCGAGGAACCTCGGGGAGTGCCAGCGTTTGACGGTTTCGAGAGCGGCGATGCCGGGGCAGATGAGTTTGCGTCCGCCGCTGTATCCCGCCATGAGATGCGGTTCGATGAGGCCGGTGGTGATCTTGAGTTCGGCGGTGGTATAGCGGTTGTCGATCCACATCGGTACGCCGTTGGGGGAGGTGCCGAGGAAGTCGTGTTCGTGCAGGACTTTGCCGTGGTGATTGACGAAGCGATAGTTGGCGGCGATCTCTTCGCCAACGAGTTCGATCATCTCCGCGCCTTCGTTGGGGCGGTGGAGGCCGGTGGCGTTGAGGATGGTGATGCCGCTGCGTGGTACGCCGGCGGCCTCGATGGTTTTGAGGATTTCGGGGAGTATGAGTTTGTTGGGGACGGGCCGGGTGATATCGCAGATGACGATGCAGGCGGATTTCTTGCCGATGGCGAGGTCGGCGAGCGGTGAGGAGCCGATGGGATTGCGGATGGCGTGCGCGATGGCGTCGACGGGATGCGCGAGCGGAGGGGCGTCGGAGATCGTAAGTGGCGGAGCGATGAGGCGATCATCGGGAAGCGAGACTTCCAGGCCCGTTTTGCCGTAATCGAGTTTGACTTTCATAGGTGATCCGCCGTTTGCTGTTCTGTCTTATTTCAGGGATACCTGCACACTTGCATTGTGACAACGCAAGGAGGCTGGGAAAAGTGCGACTTTTCCCAGCCTTCCGGTTGCAAGATCCTCAGCGTCATCAATTAGACCTTCGCGAGGACACCTTTCTTTTCTTCTGTCAGCTCTTTCTTGGGTTGTCCTTCGCCCAGGATCAGCAGCAAGGGGCTGGCGACATAGATCGAAGAGAATGTACCGACGATCACACCCACCACCATGACGAAGGCGAAGAGGTGGACTCCGTCGCCCCCGAAGAAGTAGAGCACGCCGACGACGAGGAAGACCGTCAACGAAGCCAGAATGGTCCGGCTGAGGGTCTGGTTCACACTGTCGTTGATGATCTGTTCATTGAGTAGCGGATTTTTGCCGCGAACTTCGCGAATTCGATCGAAGACCACGATCGTATCGTTGACTGAATAGCCAACGAGCGTGAGCAGGGCGGCGACGGCGGCAAGGTCGATCTTGAAGTCCTGGATCTGCAGAATCGTACCGAGTACGGGTATCAAGTGCAGATAATGGCAGATGGCGATCGCACCCAACGTAAAGCACAAGTCGTGAACGAGGCAGAGCACGGCGGCGAGGCCGAAGGTCCAGGAGCCGAATCGGAACCAGAGGTACAGGAGGATCGCGATCCAGCTTGCCACGATGGCGAAGAGAGCCCGGGACTGGGTTTCCTTGGCCAGAGCGGCGTCGAACGTTTCGAGGCGATCGGGAACCGGTCGGGATTCGACGGCATCTTTGAGTTCGGTCAGAATGGAGTCGAGCGCTTTGCGTTCTTCGACGGCTTTCGTTGTGTAAAGCACGGATGGCGCGAATGAACCTAGAGCTGCCATCACTGAGGGACGGCTGAGCATCTTGTGATTTTCAATCGCTTCAACGAGGCCGGCGAATTCCGTGTTCACGGAAACGTCGAGCGTCATGATCTTGAACTTGCTGGTCGCGTCTTCCTGAGCGCGTTCCGTGGGATCCTTTTCCGGATCCGATCGCACTGGAGTCAGCACGAAGGAAGGACCGGAGTTCGGCTCGCGGCCCGTGAGCTGGAATGCCCGTTTCAAAAGCGATTGCACGTAAGAAACCGAGGCGGGTTTTGTGAAATACAAGGTTGCGCTGGTATCCAGCGTTTCCCACTTGGTGAGTTCGGGGAGATCCATGAGTGGCTGTCCATTGTCGTCACGCAGCAGGCGATCAAGCATCGCCTGAACGAGTTCCTTTTCCTTTTCCGTGGTTCGAACGGTGAACGATTTCGATTCACCAGCCGGGAGTTGATCGTCTCCCATGGCATTCACTTTCACCTGTTCGATGGAAACGTCGGGGAGCTTGCGAATGCGTTCTTTGACTTCGTCCGCCCCTGAGGGTCGGTTGGCAAATGTCACAACCACCGGTTTCGGATCGCCTTCGAATTCGATTTCCCAGGTGTTTGCACTCTCGCCACTCGGTGTTGTGATCGGCCGAACGTCCCGGACCTTAAGACGATCTTCCTGTTGCTTTTCCGAGAGAAGATCGATCAGTCCGGGTTTTCCATCCCTAGCGCTCATTCCGCGAGCTTCGGTCAATCGTCCGCCATACACGGTTCCGCCCCGGAAGTCGACGTTCAGCCCGTCATCACCCCGGTAAAGGAACAGACTCAATCCGAGCACAGTGACCAGAGCTGTCAGAGTGAAAATCGGCTTGCGGAGAGCCATGAAGTTGATGTTCGGCCGGCTGAAGAGTTTCATCATGCGGAGTTCGCGGAGCCAGCGGCGGTGATACCAGTAATCAAAAATCAATCGTGTGACGTAGAGGGATGTGAAGAGACTGATTATGAGGCCGACCGTCAGGCTGACAGCGAAGCCCTTGAGGTTGTCGTTCCCGAAGATGAAAAGGACGATCGCAGTGAAGATACTCGCCACGTGCGTGTCGATAATCGTGGGAAGCGCCCGCTCGTAACCGGCTCGAAGTGCGGCCATGAGAGTCGCGCCTTTTTCACGCTCTTCCCGCAATCGCTCGTAGATCAGCACGTTGGCATCGACCGCCATACCAAGCATCAGTACGATCCCTGCCAACCCGGCCAGCGTGAAGGCCGCATTCACCGACACCATGAAGCCGACCGTCAGCAGCAGGTTGATGATCAACGCCGTGCAGGCCACCAGGCCGGCGAAGCGGTAGTAAATCACCATGAAGATCATGACCGCGCCGAACGCCAGCCCAACCGAAAACAGACCTTTCGTTTTGGTATCTTCGCCCAGTGTGGCACCGACCGAGTTTTCGCTCACCGGATTCGGCTTCAACTCTGCGGTCAGTGCACCAGAACGGAAGATGTACACCATTCGGTCCACCTCAGCCTTGGTGAACTTACCCGTGATCTGTCCGCGTGCGGTGATTTGGCTGTTCAGTTGAGGAGCGGAGACGACCTTCCCGTCCAGAATCGCCGCAAGGTGCCGGACACGGGTGCCGGGTGTGGGCCGGTTGCGGCCGGTGACTTGTCCGAACTTGTTGGCGCCGGCACCATTGAAGGTGAAGCCGATCGACCAGTCGAGATTCTGCTGTTCCGGGAAGGCGTTGAGCGTGATCGCCCCGCCGATCTTGACCTGATCCTGACTGGAAACGCGAGTCAGAACGAAGTATTCAATTTCTTTTCCGAGCTCATCTTTGGGAGGATTTTCTTCGACGAAGTCTCGGCTGAAAAGCAACATAGTGGCTTGTTCGCCACGCTCGTTCGTGTAATTGTAAGGGATCGCTTTTCCACGAGCTGCCGCGAGTTGCTGCCAGAGTGAGCTTTCGCTGCCGTTGGCCAACCCGAGCGATTTGCGTTCTTCCTTGCTCAGCTCGACCCATTCGTACTTGACATTTTCTGCAACGGTCTCGTTGACCGTCACTGTGTAATCGGTGCGGCGCGGAGCCGGTGGCGGGAATCCGGTCTTGGCATCCTTATCGGCCTGATCGGCTGGGTACTGGTTATTGACCAGATCCAGAGCATCCTCGAAACCTTCCTTATCGTCGGTATCGTTCGCCAGAATGCGGAATTCGAGCACGCCAACCCGAGAGACGAGATCTTTCACCTCTTGAACAAAGTCTTCCGTTCCCGCTTCTTTTTTGCTGGTGGGCGTAAACGGGACCAGAATTTCGATCCGCGTTCCGCCGACGGGACGAATGATCACGTTCTTGGTATCAACGGGGTCGATCCGGCGTTTCAGTGATTCCGCCAGGCGCTGCATCGCTTCGCTGGAAAGACCCGTCTGCCCCGACTCGTCAGTCGAGTCGGTTGTGTCTCCGCTCTTTGCCGCAAGAGTCTTGGCCAGGTCGACTTCGTAAACGAGAATCGTACCACCGGCAAGGTCGATGCCTTTGCGGTAGTTACCGAACCAAGCGGCCGCCCCAAACAATACTGTTGGAATGAGGCAAAAAAGCAGGCCACGAAGAAAGTTACGTTGCATGGCGTCCGCTACCGTATTTCGTTCAAAAGGAGGAGATGGTGGGGTTTACGCTTTGGCCGGTTCTGATTCATCCTGTCCCAGAACCCGCGTGATCGAGCCTTTGGTCATCCGGAACTTGCTGTCACCCGAGCGAATCGTTATTTCATCTTCGCCATCTTTCATGGTGACAATCGTCCCAATGATTCCTGAAGCCGTAAGCACTTTCGCTCCGGCTTTGATCGATGCCATAAGTTCTTGCTGCTGACGGCGTTGCTGGCGTGCCGGGAGAATAAACAGAAAGACGATCATCAGGCCGAACATGATGATCAGAAAGGCCGGATCGCCAAAAGGGCCTGGCATCGGTGCGTTTTTCGCCGGCGCTTCGGCCGGAGCAGCTTCAGCTTCAGCGATAAGGATGTACGAAGACATTGCGGTTACGTTCTCGGTCTGCGAAATCGGAACTATCGTTCTAGGAACAGGCGTGCAATCGCCCACCCACGCGCGAAAACTGGCAGAGATATCAGGACAAAGACAAAACCGGATCTCGTGAAAATCCTCAGAAAATGATCAACCGGCAAATCATCCCGACTTCAAAGCATCGACCGGTTCGATCCGACTCGCGCGTCGCGCAGGATAAAGAGCGGCCAGAGTCGTGATGATAATGGCTGCCCCGAGTGTCGTCAGCGAGATCCACAAAGGGAACTCGAAGACGCTTGTGGAGATCATCGTTTGACCTTGCATCTGCCGCTGAATCTCCGACCGGACCAGATGATCGGCGGGTCCGGAAGCCAATCGAGCTGTCGTAAGCCCCAGCACGCCTCCCAGCACGCCGATCAATGTCCCTTCAAGCAAAAAAAGGACCAGGATCTGCCTGCGGCCCCCGCCCAGCGCTTTCAGAATCCCGATTTCGCGAGTCCGTTCGACCACATTGGTCACCAGCGTATTGGTGATCCCGATCGCGGCGACGATGAGCGAGATCCAGGCGAAGATATTCAGTGCCACCGCGATCGCGGTCACCTCGCGACGAGAATTATCAAACCAGCGCAACGAGGAGTTGGTGCGAAACCCATTCTCCTCAATCTTTGCCACAACTGCGGGAAGATCCCCACCGGGTAGGACTTTCACTTCCACATTGTCAAACCGGCCATCATCGATCGCATGCAGGTTCCGAATAATCGATTCCCCACCAGATGCACTCGCGATGACCGCTTGCTGATTCGCATACCACAGTCCATCCTTCTGCTCTTCGGGTGATGGCGCGCGATAGACGCCAACGATTGTGAAGGTGTCGGACACCGGGTAACGGCCGGGTCGCTGCTGGCTTTTGGGAGGAGCAAGAAGATTGCGAAGTTCCAACTTTTCATCATCTGTCAAATGCGACGATTCGATAAGGCTTGGCAGCTCGTTCATCAGTTTCATCAGGATCAGTGCCTGGCGCGTATCCAGCATACCTGTGAAGGCGCTGCCAAGGCTCGCCAGTAGCGAGCGCTGGCGCGAGTCAGACGAACCGCCCAGCTCCACCGTCAATTGTGTCCCGAGCGACGATTCCAACTCTTGATCCGTTCGAGCACCCAAGTCGTAGAGCAGTATTTCGGGAACGATGATTTCCTTCCGCCCGCCGTCCTGAGGTTTTCGTCCGGCGATGATCAATGAGTTCAGGTCCGGCCGATTGCATTGCGTCGCCGCGAACAGCGCATTCTGCCGTTTCCCGTTCCAGATCGTTTCTCCGTAGACATGCCGATACGTCCGAATCCATTCGACATCGGGCCATTGGCGTATTTCGTCCAGGATCTCTGGCGTCAGTGGCTGGGCCGGTTTCGACGGCAGCATCTGAAGTGCCCGCTGTTCCAGCATCTGCTTCAATCGCCGGGACCGATCCGGATTCACACCATCCGGAATCTGCAGTTTCTCGGGAGGAACGATACCGATCGGCCGATGACCGCCCGGCGAAACGCGAATCTCCCAGAACCCGGGGCGCGAGTGAAACTCGTTGGTGATCACGCGGCGCAGACCCACACCCAGCGAGAGGCTGAACGCCAGTGACGTCGCCCCGACCGCGACACCGAGAATGGTCAGCGCCGTGCGGACTTTCTGCCGCCACAGTCCGCTGAGTGCAAATGAGACGAGGTCGAAAAAACGCATAAATGGGACTGTCACCTTTTCTATTGGTTCATTTTATTCTGCACGCTTCGCGAGACTCCACGTGCGGTTGCGACTCCGCCATTCTCGCCAACCCATCCGGCAAATTCCATCGAGAATCGGATTTCACACACTCCATTCCATTTACTCAAAAAATCCAGATTTTTTCAATTCAGCTCCGCAGGCTCGTGGCGGAGTCCTCGTCTTAGAACCCGATTCTCTGTAACTGTTTATTTGTTCACATCTTCCGTTCCGATCCGCTCCGCGATTTCCGGAGTGATCGTGATCCTCGCTGCCAATCTGGCAGGCGAGTTCGCCAACTTCGCCAACTCAAAACACACACCCCTTGGCGAAGAGACATTGACGAGCTGATATAATGTCTATTTGTTCACATCATTCGCCCGGCTCCGCCATGACAATGCCACACCGAGCGCAGGGCCTGTGGATCGACCACTCTCAATCGACAGGTGGAAACGATTCTTGAGTCAGACTCGAACTCACAACAAGCGATTGTTCCGGGTGCCATGCTCACGGCTTTGCGTGAGCATGCCCACCCAAAGCGGTGGGCATGGCACCCAAAACAGATCCGGAACGGCGACTCTGAGTTATCGTGTTCATATCAAATCAGCCCAGTTGAGGTACTAGTTCAACTGTCGATGATTCAGGCGCGTTTCATCAGTTGCGTCCCCTTCTCGGTAGTTAGCCGTTTTTCTGATCCCGCTTCGCCTGGGACCGCTTGGTCCTCGCGCTCACATGACCCTTGACCCGGGTGGTCTTGCCAGACGCGTCGATCCGGCTTTTCAGAACACGTGCCTTATCCTTGGCGCCAGCGCTTGAGTTTTCGCTTGGCTTCTTCGCCGGTTTCTTCTTGGCCATGATAATTCCCTCATTGTCGCGGGGATTAGGTGGGTTGACCGCTCGCCGACGACCCTCCGCGAGTCGAATCCAGACGGCCGAACAATGAAACGAGCAACCGCTCCATCTTTTCCGTCGCACCCTCCACGGCACCCTCCAGGCTTGCGGCCTCCTCGTGCGCAAAAACCGGATCGTGACTGGCGGGGCGAGCCTCGAGTTTGCACTCGACCGGGATCGCCTTAGCGTCGTGACCGACATTCTTGAGGAAAACCTCCACTCGCGTGATTCGTTCATTGAAGTGGGCGAGTCCGCCTTCAACTGCGCTCGCGACCTCGTCGCGCGTGGTTTCCGCAATCGGCTTATCCGAATGGACTTCGATTTTCATGGCCTATCTCTCTCAAGGTTATCGGTCGATCGGAATGGTTGCTCGATGCATTGGGGCGATGGTGATGAATTCGGTTTCCATGAGAAACCATTTGTCAAAACTGACGGATCAGTTTTTGGCCCGGTTCAGGCGGATCTTGCAGCCGCGGGGATTGGTCTCCGCTTTTTTGGCCGGTGTGCCTGTTTCGGCAGCTTTGACGGCCAGAGAAACGTATTCGGTGTTCGTCTCGCCGGGTTGGGGCGTCGTTTTTTCATCGAATGCGCCCATGTAGACCACCTTGCGGTTTTTATCGAGAACGAAGAACTCGGGCGTTGTTGTCGCTCCGAACATTTTCGCGATTTCCTGCGATTCGTCGAGGAGGTACGGGAACGTGAACTTCTTCTTCTCAGCCCGCTTCTTCATCTCCGGCATCGAGTCATCCTTGATCGTGTTGACATTGATCGCAACGAGCGCGACCTTCGCACTCTCGCCGCAGTACGTTTTGGCGAATTGGACCAGGCGATCTTCGTAAGCGACGGCGTAGGGACAGCTGTTGCAGGTGAAGGCAACAACGATCACGTCTTTGTCTTTGAGATCGGCCAGGGAATGGTTCTTGCCGTTGGTTCCGGGGAGGTTTTTCCATTCGGGTGCGACATCGCCGATGGCGAGCACTTTGTTGAATTCGCCGGCCGAAGATGCTGATGCGAACACAATCAATAGCAGCAAAGAACGAATCATGGGGATGCTCCAACTTGAGATTTAGGGTGTTTTCCGCCAAGTGGTGGACGAGCGTGCAACGGTCGAGGAGATGGCGCGATCGTCGCGGGCCATCCAGGATGATTTCAGGATATTGAGGCGATCGAGAGCACAAACGAGACCGGTGACGCCCGCCATGCCGAGCAGGATCAGACTCGTGACGAGAAGGCGGAAGCCGATGCTGATTTTTTCATCGACCAGAACGATGAGCAGGATGGCACCGGAAAGGGGAATGAGCGTGGCGAGGATGAGGAACGGTTCAAGCCAGCGTGTGCCGTAGGCCAGTTCCTGTCGTGTTACTTTTGAATCGAACGTGTCGGGATCTCTCACGAATGGATAGACGGCACGAAGGATGACGAACTGAATCCCGTAGTAGCTGTAGACCATTCCCACGAGTCCCGAAAGCGCGAACGAGATGACGAAATGGAATCGATCATGCCAGGGGAGTGGCCCGTCGAACCAATTGAGGAGTGTGGGGAAGAGAATTCCGCCGGGGATCCAGCCGAGGAATGCGAAGAAGTTCCCGCGATAGCCAAAGTTCAATGAGTCTTTCCGGACTTGCTCCGCTTCTTCCTGCGAGATCGATCCGGACAGGAGTTTCATTCTCCCCTGATGAAAGGTCCTCAAGAGTCGAACGCCCCAGGTGACACAGAGGAGATAAATCAGCGTGTTGTAGGTGAGAGTGATGCGGGTGAACGTCGTGATCTGGGACTCATTCAGCTCGATTTGCACGGCGTTGTAAACGATATTGAGCAGTGTGGCGACGATATGCGGAATCAGGGCAAGCGCCAGCAAGACTGTCAGCGGTCGTCTGAGCGCAAGTTGGCCTAACCATCCGGCGGGTGGCAGCCGTCGCTGCGCGGTTAGGATTTCGCGTGCGCCGTTGAGTGCGGAAGCGAGTTCGATGGCGTTGGAGTATCGATCGTTGGGATTAGGCTGCAGACAACGGCGGATGACGACCGCCAGTTCACGCGGGATTCGATCGGATTGGATTTCGCTGACACTGGATGGTCGTTGACCGGTCAGGAGTTCGTGCAGAACGACGCCGAGAGCGTAGATGTCGATGCGGTGATCGAGGATTTCCGGTGATCGACCATGAAACGCATCGACCTGTTCGGGTGCCATGTACTTGGGCGTACCACCGATCGCGCGATCCGACGACGGGGCCGCATTCACGGAAATATTGAAATCGACGAGCATTGGCCGACCGTACGGGGTCAGCAGGATATTGCCGGGTTTGATATCGCAATGCAGAAAGTCGCGGCCGTGTGCGAATGCGAGTGCGCCGGCGAGTTGCTCGCCCAACCGGCAGACGGCGGAGGAAAAATCATCGGACGCGAGGCGTTCGCGATCGGCCAGCGCCTGCGGATCAAACGGGATCTCGGCGTTGACCAGCGCATCCAGAGCCTGGAGCAGATCCTGCCCTGTTTGAGGCGATTTGGAACCCGGCGCATGAAGTCGCGCGATCAACGCGGTCAACGTTGTACCGGGAACATATTGCAGGCAGAGGCAATGTTTGCCCGTCGTCGGTTCGATGAATCCCGCAAAGACTTTGACGATATGCTCGTGTTCGAGCCCCGCCAATGCCAGACCTTCATCCGTGCCGGCGATGGCGGCATCCGTCACTTTCAACGCAACCAGTCGGTTGAGGGAGATCTGTCGTGCGAGGTAGACGGTACCGAGTCCCCCTTCACCAAGTTTGGATTGAAGCACGTAGTCGCCGACCTGCCGCCCGACCTGCCAGTATTCGATATCGCTAAGGTGGACGGGAATCTGGGCCGGGCCGACCTGCGTGATCTCCGTCGAAGAACCGCTCACAGCATGGGGATGCGTGTACGTGACCGATTCCTCAGAATCGGAGGGGAGCGGCGGGACTGACGGCGGTCTGTGGGGTCGATCCATGCCGGAAACCCAAAACATGGCGGTTATTACTAGAATACACATCGTTGGGACGCTGGATGCGCCAGATTGGACCAATCGATCGACTCGTTTTCCTTCATCGCGAGGATGGACGCGATGTCCGATGAACAATTGCCGAATCCTGAGGAAAAAGTACGAACTTTTCCCCGAACACCCGGTGTCTACCTGATGAAGGACGGACTCGGGAACGTGATCTATGTCGGCAAAGCGAAAAATCTCCGAAGCCGGGCCGGCAGCTACTTTCTCAAGGAAGCCGCTGAAAACCTGCGCACCTCCGAGCTTGTCAAACAGATTCGCGATATTGATTTCATCCCGACCGAAACCGAAGTCGACGCTCTGCTCAAAGAGAATCGCCTGATCAAAGATATCCGTCCCAAGTTCAACAAGGATCTTAAGGACGGCAAATCCTACCCGTATCTGCAAATCCGGGTGCGGGAGGAATACCCGCGTGTCGAGATCACGCGTACGCCTCGCCGGCGGGGGGTGCGGCTTTACGGCCCGTTCACCAGTAAGTCCAATCTGAAAGCGGCCGTCGGTGTCCTCCAGCGCGTACTGCAATTTCGCACCTGTACGCTGCCGATCAAATCGAGCGAAGATCGCTGGCGCTGGTTCCGGCCCTGCCTGCTCCACAGCATCCGCCAGTGCACCGCTCCGTGCGGATTCCGCGTCAGCCGTGACGATTATCGCAAGCAGATCAAGAAGCTGATCCTGATCCTCGAAGGAAAAAAAGGCAGGCTCGTTCGAAGAATGCAGCGCGAGATGAAAGACGCGAGTGCGAATCTTCAGTTCGAACGCGCCGCCCGGATTCGCGATGAACTCTCCGCTCTGGAGACGTTGGATCTGCGGGGGAATGCGCAGAGCGACGATCAGCCGGAAGTCTTTCCTCTCGATCCGAAGAAGGGACTGAAAGGATTACGAAAAGTCCTTGGGCTATCGAAAACGCCTCGGTCCATCGAGGGATTCGACATCGCCCATTTGAGCGGGCAGGAGACGGTTGCGTCGCTGGTCTCGTTTCTCGACGGACTGCCGTTCAAAGAGTACTACCGCCGTTACAAGATCAAGAGTGTGGAGGGGGTCGATGACTTTGCTTCGATGCGTGAGGTCGTCTTCCGCCGCTTCAAGCGCTTGCACGACGAAGAAAGCGTGTTTCCCGATCTTCTGCTGATCGACGGAGGAAAGGGCCAATTGAATGCGGCTCGGGATGCGTTCCGCGCGCTTGGGATCGAACCGCCGACTTTGATATCCCTGGCGAAACAGGATGAAGAGATCTTTCGACCCGGCGAATCGGAATCGATCAAACTCAGCCGCCATTCGGCGGCGCTGCGGTTACTGCAATATGTCCGGGACGAAGCGCACCGATTTGCCCAGCACTATCACCACACGCTTCGGAAGAAAAAGCTGACGGAATGATCATTCCGCGTCGTCCAGCGCTTCGCGCAGCGCATTCACCGCTTCGCGCAAGTCGGACATCGCCGGGTTCAATTCCAACGCCTGACGGAACGCCCGCAACGCCGCACGCGGCTTGTTCATCTTCAGGAAACACTGGCCCATCCCCGCCGCCGCACCAAAGTGAAACGGATTCATTCGCAGCACGGCTTTGCAATCGGATGCGCTGCGAGAGAATTCGCCCCGTCGGAAGAAGAGAATCGCACGCTGATTGTACGCCTCCGCGAAATCCGGCGCCTCACGGATCAACTCATCCAGCGCCGCCAGCGTCTGCGCAAAATCGCCAATCTGCATCGCCTGCTGCAGCGACCAACAATACTCCGCATTGTCGCCGCGATACCAGATCTCCCACAGCGCATCCTCCGCGAATTGCCGCACCAGCCAGTCCGTATCCTTGAGCGCTTCCGCAACCACCGCATTCGAGTCCAAAGTGCCCACCAACCCCAACGCCAGCACCGCCGCCTGACGCGCCAGCGGATCCGCATGCGTCACCAGACGCTGCAGCGTTCCTTCCACATAGTTATTCTTGATCGAATGACGAAACTCGCGGATCGCATCCTGCACGCCGGCCTGCCACAATTCCCGGTCGTCCGTTGGCGTGGGATGCGGCAGCTTACGATAAAACGTGACGATCAGCGGTTCAGACACGGCTGGTTCCTCACGGAGGAGCTTCTTCAATTCAACATATATCACCATCGGTGCTGCGCCATCGCTTCCGTCAAAAAACAAGCGACTCCTTCGCCACTCAATCCGCACATCCGGCCGCGCGACCGGTGAAACCGGAACGCCGATTCTCTCCCCGCACGGACTTTGCTCATCGACGCCGAGGCAAAAGGATTTTCTTGACTTTTCTCAAATCCATGAAGAGGACTTCGCTGCGCACGCTCGTGGCTGAGTCCTTTTTGACAATTCAAAAATGAAATCTTATATGAACAAGTGTACCGTATTCGGCCAGGGGAAATGCGATGCGCTCACGCGTCCGCCTTCGCCATCACATCCGGATTCGTGAAGACCATCTTCCACGGGTGGATCACCCACTTCACAAACACGCCGTTCTGGTGGAACGGGTCCGCTCGCAGCAGCCCCTCCGCCTCCTCAACCGAACCCGCTTCGTACACAATCAGCGCCCCGTAACCATCCGTCAGTGGGCCGGAACAGGCCAGTTGGCCCTTCGAAAGAAGCGAATTCAAGTATTCCCGGTGCTTCGGCCGGATCGAATCGATTTTGACGGCATCGCCGATGTACTCAATCAGGGCGGCGTATTTCATGTCGGGTCCTCAATCAAAAACAACGGTTTTATGTCCGTAAACCAGAATGCGGTGATCCAGGTGCCAACGGACCGCTTTCGAAAGAACGGAGCGCTCCATGTCCCGGCCTTTTTCCAGCAGATCCGGCAGCGTATCCCGGTGCGAAACGCGAACCACGTCCTGCTCGATGATCGGTCCCTCATCCAGATCATCGGTCACATAATGGCTGGTGGCCCCGATCAGTTTCACTCCGCGGTCAAAGGCGCGGTGATACGGTTTGGCCCCGATAAACGCCGGGAGAAACGAGTGATGAACGTTGATGATCCGGTGCGGATACCGGGATACGAATTCGGGGGAAAGCACCTGCATGTACCGGGCCAGAACGACGAGGTCGATGCCGTTCTGCTTCAGCAGTTCGAGCTGCCGCACCTCTCCCTCCGCCTTTCTCGACGCTTCAATCGGAAGCACGTGAAACGGGATACCGTAAAAATCGGCCCAGCGCTTCGCATCGGGATGATTCGAAACGATCAGCGGAATCTCGCAGGCGAGCTCGCCACTCTGATGCCGGTAGAGCAGATCGACCAGACAGTGATCGTATTTGGAAACGAAGATCGCCAGCCGATGCGGCTTGTCGGAGCGCTCCAACCGCCAGCGGAGGGAATAGCGCGTCGCCAGCGGTTCGAAGAGCGTCGGGAATTCGTTCAGATCGAAATCGAAGCCCGTGAGATCCCACTCCACGCGCATCAGGAACACGTTATGTTCCGGGTCCTGATGCTGGTCCGCATGCAGAATGTTGGCGTTGTGCCTGTAAAGAAACTCGCCGATCGCTGCGACCAGACCCTTGCGATCCGGGCAATCGATGAGGAGAATGGCGGTCTTTTTCATGAGTTCGACCGGCCAATTCCGCGGAGCAGACGCGATTCGGTCAGCACCTGATCCATGAAGACATCGTGCGGCGCGACCGGGATTTCATCGAAGATCTGGCAGTCAAAAGCAATCGCCACCAGCGGCGCATCGGGCCGGACGCGAGCGAGAAGCCGATCGTAGTACCCTTTACCCTGCCCCATCCGTCCGCCGCGCGGATCGAAGGCGGTGCCGGGAACCATGACCAGGTCCAGTTCTTCCGGTTGCACAATCTTGCCGGGGACCGTGCGCAGTTCGGGTTTCGGCTCGAGAATCTTGTAGGCACCCTCCACCAGTTCGCTCATGTCTTCAAGATGGAAGAGTTCGAGTTGGTTCGTCTCAACGATGCAGTACGGCACAATGATCCGTTTTCCACCGGCAAGCGCCTGCGGGAGCATGTGGCGGGTGCGGACTTCGCTGCCGGCATCGACGTAAAAGAGCACGGTCCGGGCGGCGGAGTATTCGGGCAGTTCGAGGAACCGCGTGACGATGGTTTTGCTGATTTCGTCTTTGTTTTTCTGAGCGACGCGGTTCTTGCGGGCCTGCTCGCGGAGTGTGGCTTTGACGGATTGCTGGGTGTCGGCGGTGCTCGTCACGGTCGATGCCTCGTTGTGGTGAAGGGTTAGTTTAGAGAAAGGTTGGGCCGATAATGAGGTAATGCAAACAGATTTGGCCGCCGGTTGACCGGCGGGCCTTGCATGATCCCATCGCGTTCAGACCCCAACCAATAGCATTTGGGAGAAGCTCGGTCCGCCGGCAAGCCGGCGGCTATATGGGGTGGTTGCAAAGTCTCGATTTGGGTTGGGATCGGACCAGCCAGTCCGTTCAACAATTATCCGGCACTACTTCTCGCCGGTCGCTACGGGTCAATCGATTGAAACTGCTGCGGTGGATCGTTCTCCAGATCAACAAGATGGGAATCGAGACAGCCAACCCGGTCGCGGCAAAAATAACGCCATACGCACCACAAACGCCAAAGGTAAAGCTCAAGTACCCGTCCACCGACCCTTCGAATGCTCCCGGTATCGACTCGACGCCCTTGACGGCGACCCGTTCGCGAGTGATAAGCCATGCCACACCGCCTACGGTAAAGAAGGCAACCGGCACGAGAATGAGCAGGGTCAACAAAAGGGCCCGCCACCAGCGACGCAGTCTGCGGCGAAGGAAAACCAGCAGGACCACTGGGCTGGCCATTACGACGAACATGGCGAGTCCCGCCAGGATTTTTTCAGTCTGCTCCATTTGTGAGACATTCTCTACAGGATCGCGCGAATGTTCTTGTTCGCCCATCATTCCAATACTTACTCCCCCGTCTCCGGGGCGAAGCCGCGGCGCATCGTGTTCTCGGTAATCGTTCGCGGAACAACGAACTGCAGCAGATAATCCGGTCCGCCCGCCTTCGAGCCGATCCCTGAAAGTTTGAATCCGCCAAACGGCTGCCGGTTCACCAGGGCTCCGGTGCACTTGCGGTTCACATACAGATTGCCGACCCGGAATCGGCGTTTGACGATGGCGATATTCTCCGGGCTGCGGCTGAAGATTGCGCCCGTAAGCGCATACTTCACACCGTTGGCGATCCGGATAGCATCGTCCAGATCCTTCGCCTTCATGATGGACAGCACCGGGCCGAAGAATTCGTCCTGCGCCAGCGGGCTGGTTTCGGGAACGTCCGCGAAGATCGTGGGCCCGACGAAATAGCCTTGTTTCGCAAGCTCGCCGAGTTCGGTATGATGAACAAGCTTGGCGTCTTTCTTCCCGGCTTCGATCGCACGCTGGATGCGCTCCTGACTCTCGCGGTCGATGACCGGACCGACCGAACAACCGGGTAATGCGGCCGGGCAGACGGTCAGACTCTTCGTGGCTTCGATCACGCGATGCAGGAACTGATCGTAGATTCTTGCAAGGACGATGGTCCGGCTGCCGGCGGAGCATTTCTGTCCCGCATAACCGAATGCCGCATCGACCACGCCGCGGACCGCTTCATCCAGATCCGCATCGGTATCAACAATGATCGCATTCTTTCCACCCATCTCGGCGATCACGCGTTTGACATGATTCTGCCCGCCGGGCGTCTTCGAAGCGGCCTCGTTGATTGCGAGCGCCACTTTGAGCGAACCGGTGAAGGCGATCAGCGCGACGTCCGGGTGCTCAACGAGAACCGGGCCGATTTCCTCACCGATGCCGGGCAGGAAGTTGACCACGCCGGGCGGAGCGTTGGCTTCCACGAAGCATTCCATGAGTTTGGCACCGACGACCGACGATTGCTCCGCAGGTTTGAGGATGACGGTGTTGCCGGTGACGAGCGCCGCCGTTGCCATCCCGCACAGGATCGCAAGCGGAAAGTTCCAGGGCGCGATCACGACCGCGACCCCGCGCGGTTCGTAGAAGTACGTATTCTCCTCGCCCGGAAGATTGACCTCGTGGCCCATCATCTTCTCAGCTTCGATGGCGTAGTATTCGCAGAAATCGATCGCCTCCGCGACGTCGGCATCGGCTTCTCGCCAGGGCTTGCCGACCTCGGTCACAATCCAGGCGGAGAGTTCGAATCGCCTTGCCCGGAAGCGCTCCGCCACGCGCCGGAGGAGCGCCGCGCGTTCGGAGACGGGCGTATCGCGCCAGCTTTCGAAGGCGTTCTTCGCGGCCTCGGTGGCGAGCCTGGCCTGATCGGCGGAGGACATATCGACCTGCCCGATCGTTTCCGAGGTGTTGGAAGGATTAATCGCCATGCGATGTTCGAGCCCGGGGATCGCGCGGCCGTTGATGACGAGCGGGTACTGACGTTGAAATTGCGGGCGGATCGCTTCGAGGGCGGTGCGCATTGCGGTGCGGTTTTCCTCACGTGCGAAATCAGCGAGTGGTTCGTTGGTGAACGGCGTCGCGGTCACGGTCGTGGTCTCCGGGTTGTTCGTTGGGGATTCGAGTTGGGATTTTGGCGGTTGAGCGGCAGCGCGGAGGGTTGGATTCCTGAGGAGGATTTCCTCGGAAATTCCATCGGAGAAGCTGGCACGGAGGAACGAATCGTTGGACGTATTCTCCAGCAGTCGTCGGACGAGGTAAGCCATGCCGGGGAGCAACTGGCCGTACGGAGTGTAGATCCGGACACGGTGGCCGAGCGAGGAGACGGAGGCTTTGAGCGGGTCTGCCATGCCGTAGAGCATCTGGAATTCGTAGCGATGCGGTGGGACGTTGAGTTCCTCCGCCACGGCCATCGCATGGGCCATGCTTCGGATGTTGTGGCTCCCGAAGGCGGGGACCATCCAGTCCGCATTCGCGAGCAGAAAGCGGCTGCAGCGTTCGAAGCAGGCATCGCTTTGCCACTTCTGGGTGTAGACCGGCACGGGCCAGTCCTGCTGGGCGGAGATGACGGTTTCGTAATCCCAGTAGGCACCTTTGACAAGGCGAATGGCGATGGGGGTGCGGCGAACGGTCTTCACCCATTCGAGCAAGTGCCGGAGGTCGTCCTCGGTATCCGTGAGATAGGCCTGGATGGCGATGCCAACGTGCGGCCAATCTTTGAACTCGGGTTCCATGAGGACGTCGCGAAAGATCTTGAGCGTGACGTCTTTGAAGGAATGCTGCTCCATGTCGAAGTTGACGAATGCGCCGGTCGCTTTCGCCGCGAATAGGATGGGGCGCAGGCGGTTGAGAACCGCACGGGACGTTCCGTCAGGATCGATGGGGTCGAACTGGCTGTAGAGGGCGGAGAGTTTGACGGAGACATTGACCCGCGGAATGGGCCCGCGATCGTCGCGATCGATCTCCGGCACTTCGGGCCAGGCGTTGAGTGCCTGCGAAAGCCCGGCTATGAGTTCGAGATACTGCTTCTGGACGAGATCCGCTTCCGGTTCCGTGATGGTCGCTTCGCCGAGGAGATCGACGGTGAAGGTCTGTCCTTCGGCGCGGAGCCTGCGGACGGCGTCGATCGCTTCGGGGACGTTGGATCCGGCGATGAATTTGCGGGCCATGGCGGCGGCGTTTTTCTTGGCGGTGAACGCCAGGAGCCGCGCGAGCGGACCATGACGGGGGATGAAGCGGATGCCGTGGCGGACGTACCATGGCAGATCGGCTTTGGCTTCGCTGAGGTATTCGCGGAGGTGCTTGGCGAGATCGTCGGGATCGTTGAGGTAGGGGAGCGTATCGACGAAGCGGAAGAGCTGAACTTTGAGGCTTTCGTTGCTCATGGAGAAGTTCATGAGCTGATCGTTGAGCCAGGTTCGCGTGAGCGGCAGCGGTCCTCCGCGATCCAGTCTCGCGAAGATTTCCCGGCCGAGCGAGAGGATGCGGTCTTCAAACGGACTCATGGTTTCCCCGAAAGGTTTTGCCGGTTTGAATCTTGGCAAGTATCATGCAGAGGCATCCACACATTCCGTACACGAGCGGGAAGCCATCGATGGCCGACGAGAAAATCGGGAAAGTCAAAATTCTCGCAACTCTGGGTACGGGAGCGCACAGCACGATCTTTCACGTTCGACGCGAGTCCGACGGGAAAGACTTTGCCTTGAAAATCGTTCCTGTGGAAACGGAAGAGGATAAAAAATATCTGGAGCAGGCCAAGCACGAGTTTCGTGTCGGTCAACTGCTCCATCATCCCAATCTTATCAAAGTGGTCGCATTCGAGACAGAATCCGACTGGCGCTTTCGCGTCAAAAAAGCGAAGCTCCTGATCGAATTTGTGGACGGAGAAACGCTCGACAAGGCCAAACTCCTCAAACTCTCCAAACTGGTCCGCGTTTTTGAGAAAGTCGCATCCGGCCTCGTGCATATGCACAAACAGGGCGTGATCCACGCCGATCTGAAGCCGGGCAACATCATGACCGGCGATCGCGGAGTCGTGAAAATCATCGATTACGGCCTGGCGTGGATCAAATCCGAACCGAAGGACCGCGTCCAGGGTACGCCGGAGTATATGGCCCCGGAAACGGTCCAGCGCAAGATGATTAACGAGCGGACCGACATCTATAATTTTGGAGCGACGCTCTACCGATTGGTAACGCTGAAACTTCCGCCAAGGATCGTTCCGGGAATGGAAGGCGTGGAAATGACCGAACGGCAGTATCAGGATCAATTTGTCCCGGTGGACGAAATCAACAAAGGCGCTCCCAAAGAACTGGTGGACCTCATCCATAAATGTCTCAGCTTCAAGGCGATGAATCGTCCGGAACGGATGAGTGAGATTCAGGGTACGCTCGATCGACTTGCGGAGGAACTGGGCGATCACGATGAATAACGTGCGGGCACGAACGAATATCCATTGAACCCAAGGAGACGGTGCGGAATCGAGGAGGACGATCATGGATCGCAAAAATCTATTCCTTCCGAAACGTACGCCACACCCGATCATGCCCGAAGAAACAACTCAAACAGAATGGCCGGGCGAACCCTACATACCGCTGCGTGTGCACGATCTGGTTGTGTTGCTTTCTCGTGAGGCGGGGACTCCGGCCTTCAGTCCGCTCACGCTCGATCAGCAGCATGAATTCGAAAGCTTTGCCGAAGCGATGGCGGAGCGGGTTCACGCCGGTTTTCACAACCTGCTGGGTCACCTCACGAAAGCGTACGCGCCGTTCGATCCCGACAGCGACACGATGAAACTTCGCTGTGCGACCGAGATCGAGCAGGCCGAGGCGCAAGAGCAGTTGTTTTCCACGTTTACAGTCTTGCTCGAACGCGCGGGGTTCCATCACATGACCCGTGCGGAAGTGGAAGAAACCATGCAGGGTTCGTCCCATTGGGGCATCGAGATGGATGTCTGCTGGGATGTCTTCGATCGGGTGGATATCTTCTATCGCGGGGCCGGGACCGGCTGGCGCGTCCGCCGGCCCTGGTGGAAGTTCTTCCGATCGATCGATGTGGAAGTGCCGACCTTCCGCCGAGTCGTGGTCATCCTGCGCCAGCGCGAGCACAAGCGGCTGGGCCAGAATCCGGACACCGAAAGCGTTTACCTGAAGCTGTTCAAGGATATCCCGCAGATGGATATCGAAATGCTGCTTCCGGGCACACGCCTGCGGATGCCGAAACTTGAACGCGGGAAACTCGGCGCCACCATCGGTTCCTCGCTCTTCTATGCCGCCTACAAACTCGTGACGACAATCTCGATTGGTGGCATTCTTTCCGGGAGTCTGTTTGCACTGATTTCGCCGCTGGCGCTCCTTCTGGGGTACGGTTACAAGACGGTCTACAGCTTTCAGGTTTCGCGCAAGACCTACATGCTCCAACTGGCACAGAGCCTGTACTATCAAGGACTGGATACCAATGCCGGCGTTCTGCATCGGCTCTTTTACGACGCCGGCGAACAGGAAGTGCGGCAGGTGCTGCTGGTCTACTTCTTCCTGTGGCGGTTTGCGGGTCCGATGGGCTGGACATCGGAGGAATTGGAAGCGGCCGTGGAGGCGGACTTGAAGAAGCGGATCAACATGCCGATCGACATCCGCCCGCGCGATGCGCTGTCTCGACTGGAGCGATTGAAGATCGTGAAGAAGCTGGGCGAGCGTTACATCGCGGTGCCGTTGCGCGAGGCGAAGGAATTACTCGCCGTGCCGCTGGAATCCTCAGCCAGTCGCTCCAGTACCTGGCGCGGATACCTTCCGCCCCAGAAGCCAAAAAATTGAATCGATCGATGATCACGGGGTGGACTGAAGATCACGATTGAGATGCACTTCCTGAACCTTCGCTTTGTCCTTCATTCCCTGTTCGGTGTAATACGTGAACATTCGTTTCCGAAGCGGAATCGCGTCTTCGTACCGCTTCATGCCTTCATAGCATTCCGCGAGAAAGTCCGTCGCGTAAAACGAATGGACATGAAACAAACCCTGCTCTTTGATCGTCGTGTGATAATTGGGTTCGAGATAGGCAAAGGCTTCCCGCGGCCGACCGTCTCGCAGCAGACTGACTCCCAGTGTCAGCCGGGTCCATTTTGTCCGAACATCGTCAGGTCCGTGGGTATTGAGTAACATCGCATAGGCTTTCCGAAAAACAGGAATACTTTCACGGAAATTCCCGGCACAAACTTGATACTTTCGCATATTGACCCGCGTCCATTCCGTCTTCGGGTGATCGGGGCCATATTTTCGAGTATGAATTGCCAGAACATGCTCACTCAGTTTGGATTCTTCATCGAGCATTCCCGCACCAGAGTAATACAGGCACAAAACATTCATGAGGTCCTGAACATGCTGTGATTCTTCACCCAACTCAATGGTTCTCTTCGAGAGGATCGGTCGAATGAGAGCGATCGCTTCCGCATTGCGATGGACATGGTAGTATGAGTACGCCATGTCGATTTTCGTTTCATTCGTGATTTCGTGATCCTCACCGAGATGCACCGTTCGAATCTTCAGGGCTTTCTCCATGAGATTGACGGCAAACTCGTACTCGCCAAGATTTCGTTGTACGAGCGCCATTGTGTAGAAAAGCCGGGCCAGGACGAGTGGATCACCCGATGATTGTTCGAGTTGGACTCGAGTCGCTTCCATTTCTTCCTTGAGGTACTGAAGCGGATTGGGGCCGGGACGGATGCTCTTCAACAACGACTCGAACAGGCTGGTCATTTCAAACGCCTGAATTTTTGCTTTTTTTTCCGCCGCCACCGCCTGCTCAGCCAACTGACGGAGCTCATGTTCCTGCTGAGTGGCCGAATGAGCTCTCTGCTCATTCTCGTGGGCGATTCTCGAGTTTTCATCCGCACGAATGGCATGAGCGGTGGCTTTCTCCCTCTCGGCAAATGCATGTTGGGCAAAGAGTAAAGAGATCCCCGTTGCCAATACCAGGATCATGGCCACGGTCGCGATCAGACCTGCTGCCAGCGGATTCCGAACGACCCAGCGCTGCGATTTCTCGATCCATCCCACAGGTCGTGCCTGAATGGCTTGGCCATCCAGAAATCGCAGGAGATCGTCCGCCAGTTCGATCCCGGAAGCGTAACGGCGCTGCGGTTCCTTCTGGAGGCATTTCATGCAGATCGTTTCGAGGTCGCGAGGCAATGTCGGATGCCAGTGCCGCAGGGACACGGGCTCACGTCGCAAAATGTTCGTCAGGATTTGCTGCGGATCCGATCCGCCAAACGGCACCGTACCCGCGAGCAGTTCGTAAAGCATCACGCCGATCGCCCAGACATCAACCGTCGGCGTCAGATTCCTTTGGCCGGAGAGTTGTTCCGGAGACATGTAGCAGGGAGTTCCGGCGATGTAGCCCGTTCTCGTGAGGTGCTTGCTTCCGATATCGCGTGCCAATCCAAAATCAGCAACCTTTGGCTGACCGTTGGCGGTCAGCAGGATATTGCCCGGTTTCAGATCGCGGTGAATGATCCCGTGGGCGTGGGCGTGCCCGACGGCAGAAGCGACAGTCGCCATCATGTGCGCCGCTGACCGTGGGTCGAGGCGATCGTCGCGGAGTTTCTCCGCCAACGATCCGCCGTCGACATACTCCATCGCAAGGAACGGCGAACCGTTGTTCGTCCCCGAATCATAGACTTGGACGATGCCCGTGTGCTGAAGTTTGGCGAGCGTCTCCGCTTCGCTCCGAAAGCGTTCGAGCGAATCGGGATCAACAGATCCCACATTCGTCAGCATCTTGTAAGCGACATCGCGCTTCAGACCACGCTGCTGAGCCAGATAAACAAGCCCCATCCCACCACGACCGTAACCTCTCAGTCTCCTGAATTGCTCTTGCGCCCGGGCGGCGATTGTTCTACATCCTTGGCATGACGCCGGCCGTTCTCGATGCCTCGTTCCTCGCCGCCTTCCGTGCCGGCACCCTCACCGAAGACCAAGCCGAGGTC
>JBGSJI010000126.1:0-30417 GCA_041742055.1 Limnoglobus sp. | reverse complement strand
GCGGTGGAGCGAATCGGGTTCGGACGCCCTGTGCCATGTGCGGGCATTGTATCGCAGCGAATCCGACCAGTGGAACGCCTTCTGGCAACGCTCCCTGGCCGCGTGAAACAGATGTCTACCAACAAAAGAGACGCTTACCCTCAATTGTCGTAGTTCGTTCCTCTTCCCATTTCGCCTCAGAACGTGATAGAAACGAGCGTATGAGCAAACTCTATCCGTTGAAATTCGAACCGATCTTCAAGCCGACACTTTGGGGCGGGACGCACTTGCGTCCCTTCTTGAACAGGCCCCGGACGGATGAACCGACCGGCGAAGCCTGGGTCGTGTCGGATGTGGAAGGCAGTCCGAGTATCGTCACGAATGGGCCGTTGGCTGGTCGTACGCTCACGGAACTGATGAAGACTCAACGCGAGGGATTACTCGGTGCCGCAAAGTGCATCAACGATCGCTTTCCATTGCTATTGAAATTTCTCGATGCGAAGCAGGAGCTTTCGGTCCAGGTCCATCCGACGGATGAGCAGGCTGCTCGGCGGTCTCCGGGTTCGCTCGGCAAGACTGAAGCGTGGGTTGTGCTCGCTGCGAATCCGGAGACGAGCCGTCTCTATGCAGGCTTTCGTACGGGTGTGACGGCGGAATCCTTTCGCGCGGCGATGGCGAACCATTCGACTCCCGAGACGCTACACCAGTTTGTACCAAAAGCAGGAGACTGCGTTTTTCTTGAAGCGGGAACGGTGCATGCCATCGGTCGTGATCTGCTGCTTTTTGAAGTTCAGCAATCAAGCGATATCACGTACCGGTTGTATGACTGGGACCGGGTGGATGCTAAAACCGGCAAGCCTCGCGAACTCCACATCGAAGACGGACTGGCATCCTCGAACTTCGACCTCGGTCCATGCGATCCCGTACAGCCTGTGCGTCGGGGTGATCGCGATCGACTCGTGGATTGCCGCTATTTCACACTGGATCATTATCGAGGCTCACAGCGCATCCGTGTGGATGAACCGGGACGCTGCAAGATCATCGTCGTGCTCGAGGCGGACGGCCGAAGCGAGCTGGAATGGGACGATGTTGTGCTGGCTCTCCAATCGGGTGACGCCTATCTCCTCCCTGCGTGCCTGGGCGAGTGTTCACTTCTTCCTGCCGGACCGATACGAATTCTCGAAATTGGACTTCCGGAATAATCCCCTTGCGCATTTCAACCTGTCTCGTTAGACTGTGCCGATGCAGATCGATTTGAACGCAGATTTGGGTGAAGGCATCGGCGTGGATGCCGAAATGATGCCGCTGATCACGTCCGCGAATGTGTGTTGCGGGCTTCATGCGGGCGATGCGATGCACACGCGGACGGCGCTGGAATTGGCGGCGAAGCATGGCGTGGTGGTCGGCGCACATCCCGGCTATGCGGATCGGGAAAATTTTGGACGTTTTGAGCAAAAATTTTCTGAGAAAGAAGTCGCAACGATCGCAATTCATCAGATTGGAGCATTGGTCGGATTATCACGAATTTGCGGATCCATGGTGCGTTATTTGAAGCCTCACGGTGCTCTCTATCATCAGGCATGCCGTGATTTGCACTATTCCAAACCTTTGGTAGCAGCCGGGTTTCTTTATGGTCTTTCGATCATGGGTTTGCCCGGTTCGGAACTGGAGTCTGCAGCGGCTGCGGTCGGCTTGCCGTTTATCCCGGAAGGCTTCGTGGATCGTCGCTACCAAGCGGACGGATCGCTAGTCGCTCGAACGGAACCGCATGCTCTGATCCTCGATCCGCTCGAAGCGGTCGATCAGGCGGAGTGGCTGGTTCGATCGCGGGGTGTGCGGAGTCTGTGTGTGCATGGGGATACACCGGGCGCCGTGGAGTTCGCGCGGGCGATCAGAGGGCGGTTGGAAGAGCGGGGATTTGGATTTGGTCCGGCGGTGACGGGGTCGTAACCAAGATGCGAGGAACGACGAACATGACGAGATTTCATGCGGAAATCGAACCGATGCAGGCCGAAAGTCAAGCAAAAGTCGCGCGCTTGCGCACGCGGAAAAGATTGCCCATTCCCGTGCAGTCCTCTTATCCGGCGCAACCGGGCGGCATTTGTTCAAATTCCTCCGTTTTGACTCAAGTGCTCTCTAGGATCGCATTGACCGCGCTCTAGGGTCAACGTAGACTTCAGCGGTTCACCCGACTCGGACCGCACCACAACAACAATAACCGACAACGCGCGTTCGAAGTCCCCTCTACGAATGCCGTTTCAATGTTCGGAACCACCAAGGAACCCAGGTTGCCCATGCCCAACATGAACAACTGGCGAACGGATCGCCTCCACGAGGGGTATGACGTATCGGCCGAGCCAATGCTCGGATTGCCAATACGGACACTGCTGCCCGATCATTATGAGCCGGGATACGCGTATCCCCTTCTCGTACTGTTCCATGGTCGCGGAGGCAATGAAGAACAGATTCTGCGGATCGCCCCCAAGATTTCATCGCAGAATTTCGTTTATCTCAGCTTACGCGGTCCTGAACCGCTCGGTCGCCGTCCGAGTGGCCAAAAAGGGTTCGGATGGGAACATCCGAACGCCGACGATATGTTCGGCGAATACGTTCGACTCTCAGTCGAACTTACCCGCCGGACCTACCACATTCATTCCGAACGTGTCTACCTCGTGGGCGTGAATGAAGGTGTCAGTGCCGCATACCGTGCCGGATTTGCCCTGGCTGGAAAAGTTGCCGGCGTGGTCGCTTTGAATGGTGCGATGCCGCGGAACCCGGAAGGTCGACCGATCTTCAATCTCGCCGACGCCCAACCGCTCCGCATCCTGCTTGGACAGGGGACCAACTGTCCCGATCCGATCCGTTCAGCCATGGAAGAAGACTACACGCTGCTCGACTCCGCCGGAGCATCCGTTGTCAAGACGGAGTATTCATCAGGTAAGATCCACGCCAATACCCTTCGTGAAATCAATCACTGGGTAGTGGATTCGGTGAATGCCGAACATGATCTCTACGCCATCCGTGACTGATCGTCAGCCAAAATTCTCCAACGCGGACCGGTTCATCCCGGTCCGCGTTTTCGCTTGAAGTGCGATCCACTACGATGTTCCTAAAGCTTCTTCTTCACTGAGTGGATCATGAGTAAAGTTGTACTCGCAGCGCTCGCCCATCCCGATGATGTCGAATTCCTGTGCGCGGGTATGCTCATCCGCCTCAAGAAGGAACACGGCTATGAGATCCACATCGCGACAACCACTGCGGGTGATTGCGGATCGGCGGAGCACACTCCTGAGGAAATCGCCCGGGTCCGCAGGGCCGAAGCGCAGGCCGCCGCTGAAACGATTGGCGCGACGTACCACTGTCTGGAAGAACTCGATCTTCGCGTGATCTACAACGAACGAGCACTCGAAAAAGCCGTGAGGCTGATCAACAAGGTGAGAGCCGACGTCGTGATCACACACAACCCGGACGATTATCACCTGGATCACGAACAGACGAGCAAAATCATTCGTGCCGCCACGTTCGCCGCACCGATCCCCAACTTTCTGCACGGTCGCCACGAACATCCACCGATCGAGCACATTCCCCATCTCTTCTACTGCGATCCGCTCGAAGGGAAGGGCGTATTCGGCCAGCGTATCGAACCGGCGTTCCGGATCGATATTTCGAACGGAATCGAGTTGAAGTCTCGGATGCTCGAATGCCACGAAAGCCAGCGAGCTTGGCTGCGCAAACACCACGGCGTGGATAACCTCGTGCAGTCGATGCGCGACTGGTCCGCCTCGCAGGCCGAAGGTCGCGGAGTCGCTTTCGCCGAGGGCTACCGCCAGCACCTCGGCCACAGTTACCCGCAGGATAATCTTCTCGGATCGCTTCTCGGTACGGTCTGAGCAGACCCGCTTATTTCACACCACTCTTGATGCGGGCGGGGAGGAACTCATCGCCCGCGTTCCATGTCGGCAACGCGTCCGCATTCGCGACGCGCGTCGCCACGTCCACGGCAAAACGCGTCAGAAGCACGAAGCCGCGGAAATCCCAGTCCTCGCGAAACTCGTCTTGCGGTGTGTGGTATTCCTGTTCGTTGAACTTTTTCATTGCCTTCGCAAACGTGTCCGCCGACAATCCTTTCAATTTCGAACCGGCGGAGACGGAGAATGCCGGCACACCAGCACGCGCCATCGAAAAGTGATCGGAGCGGAAATACGTCCCAGCCGCCGCACGCGGATCGGGCTCAATCGTCAACTGATGAGCCTGCGCCGCGCTTTGCAATTCCGGCCAGATCGTCGTGCGCTCCGCACCGTTCAGCACGATCGATTCCGGGATGCCGAGCGGGAGAATCATGTCGAAGTTCAGATTCAGTGCCGTCTTGCCGAGCGGAATAATCGGATGCCGAGCATAGTATTTGGAGCCAAGCAGGCCCTTTTCCTCCGCCGTCACAGCGAGGAACAGAGCGGACCTTTTAGGCTTCGGATTCAACTGATTCCATTTTCGTGCCAACTCGAGCAGGATCGCGCAACCGGTGGCGTTGTCGGCCGCGCCGTTGTGGATCGCGTCGCCAAGAGTCGCTTTACCCACACCAAGGTGATCCCAGTGGGCGGTGAAAACAATAGCTTCGTCCATGAGTTTCGGATCACTGCCTTCGATCATGCCGACCACGTTTTTGCTCGTGATCTTTTCGACAGCAGTGGGAAAATGACCCTTGAGCCGCAAGCCAAGCGGGATCGGCTTGAAGCCTTTGGTATCCGCAGCTTTGACCGCCTCATCGACGGTCATGCCGATCTCGCTCAACAGTTTCTCACCCGCACCGCGCGAAAGCCAGCCCGCGAACTGCAGGGTGGGCTCGGTAGCGTTGCGCTCGAGTTGTGCGCCATCGAGTCTCTTGACCACGGAATACGGATAGCCGGCTGTTTCGTTTGTGTGGATGATCAAGCAGGCTTTGGCGCCACGCCGAGCGGCTTCCTCAAATTTGAACGACCAACGGCCAAAATACGTCAGCGCCTTACCGCCGAAATATTTCGGATCATCTGAAGGAGGCTCGTTCGTAAACAGCACCACGATCTTCCCTTTCACATCCACATCCTTGTAATCGTCCCAGTCGTATGCCGGTGCCGTAATGCCGTGGCCAACGAAAATCGCCTCCGCATCAATGTCTTCCAGTTCAGATTGAGTTTGAACGGTGCCCGCGAATTCTTCCTCGATGCGGAATGGGATGCGCCGATCGCCTTTGAGCGCGACGAGCGTGGATTCGGGTTTTGTCGTAATTTTGAAGAGTGGAACCGTCTGATAGTAGGTGCCCTTCTCGCCGGCGGGTTTCGCACCCGCCTTTTGCAGTTCCTTGGCGAGATAATCGATCGTAAGCTCTTCACCGCGCGTGCCCGGTCCGCGACCTTCGAAGCGATCGCTGGCAAGAATCTTCACATCGCGTTGCATCGTCGCGGCCGAGATCGCATCCAGATCCTCAGCTCGAACGGATGAGCATGTTAAAACCAAACAAAGACAGATACGCAGCATCATGATCTCCAGCGGAACGGAGAGGCGGTGTATCCCGAAATGATGGGAAAAGCGAGGATCAGCGGCCAAGTTTATTCAGCACGTTTTTGGTGATTTGTTCGACCACCGGATCCTTGCCGCGCAATCCATGACTCCAGTCCGTGCTGCCCACCGTGACGACAGTCCCTCCACGAACATAGCTTCCAAACACTGCATTGCCAGTGCGGCCTTTCTCCCACTTCTCGTACCATTCGCAATCATCGGGATGCCAGCGAGCCGGACACGTCGCCAGGACTTCGAAGTTTTCCGGTGTGCCGTCGGAATGAGTCGGGAAGGGTAGGCCGTCCTTCCAGGTTAATTCACAGCCATCGCATTCGTAGCCGACAATCGTGTCCTTGTTGCCAAACCGATCGCCACACTTGAGATTTGTTCCAGCATACAACCAGTGATCCGGACGGTGAACCGTGTACTCCGCCGGTTCCGTCATGAACTGTCCGTGGCTCTTGCGATATCCGCCCCAGAGGAAGCCGACACCCGTCAGGGTATTCTCCGGCCGGCCGACGAGAAAGTGACTCCAGAGCGTAGAGAGCAACTTGTGATTGCCGGATGCGTAGAACGGGTCGTCGCCGAAGCTCTGCTTCCAGCATGCGAGTGCGCGGCCATTCTCCTCACTGCGGACCTGCCAGCAGCACGTATTCCCGCTGAAAAACGCGACATTTCCGCCTTGGCCGATGAACTGTTCGAGATTGTCTCGCATCGAGGAAGACCAGTATTCGTCGTGGCCGACGCTGAGGACCAGCTTGTACTGCTTCAGCAATTCCGGATGGAATTCCAGATCCGAGTTGGCGCAGTAATCGAGTTCATAACCGTTGCTTTCGGCCCATGCGACGAACGGGTGTTCCCAGTTCGTGAATTGCGAAAACTGCGGCCGGTTGAACGATACGCGGCGACCCTGAACCTTGTGTTTCGCATGATAAGCGTAGAGGCTGTATCCGTTCCAGTTCGTGTAAGCGTTGTAAGTGTTGGTCGAAAGTTGGATCAGGATTTTCGCAGCGGGCTTGTCCGGCCGAACAATGAAGTACGCATCGCGATTCTTCTCACCGAGTTTCACGGAATAGTAGCCGGTTTGCCAGTCCCTGGAGATGGGGATAGCGATGGATTCTGGCCATTGGCAGCCGTGCGACGATGCGTTAGCCGGAATCGATTGGACCTTTCCCGTGATGTTTTCCTTTTGCCAGACAACCTCACGCTTGGCGCCCAATCGTGCGATTTCCATGTTGAACTTCGGCGTCGCTGAAGAGATGTGGAGTTTGAGGACTTCACCAGGAGCATAGCTGACCTGATCCGTGTAACCTTCGATGAGCGGAGGCTTCGTGTCCTTCGACTGAGCGAAGAGATTGGGTGAGGCGATCATGCTTGCGCCGGCAGCGATGGCGGTGCGACGGTTCAATTCGGAGAATTCGGAGGGGAGGTCTTTCATGGGGAACCTGTCGGTAAGATGATCGGCGGGTCTCAAGTGTACCGCCAAGAGTCATCCATGAGCAAAACGATTTTGTTCTTTTATGGTTCGCTGAGGCGCGGCGGATCGAACCATCGACTCATCGCCGATCAAACGTTCGTCGGCGAAGCCGTGACGTTGCCGCATTATCGATTGGTTCATCTGGGGCAGTATCACGGCATGATTCGCGATGACGAGAACGGAATCGCCATTCCCGGTGAGCTTTGGGAAGTTTCGGAATGTTGCCTTCAGGAACTTGATGACTTCGAAGGCCCCGAGTATCCGAGGCGGCCGGTGGAGATCGAAGGCCGCACCGGAGTCCAGGGATATCTGTGGAAAGAAAGCCTCTGATCAAAGCCCCAGCACGTCTGCCATGGAATACATTCCGGCGGGTTTGCCCGCCAGGAACTTCGCCGCCGCCAGCGCACCGCGGGCGTAGCTGTCGCGGCTGTAGCCTTTGTGAACCAGTTCCATCGTTTCGCCGAGTGTGCTGAAAACGATCGTATGTTCGCCGACATTGTCTCCGCCGCGGACGGCGTGCATGCCGATCTCGCCGTGCGGCCGCTCGCCGACGATTCCTTCGCGACCGTGCCGGATCGATTCCTGCTTCATCGCGTCCTGGACGATCTTGGCGAACTGCGCGGCCGTACCGCTGGGCGAATCCTTTTTGAAACGATGATGCCGCTCAATGATCTCGACATCGAAGTCCTGCTTCGCCAATGCCTCCGCTGTCAGCTTCGTCAGCTTGAAGAGGATATTCACGACGAGGCTCATGCTGGGTGAAAGCAGAATGGCGGTCTCGTGTGCCGCCTCGGCGATCTCGGTGTGATGCTCCGCCTCGAGACCCGTCGTCGCGATGACGAGCGGGAGTTTGCGATCGACGCAGGTTTTCAGAATGTTCAAAGTGCCGGACGGGGCGGAGAAGTCGATCACACAATCAACCCGCGTTGAGAGCGGGATTTCGCTTGTGACCGGCACGCCGATTTTGGCGATGCCCGCGATTTCGCCGGCGTCGTGCCCGGTGCGTGGGTGTTTGGGAGAGTCGACAGCGGCGACGATCTGAAGCGCGGAGTCTTCCGCAGCGAGGGCGACCAGCCGCTGGCCCATGCGGCCGCAGGCTCCGTGAATGGCGATGGTGGTTTTCATGGGATGTTACCAAGCGGTGCGAACTGGATACTGACGAATAAACGGGTCGTCGGTAAGGATGGTTGCATCCTCGTTGATCGCCTGCACGACCAGCATCCGGTCGAACGGGTCTTTGTGAATGAGTGGTAGTGTGCAGACTTGGAGGGCATGGTCAAACATAACGGGCAGTATTTCGAACGGATTCTGAGCTCGCTGTTGGGCCACGACAACTGACAGTGTGTCCGACAACTTCAATTTGCCGATCTGAATTTTGATACTAATTTCCCAAGCGCTTGCCACGCTGAATAGGATTCGGTTTTTGGGGTCGTTGAGGTATTTTCGCGCCGTCGTAGAGAGCCGTCCGGAATCCATGTCTTGCCAGACGAACACGTGAGAGTCCAGCAGGACATTCATATTGTGCCCTCCCAGAACTCAACAGGAAGGGGGTCGGCAAAGTCCGGAGCGATATATCCGCCGGGGTGCATATCGAACACCCAAGCCCCGCGCGGTTTCTCACCCACCGAGGGTGTTCGCTCGGCCGACACCTTCAGTTCCGGTTGGCCCGGTCGTTGCACAACAACCTCTACCCCGCTTTCCAGCATCGATAGTAACTCATTCACGCGCTCGACAAACTCCGCCCTGCTCACCGTGATCGTCATGGCCGTGCCTCCTCCGCTTCATCCTATCACGCATACAACTCGATCGCCTTCACGATCTCGCTCAGGTCGTTCGGGACCTGCACGGCGCGGTTGGCGAAACTCGCACGCCGAACGCCGCGCCTGCCTAGCTTTTTTTCGAATGTCTCCGGATCGGCGGTGTGGTAGGCCACTGTCGCATCCGGGTCTTTGAGCAAATGCCCCGTCAGCACGCAGGCGACGCGCTCGTCCGGCGAAATCACGCCTTCCTTGACGAGCTTCAGCAGACCTGCCACGCTGGCGGCACTCGCCGGCTCGCAGCCGAATCCGCCGGCGCCGATCTTCGCCTTCGCATCCAGGATTTCCTGGTCCGTCACCTCACGCACACATCCGCCGCAACGCTCCATGGACCGCAACGCCTTCGGAAGATTCACGGGCCGGTTAATTTCGATCGCGCTCGCGAGCGTGTCCGCACGGCGGTCCGCATCGTCGAGGTACTTCATGTAGGCATTGATCTTCAACGAATCCGGCTTACCGCCATTCCAGCGCACGCCGTTCTTCTCGTAAAGCTGATAGAACGTGTCCGCGCCAGCGGCGTTGATCAATGCCAATCGCGGCATGCGGTTGATCAGGCCCAGTTCCTGCAATTCAATAAATGCTTTGCCGAAGGCGGAGACGTTGCCGAGATTTCCACCGGGTACAACGATCCAATCCGGCACTTCCCAGCGCAACGCTTCCAGAATCCGGAACATGACGGACTTCTGACCTTCCAGACGAAACGGATTGATGCTGTTGACGAGGTAGATGCCCAGTTGCTTGGAGACTTCCTGAACACGTCGTAAAGCATCATCAAAATCGCCTGCGATTTGAACCGTCAGCGCTCCGTAATCCAAAGCCTGAGACAATTTCCCGTAGCTGATTTTGCCGCTGCCGATGAAAATGACGGCACGCATCAGGTTCGTCGCTGCGCAGTAGATCGCCAGACTCGCGCTCGTGTTGCCGGTGCTCGCACACGCTGCCCGCCGTGCGCCCACCATCTGCGCATGCGTGAACGCCGCCGTCATCCCGTTATCCTTGAAACTCCCGCTCGGATTCATTCCCTCGTACTGCAGATACACCATGCCGGGTTTCATGCCGACATACTTCGCCACGAGATCCGCACGCTGTAGCAACGTCTGCCCTTCGCCGATGGTCATGATCCGGTCCGGTGGCGCGAACGGGAACAGATCCCGGAAGCGCCACACGCCTGAGAAATCGAGAGGATCGGTGCGGTTGGCCCACTTCGCCTCGAAGTGCTTGAACGAGGTCGGCACCGGGAGCCGATTCCAGTCGTACGCCACGTCGTACAGTCCACCGCATTTCGAACACTGAAAACTTGTGTCCGAAAGATCGGTGGTGTGCCCGCAGTGCGGATGGATGCAGCGCTGGAAGACGGCGTCGGACATCGATTCCTTCCGAAGAGTTCTCGGAAGTGTTAACCTATCGGAAGGGAATGAAACAAGCGAGATCGGTGCGCAATTCCGCTCCTTCCTCGCTCTTTTTGGTAATAATCCTCGGAACTTGACTTTTCGCAATTCCGTGAGGAGGACTCCGCCACGTGCTGCTCATGTACGTGGCGGAGTCCTCTTTTTGATTTGATTTAGTGCATAAAAGTGCAGTAATAGGACTCGTGAAGCATAATCATGCCGAAGATAATCCCGGCTGGCGGAGTAACAAAGGGGGCTTGCATTCGCAAATCCCCCAGCATTGCTCAAAACCGTTTTGCGAACTACCCCACATACACTCCGCCCCGGGTCGTTTCGTCGAATATCGTGAATTGCTCATGCACCGTAGGCGTGCCAGCAGGCGTAATCGTACTGCCAAGATATGTCGTAACGATCGGCGGGTCGCCCTCGCCGGCGCCGGTGACCAGGTCAATCCGGTTGTCGCCGTCGAAGTCCTTGGCCACAAGCCGGACACCGCCACGGCTATCCGGATCGCCGGCGAAGAAGTTCGCAACCGCAGTATAAGAATTGTCCAGTAAGTCCTCGCCAGACAAAGCATAAACACGTGGGCCGCCACCCGGACCGCCTCCGGCAATCAGATCGGCGAAACCGTCGCCGTTCAGGTCGCCGGCTGTCACATAAACACCGTTGCGAAGCGTTTCTTCGAAGATGAAGAAATCGTTGAAGAGGTTGGTCGGCGTCTCGCCGGGACGGATCGTTTTGCCGTCGAACACCGAAACGCGTGGTCCGCCACCGAAGCCCGCCGCCACGATCAGGTCGAGGTTGCCATCGCCATTGATGTCGCCGAGCGAGGTCCGAGCTCCCCCTCGGAAGTTCGGGTCGGCAATTCCGAAGAAATCGGCGATGAAGGTGCGGTCCTTGCCGCTGAACACACGAACCCGAGGTCCACCGCCCTCGTCGGGTGTGATCACGATATCGGCGAAGCCGTCTGCATCGATGTCTCCCACGGAAACGAACACGCCGCCGGTGAAAGCCGATTCAAACGCCAGACCTTCCCCGATGAGTGAATTGGAAGGATCGACTGGTAACGTTTGACCGTTATAGGCGCGGATCAGTGCCGGTGCTCCCGGCCCGGGGCCAACGACGATATCCTCAACACCATCCCCATTCAGATCTCCGGTGCCGGTCCGTACCCCGCCGGTGAACGGAGTGCCGGAGAGCGATTCGCTGTAAGGGACTTCGATTGCAAGACGGGTTAAAGAGTTCGCATCATGAACCGTGAACTGGTTGGCGGCTTCCTCGCCGGTACCAATGGCGGTGATGCTCACTCCAACGGGGATGGGCGCGGCGGGCGCAATGGGCGGCGGGGGCGGGAGCGGAACGACCGGTGGGGGCGGCACCGGCGGAACAGAGCCTTGGGTTGTCCAACCCATGTCCACCATCGCAGCCAGATCGAGTGCGGTCAATGCCACACGTTCGCCATCCTCGATTTCTTCATCCATGAGGGTTCGCTGTCCCTGCGAAAGCGTATCTTCCTTCCAGTGGAACGAACCGGATGACATCGGCACGCTTCCGCCGAAAATCTGAACAGCCGATGGGCCGTTGAATTGCGAATTCGGCGACAAACGCGAAAACGATTCCGAGGCGCCAAAACCTAGCAAATGCATCAGGCCGTGCTGGGCCACCATGTAAAAATCGGTTTCACGTGAATTGCCGGGCGGGTCGATGCCGAAATGCCAGTCGGCGAACAAATCAAATGTGATCGATCCACCCCAGGGGCTGAAATCGGTTGCCGTCGGTCCGAATGAGTTTGACTGACCTCGTCCGAGAATGGTTTCCTGCCATGCCACCGAACCGAACACCTCGCGATCCGAAGACGTTTCGACCCAGTCGAAGAGGAAATCGCGAGCGCCGGCGTAAACCAGAATCGTATCTTCAGCTATCGTCGCGTTGACGGCTTCTTCTTCCTGGCCGAATCCGCCCGGCCGGTCAAAGATCCCCCGCCAGGAATCGCCTGGTGCGGATGGTGAAGGGATCGCTGCCAGAGTGTCGGTGAAATTCGCTGCCAGATCGTCCGCAGCTTGTTGCAAAAGGGTCCGGCGATCGAAATTGTCAAAAAATCCAAAATCGTCGAATCGATAATCGAACAGGAATGTCATTGGTGCTGGCACCGTGCGGTCTTCGAGAATCAGGAGTTTCCATACGCTTTTGAGTGTCACTGGTGTAACTCTAAGAGGGGGGAGCGAGCCGGCTCATTTCCCATCTTAGAGTCCAGGGGATCCTTTCACATCTGAAATGCTACCGCAATGTTCAGAATTCCAGATCAGAACCCGTTTCGATCGAATGTTAATTGATGATCGCACGATTCCGGCCTCAACAGATTAACAGATTCCTGGGTCATTGGTCGACCAGGCCAGCGCCCATCCGCGCTGGCTGACCGGTTGCAATCGGATTTCAGCGATTGACCAGGGATTTGGGCAGGGTGAATTCCGAATGCTTCGGTGCCTGCAGTCCGAGGAAATAGGAATTGATGACGGCGGCATGTTGAGGCGTGACCGGTTCGGTGGAACGGCCGTGTGCGATGCCGGGGCCGAAGACCATCAGTGGGACGTGCCGGTCGTAGTCGTGGGGCGAACCGTGGGTCGTTCCGCGGGATTTCAGCGGATCGCCGATCAGGTGATAGGGCTTCAAGATGATATAGAGATCGCCCGAGCGGTCGGGATGAAACGAGTGCTGTACGAGTGAAAGTGTTGGATCCGACTGTTTCGTGGTGGCGATTTCTTCGAAGGTGTAGGCAGTTTGAATTCCGGATTGCGACTTGAACCAATCCGCGAGTTCCCGGGCCACCAGATTGCGATCCAGTTTCCGGGCCTCGATCTGCCGATGATTCAGATAGACCCACGGTGCGGGGATCGCCTCGATCCAAAGATTGGCTTTGCCCGTGGTCGCTTCTTCGGGATCGAGTTTCTTTTCATCGATCGGCTCAGCGCCCTGTGGATCGCCGAATCGCTTGCGCAAGAACGTCTCCGCGCCGGCGATCAGTTTGATGCTGCTGATGCGGCGAGCGTCTTTCGCGGCCGGGTTTGTGACGGCCGCGACTTCAGGCATCGGGCAGATCCCGTGATCCGCTGTGATCGTGACACTGTACTTTCCTTCACCAACTTTCTCGTCCAGATAAGTCAGCAGTTTCGCCATGATCTCGTCCGATCGAATGGTGATATCCAGGACCTCTTGGGAATCCGGTCCGAACGTATGACCGACCAGATCGTTGGACGAAAAACTGACAACGAGCAGATCCGGATGGTCGTCCTGGCCCAGTTGTTCCTTTTCGATGCATTCCTTCGTGAATTCGAAGAGGAGTTCGTTCCCCATCGGTGAATTGGCGAGGGCTTCATAATATTCTTTTTGAATGGCCGGTTTCCCACCGGTCATGATGTGCGGAAACGTATTCTTTCGACCGTTGCTCCGGTTTTCCGCTGCGACATCGTCGGGGCCGCTGTACATTTCGTAGTTCAAGGTCGGGCGGGCACGGTCCCACACGGTTTTGTACCATTGTTCCGTCAGGCCCGATTTGTTGAATTGATCGACCCAGCCGGGCAATGAATCGGTGTAGTAGGTCGAAGTTGTGAATTGACCGTTGAACCAATAAACGCCGTCCGGCTTTTTCCCTGCGGGAAGAATGGCGGAGCGGTCCTTGAGCGAAAGGCCGAAGACCTTGCTCTGGGGATCGGAGCTTTTGAGGACATCCCCCACGGATTCCGCGAGCATGCGATCGGGATTGCCGACCGATTTGGGTTTTTTCGATGGCGTCGCTCTCGCCGGTACGCTGGACGGGAACGTTTTGGGTGGCGGAACGAAATCGTACCGATCGGAACCGGCGCAGTAAACCTGAGCGGCTGCTTTGCGGTCATACCATTCGTTGTTGATGATGCCGGTCTTGTCGAGTGTCGCACCGCTGAGGATCGCCGAGTGACCCGGGCCGGTGCTCGTGCTGGCATAGGGGTAATAGCAGCCCGAGAACCAGATTCCCTGAGATTGGACTCGACGGAAGCCGTTTGAGCCGAACAGTGGCCGCCACCGTTCCACATAATCACCACGCAACTGATCGAAGACAACCACGACAGCCAACTTCACCGGTAACTTGGAATCCGAACTCTTCTGCGTTGCAGAACGGATTTGCGGTTGGGCGATGAGGATCAATAGTCCGAAAAGGAGAACGGTCAGAATGAGAGTGAGTCGAGGCATGAGAAACGACCAGAATGAGGAACGCGGACAACCAAGTCACGGGCAATCTCAGGTATTCAGAAACCATTTCATCAATTCCCAGCCTGGATCAAAGTACTTGGGGCCTTGAGAAGCCGAAGTTTCATCATAACTCCTTTGACCATTCACAGGAATTTCCGTGCCCGCCACCGCAAACGGGACCGGACCGTACGCATGGGCGCGGGTCGCCAGCGTCGTGCGGTGATCCGGTTCGACCAGAATCCGCCATTCGCCATAAGCCGGCAGCGCCTGCAGAAGCGGGCCGACGATATGCTGATCGATCCGCTCGAGCGCCTTCACTTTTTCATCCGCTCGTCCTTCGTGGGACGCTTCATCCGGCGCTTCGATATGCACACAGACGAGGTCGTGATCCTTGAGAGCTTCGACGCCGTAACGGCCCTTGGCCGCGTAGTCGGTATCGAGGTAGCCGGTGGCACCGGGAACGTCGATCCGCTTCCAGCCGATGAGTTGGCCGACCCCACGAACGAGATCGACGGCGGAGATGATCGCGCCCGTTTTCCCATGCAGTGTTTCGAAGGATTTGACTGTCGGCGCTTTGCCCTGTCCCCAGAGCCAGACCTGCGTCGCTGGCTTTTTGCCTTGGAAGCCTCGCTCACGATTCACCGGATGATCCTTCAGGATCTGCCGACTTGCTTCCATGAGCGAGATGAGAAATTCGGCTCCAGGCCCTTTGGGGAGATGATCCGCAATGGACTGATCCGGGATATCGTGGGGCGCCTGCGTCTTGAGGCCGGTGAACGGTGCCGGACCAGTCGGACCGCGCCAGACGAGGATATTGCGGTACTGAACACCGGGGTGAAACTCGATCACTCCGCCGGCGAACTCTTTTCCGCCCAGTTGTTTTTGCAGCGCCTGGATGAGCGGAGTGCCATCATCACTTGAGATATGCCCGGCGGTGAAGTCCCGCATGAGGCCGTCCGGCACGTAAACGAGATTGCAGCGGATGGCCCAGTCGTTCGGCCCGAGTTCGATCCCCATGGCCGCGGTTTCGAGCGGTGCACGACCGGTGTACACTTCGAGGGGATCGTAGCCGAAGAGCGAGAGCGTGGCGACGTCGGAGGCGGGCGTGAGCGAGGCGGGGACGTTGTTGGAAAGCCCGACGAGTCCGAGTTGGGCGATCCGGTCCATGTTGGGGATCTTGGCGGCCTGAAGCGGCGTGAGTCCGCCGAGTGAATCGATCGGTTCGTCCGCACAACCATCGGGAATGACAATCGCGTATTTCATAGGTCTCATTTTTAGAGGGCGACTAAAAACACAGAATGGCGTGTTGTATCAACTTTTGGCGGGATCGCTTTCCAGCGTCCAACTCCAGTTCTGCATGCGCTGCATGGCGGTATGATCGGTGAGGTCGAACTTGAGCGGGGTCACGGTGATGAACTGCTCCGCCAGCGCCGTGACATCCGTATCGGGATGCGGCGAGGGGCAATCGAAATCCGCACCGGTCCAGAAGTAGGTGCGGCCGCGCGGATTCACGCGGCGGTCGAATTTCTCGGTGTAGCGGGTGATGTTCTGTGGCAAAACTTTCACGCCGCGGATCGGACCGTTCTCCAGTACGGGGATATTGACATTGAAGAGCGTGCCCTGAGCCGGTTTCTGTTTGAGGATCTGCTCGATGACGCGGCGTGCGTGGCGGGCCGCGCCGGGGAAGTCGTAAATTTTCTTTTCGTATTCCAGCGAGCACGCAATCGCGGTATGGCCGTAGAAGGAGCCTTCGATCGCGGCGGCAACCGTGCCGGAATAAAGGACGTTGATCCCGGCATTCGAACCCGCATTCAGGCCGCTGACGATCAGATCGGGCGGTTCGCTCAGCAGTTCCAACAAGGCGAGTTTGACGCAATCCGCCGGCCGACCCTCCACCGCCCAGCCGATCTGTGTTTTTCCATCGTCTTCGAAAACTTCATTGATCAGCAAGGGCGTGAGCAACGTGACCGAATGCCCGGCGGCACTCTGTTCCGTGGCCGGAGCGACGACAATCACTTCTCCGATTTCCTGAAGTTCCCGCCTCAAGGCCCGGAGACCCGGGGCATAGAATCCGTCGTCGTTTGTGAGTAGTATCTTCATGCTCTTAACGTACCTGTTGCGGGTCGGAAAGACATGGTTTCCTTCGCATGAATCTTCTGTTAAAGTTGCTTGGAAGTACCAACCCTGGAGAATATCATGGGCCGCATCGTGATCGTTCCCTACGTTCCCAAGGCGAGTAAGGAAGCGGAACTGCTCGCCTGCATTCGCAAGCATCTTCAGGTATTGCGACAGGAACAACTCGTCACCGATCGCACGCCGGTTGTGATGCGGACATCGAATGGCACGATCATCGAAGTGTTCGAGTGGAAGTCTCCCGAGGCGATCGAGCAGGCGCATGCAAACCCGGCGATACTTGCGATGTGGGCGGAGTTTGAAGCCGCCTGCGATTATGTGCCATTGAACCAGGTTGCGGAATGCGGGCAGATGTTCGCGGAATTCGAACCTCTTGATCTGGAGTAGGACCCTCTCATGAAAACGATTCTCTCCCTTGTTCTTCTCGCAGTGATCGGCGGATTAGCGTCAGCGGCGGAGAAGCCGAATATCGTGTTCATTCTTGCGGACGATCTCGGGATCAACGATCTGGGCTGTTACGGTCGAAAAGAGCATCACACGCCGAATCTGGATCGACTTGCGGGGGAGGGGATGCGCTTCACGCAGGCGTATGCCGCCTGCCCAGTCTGCTCGCCGACACGGGCGTCGATCCTCACGGGCAAGCATCCGGCCCGGCTGCACATCACGACGTTTCTGAGCGGCCGTGCGGATGCACCCTCTCAGAAACTGCTGCATCCGAAGATCACGCTTCAGCTTCCGCTCGAGGAACTCACGCTGGCGGAGTACCTCAAAGAGGCGGGTTACACCTCCGCCTGTATCGGCAAGTGGCACCTCGGCGGTGCGATGTTTTCGCCGAAGCAACAGGGCTTTGATTTTGTGCATGCGGGCCGCGGCAACACTCCGCCGAGCGCGACCGAAGGCGGAAAGGGCGAGTACGATCTGACGGCGAAGGCGGAGGAGTTCATGGCGGCGAATGCGGGCAAGCCGTTCTTCCTCTACCTCGCCCACCACACTCCGCACATTCCGCTCGGTGCGAAGAAGGAACTCATCGAGAAGTACAAGGATACGTTCAACCCCGTCTACGCTGCGATCATGCACGAGATGGACGAATGCGTGGGGCGCGTGCTGAGGAAGCTCGATGAGTTGAAACTGGCGGAGAACACGATCGTAGTGTTCATGTCCGATAACGGCGGACTGCACGTGCCGGAACTGAAGGACGACCCACCGACGCACAATACGCCGTTCCGCGCCGGCAAGGGCTTTTTGTACGAGGGCGGAATCCGCGTGCCGCAGATCGTGCGCTGGCCCGGCAAAATCAAGGCGGGGAGCATTTCGGACGTTCCGACGATCAGCACTGATTGGACGCCGACATTTCTGGACATCTGCGGACTCGCGGATCGCTTCAAAGGCGACGGTGCGAGCATCAAGAAAGCGCTCGTGGGCGAACCGATGAGCATGCGTTCGCTCTACTGGCACATTCCGCACTACACGAATCAGGGTAGCCGGCCTAGTGGTGCGATCGTTCGCGGGAACATGAAGTTCATCGTGAACTACGAGAACGATTCCGCCGAACTGTACGACCTCGGTTCCGATCCGGGCGAAACGAAGAACCTCGCCGCCGCGCAGGCGGATCGCGTGCGGAAGCTTCGCATGGAGCTTGATCGCTGGCTCGAGGAGACCAAGTCTCAGAAGAATACGCCGAATCCCGATTTCGATGCCAAACTTCACGACATGATTTACACCGAGACGGACGTCTCGTTGCTGAAGCCGAAGGCGACGGCCGCGGAAACGGCGACGGCATATCGCGCGTGGCGCCAGGCCATCGACGACGTGGTCCGCAAACGGCCGAAGAAGTAATTCCTCAAGGAGCTGACCCTTGGTCGAGCTGATCGTGATCGTGAAGCCGTTTCGTGCGGAGGCGGTGCTGGCGGAGTTGGCCCAGTTCGGCGTCAGCGAGTGCGTCGTGCGCGAGGTGAAAGGTTACGGCCGCCAGAAAGGCTATCTTGATCGCTATCGCGGAAGCGAATACAGCACCGCCTATCTGCCCAAAGTCGAGATCGCCTGCTGGGTTCCAGCGAACAAGCGCGACGAGCTTTCCGAACGCATCGCCCGCATCGCCCGCACCGGCCGAATCGGCGACGGGAAAATCTTCGTCGTACCGACCGCCTGGCCCGCCATCGATATCGAATAAACCGCTTCATGAACGAAATCAACTTTCCACTGGCGTGGAACGTGAGAGATGGTAAAGTAGTGGTAAGTTGATTCGTACTCCCCTGCGAATTGATTCCCGCCGATTGGGTTGTTTCTTCAACCTTCCTTCCTGCGAGGAGCCAGCCGATGCGGTTGCTCCGTCTTGTGGTTCTCGTTTACTTAACATTCACCGGGACTCGGTCCCTCATCGCGGACGAACTTCCGCCGGCTGACCGCGCCATCGATTCCGTGATCGATCAACTCGTCGATGCCAGAATCGCCGCCGAGAAAATTAGCCCTGCCCCGCAGGCGGACGACGCCACGCTGATCCGTCGTCTCACACTCGACCTCCAGGGCCGCATCCCGACCACCGTCGAGTTGAACGAGTTCATCAACTCGAAGAAGTCGGACAAACGCTCGCAACTCGTCGAACGGCTTATGGCATCCCCCGCCTTCGATCGCTATCAGGCCATCCTCTTCGATTCGATGCTCAACAGCGATCCCGGCCGCGGTCGCTCCGGGTCCGTCCGCGATTACCTCACGCAGGCGATGAAAGACCGCAAACCCTGGGATCGCATCTTCCGCGAACTGATGCTCCCCGGCGACGACGAAAAAACCAAATCCGCCGGCGAGTTCCTCCGCGCCCGCGTTCAGGATGCGGACCGGATGACCAACGACGTCAGCGTCGCCTTCTTCGGCGTGAATGTCAGCTGTGCGCAGTGCCACGATCACCCGCTCGTCCGCGACTGGAAACAGGATCACTTTTTCGGAATGAAATCGTTCCTCGCACGCACCTACGATGCGAATGGCCAACTCGCCGAGCGCGCCGCGGGGCTGGTGAAGTTCAAACCCACCAAAGGCCCGGAGCGCGAAGCCAAACTCATGTTCCTGACCGGTGCGGTTGTTGAGACCGATACGCTTCGCGAACTCACCAAAGACGAGCAGAAGAAAGAAAAGGAAATCACGGAGAAGCGAAAGAAAGAAAAGAATGCTCCCATTCCCAAACCGGACTTCAGCGCCCGCGAAAAACTCGTCGAAGTCGCCCTGAAATCCAAGGAAGCGGAATTCTTCGCCCGCAATATCGTCAATCGCCTCTGGCATCGCTTCCTCGGCTACGGACTCGTCAATCCGCTCGACCAAATGCACAGCGAAAACCCCGCCTCGCACCCGCTGCTCCTCAAGTGGCTCGCGCGGGACACCGCCGCCCACCAGTACGACATCCGCCGGCTCGTCCGCGGAATCGTGATGAGCAAAACCTACTCCCGATCCAGCCAGTACCCGAGCGAAGCACGACCCGAAGACCGTTACTTCGCTGTCGCACAACTCAAACCGCTCACGCCGCAGCAACTGGCGACGTCCCTCAAGATCGCGACGACCGATCCGAAACAATATGAAGGCTTGAAGCCCGATGAATTCGAAAAGCGGATCGAGCAAGCTGAACAATCGGGCCGCGGACTCGCATCGCTGATCGCCCAACCGACGGATAACTTTCAGATCGGCGTCGGTGAGGCGCTGCTGTTCAGCAACGGCGACCGGATCATGAAGGAGTATCTCACCGACGGCGGATCGACTTTGCTCGGCTCCTTGAAAAACGAGAAGGATGCGAAGGTAGCCATCGAGACGATGATTCAAACGGTCTTCGTTCGAAACGCCTCGGAACTGGAACGGAAATCCCTTGTGCCTTACGCCGAAGAGCGGAAGGATCGACTGCCGGAAGCTTACAAACAGATTCTCTGGGCCATGGTGACATGCCCGGAATTCCGATTCAATCATTGATCTTCGAGGTGCGGAACCCATGAATCGATCACGCTGCAATCCCTCCGAGCACGCCCTCGGCCGCCGCGCATTCCTCGGCGCAACGGCTGCCATCGGCGCGTCCGCATTCGCCGACATGACCGGCCTCGACGTGCTCGGTACGCCGGCGCTGGCGTCGGATCTCAAGAAGAATCAGAAGCGCGTCATCATGCTCTGGCTCGCCGGTGGAGCCAGCCAGCTTGAAACGTGGGACCCGAAGCCCGGTGCCAGCACCGGTGGTCCGTTCCGCGCCATCCCGACCGACGTGCCGGGTGTTCACATTTCGGAACTGATGCCGCAGATGGCCAAGCGGATGAAGCATGTCTGCATCATGCGGGGGCTCGACACCAAGAACGGCGATCACGGCGGCGCTGCGAAGATCATGATGCGTGGCCGTCGCGACGAGGCGGGCCTGAAATACCCGGACCTCGGTGCGGTGGTCGCCCGTGAAATGGGCCGGGCGGACAGCAAGGTGCCCGATTACGTCACTTTCTACACACAGACCGAAGGCCGCGGCATGGCGCCCGGTGAATCCGGCTTCCTCGGCGCACGCTACGCCCCGATGGAACTGACCACCAACAACGTGCCGGAGTACATCCGCAAGCTCGAGACCATCAGCGATCTCGATCACAAGACCCGTGCCGACCTTCGCGATCTCCTCAGTAAGCAATTCGCGAAAGGTCGCTACTCCGAGGCGATGGGCAGCCACAACGAAGCGTACGAACGAGTCCGCGGCATCATGGCCAGCGAAACGCTCTTCGACATCGAGAAAGAACCGCAGAAGGTCCGCGACCGCTACGGCCCCACGCAGTTCGCTCAGCAGACGCTGATCGCGCGGCGGCTCGTTGAAGCGGGCGTACCGTTCGTCCGCGTCGGACGCGCGTGGTGGGACAGCCACGGCCAGAACTTCGAAACGCACCAGGAGATGGTGCCGGAACTCGATCACGTCATGGCGACGCTCATCGACGACCTGAAAGACCGCGGCATGCTTGATGACGTGATGATCGTCACTCTCTCGGAATTCGGCCGCACGCCCAACATCAACGCCAGTCTCGGCCGCGACCACTTCGCAAGCGCCTGGAGCAGCACCATCACCGGCTGCGGGATCAAAGGCGGAAGCGTGTACGGCAAGACCGACGAGAAGGGGAATAAAGTCGTGGCGGAGAATGTCGATGCGGGCAGCCTGTTCGCCACGATCTATCGGGCGCTCGGAATCAACCCGGAGAAGAACTATTACGTCGGCTCGCGACCAATCCCACTCGTCAACCCCGGCGTGGAAGCGATCGAAGACGTGCTGGCGTAAAAATTTGCTACTCAACCATTCATTCATTGTGGTGATGTATGGCAAAGAAAAATACGAGGCTCGAAAAAGAGGATTACAATCCGGTTGCGAGATGGACAAAAAGACATTTTCTTTGCTTCAAAGTGGCTATCAATAAAGGTCTTCGCTATGGCAGGATCGATGTCATTGGTGTTCGAGATATTGGAGGTGATTTTTCTGGCGAGGTCGAAACGATCGCGATTGAGGTCAAGCGAGGGACCACACCATTTGCGAACGCGTGCGGTCAAGCATTAGGGTATAAAGTCTTTGCAAATCGAGTTTATCTGGCAGACCGACGTGACGAACCTTATTCACAAGATGAAACATTTATTGCCAGCAATCTCGGAATTGGATTGATTCGAATCAAGGGTTCCAAGTGTGCAGAGGTATTGTCGAGTCCATTTTACGAGCCAATCCCAAAACTGCAGTTGCGTTTATTCGAAGCCCTAAAACTAGGAAGATGCCAACTGTGCGATTCCATTTTTGAAATCGGCAGTCCTGATGGTAACCGTTATTCGAATCTGTCCAAGGAAAACGTGAAGCGTGCAATTGAACATCAAAAAGGACTTGTCTTTTGGAATCGTGAAGTTGCAGAACGAAAGAGACTTCTGGGAATAAGGAGCAAAGATGATTTCTCTACGTGGGAGAGACGGTTTATTTGCCCTGATTGCGTTCAAACAGTTCTCAAGCAACTGCATTCGAATGAAGAATAACAAAGAGATCGCAAATCAGCCGGGGTCAGGAAAGTGCTGGCGTAGTCTGCCAACATGGTAAGATGGAGGTGTCTTTGTACGGGAGGATCGTTGATCCATGGTCCGAAAAACACCTCCAACAACCGAATCACTTTACACTTTGGATGAGACCGCCTGGCTGGAGTCCACGGCCGAACTGATCCGTACGGGACGGTTGGGCGAAGTCGAACACGACATTCTGGCGGAGCATCTCAACGACATGGCCCGGCGGGATTATCGCGAGGTCTACACTCGGTTGGTCGTTTTGCTTTGTCATCTTCTCAAGTGGGAATTCCAACCGGACCATCGCACCCGTTCCTGGCACGGGACCATTCTCGAACAGCAGCGTGAACTCCGGCTTCTGCTGGAGAGCAAGAGTCTTCGAAACCACGCAGAATCCCGTTATGGCGATGCCTATGAGGACGCCCGCAAACAGGCCGCCGCCGAGACGGGCCTTGCGCGTGCGACATTCCCGGCGGAGTGCCCATGGCCGCTGGACGAAGCGCTCGCGGACCGGGACGAGGATACGGAATTGCGGAGCAAAGTATAATCGAATCCATAGGCACATTCTGCAGATCGTAACCGGAGCGGCGGAATGGAATCGGTTTATCTTGAGACGACTTTCATCAGTTATCTTGTTGCCAGACCGAGCCGGGATCTGATGGTTGCGGCGCATCAGCAGGCGACTCGGGAATGGTGGGAGGATCGTCGCGCAGCGTTTGAGTGTTATGATTCACAGGTCGTGTTCGATGAAGCAAGCTCCGGCGATGCGACGGAAGTTCAGAAACGCCTTTCCTATAGTCAATGTCTTGCAGACAATCCTCGGAACATCACAATCGGAATCTTTGACTGAGCAGATCGTTTTGGCCAATATCTTGCCAAAGCGAGCGATTCGTGATGCTGCGCACATCGCGATATCGGCAGTAAAGGGGATCGACTATCTGCTCACATGGAACTGCAAACACTTGGCAAACGCTCAAATCGCGCGAAGAATGGAGAAGATTTGCGAACAAGCAGGTTTTAGAATGCCGATCATTTGCACGCCCATTGAGCTCATGGGAGGACAAAAGATGTGGGAAGATCCTATCGTCGCTGAGGTGCATCGAATCCGTGAGCAATTGGCCGCCGCGGACAATTACGACGTGAAGACCATGTTTGCGGAGATTCGTAAGAGGGAAATTGAACGTGGCCGTGAGACTGGCGAATGGGTGCGACAAAGTCGAACAATCGAAAGCCGCTGGGCATCATTCCGAAATCGATATTCCTGCAGAAACCAATCATCAGAAAACACTCGTCAATCAAGAAGATCAGTAAGAGCCACGATCGAAAGGGAGTGGTAACCTATTTATTCCCTTGCGGTCGCGGCTCCGTGATCGACACCCGTTCGAGATCGCTTTATGCAATTGGCTGCCGCTCAGATTGCCACGATACCCGGTGATCTGAACGCCAATCGGGATCGGCATCTTCAATTCATCTCCACAGCAGCGCAGCACAAAGCGGACCTGATCCTGTTCCCTGAACTCTCAATGACCGGGTACGAACCCGCACTCGCCCGTGAACTGGCGATCACACCGGATGACACTCGACTGGCGGAGTTTCAGACTGCCAGCGATTCGTCGAAGATGGTGATCGCGCTCGGCGCTCCGCTCAAGACCGCCGGCAAACCGCTCATCGGCATGATCGTGTTTCAACCACACCAGCGACCGCTGACTTATGCGAAGACGATTCTCCATGCGGATGAACTGCCGTATTTCACCGCCGGAACCGGATCGCTGGTTCTGTCGCTTCACGGTCATCGACTGGCGCTTGCGATCTGTTATGAATCGCTGCAGGAATCCCATGCCCGGAATGTCACCAGCGAAGGAGCGGACTGGTATCTCGCCAGCGTGGCGAAGTCCGCCGGCGGAATCGCGAAGGCGAATGCTCACTATCCAACGATCGCAAAAGCGTATGGCTTGTCGGTGCTGATGGCGAATAACGTGGGGCCGTGCGACAATTTTGTCGGCGCAGGCGGTTCGGCGGTCTGGGGCAAAGATGGTGAGCGGCGGAGCCAGTTGGACGAAACGGAGGAGTCGATTCTGCTGTTTGACACGGTGAACCAGGTTGCGAATCGCATTATTGCCTGACTTGAATTTGACGCAAGTCCTTATCGGGCATAGGCGCTTCCGAAATTTTGGTGTCTTTCCACCGTAGGGTGTGGCAGTGTCGGTGGAATGACAGTTGCTTGAATGTGGATTGACGCATGCGAAACTGCCCTTCATCGGAAATGCTGCCGCGTGGTACGTTTGCCGCACGCAAGGGAGTGCGGCGGTATGGCACAGTTCAGGGACGGCCCCGAGATCGCGTGGATTCTAGGCGGCGTGGCGTTGCTGTTGGCGGCGGCGAGCGCGAAGCCTTATGCCGGGGGGTGGAACGATGGGAGTCGGTTGGCGGCGATCGAATCGCTGCTCGATCGGCAAACGCTGGCGATCGATGATTCGATCTTCGTGAAGGTGCCGCCAGAACTCGTCGCGGCCGGGATGGCGCCGTACCCTGCGGACCGCGCGGACCTGCTTCAGCACGGGACGCTCGACAAGCTATTCATCAACGGCCACTTCTACTCGGATAAACCGCTGGCGACGAGTGTGATCATGGCGGGGATGTACCGGCCGCTGCAGTGGCTGGGTGCGCCGGCGCCGCGCGAGCGGCCGGATCGCTTCATCAGGCTGATGACGATTCTGACCTGCGGACTGGGCTACGCGGTCGCGGTGGGATGCCTCTGGTCGCTGGGTCGCGTACTTAGGCTCGATCCGAGTTGGCGATTGATCTGGCTGGGTGCATTTGCTGTGGGTACGTACTCGCTGACTTATACGCAACAAATGAACAGCGGTGCGGTGCAGCTGGGACTCGTGGCGGCGATGTGCCGGTTGCTCGTGCGCGAACGGCCTTGGGGCGCGATCACGCTGCTAGCGTTGGGTGCGTTGGCGGGTCTGGCGTTCCTGCAGGATTTCGGCAGCGGTCCACCGCTCGTGGCCTGCATGCTGGGACTGGTGGCGTGGCGCATGCGAAGTGCTCATGCGATTCTCTGGACCACGCTGGGCGTGGTTCCCTTCGTGGTATTTGGGCTGGGGATGAACTACGTGATCGGCGGTGTGTGGAAGCCGCTCAATATGGTGCCTGCGCATTTTGCTTATCCCGGCAGCCCGTTCAACGCCGAGAACATCACGGGATTCTTTCGTCACAAGCCAGTCGATCAGGTTCTCTACGCCGCCGGTATGCTGTTTGGCAAACACGGATTCCTGAATCACAATCTCCCGCTGCTGCTTGCGCTGACCGCCGGCGCCAGTGTGCTGTGGAAGTCGCAGCATCGAGTGGAACTGGGCGGATTGTTGGCGTGGTGCGGTATCACCTGGTTGATGTATGCGGTGCTTTCGAACAACATGGGCGGGGCGTGCTGTTCGATCCGCTGGTTCGTGCCGTTCCTCGCTCCCGGATTCTGGCTGCTCGCTGAAATCCTCAAGTCCCGCCCCGAACTGGGAAAGCAATTTCTGACACTCGCCATCGGTGGCGGGATGCTGGGTGCGTTCATGGTCTGGAAGGGCCCGTGGACCATGCGGATGGTGCCGATGCTCTGGCCGGTGCTGATCGGGACGCTGGTGGCGTGGTCGGTGGTGGTCAGGCGCGAGCGGAGAACGCCGGCGAAGCGGATCGAGATGTCGGAAGCACAGCCTCGCCTCGCAGCTTAATCAGGTGTTCAGGTCAAAGATAAAGAAGGTGGCCGTTCGCGCGATCGGCGTTTGCGTCTTCAGGTAATCGACCGCAATTTTGGAAGATGGCGAGAGCGCCGGATTGCCATAGAGGATGCTGGCGCCAACCGCAAGCCGGGCGGGACCAACAATCCGCTTGATATCTTCGGGTGAACTGAACGGCATCGTGTGCAATTGCATGGGGATGAACGGCGCCCGAAACGCGGCGGGGTCGGTACCGTAATACCAGACGGCCAGCGGAGGCTGACCTGGTGCCGTGTAGGGCAGGAGATCCGGCAGGCCTTGGCCCCAATCGTAATTCGAATCAGAGAGTGCACGATAGCCTTCATCTGGTCCGCCATTCAACAGATTGACGAACCGTAATCCGTGTGGCCAGCAGTTGGCGGTGATGGCCAGATTCGCAACGATCACGCCGCCTGCGAGCAGACACCGGATGTGTGCCGGGATCAGCTGCGACCGCGTCAGGGTGATGCACGCGGCGATATACGTGATCGCGATCGTCGGGAAGATCAACCGGATGCCGATCTGGACTCGGCAGGTCAGTGTGAAGAGCAATAGCGCGAGCGCGAGCCAGCCGAGCGGATGTCGGAGCATCGTGCGGATGTGCAGGAACGCAATCGAAAGCAGCAGCAAGGTGGCGAGCGGAAGTTTGACGAAGAGAGCGTAGGGGAAATAGTACCAGGTCGCGCGGGCGTGCCATTCGCCATGAAGATACACGCCATGCCCGCGGAAGTTGTGCTTGATCTGCGCCGCCATCGCCTCGCCGGCGTTCGTGAAAATCCTCAGATTCTCGCTGACGGGCACCATCGCGGATTTCACCGCTCCTTCGGGTAGCTTGCGGGCCCATTCCACAAACGTGCGCTCCGTGGTGTAGTCGCTGCCGCAATAGGTGAACACGAAGACCGAGCCGACCATCACAATGTGAACCAGATCTTTCAACAGGCCGCGGAGACGGACTCGGGAGGTCGATGGATCGGTGTGCGTCAGGTGATAGAACAGCCCAAGCACAACGAACGAGATCGGCACAAACGCCAGCGCTGACGCCTTCGACACCACCGCCAAACCGTAGCAGAGCCCTGGGATCAGTACACGTGTTTTCCAGCCTTGGTCGCGACCCAGCACGAAGTAGTAGATCGTCATGAGCGTGGTGGCGGTGATGCTGATATCCGTCGTGGCCAGCGTGGCGTGGGCGACGAAGTTCGGATCGAATCCTACCAGTCCCACCGCCATGCGCCCCGCCCACGCGCCACCAAACAGCCGGGCCAGCTTCATCGCATAGACCAGCAGCAACCACCAGAACACGAGATTCGCCGCCCGCCCAACTCGCAGAATCTCCGTCAGGTCGGTCTGCACATCGAACGCCTGCCCGCGGGAGCGCTCCCAGAGGTAGATCGGCAGTGTTTGAACGTCGATCGGCAGCGGCATCGTGCCCGCGGACATGTGCGGCTTCAGACTGCCCGTGCGCCAGCTATGCAAACCACGCTCGATGTAGCAAGTTTCATCAAAGGTCGCACTCAACTGCGGAGCCGCCGTCAGGCACCACGAACTGGAGAGCACACCAACGGCGATCAGCCAGATCCAGTCCCAGCGGCGGTCGGTATTGGGTATTGGTGTCATAAGTCAAATTCGGATGGTTGGGTCGGCTTGGCTGATAGCGGATTTTGGCAAATGACGCAAGGCGAGGTCGCAGGCGGTGGCGGAATTATTCTGACACTGACTCGTCTTTCCACCGACACTGCCACACCCTACCGTGGAAAGACGCCAAAATTTCGGAAGCGCCTATGCCCGGTAAGGACTTACGTCAATTTTCCACCGGGAATCGAGTCGAAGAATTCCACGGAACGACGATCCTTTTTGAGTAGTTCCTGACGTCGAAATCGGTTACTCTAATACTGTCGAACCCGCCAGAACATCTTTTCCGATCGAGTCTCGCCATGACCGCACCGAAACCGGATTCGCTCAAACTGATCAAAGATTACGGCCGCAGCGCCATCGCCTTTGCCGTCGCTCGCGTGCCGGAAACGAATCGCGTGTTCCTCGGCTCATCCGATTTTCAGGTGTCGGAAGGCGAACTGACGGACAAAACATTCGAACCGAAGAATCTCTACGCCCACGGCAGTTACGTCACAACGCTCGCCCTGACCGGCTCGACACTGATCTCCGGCAGCTACGACGGCCAACTCATCTGGTGGGACATCGAAAAGAACGCCGAGATCCGCAAAGTCCCCGCACACGGCAAGTGGATCCGGCAGATCACCCTTTCGCCCGATGGCCAGTTCATCGCCAGCGTTGCGGATGATATGGTGTGCAAAATCTGGAACGTGAAGTCGGGGCAGATGGTCCGTGAGCTTCGCGGACACACCGAAAAAACTCCGCATCATTTCTCGTCCATGCTCTATGCGGTGACGTACTCGCCGGATGGCAAATACCTCGCGACGGCGGACAAGACGGCGAAGGTGATCATCTGGAACGCCGCCAACGGTGAACAGCTCAAGACGGTCGAAGCGCCGATCATGTACACCTGGGATCCGGTGCAGCGGTTGCATTCGATCGGTGGAGCGCGGTCGCTGGCGTTTTCTCCCGATGGCAAACAGCTCGCCGTCGGTGGTACGGGCAAGATCGGCAACATCGACCACCTCGAAGCGAAGGGTCGCGTGGAAGTCTTCGACTGGCAGAAGCAGGAGCGGATCGCCGAGATCGTCACCGATAAGAGTCAGGGTCTTGTCAATCAGCTTCGCTATGCACCGGATGGCTCGTGGTTACTGGCGGCCGGTGGCGCGGGCGAGGGCTTCATTGCGTTTCTCGATGTGGCGAACAAGAAGGTGCTGAAGCAGGACAAAGCCCCGATGCATGTCCACGATCTCACGATCAGCCCGAAATGGGACTCGCTGCTGCTCGCCGGGCACAACAAAATCGCCCATTACAAGCTTGGGTAGATTTCCGTCGGGATCAATCAAAGGGGACGCAGCTCATTTCTGGAAATGAGCTGCATCCCCTTAGATTTAAGGAGCCGCGCACGCAGTAAGCGGTTATGATTTGCCATGCATTTCCCGCTTACTTCGTGCGCGGCTCTTTTGTGTTGGCGATGTGCGTCCCCATATTTCTCGACTTGAGAGAAACATGCAACTGCTTCTCAAGTTTCCAACTTCTCTTATGGATCGGAATACTGGAACTCTATTTCTCCCATATTCTTTTGATCCATTCATTCGCTCTTGGAACGCCAACGAAATCAATCCGATGGACTTCATCGATGACGCACTGATCGATCTTGGAGTATTTCGCATTGATTTATCTCTTGAGCGAGAAAAGATGCGGTTAGACCTGATTATGCGAACACATTTGAATCGAAACCTGGAAACATCAGGATTTGAAGAGATTGTTCGTTTCTGCAAATCACAAATCAGCGATGGATTCGGCGAGAACGGTTTTGACTTTCATCCAGAATTCGCAGATATCCTCCTCGAAGTCGACCATGAAGCAGAACCGGAATTGCAAGTCATTCATGATCTCCCCTCAGCCCCGATCTCGTTTCTGATTGCAGCAGCAGCCAAACGAGGCGACGAGGCAGAGCTGGAAAGGCTCCTTGCAAGCGGGCAACAATCTTTAGTTGGCCGATTGCAGGGCTATCAACCACTTCATTTGGCAATCCTGAATGGCCATTTTCGATGTGCGAAACTTCTCATTCATCATGGTGCAGATGTCAATGCCCTCTGCGCTTCCGGTGCGACGCCACTCATGATCTGCGCTCTTGCCTACGACTTGTCGGATGAGCAAAGTGTCTCGATCGCAAAAGTTTTGCTTTCACAAGGCGCTGACTTCGCAATAGACGATAACACGAAATCTGAAATTGCGGATATCGCGATCTCGCGAGATAAACCTCTCATGGCAGCCTTCATCAGATCAGCCACTTCATAATTGCTGCGTAATCTTATCGTTTTTGCTTTCCAGAATTGAGTTGCGTCCATTTCGTCTTTTTTGCTATTCAAATGGTTGATTTTTCTTCCGGCCTACAGGGCCGGTTCTGTCAGCCCAGGGTGAGGAGCGCAGCGACGAAGCCCTGGGTCAAAGTGTCAATTAACACACGAAGAGCGCATTGTGAGTGGTGG
>JBGSJI010000125.1:0-7797 GCA_041742055.1 Limnoglobus sp. | reverse complement strand
CGCGCATCGGAACGGTCCACTCCCAACGTCTGCCCATCTGCCTTGAAACCCCGCCGCATTCCACCAATCCGACCCGCGACCGGACCCGCGCCATGGCCAGAGCATGACTCGTGCCGAACAGGATTGGCTGCGTCCCCTTTTATTCATCGGAATTTTGACATTATTCCGGAGTCGGGTGGGGCAGGGGCGCCGGAGTCATCCGCACTTCCCAGAGGACTCCGCCAAGTGCATGAGCAGCCGGTGGCGGAGTCCTCCTTATGGAATTGCGGCCTGTCAAATCCTTCGCGGAACTTTTCACAAAGATACAAGCCAGCTGACGTGTAACAGCACGCTGTAAGCCTTTGACGTGAAGCGTGTATATCCATCCGTACACATTTCAGGAGTTTGTCATGATCACACTTCGCAAAGCGCTGGACCGGGGGCGAACGCACATCGACTGGCTGGATAGCTGGCACAGCTTTTCGTTCGGCGATTATTTCGATCCGGATCACGTGCAGTATCGGACGCTGCGGGTCATCAACGATGATGTCATTGCCGGCGGCGGAGGGTTCGGCACGCACCCGCACCGGGATATGGAGATTCTGACGTATGTGATGGAGGGGCGGTTGCAGCACCGCGACAGCATGGGGAACGGGACGGTGATCGGGCCGGGCGAATGGCAGAAGATGTCGGCGGGGACGGGAATCCGGCACAGCGAGTTCAACCCATCGCAAACCGAGCGGGTGCGGCTGCTGCAGATCTGGATTCAGCCGGATCGGAAAGGGATTACGCCGGAGTACGATCAGAAGCTGTTCACCGAGGCGGAGAAGCGGAACCGCTGGCGGACGATCGCCTCGCCGGATGGGCGTGACGGGTCGATCGTGTTGCATCAGGATGCGGTGTTGTCGGCGGCGGTGCTGGCGGGTGGTGAGGTGAGTTATTCGTTGGCGTCCGGCCGCGGCGGATGGCTGCAGGTGGCACGCGGAAGCGTGACTGTGAATGGCATGGCGCTGGTCGAGGGCGATGCGGTGGCGTTCGAGGATGAAGCGCTCCGCATCGCCGGCGAAGGCGAGGTGTTGGTGTTTGATCTGAAGTAAGGATCAGAACTTGACGCCGAGCGTGGCGAAGTAGTTGAGGTCGTGCCGGCGGACGCCGGGTCCGGGGTCGCTGTCATAGCGGCTCTGGGCGCCGATTTTGAGGTTGGTTCCTGTTGTGGGATCGAGGATGGTTTCGAACGCGATGTTGCCCCGGATGCGATACTGAGCGAAGTCGTCGATGCGGGGATAGAAGTCGAGATTCGAGACGATCGACGAGAATTCGGTGATCTTGCGGCGGTAATCGTAGCCGAAGACCATTTCCGGCACCCAGCGATCCTGCGGGCCGCCGATTTCGCGTACGGCACCGGCACCGGCTCGCACCTTGAAGAGCGTAGTGTCGTCGTTGCGGACGATGTACCCGATACCGGTGTAAACGCCGACGCGGAACTTGTAGGCCCGTAGCTCGTCGTATTCGATGTTGGTCGAGCCGAAGAAGGTCCAGGGCGAGTTGCCGAAGAGAACTTCATCGCGGGCGTTGAAGAGCATGGTGTTCTGGATGGTGCGTCCGTCCTGTTTGCCGAGCGTATAGAGCAAGTCGGCGTGGAGGAGATTGTCTTCGGTCTTGCGATCACCGTTGGCACCGAAGCGGATGTTGAAGACTTCGGAGTTGCCGGTGGCACCGTTGAGACCGATGTCGAATCCGCCTTTCCAGTGCGCTCGCGGCGGTGGAGGTGCAGGGTTGAAGAGTCCGCCATCGTTGGGGACATAGGAATCAGGCGGTTTGGAGAAGATGGGATCCGTCGCGAACCCGGCCGCTGGCGGAGGCGCTTCGGGAACCGTGGGCGCAGCAGGTGGTGCGGGCGGCGCAGCGGGCGGTTGCTGAGCGAATAGCGGTCCTGCCCAGGCGAGAACGAGAAGAAACGGAACCCATCTCATCATGATGATCCATCCGATTCGGGCGGGAATCGTACCCATCGAATCGGAGAGGATAACCGGCTTCTCAATTCTGACAACCCGAATCAGCCCATGAGCTCTTTGATCGGGGTTCCATCGCTGACGATGTGTGTTGGGCGGCCTTGCGGAGTGTAGAGGATCGTGTTCGGATCGATACCGAGTTTGGAATAAATGGTACTCGCGAAATTCTCCGGCGAGAGCACGCGTTCGATGGCGGCGAAGCCGTTGCGGTCCGTTGCGCCGACGATCTGCCCGCCGGGCGACTTCCCGCCGGCGAACAGTACACTCATCGCATTCGCCCAGTGATCGCGACCCGGCTTGGTCTGCCCGGAGAGCGTGCTGATCTTCGGTGTGCGGCCGAATTCGCCCAGCGCAATCACCAGCGTGCTGTCCAGCAGCCCGCGCTGATCGAGATCGGAGATCAGCGCCGCCACGGTGTTGTCCCAGCCGGGCAGGCGGTTGCGACAGGCGCCGAACAGATCCGAGTGATGATCCCAGCCGCCATCGTAGAGCGTGATGAACGGTACGCCCGCCTCCACGAGTCGCCGCGCGAGCAGCGCCCGCTGGCCAAAGCTGTTGCGGCCGTAACGATCGCGAACCTTTTCCGGCTCGCGGTTGATTTCAAACGCCGCCTGCGCTTCCTTCGAACTCATCAGCTCGGCGGCCTGTTTGTAGTGGTCGTCTAGTTCGACCGCCGGATCGCCGGCGGTCTTATCGAGGATGCGCTGAAAGCGATCGACCTCGGCCCGCAGATCGGTGCGATCGGCGAAGCGGCCTTCGGTCATTCCGCTTGGCAGCGCCACATCGCGGATGCGGAAGCTCGGGCTGTTCGGGTCGCCGTCAGCGACGAACGGCGCGTACTTGGCGCCGAGGAAATTCGGACCGCCGGAGCGGGACATGCTGGGCATGCTGAAGTAGGCGGGGAGGCCGGCGGGTGCGGGCTTCTGATGCGCGACGACGGATCCGAGGCTCGGGTGGAAGCTGACGAACGCACCGCAGCCGACGGGGATTCGCGGCGGAGCGCCGGTCATCATGTAATGGTTGCCGGCGCCGTGGTTCCCCTGATCGTGGCGGATCGAGCGGACCACGGAGATCGTGTTGAACATCCCGGCGAGCTGCTTCATATGTTCGGAGAAGAAGACGCCCGGCGCCGTGGTCTTGGTGGTGGTGAATTCGCCGCGGTATTCGGCCGGCGCGTCCGGCTTCGGGTCGAAGGTCTCGAAGTGGGTCGGCCCGCCGTCCATCCAGATGAGGATGACGGACTTCGCGGCGGCCTTGGGTGAGGCGCCTGTGGAGGCGCGGAGCGCGGAGGCCAGCCCGCCACCGAAGAGCGTGGCGAGGCCGAGTTGCAGGCAATCGCGGCGCGTGGGGCGGGGTTGGTTGGTGCGGAGGGACATAGCCGATCTCTTTAAGGTCAATGTTTACCGTGGTTCAAAGGCGGAAGTTTCCCAAGTTCGTTGAAAAACCGTTCACTCATTCATCGTGATCATCCAACAATGTCAATGATCTCTCCAGGTTGGATCGAATCCAAAGCAATTCATGCCGAGGGCATCAGCGGTCTCAAATCGGCCATCCGGTTGGTCGGTGCGACCAGCACAATAATTCCCACACCATTTGCCGACAGGTTTTGCTGATGTCGAAGGTTCTGATCCACCGTCAACAACACTTCAAAATCGTCAGAAGCCATCAGTGCCAATAGCTCGCCGTTCTTCTTTCCAGACCATCCCATTTCAGCAACGGTGTGGACGTCGTGGCCGGTCAGGCTGGTACGGAGCGACCGAGGCGCACATTCATCAATGAGCACACGCATCGGCCACCAGGAGTTCGCCTGCCAGTTTCAAGGCTTCCATTGCTTGTTGCCGGGTTACGCTTGGAAAATCGTTCAAAAATTCATCAAGCGAATCCCCTGCGTTGACGTAATCCCACAGGTTCTTCACTGGCACCCTCGTGCCGATAAATACCGGCGTGCCGCCGAGGATATCGGGGTCCGAGTTGATGACAGTCGTCGATCGTGACATTTGTTACCTCCACACTCATCTTTTCATTCTAATCCCCGAACACGAACTCCGGCGTGTTCATCAGGCTCCAGAGCAAATCTTCCACTTCTTCACAACACGAATCTCGAACCCGTTATGGATCGAAATATTATCATGGGTCGCGACACAAAAAGGTTTGTTGTGGTTGATTCCATTCACGGTAAGGGATGGCGCACGATGCGCTGGTTCGACAATATCGCGAGTTCTTTCAGGAGCGTTTTCCATTTGATATCTCTCAATACAACTGAATCATTTATTTCCGGTATCACACAGTGTCCTGGAACCGTCAGTATCGGTTCTGGTACGACGCTCAATCCCAGATTCAGAATGTCTCCCACTCCTACCAGTGCGATTCCATATCCATCGCGTTTATCCGGGTCGATAACCGCCAGCGTGTCCTCCGGGCTTGACACGCACGCCATCCGAAAAACCGAGATCCCTTCGATCTCATTTCGCTTCGGTGCGAAAGCGCTATCCTTAACCGGCAATGGCATTCCAACTTTGAAATGGAACTTCCAAATGAGCCGGATCAGCAGTTCATCCGGCGTTATGGCATCCGTTTCCCGTTTCATGGGCTCGATCCATTAAACGGAGACCGTTTCGCGGACCACCCACTGTTGGCCTTGGCCACCGGTCGGCAATAAAGTCAAAGTCGCTCCGTATGGTTCCAAAATATCCAAATCCAATGTCGTCTGGTCCCGCCACTGCCATTCGAGGCTGATATCGCCACGGACCCCCTGAACCGTCCACGAAGGCGGCCGAACCTTCCGCTCGCGGAGCATTATGGCCAAGATCAGGGCGCTGTCAACGACTTCTGGCGTGGGTGCTTCTGTTCCTTGTCCGTCCCAGTCAGCTTCCAACTCTCGAATCGCCATAATAGAATCAATGCATTTCTTCCATGCTTCGTCTTCTGTTTTGCAATCGGATGGCAGCACGGAGTCGCCGCCCAGTTTCGGGAACGGCTTCAAAAAAACCTGATCAAGTTTCGGCCACATGTTCACATCTCCCGATACCAATCCATTTTACTCGCTCAATCCCCGAACACGAACTCCGGCGTGTTCATCAGGCTCCAGAGCAAATCTTCCACTACTTCGCGTTTCTTCACTCCGGCTTTCTCAAACCGTGCGACGCAGGCGGACTTTTCCTCCGCGAGCGGCAGGCGATTGTAAACCAACAGGTACACCTCTTCCACCAATTCCGCATTCGTCAGCTTACTTGCCGCCAGCTTCGCCGAGCGGCCGTTCTCCGCCGTGATCTTCCGCGTCAGGTTCGGTGCGTTCATGAGATGCAACGCCTGCACCACCGTCGTATCGCTGGTTCGTTCGCACGGTGGATCCTGGTTCGGGTCCGGCCTACCGAAGCTGTCCAGGAACCGTGATTCGTTGCGCACCGTCCACGCTTCCATCGCCCGCGAGCCCGGCGGCATCGCACTCAACGACTCCGAGACATCCGTGATGTCCGATACCGCATCGAGCAAGACTTCAGCCCGCAAGCGCTGGCGATAGTGCCGGGAGTAGTTCCGCGTATCGCCGACGTTGCGCTTATTCGGGATCGAAGAAAGACCGTACACGTAGCTGGTGGCGATGCGGCGGATGAGCTTTTTCAAGTCGTGTCCGTTGTCGCGGAAGTCTTTGGCGAGCGCTTCGAGCAGTGCGAGGTTCGACGGCGGATTCGTGTCGCGAAGGTCATCGACGGGATCGACGAGTCCGCGAGCCATGAGATCGGCCCATACGCGGTTGACAATCACTTTGGCGAAGAACGGGTTCTCCTTCGAAGTCACCCATTCGGCGAGCTTGACGCGGGGATCGTCTTCGGCATCGATCTCCATCGGTTCGCCTAGCAACGGAGTCGGTACCATCACTTCACCCGTGAGCGGATGCACCACCGGTCCTCCACCGCGGCGTTTGCTTCCGGTGGTGGGGCCTTCACTTGTGTAGATGATTTCTTCACTGCCGGAGATCGGTGCGGAGATGCCGGTGCCTTTGCGGCCGATGCGCCCGAAAAAGGCGGCGAAGCTGTAGAAGTCTTGCTGGCTCCACTTCTCCGAGGGGTGCTGATGACATTTCGCGCACTCGAGGCGCACGCCGAGGAAGAGCTGGCTGACCATCGGCGCGAGTTCCTCCGGCATGCGGCGATTGCGGTAGAAGACCGTTGCGCCGTCCTTGAACGTACTGCCCGAGGCGGTGATGATCTCGCGGACGAACTGATCGTACGGTTTGTTCTTGCGGAATGACTCGCGAATCCAGGAGTCGAAGTTGAAGGTCGCCTTGATGCCGACGTGGTACGGATTCGGCCTCAGGAGATCCGCCCATTTATTCGCCCAGTAATCGGCGTACTCGGGCCGATCGAGCAGCGAATCGATCAGCTTCGTGCGATCCGGATTCTTGAGGAACGCCTTCGTTTCGTCCGGCGTGGGCAGGCGGCCGATGATGTCCAGATACGCCCTGCGGTGAAACGTCGCATCGTTCGCGCTGGCGGACGGCGTGAGGTTCAGTTGCTTGAGCTTGGACCAGACGAAGCCGTCGATGAAGTTCTGGCGGGGAAGCTGTTCGTAGAGTTTCGGTTCCACCGAGCCGGGGAGCGGGATCAGGATGTTCGTGACGGCGAACTTGTCCATGAAGCGTGCCGTGATGGCGGCCTCGCCCGCGATCGGACCGGCTTTGACCACACCGTTCGCATCCACGTTCGCGTAGCCCGCATCGTTCGACTGATAGGCGGACAGCTTCGTGACATCCTGGGTGCTGCCGTCGCTGTAGTGGGCGGTCACGAGGAGCGGAAGCGAGGTGTTGAACGCCAGCAGTTTCTCGGTCGGGCTGACGGTGATCTTCGCCAGCTTTGGCGCGTCGGCGGGGGTGCGCGGCGTACCGGCCGCAATCCAGCTGCGGAGCAGCGCATATTCGGGGGAAGCGATAGGAAGCTTCTTGCCTCCGCCATGGGGCACCGCGCCGCTGGCTTTGCGAAGCAGCAGGCTGTAATCGGGATTGGCGGCGAAGAGCCGTCGGCCGCGGGCTTCGGTGACGATGGCGTTGTAATCGAAGTTGGCATCGAAGCCGAGCAGCGAAAGCGCGAAGCCGTTCTGTCCGCGGGCTTTGCCATGGCAGGCGCCGGCGTTGCAACCGAATCGTGTGAGCACGGGTTGGATATCGCGTTCAAAAGTGGGTTCGGCGGCGATAAGTGCCGGACCGATGACGCAGAAAACCACGGTGAGAGCGAAGCGGTAGACCATATCACATCGTCGAAAAAGGGTTCGAATACCGAACTCTTTGAGGCAGGTCTTACCAGTTTACCCGAGAAACTCGAAAATTGCACGATCTTTTCCGTTCTAGAAAGAATAGCGGAAATCGCTCATTTTCATATTCCGCGCAAAATGGACTATTTTCAAAAATCCCAAGCATGTACAATCGAAGAATGGTTCGGCTGGCACTTCGCCGGCTGACGAAGACGATGGCTGCGGCCCCCGCCTTCTCCGTGAGTTCTGTAGAGATCAGTGATGGCAATGAATCTGTATGTCGGTAACATGTCGTTCTCGACGACCGAGGACACCCTCCGCGAGGCCTTTGCTCAGTACGGAACGGTGACAAAAGTTCAATTGATTATGGACCGGGAAACCGGCCGTCCCCGTGGCTTCGCATTCGTGGAGATGAGCGACGGAGCAGAAGCAGCAATTCAAGCGCTGAATGGCGCTCAACTCGATGGCCGCCCGCTGACGGTGAACGAAGCCAAGCCCCGCGAAGAGCGTGGCCCGCGTAGCGGTGGCGGCGGTTACGGTGGCGGCGGCGGCGGTGGCGGCG
>JBGSJI010000124.1:0-7074 GCA_041742055.1 Limnoglobus sp. | reverse complement strand
AGACGCCGATGTTGTCGAGACCGAGAAAGCCCCCCTCGAAGACATTCTTACCGAAGCGGTCCTTGCGATTGGCCCACCAGGTGAAGTTCAACATCAGCTTGTTGAACGACGCCCTCAGGAAATCTACGTCTGTTTCGCCACCCAGAGCCTGCGCGGTGCGATGGAGGAAGAGGGTTGCCCAGGCATGAACTGGCGGGTTCACGTCGCTGAAATTCCACTCGTAGGCCGGAAGCTGACCGCTGGGGTGCAGGTAAGACCCCGTGAGCATCAGCCGCATTTGCTCTTTGGCGAAATCGGGGTCGACAATCGCCAGTGGAAGTGCATGGAAGGCTAAATCCCAAGCCGCGTACCAGGGATACTCCCACTTGTCGGGCATCGAGATGATGTCCTTGTTCATCATGTGGAACCACTCCGAGTTCCGGGAATTCCGGTAGCCGCTGTGCAGCGGGTTGGAGTGGTGTTCGTCGAGCCAGTTGTCGCCGTCAAAGAAGAAGAACTGTTTGCTCCAGAGCATGCCGGCGATCGCCTGGCGCATCACGTTGGCCTCGTCGGCGCTCACGGACGGCGGCGTGACGTACTTGTAGAACTCATCGGCTTCACGAATCCGCTGGGCGAAGACCTCATCGAATGGCTTGCCAAAAGGCTGACCGTTCTGATCCGGAGTACCCTTGGAGAGCCGAAGGCGAATCACCGTGGTCTGACCAGCGCCAACGTTCACCTGGTAATGGGCGGCGACTTTGGTCCCCTGCTTCGCGGGATTCACGGCGTTGTGCTTGCCGTGGATCACGCAGTCGTTGATGCCGTCCTTGACGTAGGGGCTCTCGTTGGTCTGCCCGGGGAACAGGCGCTCGTGGTTCGTCTCGTTCTCGGTAAAGAGCAGCGGTGTCTCGCCATCGCAGTAAAGTGTGAAATCACCCAACGCCGAATGAGTTCCCGCGACCGTACTCGTGCCAGCTGAATTCTTGATTTGCCTGAGATCAGGTTTCCGTGGGGCACGGTTCGATTCTGCGATCCACTTCGACCAATCGTTTCGGAACCACAACGTCGGCAGGAGATGCAGTTCGGCCGCGTCCGGTCCCCGATTGATCGCGGTGATCCGCACGAGGATGTCTTCGGGGCCGGCCTTGGCGTACTCCACGAAGACGTCGAAGTATCGGTCGTCCTTGAAGACGCCCGTATCGAGGAGTTCGTACTCCATCTCGTTTCGGGTGCGCCGGCGATTCGTCTCCACCAGATCGGAATACGGAAAGGCCGCTTGCGGATACTTATAGAGGTACTTCATGTACGTGTGGGTCGGCGTGCTGTCGAGGTAGAAGTAGTACTCCTTCACGTCCTCGCCGTGGTTGCCCTCACTGTTGGTCAATCCGAAGAGCCGCTCTTTGAGGATCGCATCCTTGCCATTCCAGAGGGCCAAGGCAAAGCAAAGGTGCTGCTGGTCGTCAGAGATGCCGGCCAAGCCGTCTTCACCCCAGCGATAGGCCCGTGAGCGGGCATGATCGTGGGTGAAAAAGTTCCAAGCGTCGCCGTTCTCGCTGTAGTCCTCGCGGACGGTTCCCCATTGTCGTTCGCTAAGGTACGGACCCCACTTCTTCCACGGAGTCAAGCCATCACGGGACTCTGAGAGTCGAGATTGTTCCGCGTTCATTGTCGTCGAGAGCCTCTGGTGGGTGTTTAGGAGATCGCAATCGTAAGTTGATCATCATCACCCGAACCGAAAGAGTTCGGGGTCGAGCCGCGCGAGCAGTTGCTGGATTCTCGGCACCTGCTTGAGCGCGGCGTGTTCACCAACGGCGGCCAGTTCCTTGGCTCTCATGAACTCGGACAGATCGAACCCGGTCACGTCGGGTTCAATCGACACATCCGCATCCTTCACTCCGATGGCGTTAAGGTTGTGGTTCTGCACCTGGAAGCTTCGCATCAGCGTCTTGAGCAGAGAAGGATCCCGCATGCGGGTCGTCGGCGTGTCCGAGTCGTTTTCTCCGAACTTCCGCTCGATCCTGGCCGTCACACTGACCGCGATGACGAAGTTACAGCCTCGCGAAATGAGGACATCCGCGGGGATGTTATCGACCAGGCCGCCGTCGATGAGCGCTTGACCGTTCCGGCAGATCGGACGGGAGAAGCCCGGGAGGTTAATGCTCTCGAGCACCGTATGTGTGGCATCTCCCCGGTCCCGGACAACGGATTGCGCGCTGACCAGATCGACCGTCACCCCGTGACACGGGAGCGGCAGTTGTTCCAGAGTCCAGTCGTGGAGGTACTTTCGGAGCATCGGATCGAATTGGCCGCGCCGGTACTTGTGCAGCAGGTACCAGTAATTGCCACTGGGGAGCCTGCGGAAGAGCCACGAAGGCTTCAGGTCGGTGCCGAACTGGTTTGCGCTATAATCACAGTCCAGACCGGCGGAGTATACGACCCCGGTCATGGCCCCGGCACTCGTGCCAGCGATCATATCGACGACAATTCCATTGTCCTCGAGCGCTTTGAGAACGCCCAGATGAGCCATCCCACGTGCCGCCCCGCCACCGAGAGCGACGCCAATTCTCACTCCCCGCAGGGAGTGCACAAGGCGCTCCAAGCCGTTGGATAGCACCTTACCGAAGGGTGCCATCAACGGTCCCTCCGAGATCTTGAAATCCTGGCTGGCAAGCCCGCGAAGGTCCGGAACCGCGGGCGCCACGTTGCTCCCCTCGTCCAGCAACCACACGATGTTGATCTTGTCGCGCCAGCCGTGATTTTGGACATCCAGCGCGCGGAATCGCTCGACCGCGGAAGTGATGTCCCCGGGACGAACAAACGTCAGGACACGGTCGGCGGCTTCCATCAGCCGGATGATGACGTCCGTCGACTGCGAAGTCCTGATATCGACCAGGACCCGTTTCGCCTGATTCCAATCGGCGATTTGTCGGCGAATGACGTCGATCGGCAGAACGCGGTCGCCTTCGACTATCGAACGGAACGGTACGTCGGTGATTGTCCGCCACTCTTCCGAATCGCTGAGAACGCAGATTTCTTCACCCAGTTCACGCAGCCGCCGGACGAGGTTCACCGCCAGTGGCCGAGTTGCGGGAGATTCGTGGAGAACAGCGATCAGCGTGGGCGTACGGTCAGGTGTGGCCCCGAAGAAGTGCCGCTGGAGGCTCCGGGCGAACGTCCGGAGCCACTGTCGCCGCAGGTCGGGATACTTGAGCGGCAGTTCCATCGACTGCTCGTAATCGAGAGTCAGGATGGTCGAAGGCTCCAGCGCGATTGTCCGAAGAGGCACGGACTCGCCGAGAGCCCCTATCATCAAGCCGAACTGTTCTCCCCGCCCCACCATTCGGAAAAAGTGCTCGTGGCCCTGCGTGTCCACACGGACAGCTTTTAACCGGCCTTTGAGGACGAAGTCGACGGACGCGAGCGACTGGTCGGCTTCGCGGACGACCGCGCCTGCGGGAACGTTCACCAACCGTGCCAGGCTCACGACCTCCCTGAGAGTTGTGTCGGCGAGCCCATGGAAATAGTCATGGACCTTGAGGAGTTGCAGAACTTCGTCCGGCACGACTACGACCTCCTCTCCTGTCCCCCCCCCGGTGGGTTCATTCGCAACGGACTTTTGCAGTTCCTACGGCGTATGGACCCGACTCTGAATCCCGGGGGATCGCCCAGGGATGAGATCCCTGACATCACGAATCGTCTTTGGAAAAGCTCTTCTTCCTTACATTGATCATCACTCTTCCACTTTGAACAATCGAGTCCCTTTTTGCAAATCCCGCAACAGACCCAAAGGGAGCGGGCCGTACGATCCGTGCAATCCTCAGGTCAAATCCGCACAGAGTTAGGATCGATTCGGCCAGAACCCGGATCGCAGGAGCCAGTTCAAATGACCCCCTCCCGATCCGGAAGTCGCTCTTGCTGTCGGGATTCCACCAGGAGAATCCACGTGCTCACGAGCATCGCCCAACTGGGGAACAACAACGCGATCCAGGCAAAGTCAGCAATGACGAGCAGCAACACGAGGCCGAACGCGAAGCCAACGTAGGAGATCCAGCGTGCGAGGACCCCCGTGCGGAGCCCGATCGTGGAGGTCGCGAACATGAATACCGCCGACATCTTCGTTCCGAATGTGATCATCAGCGCGAATGTCGTCGCGCGACCCACACGGTAGGTTTCACTACTGGCCAAAGGAATCTCGCCATTGCCGAATGTGCACAAGCCCTGAGCGACACCAGCTGCCGTGAACAACATGGCGACGAAAAGCACTCCGCTGCCAAGGAACACGGTGCCGAAGAACTGGTCTTCAAGTAAGCCGATCCGGTTGCGTAACACGGCCATGTACCAAAGGAAAGCGAGACCCGCGAACGGGACCAGGTTGAGCGCGAGGCGAGACCAGCTGCGGTAATCTGGGTCGGCGAGCCATGCTCCGGACTCTGTCGGGTCGGCGGGCACCGACAGACGGATCAGAACCAGACTTGCGATGTACAGCACTGAAAACAGCACGCCACTCACCGCGACACCGTACGGGGGTGACGGAGGTCTTCCCGGTGCATTCGATGCCAGGTTTGTCGCCATTGCTAACCGTCTCCTGAGTCCAAAGCTTCGACCGAACGGGTATGAACGATCGCGGCGCAGTCGAGAACCCGAAGCGGATCACACGGTATCACTCGGGTTCTCGACTGCGCCGGCGACCATACGCTGCGGGTCCATGGTGGGACCAGAAGGAAATCTGCGGGATTCGATCTGTCCCTTGGCGAGAAACTTGATGTTTGTCCCGCCGATATCGATAGTCAGGATTTCCAAGCAAGCGTTCCTTTCTTCTCAAGGTGCTGACACGGCATGAGATCGCGACAGCATGCCGCCGGCGATGTTGCGAGCCTTGAATCCGCTCTGCAACAGCACCCGTGTGGCGTAGTAGGCCCGCTGACCGGAGCGGCAGAAGACGAGGATCTCACGATCGCGGGGGAGTTCATTCAGTCGGTTGCGAAGTTGCGGAAGCGGGATGTTCAGCGCTCCCGGGATCGTTTCAACCGCGAGTTCGGGTGTGTTCCGCACATCGAGCAGGAATCCGTTGTCCACCGCTTTCCAGTGGCACTGTGGCATATCGCCGCGGAGGATGTCCGCCGCGACCATGCCCGCGAAGTTGACGGGGTCCTTCGCGCTGCCGAAGGGCGGGGCGTAGCAAAGTTCGGACTCTTCGAGGTCGTAGATGGTGCACCCCATCTGGATCGCCATGGCGAAGGAGTCGATCCGCTTGGGTACACCATCTTCGCCGAGAACCTGCGCGCCCAGCAGTTTGCCATTCGATTTGCGGAACAACACCTTGATGGCGAGCATCTTGGCGCCGGGGTAATAGCCTGCGTGCGAGTTGGGGTAGAGATAGATTGTTTCGAAATCCTTGTCGCCAAGTTGTGTAAGCGTCTTTTCGCTCACACCGGTCTGTGCAATCGCTGCCTCGAAGATTTGACAAATGGAGGTGCCTTGCGTCCCGCGGTATCGGGAGTCGCGGCCGGCGATCACCTCGGCCGCGATCCGGCCCTGACGATTTGCCGGACCCGCAAGCGGGATGAGCGACCACTGCCCGGTGACGTAGTCCTTGACCTCGACCGCGTCGCCGACCGCGAAGATGTCGGGGTTCGACGTTCGCATCTGCTCGTCCACGCGGATGCCGCCGCGCTGACCGATCTCGATTCCGGCCAACTTCGCCAGCGTGGTTTCGGGGCGCACTCCGATTGCGAGGATCACAATATCCGCCGGGTGGCTTTTGCCGGAACTCGTGAGGACTTGGAGCGAACCGTCCGCAGACTGTTGGAATCCGGCCACTCCGTCGTTCAATTCGAGCCGGACGCCGTGATTCGTCATGTAGCGTTCGACGAGCCGGGCCATCTCCGGATCGAGCGGGGGCATGACCTGATTCAGTTTCTCGATCAGCGTCACTTCAAGCCCACGGTGGGCCAGGTTCTCCACCATTTCCAGGCCGATGAACCCGCCTCCGACCACCACCGCACGTTTTGGTTTGGTTACGGTCTGGAAGCCCGTGTAGGTATCCATGCCACTCGTGTCGGCTGAACTCCGGTCGAGCCACTCGCGCATGTTCCGGGCGTCCGGCACGGTACGGACCGAGAAAATGCCGGGCAGATCGATGCCGGACAGGGGCGGGCGGATCGGGGCCGCCCCAGGGGAGAGCACGAGCTTGTCGTACGTCTCAGTCGTGACTTCACCGGTCACGTGGTTCTTCAGTTCCACGGTCTTGGCCTTGGCCGAGATGCCGATCACTTCGCAACGGGTCCGGCAATCGATGGCGAACTGCTCGCGGAACGTCTGTTCCGTGGCCACCAGCAGACTCGCTTCCTTCTCGATCGAGCCTCCGACGTGGTAGGGCAGCCCGCAGTTGGCGTACGACACGTATGGTCCGCGCTCGACCATGAGGATCTCGGCCTTCTCATCCAGCCGACGCAGTCGCGCCGCGCACGAAGCTCCTCCTGCAACGCCGCCAACGATGATAACCTTCATGATTTGTTCTCCCAATTCCTGAACAGTTCAGACTCCATCACCATCGACAGCGATCGGCACGACTCGTCTACACGGGAGCTTTGAGGGTGTTCATATTTCCGTCCCCCCGGAACATGGAATCCTGTACACGGGAAAGCATGCCACCGGAGACGTTTCTCGCCTTGAAGCCCTTTTGAAGCAACAAGCGCATGGCGATATACGCCCGCTGACCGGATCGGCAGACAACGTGGATTTCCCGATCCCTGGGGAGTTCTCCCAGCCGGCTTCGAAGCTGGCCGATCGGAATATTCACGGCACCGGGCACATTCTCCACAGCCAATTCGAACGGCTCGCGAACGTCGAGCAGGAATTGCCCATCCACAGAATCCCAGTGGCTGTTCGGCATGTCTCCGCGCAGTACGTTCGCCGCGATCATCCCTGAGAAGTTCACCGGATCTTTGGCGCTGGCCGGGTAGCCCCGAGCGGTTGCCCTCCCGAGGCTCCCACAGATCCGGACGTGCCCAATTCGGGCATCCGGCTCCTCGAGTCATCGGTTCGCTGCGATCCGGAACACGGAGTGGACCAACACCGGCGTCGGGAGCGGGA
>JBGSJI010000123.1:0-77226 GCA_041742055.1 Limnoglobus sp. | reverse complement strand
GAACATCGGAATTCGGGTGTGTGCGACTTGCCAGTTGGTGGTATCCGAGGTCCAAATCGGAACATTCAAGGCTCGGGGATCCCAGTTCGTGGTGATCTGCCGATAAATGTTTTCCTGTTCCATCTGGGGCAACAGATACGGCAACGTGCACAGCCACGACGCCGACGTCGCGGGGGCAGGACTCGTCGCCGTGATCGAAGCTCCGGCAAGCGGTGCGACACCGGGAGGGTTGTTCCCCACATAGCCCGGCGGAAGCTTGCCGTTCGCACTTTCATAATTGTGCAACGCGAGTGCGATCTGTTTGAGATTGTTCTGACACTTGGCTCGTGCTGCGGCATCGCGCACTTTTTGCACGGCGGGAAGCAGGAGCCCGATGAGGATCGCGATGATCGCGATCACAACCAGTAACTCGATCAGAGTAAACCCCGTGCGAGTCGCACGAACACGACGAATCGTGGAAATCATGAAAAACTCCCTCTCAGCACATCGCCGAATAAAAGTGAGCACGCCCACGACAGCGGAAATGTGCCGGTAAACAAAAAAATAAAATCACGAGTCAATCGACCCATGATGCATGAGCCAATAAACGAGTCACCCGTTGGGTGGGAGAGCCCCAATCGGGAACAAATCGGCGGATCGACCGAGCTTCAGAGAAACACGATGATCGGGACGAAAGACAATCACATCGTTGGGTATGTGATCTCTCATCGATCCATCATTGAGTGCGTAATTCCGGATGAATGAACGACAAAAATTTCCCGAATTTTTCTTCTGGATGTTCCGTCGAAATTCGGGTCAGGGATCTCGACCGGTCCGAAAGAGACATTCGATTTGAAGGGGAAGGGGAAGGAAGAACCTGTTTTTCTTGTCGATTGCTTGCCTTGTGGAGAGGAAAATCTATGATAACAGTCTGCGAATTTTTCCGGGCCGCCTCTAGGGAGTTGGTTTATGGCAGGTCGTAGGCGAGGTAAGGGTCGTCGTAAAGTGGGTCGAAAAAAGCGACGGATGCGCGCCAAGATCCGCCACCGCAAATAGGATTCGCGGCTGTTTCTTCACCTGAACAGTTGATGTTCGACGATGCGCGCACACTTCCGGATGACATTCCGCTTCAATCATCCTGATTTTTTTGCTTCTCCAAATGGGCACTCAGGTGCCCAAACAGCGGACTCGCCGGCGACTCGATCGTATCATCATCGTAGTCTTCAACGTCATCGTGCTGCGCCTGACGCCGCTGCTGAATCGCCTGCTGCTTGTAATCGAACACATAATCACGCACGCCAACCGGCGATTCGTGCGACACACCTTGAGCCTTGACCGCACGCACCGATACCAGACCGATCACAACCGCGATCACAACCGCACCTCCGCTCACCGTCGGATCGATCCACCAATACTTCTCCTGCATTTTCTTCGCATCCACCGTCTGCCGGCCCGCCACCACCGCCCGGATCGCTTCGGCCGCCCCGGTTGAGGTGCCAATGAAAAAACACATTGGCAGCTGAAAAAACAGCAAGGCCCCCATGAAAAAATTCGCCGGAGTGCGAATCTCAAAGCCCTCATAATGCAGCCGCTTTGCGACCATCCACCACAAACCGATGCCCATCAGCATCACCTGGAAGCCCAAAAATAAGAGCATCATGACACAGTCTCGCTTGATCTCGTACGATGCCAAAGACTAGTTCAGAATTCAGAATGTGACAAACCCGCGCAAAGGCTTTCCCGCCGAATCGAAATACTGTATCCTCAATACTCCGCCTTCAACCTCTTCAGGACACACACATGAACCGCGTGAGTTCCCGCCGCTTCGCACTGCTCGTGATCGCACTCGCCGTCACGCTCTCCGTCGGACTGGTCGCCCAGTCCATCAAGCCCACAGGCGCTAAACTCACCGACGCCGCCAACGCCCTCCTCACCACCCTCCCCGCCGATCTCCGCGAAAAAGCCACCTTCAGCTTCGATGACCCCCACCGCACCGCCTGGTTCTTCACGCCTCAACAAGACCGCAACCGCCAGTCCACACGCAAAGGCCTCCGCATCGACTCGCTCAACGCCGATCAGAAAGCCGCCGTCATGAATCTGGTGAAGGCCGGCCTCAGCGCACGCGGATATGAACAGGCGACCACCATCATGAGCCTCGAAGGAATCCTCCTCGAACTCGAAGGGCCCAAGGGGGCGATGGTGCGAAACCCGAACTGGTACTTCGTCAGCATCTTCGGCGAACCCTCCAACACCGGCGCCTGGGGATGGCGCTTCGAAGGCCACCACATGTCCATCAACATGACGCTCAACAAAGGCGAGATCGTCTCCGCCACTCCGCTCTTGTTCGGCGCTAATCCCGCCGAGGTGAAGGACGGACCGAAAAAAGGCCTGCGAACGCTTCCCGAAATCGAGGATCAGGCCCGCAAGCTCATCAAGAGCCTGACGGCGGAGCAGGTCGCGAAGGCGAAGCAGAAGGAGCAACTGCCGGAAATCAAGGAAAAGCAAGCGAACGCGGACGTAGGCGCGCCGAAGGGAATCACATACGCCCAGCTCGATGCGGATCAGAAGAAGACGCTCTGGGCGCTGATCGAAGCGTATGCGAATCGCCTGCCGACCGACGCCGCCACGGAAGAGTTGAATCGCGTGAAGGCGGCGGGTCTGGACAAAATCCATTTCGCATACGCCGGCGATGCGAAGCCGGGCAAGCCGTACACATATCGCGTGCAGGGTGAAACGTTCGTGGTGGAGTTTTTGAACACGCAGGCGGACGGCGCAAAGAACCCCGCCAACCACATCCACAGCGCCTGGCGCCGCCTCCCGATGGACTTCCAGACGAAGTAGGAAAAGGGACGAGTAAAACAAAGGGGACGCAAGTAAAACAAAGAGTAAAACAAAGGGGACGCAGCTCATTTCCGCGAACGCGATCAATCGGGAATCGTCACAACCTCTCCGCCGGCGCGCGTCGCCAGCGCCGGCATCACATCCCGGCTCGAATAGCGCAGAAATCGCACGCTCCCATCCGCGAAGGCGAAATGTCCACCGCCCACATGAAGCGACCAGAAGTGAAGGTTGTCGCACGGGTTGTCGATCCGCCCCGGCCCAAAGACGATCGGTCTGGCACATCCCCGATCCGACGAATAATCCGGCCAGACGATCGGTTGACTCGAAATCCCTCCACTAAACGTGGGATCTGGAACCCAAACCGTGTACCAGTTCCCGTCGAGATGCTTGCCCCAAGGCGGTTTTTCCCCGATCAATAGCGTCTGACTCGTCCCATCGGTGATCTCCCCAAAACTCACTCCACGAATCGAACGCATGGCTCCATTTCTCCGTGTGCTTGGTGTATCTCCCGTACCATCGCCAAAGACACCCTGATAAGAGCCGTACGCGGCCGTGTATCCCCGGTCGTCGGTGATCGGCGCCTGCAATCGGTCATCGGATGGGCAAGTGTACATTTTCACAACCGTCGCCAACCCCACATGCGGGGGATTGCGAAATCCTTCGATGTCTTGCTTTGAAGCGGCCAGTGACAATACATAGAGATTGCCCTGTTCGATCCAGGGAAGAATCCGAACAGGCCAAGATAATCCGATTTCTGGGGGATTCTTGATTTCAACAGATTCAGGAAATCGATCATTCTGATCGTGATGGAGGTGGCACGCAAGCGCGATCTGCCGGAGATTGTTGGCACAGGCGGCACGCATCGCCGCGCCGCGAACGCTCTGGACCGCCGACAACAGCAAACCCATCAGAATACCCATGACTGCAATTACGGTCAGCAATTCAATCAGTGTGAAACCATCTCGTCGGCGTGATCCGTCTATCATGATCGATTCCTTGATATCGCGAGATCGAGAATCAGCGTCGTCGGTTCTTCGCCCTCGACTTCCACACGCACGCGCACGCGTTCGATCCGTGGCGCGGGCTTCTCGGCGGATTCCTGCGTCACGGTCACGCGGACTCGATTGGGTTTCGACGCATCCGGCTCCACCTTCGCCGTCAAACCGCCCGGTGATTCCTCAATCGTCACGGTGATCGGCCGACCGTCACGCCGGACAATTTCCCACTCACCCTATAGTCTGGTTGTCCCGCGACCATGCGCGGCAACGTCAACGCTTCCGGCGTGCGGGCATAAGGCCCCTCGATCCGCCCAATGACTTCGAAGCGGTCGGGAGGTCGCTCCTCGCCCGCTACGAACAATTCAAAATACCCATCCAACGGACCGACGTATCCCGCCTTGGGACGGACCCGCGCCACGGCGATCATATGGCCGGCGGTTTCATGCGTTTGTGGTTCGTGCAATCCTGACTTCGGTGGCACGAGTTCGACTTCGAAACGCTCCGGATGGGAAACGCGGACCCGTTCAATCGTTCGCGATGGGAAGCCGTTATCGTAGATGAACAGTTCGCGAACCGTCTCAGAATCGTTCCTCTCGTGGTCGAATACGGCCGATATCGGCATCGCGAATACGCCGCCCAGAATCTGAGGGATCTCCAGATCGACCGTACCGATGGGCTGTTTGGGATCATTGGTCTGGAACATCACCGCCACATTTTGACTCAATCCCGGCAGTGCACCGACCGTGATCCGCACGAAGATCACGGATTGCGAATGGGGTGGAATCCGAAGTTCGCCGATCTTCTCGAATTGGCCATTGCGTTCGACTTCGATTCCCGCACAGGAACAGGACGTCCGGAACGAACCCACAACCAATTCCCCCGCACCCGTATTGGTCAACCGCACTCGGCCCAACGCGCTCGTGCCGAATTCCTGCGGGCCAAGAGAAATGGCATTCTGGTAGACCATCTCGGGCGGACCCGGCGAAGCCAATCGAGTCAACGAAAACGCACCGACGCCAACGGTGACGACCGCCACCGCCCCCACCAAACGAACAAGCCAGTCGGACCGTATTCGGCTCATGATGGATGCCTCAGGGCGAGGAATCGGAATCATCTTTGACAGAACGAACGCGCCGCAGCACCAACGATGCCATGCAGACCAGAAAGAGGATCGCCGAACCCAGCAAAAGGTAGTGGTTCAGGGTCCACGGCTCGGACGTACTGGGTTGCCCGGGAACCGTTTCCGTGCTCTCGGGCGTCAGGATATCGCGACGCATCGGCTTGGATGGTCCGGATGGTTTCCAATTGGGGCCGATCTGGCCTTTCGTACCACGAATGAAGTCCTGGAACGGCGTTCCTTTGGGAATCGCAGGCAGTGTGAAAATCTGTTCATCAATGGGTTGATTGATTTGGATATTAGAGATCGAAGTCTCATAGGTCTTAATCACCTCATTGTTGCGAAAAATCTCTGTACGACAATGAGTTGGAAAAACGATACCCGGTGCCAATTCTTCGAACTGTTCGATGACCATGACACTTCGATTTTGTGGTTCCGCAGCGTTGTAACTTTCCATTCTCCGAATCCAATACTGATGGCCGATGTCATGCCAATGCTTGAGTACAGTCTCCCTGCCAGACTTCTGCGTTTCCTCGACTTCAATGAGGACACAATCTCGGTCATCGATCCGCTCGCGTGACACGCGGGCGTTGGGGCCGATGCGATCGAGTACCATGTCATAGTTGCAGCCTCGTCCGTCGTGGTCGGAATGATCGATCATCATCCGCCGCCAGACGTCCCCCCAGGAAAAGTACTGTACGTCCGTTTTCAGAATAGCATGATATGAAATGGTTCCATCTTTCCAGTCACGACCAACGATCCTGCATTTGCCATCTCGAATCAGAGAGTCATGCGTGCTCTTGCCTTCGATGCCATTCTTGATTGCAATCACGTTTCCTTTTCGAAAATACTTGTCATTTGCAAAAGTCGTACGATTCGGTTTGATTTCTTGCATGACACACGTGCAAGAGAACTCCCGGATCGATTGGCGCGATGCACGATGCGCAAGACGAACGACCTCAAGCAAAGGATCGTCATTACTCGCATAGATATCGCTTACAAGGCACAAGAAGGGCACGAGGGCGAAGAGCAACGATCGGTTCATATCAACAACTCCGTTCAATTCTTTTAACGTTTTCAATTTTCCCCGCCGCCAAGACAACCGACAAATTTACCGCTGCATGCCTGAGTAATTGGATCAGTACAATGTCCAACACAATTCGCAGCACCAAAAGTATCCTCATCTTTAAAGCATGTTATTGTTGTAAGTGGTGCGCATGCTCGCCAATTTCCAGGCCCGTCTGTACCCAGGCACGTACCGCTTTGAAGACAGGTCGAATCTTGCCAAGTTTGACCATCGCAATCATATCCAGAATTGCATGTATGATCTGGTACTGGCGTGTAATCTGCTTTTGTATTCGCACTCAAAATCCCAAACACCGCAGCGAGTGCGAAGAGTCCAAACAATCGACGATACGTGCGATTCATGTGAATCCCCCATTCCTGAAACACCGACACCAGCCCGGCGGCGAAGTGCCGCCGGTCATTTCACGTCGACGGAGAGCCGCAGCTCGAACGCCCTGCGCTTATCCGGTTTCACGGAACTCGCCGTAGCGATCAGCAGCAACGCCCCTTGGAAATTTGGGTCTTTCTCAAAGTCGATGGCGATCGTTCCTTCAACACTTTTATGGGCGGGAATCTGATTCGACGGCAAAGTGACCGACAGACATTCGCAACTTGACTGAATGGGGCCAAGTTCCACCGCGTGATCGCTCGGGTTCGAGACCCGAAGACCAGTCTCCAATCGTTTCCCCCGCCCAACGACGCCCAGTTCGTGAGGAGCCCCGCCACTACTGAACAAAGTAACAGATATCGGACTGCTTGTCGCCGATTTCACCGCGGGGGGGGGGTAAGAATTCCCAACCTGCGGTTGGCAGGCCGGTACGAGCAGGAAAAGGATGAGTGAATACCGCATGGCTGTTCACGTTCCCATGTGAAAGGAGCATCCGCCAGAATCAACAAAGTTCGACTGTTCAGGGAAAGATAATCGTTTCGCCGTTTTACTTTAACCATGGGCGATGAGCGAAGTCAATCAGAATTTTTAAAATTTTATCAGGATCGGCGAATGGAGCGAGAGGATCGAGTATGGAATTTGACGTAAGTCCTTACCGGGCATAGGCGCTTCCGAAATTTTGGCGTCTTTCCACCGTAGGGTGTGGCAGTGTCGGTGGAAAGACGAGCCAGCGTCTGAATGTCTCCGCCACGAGCGTGCGGTGCGGGTGGCGGAGTCGTCCTCATTGATGTTCAAAAAGCCAAGTGTGAAATTGTGTTCACGATTCGATCATGGCGTTCAGGGCGTCGCCGACCTTCGTCGAAGACCAGAACCAGAATGAAACACGAGATGATTCGCATGAAGAGACTTCCGGGAGATGCGAACACTATCCCGGAGGTTTGCCACTGAGTCAAGCAAATTCAACAAACGATCAGATCAATGCCCGGCGATTTGCTGGTCGTACTGTTCTTTCGTCAGCAGGTGGTCGAGGGTGGCGCCGGCGGCGAGTTTCACCTTGAACATCCAGCCCTTGCCCAGTGGATCGGTGTTCACCAGGCTCAGGTCGCCTTTGCTCTTCGTGGCGGGGTTGTCGATGAGCGCCGTGTTGATCTCGACCACTTCCCCGGTGACCGGCGAATTGATCCCGGATGTCGATTTCACCGATTCAATCACGCCCGCTTCCTGACCCGCGTCGAACTTTTTGCCCACCTTGGGCAGGTCGAGGAACGTCGGTTCGGTCAGCTGCTCCACGGCGAATGCGGTGATGCCGACCGTGACGATGTCGCCGTCGAGTGCGGCCCATTCGTGCGTGGTCGCGTAGCGCAGGGCGTTGGGGTCCATATCCATCCTCACTTGGTGCGTTTGTAAAAGGGGAGCGGAACGACGCTCGCCGGGATCGCCGTTCCGCGAATATCCACGAGCAGCTGCGTGCCGACGGCGGCGTGGCCGGGGCCGACCATTCCCATCGCGATCGACTGATCGAGCGTCGGCGAGTAGCTGCCGCTCGTCACCACGCCGATGGGTGTTGTGGCGTCGGCGAGCAGCGTGCAGTCCTGCCGGGCGGCGCGTTTGCCTTCGAGCACGAGGCCGACGCGCTTGGGCCGGTGGGAGCTGGCTTCCTTCGCGCTCTGCAGGGCGTCTTTGCCGATGAACGATTTCGTGAATTTGACCGCCCACTCGAGGCCGGCCTGAAGGGGATCGATTTTTTCGGTGAGTTCGTGGCCGTAGAGCGGCATGCCGGCTTCGAGGCGCAGGGTGTCGCGGGAGCCGAGTCCGCATGGCGTTACGCCGCGTGCGAGGAATTCGTCCCAGAGTGTGGGGCCGAGCTCGTTCGCGAGCATGACTTCGAAGCCGTCCTCGCCGGTGTATCCGCAGCGGGCGACCACGCAGGGTTTGTCGCGGTAGCGGGTGGGCTGGGCGGTGTAGTATTTCAGGGCGGAGACGTCGTGTTCGAAGAGTCCAGCGACGGCGGCGACCGACTGCGGACCTTGGACGGCGATCATGGTGGTGGAAAGCGTTTGATCCTGAATCTGGACATCCGGACCGGCATGCTGGGTGAGCCAGTTGACGATCTTTTCGCGATTCGATCCGTTGGCGACCATGGCATAACCGTACGGCCAGCGGTACACCAACACGTCGTCGAGCGTTCCGCCCTCCGCATTGCAGATGAGGCCGTAACGGATCTGGAAGTCCTTCATGGTGGCGATGGCGTTGGTGAAGGTCTTTTCGAGGAGCGCTTCCGCTCCCGTACCGCCGAAGGACAGGCGGGCCATGTGCGAGACGTCGAACATTCCGACGGTTGAGCGAACTGCCTTGTGTTCATCGATGATGCCGGTGTACTGGACGGGCATATCCCAGCCGGCAAAGGGGACCATTCGAGCATTGCGTGCGCGATGGGAGTCGTAGAGAGCGGTGCGGAGGTTGGACATGGTGCTGGTATTTTCGGGAACGGGGAGCGATTCGCCAGCCGAATCCGGACGAAAATTCCGCGCTTTCATGGGTTTGGAGCAGGATTGTGATTTCAAAGGACACTAAAATTGAATACGTTGACAAACGAATGAATCGTTGGCGTGGCCTTGTGTAAAAGGTCGCGAATTCGGATGTATAATACGTTTGAATCACGCATCGAAACAATTACAAGAGGAGCAAAAACTCTATGAGAACATCGAATCCCGCTCTTTCCGAGAAAACGTTTTACGAGGAATCGTTTGCGTTTGATCGCAGCAATGTGATGACGATCAACGGAACGGTTGCGAAGACCGGGTTCCTGACCGCGATCCTGCTGGCGGCGGCCGGCGTGGCGTGGATGATGATTTTCCCGATGGGTGTTGGCAAGGATCTGCCGGTCCGCGGGAACTACGCCATCGGCTTTCTGCTGGGCGGATTGCTGGGCGGTCTGATTGCGGGCATCGTGCTGATGTTCAATCACAAGATCGCCCCGATCGTCGCGCCGATTTACGCGATCTGCGAAGGGCTGTTCCTTGGAGCGCTGTCCGGTCTGGTTTCCGGGCCGTATCAGGGTATCGTTCTGCAGGCGGCGATGCTGACGGTCGGCGTGCTGATCACGATGCTGCTGGCCTACACGGCGGGACTGGTGCGAGCGACCGAGAAGTTCCGCACGGGCGTGATTGCCGCGACCGGGGCGGTGTGTCTGGTGTACCTCGCTAGCATCGTGCTTCGCATGTTCGGTGCGGGCATTCCATTCATCCATGAAGCCAGCCCGATCGGCATCGGCTTCTCCGTGATCGTGATCATCATCGCGGCGTTGAATCTGGTTCTGGACTTCGACATGGTGGAAAGCGGCGCACGCGCGGGCGCTCCCAAATACATGGAATGGTATGCGGGCTATGGCTTGCTCGTGACGCTGGTTTGGCTGTACATCGAAATCCTTCGCCTGCTGATGAAGCTGCGATCGATGGATAGCAATTAGGCGATTGACGGAAAAGCAACTCGCGGAGCGCGGCGTACTGCGGTACAATGCGCTCCGTTTCTTTTTTTTCCGGAACTGATTATGCTTCGTCACCCGCTTCTCGATCGCCGCAACTTTCTGGGTCATGCGTCCGGCGGTCTGAGTGCGATTGCCTTGCTTTCGCTTTTGAACGAACAAAAACTTCTGGCGGAGACGAAGCCGCTGCGGCCCGAGATCGATCCGAAGAATCCGCTTGCGCCGCGGTCTCCGCACTTCGCACCGAAGGCGAAGCGGATCCTCACGATCTTCTGTTCCGGGGCGGTCAGTCACCTCGACACGTTCGATCACAAGCCGGAACTGGAGAAGCGCGACGGTCAACCGCTGCCGGGGTCCGAGAAGCTGGTGACGTTTCAGGGAGCGAATGGGAATCTGGCGCGGCCGCGGTGGAAGTTCAAACCGCGGGGGCAGAGCGGCAAGATGGTCTCGGAACTGTTCCCGAAGCTGGCGGAGCATGCGGACGAGTTGTGCTTCATTCATTCGATGACTGCGAAGAGCAACACGCACGGCCCGGCCGAGAATCAGATGAGCACGGGGTTCACGCTCGATGGCTTTCCGAGTGCGGGGGCGTGGGTGAGCTACGCATTGGGGAGCGAATGCCGGGATCTACCGGCATTCGTGGCGATCCCGGATCCGCGTGGCGTCCCGCAGGTGGGGCCGAACAACTGGGCGAGCGCGTTTCTGCCGGCGGTGTTCCAGGGGACTCCGTTCTCGGCGGATCAGCCGATCCCGAATCTGAATCGGCCCGCAAAGATTTCCGCGGAGGAGGATGCGGCGACGCGTGCGTTTTTGAAGAAGCTCAACGAGCAGCATCTGCGCCAGCGACCGGGCGATACGGATCTGGCAGCGCGGATCGCGAGTCACGAGCTGGCGGCGCGGATGCAGATTCGCGCGAGCGAGGTGGCGGACCTGACGAAGGAGTCGAAGGCGATTCATGACGAGTACGGCACGAACGACAAGGACCGGACGAAGGCGGGGTTCGCGAGGAACTGTCTGCTGGCGCGGCGGTTGCTGGAGCGTGATGTGCGTTTCGTGCAGTTGTTCAACGGCTCGTATGCGATGGGCGAGGGCGTGGGGAACTGGGACGGGCACAAAACGCTGCAATCGCAGTACGAGATTCACGGGAAGATTTTCGATCAGCCGTGCGCGGCGCTGATGGCGGACTTGAAGCGGACGGGATTACTGAAGGATACGCTGGTGGTGTGGGTGACGGAGTTCGGGCGGATGCCGACGTTCCAGAAAGGGGCGACGGGCCGCGATCATAATCCGAAGGGGTTCACGGTGTGGCTGGCGGGTGCTGGTGTGAAGCGTGCCTATGCTCACGGTGCGACGGACGAGTTCGGGCATCAGGCGGTGGAAAAGGTGGCGACGATCTACGATCTGCACGCCACGATGCTGCATCTGCTGGGTCTGGATCACGAGCGATTGAGCTTCTACCACAACGGGATCGATCGCCGGTTGACGGATGTTCACGGCCATGTCATTCAGGACATTCTGGCGTAAAAACGCGCCCGTTCTGAACGGAGAGGGAACGGGCGACTTAGACGAATTACTTGATCGGCAGTTCATAGACGATCGTGCCCAGCACATCGCCTTCCTTCACGCCGTGGCAGCGGGCGCAGCTGGCAAGCACAGCCGGGACCAGCGTGGCGGTGCGGAGCACCGGCTTGCCGTCCACTTCCGCGATCTCCTCAAGCGTCTTCTTCCCCGCCTGCATCGCCTTGACGGCTTTCTTCTCGAACTCCGTCTTCGCGACGTTGTCCGCATTCTTCGGATCGTCGCTGGCGTCTACCAGCCGCGCATTGTGCCAGCCCTTTTTCTTCATCGCATCGAACAGCGCAATCGCCACCATCGCGGCGGGCTTGTCCGATTGCTTCTCGACATACGTATTCGTAATGCCGACCACCGCCGTTTTGTACAAATCATCGAGCATTTTCGTCTGCTCGCGCGCACGCTCCAGCGCTTCCTTGCTCGGCTTCCCCTTTTCCTCGGCGGAAACCGAAGCACGATCCGCTGACACGAATGGGACGAGACACAGGGCACAAAGCCCGATCGCACGTCGAATGATCATGATCCACTCCAGGAGAGGTAACAAACCCGGAGATAGTGTACAAGACCTTAAATAGGATGTCAATATCCTATTTAAGGTCTGATGGGTTGGCCGGTGCGGGACGCTGCTCGCGGAAGCGATACTGAACGCCCGTCACAACCTGCGGATCGAGCCAGTTCTTCAGCTTTCTGGTTTCGTCACCGATGAGGAACGGTTGCCCGTCGATCTGCGTGACCGGGACGATTCCGACGTTGCTGTTCGTCAGAAATACTTCGCGTGCGTCCTTCAGTGCCGGGTACGGGATCACCTTTTCGCGGATCGGGATCGGGGACTGTTCGAGCAGATACTGCCGCACGGTTCCGGGAAGCAGTCCGCCATCGGCCGTCGGTGTGAACCATCCGTCATCGAAGCGCACGAAGATATTCGCGTGCGCTGCTTCCTGCAGATTGCCCGCATCATCAAGCAGCAGGGCGGTGTCGAACCCGGATTGAAATGCGAGCTGTCCGTACTGGAGTCGCGTGGCGTACTGGAAGGTCTTGAGTGTGAGGTAGGCTTGCCCTTTGTGGACGGGATTCCGCAGGGAGCGCAGGCGGAGGGATTCCGGCGCGAGCGGTTGCGGAGCTGCGCTCATCCACACGAGGCCTTTGTGCCCGGGTCGGCCGGCGGTGGCGTTGAGTCGAATGATGACATCCTGCCCGGTGAGCGAGCGGACATACTCGCGGACGGTTTTCTCGTCGGGCAATCGATCGGCTGCGAGATCGATTCCGAGCAGTGCGGCGGATTTTTTCATCCGATCGAGATGCAGGCCCCAGAGCCAGGGCGAACCGTTGACGGTTTTGGTGGATTCCCAGACTCCGCGGCCAAAGAGGAGCCCCGCATCCAGTGGATCGATGAAAAACTGATTGAGCGGAGTGACCGTCCCGTCGACCCAAAGAAGCCAGGCCACGCGGAGGAATTCCTGGATGATATTCGGCGGAAGCGAATCGGGGACGTTGATGCCGCGTTCGCTCAGAACCGCCAGAGGATCGCGCTGGATGCGTTCCTTCAGTTCAGGACTCGCCCACGCGAGTTCATCCGGCTGCGACATCTCGTCGTCCTCACGATGCGGATCACTTGGCGGTGGGGATCACCGCTTCGCCGTCCGCCGGCTTCTTCTCCTCGGTGGCGAACAGCGACTGCACAAGTAATAGCCCGGCACCGACGACGAGGCAACAATCTGCCACATTAAAGACGGGAAATTCGAACCAGTAGAAATGCAGGAAATCACGTACGCCTCCGAACACGAGACGATCGTAGAAATTCCCAAGCGCACCGGCCGTGATCAGACCCAGCGAAAGACACAGCCAGAGATCGTGCCGGGCTATTCCACGCATGACCCAGATGATAATGCCGATGGCGGCAAGTGCACAAATTCCGGCGAAGACGCCATTCGCGAGCCCCTTGTGCTGCTGGCCGAGTCCGAACAGGGCGCCATGATTGACGCGCGGCATCAGCGGCGCACTCCAGGTCTGCAGCGGATTCTTGATCTGGCAATCGCAGGGCGGAGTGCCGGGATCGAATTCGGCGGTGAACTTGAACCAGCCGGGAATGAGATCGTACTCGCCGTGAACCACGTGCGTGCCGTTGGAATAGATCCGGAAGGCGTCGCGTTCGGTGGGAACGCCGGAATTGTAGAGCCAGCGGAACATGGTGTATTTGGTGCCGAGGTCCAGCGTTAATCCGACGAAAGCCAGCGTCAGGAACAACCAGCGATAAGAGCGCAAAGCCGCTTGCATATCCAAACCTCAATCACATCGAAGACTGCATCCGGAATCTTTCCATTATTCGCTATATCTTTCCGAAGTGGATCAAACAACCCCGATCAATTTGGCAGTTCTGGTAATTTGTACGCGATGGGATGATTCGCGCTGATCGACCAATCCCGGAAGCTGTTGAGGTAATCAGTCCGATCTTGACCGATTGAGCGCTCTTCGGAATGATGCAGAATTGATACCGTGTTTCGAGGCCGTCTCATGAAGGCCCGTGGGTTCCCGTTACTCGCCGCTGCATTCCTGCTGCTGACCGGCTGCCGCGCGATCGAAAAGTGGCAGCGCGACCGGGACCGTCCGTCCGCCGAGCCAGCCAGTCGCACCCGCGATCCGGACTGGTGGCGCAACCGCAACCGCAACACCGATTCGCCCTACGAACTGCCACGCGAACGAACGCCTGCTCGAGAGCCGTCCAACCTGCTCGATCCGCCGAACGTTCCGTCGTCGAATGTCCGCGTGCCTTCGGCCGGCACCTGGGCCGACCCCGCCAGCAAGAATTTCGACGTTCGCGGCGCATCTGAGCGGATCATCTCCGGTCGCGTGGAAACACCGGACGGCCAGGTGGTCGAGAACGCCTTCGTTGCGCTTGAGCACGCCGATCCCACTAAGAATACTCCGGGTGCGCAGGTCGGTGTACAGACCGACCGATCGGGCATGTTCATGATCCAAGGGCTGAAACCCGGCGATTCGTATCTTCTGACCGCAAGCGTCCGCAACTGGGTCGGCAAACAATATGTCACGGTTCCGAATCAGCGTGTGCGCATCGTGGTGCGCGATGATTTCGCCGTCCAACCGCTCACCGATTCAGCATCCCGAAACGACCGGCCTTCCGCGCCATCAGTTCCACCACCTTCATCCGGTGTCACGGCTCCGCCGTTGTTCGATACGCCGCGGGGAAGCGATCTACTGCCGTATCCGGATTCGACCGACGGCAGTTTCTCGCCCGTGGCGCCGGCCCGACCCGACCTTGTCGCTCCAGGTCCGCAACCGGGGTTCCGCAGTGCGCTGCCGCCCGTCTCCATTCCCGGACCGGCCGTACCGCCGCCCATTCAACCGCCTTCGAACGGTTCAACCTCCAAATCGTCCAGCCGAAAAACTTCGATCCGATTACTGGACCCGAACGGTCGCGATCGCGAGTTGCCGAGCGGACGCGCGAGCGAACTCACGCTGCTGAATTTTTCCTCGACGAATTGCATCCACTGTGTGAAGGCGATTCCCACACTTTCCCGGCTCTACAACGATCACCGGAATCTCGAACTCGTCACGGTTCTGTGTGACGAAGGCAGCACCAGCGAGCGGATCCGGGCGGCGGAGAACTACCGCACCCGCCACCGCATTCCGTTTGATGTGAATATCGAAGCGAAACGTGGCGAAGTGCAATCCGCCTTTCATGTCGAAGGCTATCCGTCACTCGTGCTGATCGACGGGAACGGGCGAACTCTGTGGGAAGGCCACCCGAAAGAATCCAGCCAGCTCGAACGCATCCTACGGGACAAGCAATCTCAGCGATAAGGATGTGCGTTCAGCATCGGCGCTCTGCCGTTCAACTCAGCGATCCGAACTCCGGGCCGTAACGCGCGATTCCGCCTTTGGTCGGAAGCGAACCGGGTTTCAATTCCATGATCATGAACGGATCATCCACTCCGTACTCGTTCCCGATTTTGAATTCGCTGGCGCGGCGAAACCCGAACTTGCCATAGAACTCCGGATACCCGAGTACGGTCACGTAATTCGCCTGAGTTTCTCCCAGACTTTCCAATCCCTTGGTCACCAGCCATCCGCCCACGCCCCGATGCTGAAACTCCGGATGGATCGCCAGCGGAGCAATGCCCAGGCCCCCCGCCTTGCCGTCGATGGTCACGGGGCTGAAGGCGACATAGCCCGCAATGCGATCGCCTTCGATCGCCAAAAGCGAAACCGTGAGATTTCCGTTGGATCGAAGTCGTTCCACCAAATCCGCTTCCACTTCAGTTGGAAACGCATCGAGCAGAAGTTTCCTGATGGCGGGCACATCGTCCCGCTGTTCGAATCGAACGTCCATCATGGCCCTCGCATTTCGACAGAACAGATCCGCAGTACGGTGTATGAATTTCCTAAACTGCTCCCATGAACATTTTCCTTCTCCCGGTCGGCAGTCATGGCGACGTCCACCCGTTTGTCGGGGTCGGACGCGCACTTCGAGAACGTGGACATACGATCACGTTGATCGCGAATGAAATCTACGAACCGCTGGCGCGGGCTCAGAACTTTCAATTTGTCGAGTGCGGCAGCGCCGACGATTTCCAGATGATGACCCGGGATCCGGATCTCTGGCATCCGTCACGGTCGATGCGGGCGGTCTTCAATCAGGATCTGATGCGGAAGTTCCTGCCGACGACGTATCACGCCATCGAAAAGCTGAATCGACCCGGCGAAACGATCATGATCGCGGGGACGCTGGGATTCGCGCCGCGGATCGCACGCGAAAAACTGGGCATCCCCCTCGTCTCGGTTCATCTGCAGCCGATCTCGCTGGGCAGTGTGGAGGATCCCCCCAAATATCCGTCCCGGATGCAGATGACCTACTTCCCGCGCTGGTTGCGCCGTGCAAGCTACTGGTATGCGGAGCGCGTGATCATGGACGGCTTTCTGGCCGGTCCGATCAACGACTTCCGCAAAGAGTTGGGACTGCCCGCGATCCGCCGCATCTGGGGCCCGTGGCGGCAATCGCCCGATCTGGTTCTCGGGCTGTTTCCAAAGTGGTTCGCGACCGCACCCGACTGGCCGGCGAATATGCGGCAGACGGGGTTCGTGCGCTACGATCAATCGGAAAATGCACCGTTGTCCGAAGAGCTCGAAACGTTTTTGCGGGCGGGTGAACCACCGGTGGTGATCAGTTTCGGCAGTGCGATGCGCCAGGGCCGGCCGTATTTCGAAGCCGCCGTTGAAGCGTGCCGGCGGTTGAACCTCCGCAGTATCATCCTGGCAAAGGACGGCGAGCAGATCCCCACTGAACTGCCCGCCGGATGCATGCAATGGGACTATGCGCCGTTCAGCCAGATTTTCCCGCGTGCGGCGGCGGTGATCCATCACGGAGGGATCGGCACGACCGCGCAATGTCTGGCGGCCGGGGTTCCGCAACTGGTCATGCCCATGGCGTTCGATCAGCCGGATAACGCCGATCGAGTTGTGAAGCTCGGTGTGGCTCGCTCGGTGTTGGCGGCACGATTCAGCGCCGATCGAGCCGCACAGAGTCTCAACGAACTCCTTCACGATGAAACGACGCGATCCCGGTGTGAAGCCATCCAGAAGAAGCTGGATGATGAACCGCTTCCGGAAACCTGCACGCTGATCGAGAGCGTATTGAGGAAATGAAATGGCCTCATTTCCTCAATACGGTTTGAGTTTCTTTGCAGCGAGAATTGAACTGACATCAATACCCTTGATTCACGCGTTCTCGGAATAGCTTCAGGATTGCTGTCTCATCCGGAAACGCTCCCGTCGCCAGTTTGGAATAGATCAGCTCGCCATCGATCCGGAGTTCAAAACAGCCTCCTGACGATGGGATCAGCTTCCAGCCTTTGATTTTTTGCTTGAGATCGTTGAGGATTCGGCCCGTCAAACTGAGGGCCTTCGGTTCGTAACCTCAGGCAGCGCAGTACATCAGTTCGATATTCATTCTGTTCTCCTCGTTGTTGGAATCGCGATCCGAACCTGTGAATCCGACCATCCGGTGGCAGAAGATATTCGCCGGTCCCGTTAATCGCAGTTGACACTCATCGTAGCGCGGGGTTCTGGTTTTGCGGACGAACCCGACACAGTTGTAAAAAAATCATAGTCACGCAATTGTGACATCTTGCGGAAAATCCCACTCCTCGGCATAATCCCCTTTACTTCGCTAATTCACGCAACCGCGTAATTTTATCGCCTAGGTTTGCCATGAACGACCGATCCGAAGAAGATATCTTCCTGCTCAGTGGCCGACTACGCCCGGATATCGTGGATGAGTCCACGTCGCAGGCGTTGCGTGAAGCGCTTTGCTTTACCCGTGCCACGAACTGGGATAGCGTACGCACTCCGCATCTGTTCATGGGATTGCTGTCGGCCCCGGATCACGGAGTCGCGGGCTGGTCGTCGCGTCTGGGTGCGGACATCAGCAAACTGCTCGATCAGTTTCGCGATTTGTTCTATCAGGAGGTCGAACCGGTTCCGCCGCTTCTTCTGAATCGCGAGTTTCTCTCCGACAATGTTCTTCGTCTGCTGCGGGATTCCTATTCGCGCGCCCGCGATTTCGGCCGCACCTCCATCACACAGATGGATATCCTCATCACGATCTTCAGTACGCCCAACAGTATCGTGGCGGAGTGTTTCGAGCGGATCGGCGTATCGGCGAGTCACCTGACGGAAACCGCTGTGGCGGTGGAACGCGAAGTGCTGCTGGGATGAGTGAATTTGGATTCTGAAATCAAAACGTCCCGCGATTCGTCGCGGGACGTTTCATTTCCGAGGTATCATTCGTTCCACTTCACGAATGCTTCCATGGCGAAGTATTCCGGCAATCCGAGTTCATCGAATGTCTTCGCGGTGCGCAGGTTGCGGTCTTCCGCCCGCTTCCAGAATTCGCGGTTATCGGTTCCGCCCGGAAACATCGCCTGATCCTTCTGGGACTGATGGCGGAAGATCGCCTGCTTCTTGCGCTCGAGCGTATCCGGCGAGAGCGGGACCGCCATTTCAATCTCGTGCGGTTCCCATTCTTCCCACGCTCCTTTGTAGAGCCAGACGTCGAACATCTGCTCCTTCCGGCGGACCCGCCGTACGGCTTCGTAAATCGCTTCCGCGCACGTGCGGTGGGTACCGTGCGGATCGGAGAGTTCGCCGGCGACGTAGATCTGATCGGGTTTGAGGCGTTCGAAGAGCGAGACGATATCGTCGATATCTCCCGGCTGGATCGGGTTCTTGGTGATCGTCCCGGTACGGTAGAAGCGGAGGTTCATGAACTCCAGTTGCTCGGGTGGAATCCCGCACGCCAGCGCTGCCGCACGCGCTTCCGTGGCCCGGATCATCCCCTTGATGGCGAGCAGATCATCCGAATCGGGTTGACCCGGACTCTTCTCGTCGAGAAACTTGTAAACGCGTTCCTTGATCGTACCCGCCGTCGACTTCTCCGAACTGTCCCCGAAGGCGTTCAAAAACTCATCAACGAAATCGACGAATCGCCGGGCATCGTGATCGAACACCGCAATATTGCCGCTCGTCATGTACGCCACGTGCACGCGATGGCCCTGCTCCACGAGCCGGATGATCGTTCCGCCCATGCTGATCACATCGTCATCCGGGTGCGGACTGAAAACGAGGACCGTTTTCTTTTCGTGGCCAGCTGGATAAAGCTGGATCGTCGCGAGGCGATCGTGGAAGATCTGTTCGCCGATTTTCTCAGCCGGTCCGCGCTCGCGCAGCAATTCGTAAAGATGGTGATCGCGGAAATCCTCATCGTTGAGCTTCTGCAATCCTTTTTTGACGCTGAGCGAAAGCCCTACTACGGCCCGGCGAATCGTATCCGTGGACCAATCACACGGCCCGACCTCCCAGGGGCGCTTGATCGCGGTCAGTTCCGCAGCCGCCGCAGTATCCAGCAGGAACGTGGCGTTGGCGTGGTCCTGGAGGAAGCTGGCGGTGATGGCTTCCGTCGGCGGCTGCTCAAGCGCTTTATAGGTGACCGGCGCTTTGTGTTCGCCGAATGCCATCAGGAAGATCCGGCGGGCGTCGAGAATACTCGCGACCCCCATCGTGATCGCTTGGGCGGGGACGTTCTCTTCGCCGAAAAAGCTCGGTGCCGCATCGCGCCGCGTGATGCTGTCGAGCGTGACCATCCGCGTCCGGCTGTTGTGAGGGCTTCCCGGCTCGTTGAAGCCGATATGCCCGGTCCGCCCGATCCCCAAAATCTGAATATCGATCCCGCCCGCCGCCTTGATCTTCTGCTCGTATTGGGCGCAGAATTCTTCGATCTCCTCGACCTGAAGCGTCCCATCCGGAATGTGAATATTTTCCCAAGGAATATTCACATGATTGAAGAACGTCTCGTGCATCCAGCGGAAGTAGCTGTGCGGATCTTCCTTGGGGATCGGATAGTATTCGTCGAGATTGAAGGTGATCACCCGGGAAAGATCAAGCTTTTCTTCTTTATGTAATCGAATCAGTTCGCGATAGAGACCGACAGGCGTGGAACCGGTTGCCAAACCAAGCACGGTGGATTTGCCGGCGGCGTTGCGCGAGCGGATGAGCTTATCGATTTCACGGGCGACATAATTCGACGCCGCAACGCTGCTGGGGAACGCGATGGTGGGAACTCGCGTGTGCGGCAAGTGGTGGACCGAGGGTGGCATGAGGAAGGCAACTCCCGTGAAGCGATGTGCGGGCCGGATCGATAGCTGATTTTACAAGTGCCGAAGCGGACGGGGAGACGAAGCTCCTGTCAGTTCAGCAAAACCATCATGTTTTCCTGACGAAGAATGCCACATGACGGGTTTTTCAGCCATTTCCCGAATCGTTCGCCTGAATTTCCCGCCGCTCTCTTGCCTCAGACCATCGCGAGGTCCGAAAATGCGAAGATGTGAAAATTGTGAAGATCACGCATCGATTGCCCGCATCGGTTTGTGGTTAACGGTGATCCGCGATCTGCGCTCATGAATCTGACGTTCCTGAAGCTCGACGCCTTCATGGATCGAGTTGTCAGCAATGAGGAACGTCGATGTTGTGAAAGACCAATTTGTGGAATTTGCTACAATCAAATGGCACGAAAGCCCAGGATCGAAGGAATCTGCGATCAGTGCGGTTCCCGACTCGCCATTCGCGAGGACGATCGGGAGGAAACGGTCCGCCGTCGACTCCAGGAGTTTCATGCAAATACGGATCAGTTGATCGAAAACGACCGGGTGCGGGGCTTGCGAAGTCTCCGCGGTGGATCCGGTCGATACGATCTACGAGAACATTGTGCGGGCTGGGACAGGCTAAGCCCGAAATCCGAACCGGAACCTTATTATGTGGCACGTTGCTCGTGCCTTTTTGAATATGCTTCAACCTTCCAACTATCGCCCGGCCGAACTGAAATCGACACGGGAAATCGGACTGATGCGGGAATCGGGCATTCTCGTCGCACGCGCACTGCGCATCTGCCGCGAAATGGCCAAACCCGGCACAAAGACGATCGACATCGATCGAGCCGTCGAAGCCTTCTACGCCGAACATAAAGCGACGCCGCTGTTCAAGGGCTATCCGGGCCGAGTCCCGTTCCCCGCCTGCACCTGCCTGAGCATCAACGAGCAGGTCGTTCACGGCATCCCCGGCGAACGCGTGCTCAAGGAAGGCGACCTCCTCAAGGTGGACACCGCCTGCAAATACAACGGCTGGTGTGCGGACCGCGCGATCACCATCCCCATCGGCACGGTTCGACCCGAACGGCTCCGGCTCCTCAAAGTGGCGGAGGAAGTTCTGCAAATCGTGATCGACGAACTCCCGCGGCGCAAGTGGTGGAGCGAAATCGCCAGCCGCATGCAAAAGCACGTCGAGTCCGCCGGCTACAGTGTCGTCACGCAATACGTTGGCCACGGCATCGGCCGAACGATGCACGAAAACCCGCAGGTGCCGAACTTCGTCAATCGTGAGACACGCAAGAACGATTTCAAGCTGGAACCCGGTCTCGTACTCGCCGTCGAACCGATGGTCAACATGGGCCGCGAAGACGTGAAAACCCTTCACGATCACTGGACGGTGGTGACGAAGGACGGCATGCCGAGCGTTCATGTCGAGCACACACTCGCCATCGGTTCCGACGGCAATGTGGTGATCATTACGTCCGACGACGGAGCATTCGACGGGTGGAATGTCCCGGTCGCGACGCCAGCAAACGATTGAAACTGCACGACACGAAGAACGGAAACGATTCACACAATCGCCGGAATCGCCTTCCGTTCATATCCTTAAGCCAACTTATCCATCGCAGAGGAAACCGACTGTGGGTTCCGACAACAAGACCGGCACCAACCGGCCATTCGATACGAAAACCGTGGAAATCCTGGTCAAGCTGATGGCCGAACAGAACCTCAGCGAGATCGACCTCCACGAGGGAGATCATCGCATCCGACTGCGCCGCGGCGGACGCGTCGTCACCGCGCCAGTCGCTGTCGCCGCTCCGGCTCCGCTGGCCGCACCCGCTGCCGCCGTAACACCAACCGCAGCCGCAGCGACCGCTCCGTCCAGCAAGTACCACGAAATCAAATCCCCCATGGTCGGCACCTTCTACGCCAAGCCCAAACCCGAAGCCGACGATTACGTCAAAGTCGGCAGCCGCGTGAAGCCTGATAGCATCGTCTGCAAGCTCGAAGCAATGAAGCTCTTCAACGATCTCCAGGCGGAATGCACTGGCACCATCGCCGAAATCTGCGTCAAGAATGGCCAGTCCGTCGAATTTGGCACCGTTCTCTTCCGAGTCGATCTGAACTAGCGAAGATCGGAGTGAACACGAATTCCAGTTCATCACCCCGAACCCCACACTCCGCACACCGCACTGAGTTGAGCATGTTTCAACGTATCTTAGTGGCCAATCGAGGCGAAATCGCCCTTCGCATCATTCGCGCGTGTCGGGATCTCGGCATCGAAGTCGCCGTCGTCTACAGCGAAGCCGACAAAGACGCTCCCTACCTCAAACTCGCGGATCAGGCCATCTGCATCGGCCCCGGACCCGCCGTCGAATCCTACCTCAAAATCGATCGCATCATCGCCGCCGCCGAAATCGCCAACGCACAAGCCATCCACCCCGGATACGGATTCCTCAGCGAAAACTCACGCTTCGCCACCATCTGCCGTGAATGCAAAATCGAATTCATCGGCCCCTCCGCCGAAGCGATGGACGCCGTCGGAAACAAGGAAAAGGGCAAGCAGGTCGCGAAGAAAGCCAAAGTGCCCACCGTCCCCGGGTCCGATGGCCTTGTGACCAGCGAAGAGGAAGCCCTCAAGTTCGCACACGCCGTCGGCTATCCCGTGCTCATCAAAGCCTCCGCCGGCGGAGGTGGACGCGGCATGCGCATCGCCCGTAACGACATCACCCTCGTCAGCGGACTCTCCGCCGCGCGGCAGGAAGCGGAGGCCGCCTTCAAGGACGGCTCGATTCTCCTTGAGAAATATCTCGATCAACCCCGACACATCGAAGTCCAGGTCATCGGCGACCGGCACGGCAACGTCGTCCACCTCTACGAACGCGACTGCTCCCTCCAACGCCGTCACCAGAAACTCGTCGAGGAAGCCCCCGCTCCCAACCTCCCCGATAAAGTCCGCGAAGCCATCTGCGACTCCGCCGTCCGCATCGCCAAACAAGCCGGTTACTATTCCGCCGGCACCTTCGAGTTCCTCCTCGATAAAGACAACAACTTCTACTTCATCGAAGTCAACGCCCGCATTCAGGTCGAACACCCCGTCACCGAACTCGTCACCGGAGTCGATCTCATCCGCGAAATGATCCGCGTCGCCGCCGGCGAAAAACTCCGCTTCCGTCAGAAGGACATCGTCCTCCGCGGTGCCGCCATCGAGTGCCGCATCAACGCCGAAGACCCCGCCAAAGACTTCCGACCCTCCGCCGGAACCATCACCAAATGGCAACCGCCCGGCGGACCCGGCATCCGCCTCGATTCCCACGTCGTCTCCGGCTACCGCGTGCCCCCCAATTACGACAGCATGGTGGCCAAACTCCTCGTCCACCAACCCACACGGCCGGAAGCCATCCGCGTCATGCAACGCGCCCTCCGCGAGTTCACCGTCGAAGGCATCGCCACCACCATCCCCATCCACCAGCAGATCATGAACACCGCCGAGTTCATCAATGGACAAGTGGACACAACCTTCATCGAACGCAGCCTCATGGCCGGGAAGTGATCAAAAGTCCATATTTTGATCATCTGTCCATAATACTGGAGGCTCACAAGCCACACTCATTCCTTCAATTCGCCCTTCATATTGGCACAAATGTTCATTATATCTGCCCGTCAAGTGTCTCTTCGCCAAGGGGTGCGTGTTTGAGTTGGCGAAGTTGGCGAACTCGCCTGCCAGATTGGCAGCGAAAATGAAATTGCACTGGAAAATGAATGGATTTCAGTAACTGAACATTTTCACACAAAAAATGGTATTTCTGAGTTCATTGACTCCGCCACAAGCGTGCGCGGCGGGTGGCGGAGTCCTCGATAACGATTTGAAAAAGTCAAGGTAATATTTTGAACAAATGAACACTATCAATGGCCGCCGCCGTTACTTCAGTGGCGGACGCTCTTTATGGAACCCGGTGGCGTCCTGATACGCCTTGGCGACGGTGAGCAGGTCCGTTTCCCCGTAGAGCTGCCCCGAGAACGTGAGCGACTTCGGGACCTTGACTCCGCCAAAGGTGGTGAAGCCGTTCGGCAGACAGATCGACGGATGCCCAGTCAGATTCGTGATGGTCAAATCGTTTCCGCCGACATAGACATCGACGGTTTTCATCGCCTCCGCCATCGCCTGCATGAGTTTGGTGCGCAGGCGATTCGCCTGGATGTAATCAACGGCGGAGACGAAGCGGTAGGCGCGGAAGGAGTTCGCCCAGGACAGGCCGATGCCGTCTTCGCCAACGCCAGCGCGGATGATGTCGTCGAAGGCGGCGGCGCTTTCGCAGTTGAGGATGACGTTGACGATCGAGCGCGTGTAGGACTCACTGGGCAGCTTGAAGGGGATGAGTTTCACACCCAGATCGGTCAGGATTTTCTTCACGTCATCAGACGTATTCTCAAAGACGCCGACGCGGTAGTCCTTGAGCGGTTTGATCGACGGCCAGCCATAGGGACGACTGACACTTGTGGGGTCGAGCGGGTCAGCGCCGTGGATGGCGCCGAAGACGATCGCGCAGTCCTCGACGGATCGAGCCATGGGGCCGATCTTGTCCATGGTCCATGAGAGGGCCATGCAGCCGGCGCGGCTGACGCGACCGAAGGTGGGGCGCAGACCCGTGATTCCGCAGCGTGTGCTGGGCGAAACGATGCTACCGAGTGTTTCGGTGCCGATGGCGAAGCCGACGAGGCCGGCGGCGACGGCGGAAGCAGACCCGGCGGACGAACCGCTGGACCCCTGATTGGGGTTCCAGGGATTTCGCGTCATGCCGCCGAACCACTGATCGCCCATCGCCAGCGCACCGAGTGTCGTCTTGGCGACCATGACGGCGCCTGATTCTTCGATCTTGCGAGCAACGGTCGCTTTCTCGTCCAGTTTCTGGTCCTTGAAATGCTCGGCTCCCCAAGTGGTCTTGTATCCCGGATATGCCATAAGATCCTTGGCTCCCCAGGGAATCCCATGCAACGGCCCGCGCCATTTTCCTGCAGCGATTTCCTCGTCGGCGGCCTTCGCTTGTTTCAATGCCAGGTCGTCGGTCAGGGTGACGACGCACTTGAGCAGCGGATCGTATTTCGTCAATCGCTCGAGGTAAAGCTTTGTCAGCTCGACGGACGATACTTGTTTGGTTCGCAGAAGCTGACAGAGCGTCGTCAGCGGTGCGAAGGCGAGGTCGTCATTCGTGTTTGGTTTTTTGGGTTCGAATTGCGGAGCGGCGACGGTGCCGAGCGGTCCGGGTTGCGGAGCGAGTCCGGGTGAGGGGTTGAACTGAATCGCCGGCATCGTGGAGTTGCCGAGCGGAATTTCCCGCGCACGATTGATGCCGCTCAGTACGCCGGTGAGCGTAGCGGCGACTTGAGCACGCTGCTTGTCGCTGAGTTCGATCCCCGCAATCCACTCTGCGTTTTTCACCATCTCGGCAGTTACGCCCTTTGATCTGGGTTTCTTGGCTTCATCCTGCGCCTGCGCAACCAACGAGCGTTGAAAGACGGCGGTTCCGACTCCGAGGCCGGCAACGGCGGCCAGCAACTCACGACGATTCGGCATTTGAACCTCCCTACCAGTAGAGTTTGTCCAGGTTCACGTTGCCCCCACACAGGATCACGCCAACTTTGCGGATCTCAGTGAGAGCACGGAATTCATTCGAGAGGATCACGGCCACACCAACGGCGGCACTGGGTTCGATACATTGTTTCATGCGTTCCCAGACCAGCCGCATGGCCTTGCTGATCTGGTCTTCCGAGACAGTGAACACTTTTTCAACCTGATCGCGAATGATCGGCCAGGTGTATTGTCCGAGATGGTTGGCGAGTAGACCGTCCGCAATGCTGGAGGGCGTGGGAATGCGGACCATCATGCCGGCGGATTTTGATTGCGCGGCCGCATCCGCCTGAATCGGCTCCGCACCGAAGACCCGAATCGCAGGATTGATCCCGCGTGCGGTCAGACACCAACCCGAGAGCAATCCACCACCGCCGATCGGTGCGATCACCGCATCGAGATCGGGAACGTCCTCCAGCAATTCCAGACAGGCAGTGCCCTGACCGGCGATGACATCGGGATGGTCGAAGGGCGGAATGATCGTACCGCCGGTTTGCGCAGCGATCTCAGCGGTCTTGGCCTCTCGATCCGCAAGCGAAGGACCGCTTTCGTGAACGATTCCACCGTATCCCAGGATCGCCTGCTTCTTTACAGGCGACGCATTAGCAGGCATTACGATGTGAGCGGGCACACCGCGAACCTTGGCCGCGAGCGCCAGAGCCTGCCCGTGGTTCCCGCTCGAATGCGTGACCACACCGCGATCGGCGAGGGCGCCGAGTTTCAGAACGGCGTTGGTCGCACCGCGGTATTTGAATGCCCCCGTTTTTTGCAGGTGCTCGCATTTGAAGACGATCGATTTTCCGGCAAGGCCGTTGATCGTGGAGCAGGTCATGATCGGCGTGCGATGAACGTACGGTCGGATGCGCTCTGCCGCTTCGCGAATGTCCGCGAGTGTTGCTGCGTAAGTGTTCATGATGGTGGGAGTGCGAAGGCGAAGTAAAGGATTCGAGATTGAGACTGACAGCGATAGACACCGGGGCAGCCCGTGAGTTTGGCTGCAAAGGCGGTGAGTTTCCAGCACAGCGATTCGTCGGCCGTAGTTGTGGGATTCGTCAGAAGTTCGATCTCATTCGTTTGGCCCCAGCCACGCGCGGCGATTGCGGAACGCGTGATTCGTTCGGGGAGTGAGGCGTCATTCCAGGACCATTCCCAGATCGACTCGGTTGGGCTCCAGAAACCCACCAACTGAGCCAGGACGACGAATTGATCATCATTTTTGGCAAAGGTCAGGAACGCCTTACTCTCGTCGTAATGCCAGTTGGGATAGGTGTCGAGGGCGTGTTGTTCCATGATCTCGCGGGTCTCGCGCTGGGCTTCGGCCATTGCGAGATCGAGCAGTTGTGGAAATTCACTCGTTGGCGTCATGCGTTCTTCCTATGGGATTCGGCGCGTTCGGCCTCCGTGATGGGTCGCGCGGGCATCTGCTGGACATCGAGTCCGCCGTCCACATTCACGATGGTTCCTGTGGCATATCGCGCCGCATCCGATGCCAGAAACACGTACCAGCCTGCGAGATCTTCGACCGTTGCGATTTTCCGGATCGGAATTTGATCGATGATCGCCTGGCGGGCGGCGGGATCGGAACGGAGACCGAAATCGGTGAGCGGTGTTTCGACCAATCCCGGCGCCACGGCCGCGGTGGTGAATCCCAGAGGTGCCAGTTCCACCGCGAGTTGTCGGACCAGTGCATTCACCGCACCTTTGCTCGCGTCGTAGAGTGTGTGGGCTGGTTCGGACCGCGTGGCGTTCAATGAAGTCGAAAAGAGAATGCGCCCGCCGCGATTGGTCGCGACGGCGCGACGTACGACTTCGCGGGTGACTGCGATCGAGGCCCAGACGTTCAGTTGGAAAAGGGAATCGAAATCGTTTCGGGTCAGTTCGAGGAACGGAGGCTCGCGAAAGGTGCCAACATTGTTCACAAGAATTTCAATGGCATCGAGACGTTGCCAGGATTCTGCGACGAGCCGCTCCGCCTCGCCTTCGATCATCAGATCGGCCTGAACATAGTGCGAACCGACCGGAACGAGCAAATCGACTGGTTGTGGAACATTCGAAGAAAAGACAACTCGCGCACCGTGAAGCGCCATCGCCTCGGCGACCGCGCGGCCGATCCCCTGACTGCTCCCCGTGACCAATGCCGTCTTTCCGTGTAACATCGACTACCTCCGCATGGAACTCTCAAGTTCACGGTACGGAGGTGCCGTTTCAGGGGTAGACGATGCAGGTTCATGAATGCCGACTTCTTGTGGCGGGTGATGTGGAAGAGGATCGCTATCTTCCCGAAGGGCCGCGAATGATGACGCTGTTCGGGCGTGAGGCGCTCGTCTGGGTCAATATCCAGACGGGGCCGGATTCGCAGCGCGGCGCGATCCATGCGTTGTTCTTCGACACGAACGAGCGCCGGCGCTGGCAACTCCCTGCTCGGCCGGGGTTCGTCTTCCCGACGGACGCACCCGATACCGTTCTGGTGGGGCTTGAAAAAGCCGTCGGAACGTTGAATCTCGCCAGCGGACTTTGGACGCCGTTCGCGAAACTACCGGATACGAATCCGCGGACCATCATCAACGATGGTGAAATTGTGCCTGGCGGGCGAGCGATTGTTTTCGGCACCAAGGATCTTCAGTTCGAAGAACCGATCGGTCATCTTTATTTGTTCACTCTGAACGATTATTCACTTTCTGTGCTCCTGCCGGGGCAGACCTGTTCGAATGGAAAAGTCTTTGCGGACTCCGGTCAAACGCTCTTTGATATCGACACCCCGCGAAAAGCGGTCACTCGCTATCGATTTGAGCTTGAGAGCCGATCCTTGGTGGAAGACGGTATTGCGATCGACCTCACATCTCACGAGGCGTTTCCCGATGGAATGTGCGATGGCGGAGAGGGAACCGTCATCATCGCCTTTTACAATCCGCATCGCGGGGGCGCTGGCGTCGCTGAGCGCTATCGGTTGAGGAGTGGCGAACTTCTCGAACGCTGGCAGACTCCTGGTTCGCCGCGAGTGACGTGTCCGCTTCTTGTTCGCCGGGAGGGTCGCGTGCAACTCATCCTGACGACGGCAACGGAAGGCATGCCGATCACATTACGCAATGAGTCACCACACGCCGGAACCGTGATGATTGCAGAAACCATTCAGATGAGACTTCGAACACCTGAAGTTGTCCGGCTTTAATCGGGAATTGGCTTATCGATCTGATTGATCACGGAGACGTCGGCGTATTCGTCTTCGGAGGGACCGTATTATCCGAAGCCGGACTCAAAAGAAAGTGGTTGATTAAGAGACCGCTGCTGATTGCGGCGATCAATGTCAGTATCAGAATGATCACACGGATCGGGTGAGACTGACTGATTTTATCGCCTGATGTCTTGATTGATCGTGATGGCGGACCTTTCAACGCATTCAGCAAAGCGTTTGACACCTCACGGCCATTTTGAAATCGCTGCTCCGGTTTTTTGGCATGCATCCGCTTGACGATTTCAATGACGTGAGCGGGCAACTCGGGATCGAGCTCGCTTAACGAAACCGGTTCCTGGCTAACAATCCGGCTCAGCACGATCATGACGTCCGAATCACCGAACGGCGGAGTACCTGATAACATGATGTACAGCAAGCTCCCCAGACTGAAGAGATCCGCACGGCCATCGAGTGTTTTTCCACTGGCCTGTTCCGGTGCCATGAACATGGGAGTCCCGGCTACGACTCCGCTTTGTGTGAGGCGGGAATCCGCTTTCGAAAGCGCAAGTCCGAAATCAGCGATCCGGGCATGGATCGTATCCCCGACGTTCTCAAGCAGAATGTTGCACGGCTTGATATCACGGTGAACCAATCCGCGATCGTGTGCGGCAGCCAGACCCAGAGCAACCTGTGAAGCAATGGTGAGCGCCTCTGCGACGGGAATCCGTCCGTCACGATCTAACCGATCCTGAAGCGTTTCACCCGGAACGTATTCCATCACGATGTAGGGGCGAGGATGTTCTTCGACGGCGTAGATCTGAACCACATTTTCATGGCGTATGGTCGCGGCCGCACGCGCTTCACGGAAAAAGCGTTCGCGGGCTGAGGACTGCGGTCCAAAGATCGACGCAAGAAGCTTGATGGCGACCGGCCGCTGGAGTTTTTCGTCGAACGCCTTCACGACGGTACCGAAGCCACCCTGACCGAGATACGATTCCACTTCGTAATGTGCCAATCGCCCCAATGATCCGGGACGGCGTGGAGGATCGAAATGACTGACCGGATCTGGCAGTGATTCCTCGGGCAAGGACGATTCGGACATCGTGCCAGTTCTCCGACTGGATAAGCAACAACACTTAGCTTATTCTCTCGACGGTTGATGGGGTATGTTTGATTAGGGAATCTGATACTTTCCCACGCAATCACGAAATGGATGACTGAAAATCCGATTGCGTGCTTGCAGTCGATCGCCATTCTCTGCGATAATACGATTCCCACCCTAAACCAAATCGTTTGAGGCCATTGAATGAAATCCGGTCCGGTCCTCTTCGGATTGTTCGTTCTGCTTTGCTCACCTGCCAATTCAAATTGTGCGGTGGATTTCAACAGGGAGATCAAGCCGATATTGAATCGGGCATGCATTTCGTGCCATGGTGAAACAAAGCAAAAAGGCGGATTGCGCCTCGATCGTCGCGCAGACGCCTTCAAAGGCGGGGACTCGGGAGCGGTGATCGTCGCACGAAAAGCCGGACAGAGCAATTTGTTGAAACGCGTTCAAAGTACCGATCCGGACCAGATGATGCCGCCCCGCGGAGAACGGCTGAGTAAGGACGAAGTGAAACTGATGGAGTTGTGGATTGAGGAAGGAGCGAACTGGCCCGATGACGGTTCGAAAATCGAGAATCCGCTCGACTGGTGGTCGCTGCGGCCGCTCACTTCGCCCAAACTCCCGGAATCCCAACCTCAGAAAGCCAATCCGATCGATTACCTCATCCGAAAAAAATTGAAGGAACTTGGTCTTCAGCCGTCTCCGGAAACCGATCGGCGCACGCTCATCCGCCGGCTTTCCTACGATCTGATAGGGCTGCCTCCTAATCGCGATGAAGTGACCGCATTCCTCAACGATCAATCCGCGAATGCCTACGAAACGCTGGTCGATCGTCTGCTAGCGTCCCCGCAATATGGAGAGCGCTGGGCGCGGCATTGGCTCGACGTCGTTCATTTCGGGGAAACTCACGGCTACGACAAAGACAAACCGCGAATGAATGCGTGGCCGTATCGCGATTATGTGATTCGGGCGTTCAATTCCGATAAGCCTTATACTCGCTTTGTTCAGGAACAGATCGCCGGCGATGTGCTGTATCCGGGCACCGTTGATGGTATCGAAGCGCTTGGCTTTCTCGCGGCGGGTCCGTGGGATTTCATCGGCCATGCGGAACTGCCGGAATCAAAATTCGACGGCAAAGTCGCACGCCATCTCGATCGCGATGATTTCGTCGCCAACACGATGAGTACCTTCCAGAGCCTCACCGTCCATTGTGCTCAATGCCACAACCACAAATTCGATCCGATCACGCAGGAAGAATACTATTCACTCCAGGCTGTCTTCGCCGCCATCGACCGCACCGATCATCGTTACGACGCCGATCCGAAAATCGCCCAACAGCGATCGAATCTCTTAACCCGTCAGAACGACGCAACCAAACGGATCGCGGAGCTGACGGCCAAAGCCGGAGCCGACTACGCCAACCTCGAGCGACGGATCAGAGAGGGTCAGAAGACAACCAGCCAGAAAAAGCCCGAATACGGATATCACTCGCAAATCGAAACGCAGTCGAGCCGATCGAAATGGGTTCAGGTCGATCTGGGATCGGAGATCAAACTGTCGCATGTTGTGCTGAAGGCGTGTGACGATGACTTCAACGGAATCGGTGCCGGATTCGGCTTCCCGCTCCGGTTCCGCATCGAACTTTCGCAGGAACCGGAATTCAAGAAACCGCTGCTGATTGTCGACCGAACCCAAACGGACACAACGAATCCGCGATCGGATCCCGTGCGCTTCGACGCCAAGGGCAAAACCGGCCGCTACCTCCGCATCACCGCAACAAAACTCGCACCGCGGCTCCCCACCGATTTCATTTTCGCGCTGGCGGAGCTGGAAGCGTACGACGAATCCGGCACCAATCACGCGCTCGGTAAAGCCGTATCCGCACTCGATTCGATCGAAGCGCCAGTCCGCTGGCGGAAGTCGAACCTGACCGATGGCATCGCTCCGCAGGGCACGAAACTCGATCCTCAGGAACTGAGAAAGCTCATCGAAACACGTGATCTCGTTCTCAAGAAATCGCTGGGCGAGAGCGGAATCCAAGAACTTCATCAATTACTGGAAACCCGCAAAAAGCTTGACGAGCAACTGAAAAGACTGACAGGTGCCCAGCGGATCGCCTACATCGGCGCCGTTCACACCGGGTCTGGAAATTTCGTCGGAACCGGTGCAAATGGCGGAAAGCCTCGAACGATTCAGATTCTGAACCGAGGCGAAATTACCAAACCGGGGAAGTTTGTCGTTCCTGGTACACTCTCCGCAATCAAAGTACCCTTTGTTCTCAAGAACCCGGAATCCGAGGCGGAGCGCCGCGCCGCTCTGGCTCGCTGGCTGACCGATCCCAACAATCCGCTCACCTGGCGGAGCATCGTCAATCGAGTCTGGCTTTATCACTTCGGAAAAGGCCTCGTCAACACTCCAAACGATTTTGGCCGCATGGGCCAGTTGCCCACGCACCCGGAACTCCTGGACTGGCTGGCGATCGAGTTCCGCAACAACGGTGGATCGTTCAAAAAACTCCACAAGCTGATCGTGATGAGCGCGACCTATCGTCAGGCGTCGTCACCAGCCGCAAAGCTGACACCCGACCCGCAGTCGATCGATGCGGACAATCGCTATCTCTGGCGCCAGAATCGGCGCAAGCTGGAAGCGGAGGCGGTGCGCGATGCGATCCTCATGGCCGCCGGCCAACTCGACCTCACCATGGGCGGGCCGAGCTTTCAGGATTTCGTTATCGAAAAGCCCGAGCACTCACCGCACTACCAATACCACCTGCACGATCCCGAAGACAAGAAATCCCATCGCCGTGCCATCTACCGGTTCACCGTTCGCTCGAAATTGCAGCCGTTCATGGCGTCGCTCGATTGTGCTGATCCGTCTCTGGCCGTGGAAAAGCGCAACGAATCGCTCTCGCCTCAGCAGGCGCTTGCGCTACTGAATAATCGACTGGTCCTCTCGATGGCTCAGCACTTCGCGGCCCGAGTTGAGAAGCTGACCCGCGATCCGAGTGAGCAGGTGAAAGTGGCCTTTCAGATTGCGATCAATCGCGAGCCGAACACGACGGAGTTGTGGGCACTCGAAGAGTATGCCGGCAAACATGGTCTGGCGAACATGTGCCGGGCGATCCTGAACCTCAACGAATTCATTTTTGTGGATTGAATCATGATGAATCGCCGTGACTTTTTGCTGGAATCCGGTGGCGGACTCGGCGGGATCGCTCTCGCGTCGATGCTCGCCAGTGCCGAACCGCTTCACCATCCCGCCAAGGCCAAACGCGTCGTGCAATTATTCATGGCAGGCGGCGCAAGCCACATCGATCTTTTCGATTTCAAACCGGAACTCGTCAAGCGGCACGGACAGCCGTCCGATTTTGGCGAAAAGGTGGAAGCCTTTCAGAACGGACTCGGCCCCTGGCTTCGGCCCCTCTGGGAGTTCCAGCCGTTTGGTCAATCGGGCAAGAAACTCGGCGAACCGGTTGCACCGCTCGGCAGCGTCATCGATCAAATCGCCTTCGTGCACAACATGGTGGGCAAAACCGGGATTCACAGTCAGGGTACGCTCCTGCAAACCACCGGTTTCAACCGCCCGGGGTTTCCCGGCATGGGGTGTTGGATCAGTTATGGTCTGGGATCGATGAATGAGAATCTACCGACATTCGTCGTCTTGCCCGATCATCGCGGCTTGGCATCCAACGGCACCAAGAACTGGGACTCTGCCTTTCTCTCATCGCGTCATTCAGGAACGGTCATCAATCCCGGTTCGCCGAACCCGATCAGCGATCTGTTCCCTTCAAAAGAAGCCAGCTACATCACGGCGGAATCGGATTCCTCTGCCCATCAACTCATGGAACAACTCAACCGGCAGCATGCGTTCAAGCGAAACGATGATGACCGTCTGGACGCACGAATCAAGAGTTACGAGCTGGCGGCCCGGATGCAATTGGCGGCACCGGAGGCGCTGGATCTCTCCAAAGAGCCCAAGCACATTTTGAAGCTGTATGGGCTGGATCACGGGAAAGGCACCTTCGACAAGGAGATCAACCCGCTCGAGGAGACCGATTATTTCGGACGCAAGTGCCTGATTGCACGGCGGTTACTGGAGCGCGGAGTGCGGTTCGTTCAGATCTGGAGCGGGAATGATAACGGCTTCCCGAGGCGGAACTGGGACTCTCATGAAGACGTAAAGCGCGATCACGGCCCGCTGGCCTATGGCATGGCCCGCGGTGCGGCGGCGCTGATTCAGGATCTGAAGCAGACGGGATTGCTGGACGATACGATCGTGCTCTGGACGACGGAATTCGGGCGGATGCCGAGTTCCCAAGGCGGAAAGGGACGCGATCATAACCCGTACTGTTTCACAAACTGGCTTTGTGGAGGAGGTATCAAAGGAGGAGTGACCTTCGGACCGAGTGACGAGTTTGGATACAAGCCTGCGGATCGGCAGAACCCGACCCAAGTTTATGATATTCACTCAACAATTCTTCATCTTTTAGGGATCGACCACACCAAACTGACCGTCCGGCACAATGGAATTGACCGACGTTTGACGGACGTTCACGGGCACGTTTTGAAGCAACTAATCGCTTAATTTGCAATGTCTTACGTCAATTATCGAATCATTATGTGCATTTTAAATAATGAGAAATCATCATTTTTGCTTGCTTTTCTCCGGTATCAGCGGGTAAAAAGTGAGACGTTGATGAATTTTGTATTTGTTTGATTCCTTTCCCATTTCATTTCGGGAGTCTAGAGATGAGTAATTTCTCACAAATACGTGCGGCTCGGGCACGCATGGCCTTCACGTTGATCGAGCTTTTGGTTGTGATAGCGATCATCGCAATCCTGATCGGCTTGCTTCTTCCCGCTGTTCAAAAAGTTCGCGAAGCCGCTGCACGTGCCAAATGCTCGAACAATCTCAAGCAGTTTGGCGTGGCACTCCATAACTACGAAGGCGTGGTGAATTATCTGCCGTTCCGGGAAGGACGATTCTCGACTGGCTATGGCGGACGGAAAAGCGGCTTGATCCAGTTATTGCCTTACATCGAACAAGGCCCGCTCAGCGACCAGATCATGAATCCGCTGACGATCGGAACGACAACCTTTCCCGCGACCGGACCACAACCTTGGCACGGAAGCTACACCCCTTGGAAGCAAAATGTTCCGACCTTCTACTGCGCTTCCGATTCTGGTCCACCGTCGGGCAACGGTGTGAAACATACGAATTACATGTTCTCGAGTGGCGATTCCATCGATCGCCATACTAACAATCCATCAAATAACGGACGTGGGATGTTCGGCCGAAATCAACCCAACAATGGCGGTCCATGGAATGGAATCCGATTCACAGAAGTCAACGACGGTCTCAGCAACACGATCGCCATGGCGGAACGAATTCGTGGAAATAACAACATCGCACGCTCCCGGACGGCTCGAGTCGCCGGATCGTGGTTCACCACACCAAACCAATGTCTTTCGCTCTTCAACAAATCAACGAATACCTGGCAAACTGGCACGACGGTCAGCAGTTGGGCCGGCGTTCGCTGGCCTGATGGCGGAATGGGGTTCGGCGGTCTAACCACCAACGCCCCGCCAAACAGCGTGTCCTGCGCCTGGAACAATCATGACGCTCAGAATGGCCTCTACCCGATGAGCAGCAATCATACCGGCGGCTGCAACGCCCTCATGGGTGATGGTTCGGTTCGGTTTATCCGGGATAGCATCAACGTAGGAAACCTGAATGCCAGCGGGACCGGCTTGAGCGGCGTAAGCCCATTCGGCGTTCTGGGCGCCTTGGGAACCCGTTCCGGAGGCGAAACCTTTAACGACAACTAGCGATAAGTGCCTCCTCCACCGGTTTCTGACCGGTGGAGCAAGGCCTGCACTAAAAAATCGAAATTGTTATTAAGAACGACTCATCATGCATCTCATGAGGCTTACTCATTTGGAAGAAACGAAAACGCACCTGATCGCAAACAACGGAAAGGAGTGAAAAACCAAGGAAAATTGAGTTCTAAATGATCATTCATTAAATCGTTTAACGGGACGTAACCGCTCGTCAGGTCATTTCAGTAGAGCACTTTGCGAACACACGAGTTCGCAAAAGGTTCCGCTGCTTGTGATTTTTTATTCATTTCTTTCTTGCAATCCTGTTACACTTCAGATTATAACTGTTGAAGGTTTGATGATTTTTTCTGTTTTTGTTGCTCTTTTTTCATTTCTTTTTTTGGAGTTTTCGATGCGTGCTTTCTCTCCGGAACGCAGAGATCGTAAGCGATCGGCGTTCACCCTGATTGAGTTGCTGGTCGTAATCGCGATCATCGCGATTCTGATCGGCTTGTTGCTTCCTGCCGTGCAAAAAGTGCGTGAGGCTGCCGCCCGCGCGAAGTGCTCGAACAACCTGAAGCAGTTTGGCGTTGCTTTGCACAATTACGAGGGTGTCTTTCAAACTTTGCCATATCGCGAGGGAAGAGAAACGACTGGTTATGGAGGCCGTAAGAGCGGTCTCATCCGGTTACTGCCTTTCATTGAGCAGACAGCCTTGAGCAACCAGATCACCAATACGCTGACAATTGGGACCACGACGTTTCCCGCTTTTGGCCCGGAACCCTGGAACGGTAGCTACACACCCTGGACAGCGGATGTCCCGACGTTTTATTGTGCCTCTGATTCCGGACCGCCATCCGGCACTGGTGTCAAGCACACGAATTACATGTTCTGCAGTGGTGACTCGATCGATCTCCATACCAATAATCCGCCGAATAACGGCCGCGGGATGTTCGGTCGAAATCAACCCGGTACCGGACCTTGGAACGGCTTCAAATTCGCCGAAGTCAGCGATGGTTTGAGCAATACGATCGCGATGGCCGAGCGGATCCGCGCGAACGGCAACGTCGCAGCCACACGAACCGCACATCAGGGCGGCGGTTGGTTTACCACGCCGAACCAATGTCTGTCGCTTTACAACAGAACCACGCGAACTTGGACGGTGACAACTCTGGGCAACTGGGCGGGTGTCCGGTGGCCGGATGGTGGGATGGGCTTCGGTGGTCTGACCACGAATGCCCCACCGAACAGCGTCTCCTGTGCGTGGAATTCGCACGATGCTCAAAACGGCCTGTACCCGATGAGCAGCAATCACTCCGGCGGTTGCAACGCCCTCATGGGTGACGGATCGGTTCGCTTCATCCGTGAAAGCATTAACGTCGGTAACTTGAACGCAAGCGGGACCGGCTTGAACGGCGTCAGCCCGTTCGGTGTGCTGGGTGCGCTGGGCACTCGCGCTGGCGGTGAGACGCTCAACGACAACTAAGCAATTGCCCATCCTCTCGCGGAATCATCCGCGAGAGGGTTTTCTGACTCAGTGGTTCACCTCAACTCCCACCGTAGATCATTTTCCTTGTCAGCAATGAATCCTTCTTGGTCTTCGATTTCTTACCAACTCTCGTTCATCCATTTCTGATAAATCATCATCTCATTTTGACTCGCTACGGTTACCGATGAAAGAACTCACATCGTAAGTCATGATGAAATTCGCATTATGATTAAAATCTCATTGGCATTTTTCACAACATTTTCTTTAAGATCGTACTCGCCCATTTTTGTTCATTTATTGTCTGTCTTTCGAGGTGTCCCTTTATGTTCACGTTATCTCCCCAACGTGCGAGTCGCGTTCGTTCGGCGTTCACGCTGATCGAACTGCTGGTCGTGATTGCGATTATCGCAATCCTGATCGGCTTGCTCCTCCCCGCAGTTCAAAAGGTGCGCGAGGCAGCCGCCCGTGCCAAATGCTCGAACAATCTCAAACAGTTTGGTGTCGCTCTTCACAACTACGAAGGGGTTTATCAGTCATTGCCTTGGCGCGAAGGTCGCTTTACCACGGGTTATACTGGCCGCAAGAGCGGTTTGATCCTTCTGCTGCCGTATCTCGAGCAAACGGCTCTCAGCAATCAGATCATGAGCGATCTCACGATCGGCACGACCGTATTCCCCGCAACAGGCCCAGAGCCCTGGAACGGAACGTACACCCCTTGGCAAGCGGATATCCCGACGTTTTATTGTGCCTCTGATTCCGGCCCGCCATCCGGAACGGGTGTCAAACATACCAATTACATGTTCAGCAGTGGTGACTCAATCGACCTCCATACCAACAATCCACCGAATAACGGTCGCGGGATGTTCGGTCGAAATCAGCCCGGAACGGGCCCTTGGAATGGTTTCAGATTAACTGAAGTCAGCGATGGTTTGAGCAACACGATCGCCATGGCGGAGCGGATTCGCGCGAACGGCAACGTCGCGGCCACACGGACCGGACACCAGGCCGGCACATGGTTCACCACGCCAAACCAGTGTCTCTCGCTCTATAACAGAACCACGCGGACCTGGTCGGTGACGACCTTGGGCAACTGGGCGGGCGTTCGCTGGCCGGATGGCGGGATGGGCTTCGGCGGTCTGACCACGAATGCGCCGCCAAACAGCGTCTCTTGCGCCTGGAATGCACATGATGCGCAAAACGGGCTTTACCCCATGAGCAGCAATCACTCCGGCGGTTGCAACGCTCTCATGGGCGACGGTTCTGTACGCTTCATCCGCGAATCGATCAACGTCGGTGACCTGAACGCCGGCGGAACGGGGCTCACAGGAATGAGCCCGTACGGCGTGCTGGGTGCACTGGGCACTCGCGCTGGCGGTGAAACAATCAACGACAACTAAGATTTCCGATCTCGCAAATTTTCTTCGACCCATCGGGAATTTCCCGGTGGGTCATGTAGTATACACCCCATACATCCCTCACTTTGAGGGCTTAGTCCAAGAAGGAGTTCATTCCATGTCCCGTCGTTTCTTCTTGTTCTGCTCTCTCCCGATCGCAATCGCTGCAACTCTGGGTTGCGGAAGCTCCAAAGATTCCGATGGGGCCGCACCGCTTGAAAAGAAACCGACCGTCGCCGCTCGCGGGATCGTCACCTTCCGTGGCAAACCGCTCCCCGACGCTGCCGTCACCTTCATGCCTCTCGAAGAAGGCAAGACGATCTCCGCTCGCGGAACCACCGACGGCGTCGGCAGCTTCGTTCTCTCCACCTATGGCAAAGACGACGGCGCACCGCTCGGCCGCTACAAAGTGCTGGTCTCGGCGAACTTGTCCAAGGAAATCGAACCGGGCGTGCTCGCCCCGGAACCCGAAGGCGGATTCAAGTCTCCGATTCCGCTTAAATATGCGAATCCCAAGACCACGGATATTCTGGTCGAAGTGAAAGAAGGCGACAAAAACGATTTCACGATCGAGTTGAAGTGACACTTTCCAAAGCCCACGGAGTTCATCCGTGGGCGCTTTCCGACTACTAGTCTTATCCCCGCGCCGCGCGATACTTCCGGATCAGCGCGTTCGTCGAACTGTCATGCTTGAGTGCCGGTTCATCCTTCGCCTTCAACTCCGGCAGAATCTTCTGCGCCAGCACCTTCCCCAGCTCCACACCCCACTGATCAAACGATCCGATATTCCAGATCACGCCCTGCGTGAAGACGATGTGCTCGTACAACGCAACGAGCTTGCCGACCGCTTTCGCATCCAGCTTCTCAAGCAGAATCGTGTTCGACGGCTTGTTTCCTTCAAATGTCCGGTGCGGTACCAGCCAGTCCGGATGCCCCTCCGCCGTCACCGCCTCCGCCGTCTTGCCGAACGCCAGCGCCTCCGACTGCGCGAACAGATTCGCCATCAGAATATCATGGTGATCCCCCAGCGGATTGAGCGACTTGAGGAAACCGATGAAATCGCACGGAATCAATCGCGTGCCCTGGTGAATCAGCTGATAGAACGAGTGCTGACCATTTGTTCCCGGTTCGCCCCAGTAAATCGCACCCGTCGCATAATCCACCGCCACACTGTCAAGCGTCACGCTCTTCCCGTTGCTCTCCATCGTCAACTGCTGAAGATACGCCGGGAACCGCTTCAAATACTGATCGTACGGCAGCACCGCCACCGTCTCCGCCCCGAAGAAATCGGTGTACCAAAGCCCGAACAGCCCCATCAGCACCGGCAGATTCCTGTCAAACGGCGCCGTGCGGAAGTGGACATCCATCTCGTGGAAGCCCGCCAGCATGTCCCGGAATCCCTGCGGTCCAACCGCGATCATCGTCGAAAGCCCGATCGCGGAGTCCATGCTATACCGGCCGCCGACCCAGTCCCAGAACCCGAACATGTTGGCGGTGTCGATCCCGAACTTGCTCACCTCCGCCGCGTTCGTACTCACCGCAACGAAGTGCTTGGCCACCGCCGCCGGATCCTTGAGCTGGGCCAGGCTCCACTCCCGGGCCGAGTTCGCGTTCGTCATCGTCTCCAGCGTCGTGAACGTCTTCGATGAAATGATGAACAGCGTCTCGGCGGGGTCGAGATCGCGCGTCGCCTCCGCGAAGTCCGTACCGTCGATGTTCGATACGAAACGGAACTGCAGATCCCGCAGCGTCGATTTTCGCAACGCTTCATACGCCATGACCGGGCCGAGATCCGATCCGCCAATCCCGATGTTCACGATCGTGCTGATCCGTTTGCCCGTGTGTCCTTTCCACGCACCCGATCGGACGCGTTCGCTAAACGCACTCATCCGATCCAATACGTCGTGCACATCCGGCACCACGTTCTTGCCATCGACCGTGATCGTGCTCCCCTTCGGCGCCCGCAACGCCGTATGCAGCACGGCGCGGTTCTCTGTCTTGTTGATCTTCGCCCCCGTGAACATCGCCTCGATCCGCCCCTTGAGGTCGCATTCGTTGGCGAGGTTCAGCAGTAACTGAATCGTCTCGTTGGTGATGCGGTTCTTGGAGTAATCCAGGAATACGCCCTCCGCCTCGAGCGTCATCCGCTCGCCCCGCTTCGGATCGGCGGCGAAAAGTTCGCGCAGGTGCGTTCCGCGGATCGCATCCGCATGCGTTTGGAGCGCGGACCAGCTCGGTCGGGTGGTGAGTTTCGCCGTCATGCCTGGCTCCGGGATTGGTGGGAGATGTCGAAGAAAAGATATCGAACCGTCCAACATTTTTCATTTTTCATTTTGGTTTTTGTTCAGAACTGATTCGAATTCTTCGTTCCGTAAGATGGTTGCAATCCCGAAACTCATCTTCGAGTCCTCCCATGAGATTCGTCTGCCTCGCTCTGGCGCTGATTCTGGCGCAGCCCGCAATCGCCGAAATCAACCGCGATCGCTTGAGCGCCATCGACTCCGCTGTCGAGTCCGCAATCCAAAAAGCCAGTTGTCCCGGCGCGGTCGTCGTCGTTTTGCATGATGATCAGATGGTCTACCGGAAAGCGTTCGGTCACCGGCAGCTCGTGCCGTCCAAAGTCCCCATGACTCTGGATACGGTCTTCGATCTCGCTTCGCTCACGAAACCGATCGCCACCGGCACCGCCGTCATGCTGCTCATCGAGCAAGGAAAGCTCCGCACATCGGATCTCGTTTCGAAACACTGGCCCGAATTCGCCGCCAACGGGAAGGATCAGGTGACCATCGAACACTGCCTGCTCCACACCAGCGGCCTGACGGCGGACAATTCCATCAAAGATTACGTCGGCACCCGTGCAGAAATGCTGAACCGCATCGCCGCTCTGAAACTGGAAGCGCCGCCCGGCACCCGCTTCCGTTACAGCGATGTCGGCTTCATCGTGCTCGGCGAACTCGTCGCACGCATTTCCGGCCAGTCACTTGATGCCTTCGTCGGCCGGGAAATCGCCAAACCGCTGGTTTTGAATCCGACCGGTTTCCAACTGCCCAAAGAGCTACCGTTCGCCCCAACGGGCATGCGCGATGGCAAGGTGATTGCCGGCGAAGTCCACGATCCGCGTTCGTATGCGCTCGGCGGAGTGGCGGGGCATGCCGGGCTTTTCTCAACAGCCGATGATCTCACCCGCTACTGCCGCATGCTCTTGAACGGTGGCGAACTCGATCGCACACAAGTCCTCAGGTCGCGCACCGTGGAACTCTTCACGAAACCGCGAGCGGTACCCGGTGGACTCCGCAGCTACGGCTGGGATGTCGATACCGGTTTCTCCTCACCGTGCGGCGATTTCTTCCGCCCCGGCACCGGCTACGGCCACACCGGATTCACCGGAACTTCGATCTGGATCGACCCGCCCACGAAAACCGCGATCATCATCCTCACGAACCGGCTTCATCCGGATGAGAAAAAAGGGAACGTGACCGAACTCCGCCGCCAGATCGGCTCCATCGTCGCCAGCGCCCTCACATATCATAATGAACGTATTTACACACAAAGAGTCAGTATCTCGAAGCCGGTCCTCACCGGAGCCGATCTTCTCGTCAGCGATCAGTTCGCCCTGCTCAAGGGTCGCAAGGTCGGACTCGTGACCAACCACACGGGCCGTACTTCGGATGGCACACCGCTCATCGACCTGCTGGCGAAGGCGGAGGGCGTCAAGCTGGTGGCGCTGTTCAGCCCGGAGCACGGCATTCGTGGCGAAAAGGATGAAAAGGTCGGCGACGGGACCGATCAGAAAACGGGACTGCCGATTTACAGTCTTTATGGCGAACGACGCAAACCCACGCCCGAAACGCTGAAGGGGATCGATACGCTGGTATATGACATTCAGGATATCGGCTGCCGATTTTACACCTATCCCAGCACGCTCGGTCTGGTGCTGGAGGCCGCCAAGGAGAACAACCTGCGCGTGGTCGTGCTGGATCGGCCAAACCCGATCGGCGGAGTGCTGGTCGAAGGGCCGGTGCGCGATCCCGGTCGCGGCAGTTTTGTCGGCTTCCACGAGGTTCCACTTCGCCATGGTCTGACGATCGGCGAGCTGGCTCAGTTGTTCAACATCGAGCGCACGATCGGTGCGGAACTGGTGGTGGTGAAATGCGAGAATTGGCGGCGGGGCGATACGCTCGATCGCACCGGCCTGCCATGGCGGAACCCGTCGCCCAATATGCGGCACCTGACCGCCGCCATGCTCTATCCCGGCATCGGGCTGCTGGAGACGACGAACATCAGTGTCGGCCGCGGAACCGAGCGGCCGTTCGAGTGGATCGGCGCACCGTGGATCGACTCGCGCACGTTCGCCCGGGAACTCAATGCGCTCCGGTTGCCGGCGGTGCGCTTCGTGCCCGTGAATCGTACGCCGATTTCCTCCGTGCACAAGGACAAGGACTGCGGCGGGGTGGATATCATTGTTTCGGACTGGAATGCGTTGCGGCCGGTGCATGTGGGGCTGGCCATCGCCGGCGTGCTGCGCAAGGCGCATGCGAAGGACTGGGACCCGAAGCGATTCGATACGTTGCTCATCCACAAGGCGACGTTCGATGCGGTGCTTGCGAATAAGCCGCTCGCAGAGATCGAGAAAAGCTGGCAAGCGGATCTGGAACGGTATCGAGCCCGTCGTGAGAAGGTGCTGCTGTACGAGGAGTGAGGCGGAGGCGAGCGGCGAAGGCCAAAAAAATCAGTTGGGTGATGCCTTGGTTCAGAACTCACAACTCATTTCTCATTTCAAAAGTGAGTTTTGAGTACCGAGTCGTGAGAATGTTGTGACGTCGAGGTCAGGAGACCTTCGACGAGTGAGTTGCTCGCTAACGGCTGATAGCTGATTGCTGACAGCTCATAAAATACAAATGTTCATTATATCAGCTCGTCAATGTCTCTTCCCCAAGGGGTGTGTGTTTTGAGTTGGCGAAGTTGGCGAACTCGCCTGCCAGATTGGCAGTAAATGTGAAAAAGCTCGCGAAAATCAACATTTTCGATCAACTGAACATTTTTTCACAATTTTGGAATTTTTGAATACAACGATCCACTCACGATGATTCCGCCGCGAGCATGCGCAGCCGGTGGCGGAATCCTCGTGAGTGTTTCGGCGAAACTCAAATCAAAAACGCCGTTTTGCCTTAACTGCTAATTGTCAATGTTCTTGAGCGGGAACAATTTCGAAGGGACGTGTTCTTTGGCCATGATGGCGGCGATCTGCTTGACGATCTCGGGATGTGCGGTGGCGACGTCGGTCGTTTCGTTCGGATCGTTGCTGAGATCGTAAAGCTCGATATTCGTGAGTTTCGAATTCAGCTTCTGCCGTGTCGCTTTCCAGTTCCCCATCCGCACCGCCTGCTGGCCCTGATAGCCGGGGAACTCCCAGTACAGGTACTCGCGGGGTTTCACGGAACCACTTCCGGTCAGCGCTGGCAGGATGCTGATACCGTCGATGTCTGCCGGAGGCGTGATTCCGCCGGCGGCGCAGAGGGTGGGAAGCAGATCCCAGTTGGCGGTGATGACGTCGCTGGTGGTGCCGGGTTTGATTTTGCCGGGCCAGCGTGCGACGTATGGCATGCGGATTCCGCCTTCGTAGAGGCTGCCCTTCCAGCCGCGCAGTGCGCCTTTGGATTCGAAGTACGGATTGTCCGACCCGCCGAAGAGGCCGACGGGTCCGTTGTCACTGGTGAAGATGACGAGCGTATTGTCATCGAGTTTCAGTTCTTTGAGCAGGTCGAGGATTCGCCCGACCGAGCGGTCCATCCGCGTGATCATCGCTGCGAGACCCGCACGCGGGAAATCGTGATGAAGGTACGCCTTGCCGCGGTACGGCACGTCATCGAACTTGTCCTTGTACTCCGCGAGTGAATCTTCAGGAACTTGAATGGCGACATGCGGGATGATGAACGGCAGATAAAGGAAGAACGGTTCCTTCTGGTGATCCGTGATGAATTTCAAGGCTTCGGCTTCGAAGAGATCCTGCGTGAATTGCTTGCCGGTCGGCGAGTCCGAATTGCCTTCGAGCGGAACCTTCACGCCGTTGCGGTAGACGTACGAGGGGTAATGATTGTGGGCGTGGGCCTGGCATTCGTAGCCGAAAAAGTAATCGATGCCGAGCTTTTTGGGATCGCCGGAGTTTTCGTGCGAACCGAGCCCCCATTTGCCCATGGTACCGGTGGCGTAGCCGGCCTGTTGGAACAACCTGGGAATGGTGATGGTGTCTTCCGGCAGCGGAGTCTGCCCGCTCCATTTTTGTTTGGGATTCCACTGACGGTTGTCGCGGACGTAGGCGTGTCCGGGGTGCTTGCCGGTCATGAGGCAGCAGCGCGAGGGTGCGCAGACGGCGTTGCCGGAGTACGCCTGCGTGAGTTTGATGCCTTCAGCGGCGATGCGATCGACGGACGGCGTGCGAATCTTCGTCTGTCCGTAGCAGCCGACATCACGCCAGCCGAGATCGTCGACGAAGACGAGTACGATATTCGGCTTCGAGGCCGGATCGGCAGCGAGAGCCTGATTGGTGAAAATGGTAAGCAGTAATAGCACGATCGCGGTTCGAAGGATCATCGGTTCGGCTCCGGAGAGTGCGGATTATTTTTGAGATTTAAAAGTTTGAAAAACCCGGAACATCGGATCACACGTTGTGAGTTCCGTTGTGGCTCCGTCAAAGACATCCTGTGACAATTTCTTGGCCATAATGTTGAGTTCTTCGATGATTTCAGGCCGTTCAAGGAACTCTTTCTTATAAGGCATCGAAACAATGATGGTGTCGGTTTGTTTCTTCAATGACAGATCTACCTGGTTCTGATTCGTAGCAAATTCCTTCGTCAGCCATTCGAGAAGTTTCTCCGCTTGTTCCTTGCTGATGTCGGGAGCGTAGTAAACACTGAAGCGGTCTTTCTTAACGCGATTCAAGAGTTCTTGGAGTATGGGCACTGATTTAATGGTTTTGAGACGTTCATCGCAGACGTCCATTTCGAGCGGTTGGCTGTTGAGAATTTCGCGTGCGATTTGCGATCCGAAAATGCTCATATTGGCGTTAAAGTCGGGATCGTTCTGATATTCGGGTTTCACGACCATCCGGAACCGATACTGACCATCCGTTTTTACGAGCTGAACGCTGCGTTTGTCCGGTGCGTTGGCCCACTCGCGGGCGAGGAGGCTGGCAAGACGGTCGGCCTCATGTTTGGTGACCCCGTCTTTGTAGTAGACCTCGATCTGTCCGTTCGTGACTTTGGCTCCGTAATTGTTGGCAAAGAATGTGAAGTATCCGATGGCCAAAAGGACCAGGATCGAAATGACCAAGCTCAGTGGGCTTTTGGAAGACATGTGAAACTCTCAATGGATTTGTGAATTCCTTAAACTGGTGTTTCAATAAGAGATGGTCAATCAGAATTCTGACCAACTTGAGTGAAACTGCAAAGAATCTGAAGAAATTCTAGCAAGTCAGAGAAAGTTTGCATGTTTTGCGGGTTGTGATCCGCTTGACAATTATGAAGTGGGTGATTTCGCGTCGATACGACTGTACCGAATGGGTACGACATGACGATGGAACGGGTACTGCCCAGGCGCGTGCCGTCACCCGGCCTGACGCGGTCCAGGACTCCGGAGGATTTTCCGTGAACGTACGTTCGCTCTTTTTGTCGGCCGTGGTCATCGGCAGCGGTCTGGGGACCGTCAACGCCGCCGAACCGGCCAAGTTGAAACAATCGGCGACTCAAACCGTTGTGTCATCGAATCAAGCACTCGCGGATGCGGTTGCGAACCAGCTGACCAGCACTGGTTCGGCCGCGAATGCCGATGTCTCGATTTCCTGCGTGAATGGTGTTGTCACCGTCACTGGCACTGCCAAGGACTCTGAAGCCCACGCCAAGATCATCAACGACATCCGTCGTGTTTCCGGCGTGAAGAAGGTGCGCGATGGAATGTCGCTGCCTTCGACCAACCTGCTCGTCGCAGCTCAGGCGGTTGGCCCGGTCGTTTCGCAACCCATCGCGGCCATCCCGCCGTCCACCAGCGGAGCGCCCATCGTTGAGCCGACCCCGCTCGGAATGCCCGGTGGCGCAGCTATGATGCCCGGTGGTGGCGAAATGGGCGGACCGCCGCTCCCGCCGTACGCCTGGCCGACCTACGCACCGCACAACAACCTGTCGCGCGTTGCGTATCCGCAAGCGTATCCTTACAACGCCTTCCCGTTCATCGGGCCGTTCTACCCCTTCCCGAAGGTTCCTCCGGGCTGGCGGAAAGTTGTACTCGAGTGGGAAGACGGTCACTGGTGGTTGGGTCGCCTGCAAACCCCGCACGATTACTGGCGCACGAGCTTCCGATAAGCCATTGATTGAGAATCCATAAAATCACTCGCTCGACCCTTGCGTCGGGCGAGTGGTTTTTTGTGTTTGTGTCTGACTACGATAATCTCACCTCATGGAGTGATCATCATGCCCAAGATCGATTGGCTTTACTTCCGGAATTCCTGAACAACCTGCAAGAATGCTCAGGGGTTCCTTGAGCCTGCCGGCATCACCGCCAAAACGATTGTCAACGCAACCAAAGAGAAGATCGACGCCACAAAGGCGCTCGCCTTGCTCGCCAACGTCAATTTGATCGTTGCGATGAAAGGGAAGAAAGTCGAGCACCTGAATCTGAAATCCGATCGTCCGGATGACGAAACCATTCTTTCCTTTTTGATGGGGCCTACGGGAAATCTGCGAGCACCCACGGCCATCGTGGGTAAGACCATGTTGGTTGGATTCAATCCGGAAGGATACTCGGAGGTGCTTGGCTAAAAGTCAGTGCGCAGGAGCGAGTACGACACGGAACCCGACGGTCCGATCCCGGACCTCGGGCTGCATGCCCTTGCGGACTGCGGATCGGCATTGCAGGGGAAGCTGATCGAATGAACCTCCTCGTACGGAACGAATATCGCCCGAGGTGGGTCCGCTGGGGTTTTGCCGTTGTCCCTCAGGGTAGGATCGCACGTAATAATCCTGGCACCACTCTGCCACATTGCCATGCATATCAAAGAGACCAAAGCCATTGGGTTGGGACAAACCCACTTTAGATGGCATCGTGGGCAGTCGAACCTTGTTTTCTTCTTCGGGAATTTCGGACGGTTCGGGCAGAGTTGTTTCACCATGTTCCGGGCGAAGCTGCTCACCGAAGGAAAACGCCGTCGTGGTTCCGGCACGGCAGGCGTATTCCCATTCCGCTTCGGTTGGGAGTCGGTACGACCAGCCGCGCTGGCGCGTGCGATCGCGTTCATTCAGCCGCTTACAGAATTCCTGAGCTTCCTGCCAGGTCACCGATTCCACCGGCCACTCGGTTCCGCCACGCACCCGTCCTGCGGTCCAGGCGGGAGATTTTCCCATCAGCAGCTGATACTGCCCGCTTGTGATTTCCGTCGTGCTCATGTAATACGGCTGATCGAGCGTCACTTCGTTGGTGGGGCTTTCTTCCGGTGAATGGCCCATTTCGCTTTCAGGCGAACCCATGGTGAAGGTCCCTGCGGGGATCAGCACCATCTTCATACCAATCGAGTTGGTGTATTCCTTTTCTGGGGGCGGGTCCGGCATCAGCGTATAGCGGTAGATCGAGTAGGCAAGTACACCGAGGGTCACGATGGCGATGATCCCGACAAACCAGCCAGTTCGGGAATGCCCTGATCGGATGCGCTCGCGGACACGGGCCGGCGCTTCGGATTGCGGGAGTCGAAAGATCTGGCTACTCGCGGACGGATCGAAGGAAAACGTAGGCATCACATACTGGCCTGGCATCGGCATCGCTGGGGCACCACCCGCTGGTGGAGTACAGAAGGCAGCAAGAGCATCGGCGGCCTGGCGAGGCGTCTGCGGGCGGGCTTTAGGATCCTTCGCCATCATCCATTCGATGAGCTGTTCGAGTTGAGGTGGAGCCGTTGGCAAATATTTGAGAAGTTTCGGAGGCGGATCGGAGACATGTTTCATCAGTTTTTCGGTCGGATTGCTTCCCTCGTAAGGTACTTTCCCAGTGAGTAAGTAGAAGAGAGTCGCACCCAAGGCATAAACATCGGCTCGTGTATCGACATTCAGTGGGTTTTGGGCTTGTTCAGGAGCCAGAAAATCGGGGGTTCCAATCACGAATCCTTCCTGGGTCACACGGGTGGCTTCTTCGCCTCGCGGTGCCTCATTCAGCATCGCCAGACCGAGATCCAGAACCTTCACCTGACCCGTTTTGGAGACCATGATATTGCTGGGCTTGACATCCCGGTGAACGAGCCCGCGTTCGTAGGCGTGGTGTAAACCCAGCGCCGCCTGACGGACATAATCGCACGCCACGGGAATCGCCATCGGACCGCGCTCGCGAACGAGTTTCGTCAGATCGATCCCATCGACAAATTCCATGGCCAGGTAATGATCGCCTCCTGCTTCGTCGGCATCGAACGCAAGGACGACGTTCGGATGCGACATATGCGCTACGGCCTGGATCTCCTGACGGAATCGGCGAACGGTCAGCGGGTTGGCGAGTTTTTCGCGGCGGATGACTTTGAGCGCGACTTCGCGACCCAATCGCGTATGCAGCGCCCGGAAGACGCGGCCCATTCCGCCTTCGCCCACGAGATCGAGAATCCGGTACGGGCCAATCGTCAATGACCGCGCACGGCCGCGGAAGATTTCACGGATCTGAAATGCCGTCATCCAACCGCGTTTGTTGATCTCGCGGGCTATTGCCTGACTGTCCGGTTTCTGAATCTGAATCCAGCCCTTCAGTGCATTCAATTGTTCCAACCCGAGGAAGCCGGTTTCCTCGATCGCCTTCAGGAATTCATCGGTTGAATCGATTGGGGGCATACCATCATCACCCGCTATGAGTTTTCCCTAGTGTAGAAATGGCGACGTTCCGGTCGAGTCATGTCGCGATCCGTAAAACAGTAGCACAGACCATTTGAAACACGGAAACCTGTCGTGAACGAATCGATCGATTTTCCCGGACTCGGTCCACTCCCAGTCCACCAACCCGCAACCGTTGATGAACTCGGCGCCTTCATTCGGGAATCCCGAGCGGCCGGCCTCGCCGTTTACCCCGTCGGCGGTCGGACGATGCTCGAACTTGGGATGCCGCCATCAAAACCGGGACGGGCGGTGGATCTGACCGCACTGAAGGCCGTGATCGATTACCCCGCCCGCGACATGACCATGACGGCCCAGGCTGGCCTCACGATTGATGAACTTCGCAAAACACTCGCAACCGAACATCAGTGGTTGCCCATCGACGTCCCGCTCGCCGGGAAGGCGACGATCGGCGGTGCGATTGCCACCAACGCCAGCGGACCGCACCGTCTGGGTTACGGCACGTTGCGGGATTATGTGATCGGATTGAGTTTCGTTTCCGACGATGGCGTGGAGGTAAAAGGCGGCGGACGCGTGGTGAAAAACGTCGCTGGCTACGATCTCATGAAACTCCAGACCGGCGCTCTGGGAACGCTCGGCATCATCTCGCAGGTGACGTTCAAAGTGAAACCCCGGCCTGAGCAATCCCTCGCGCTTGCGATCGGCTGCTCATCGGGCGAACTTGCTAGCATGCTGGATCGATTCCATGAGTCGAAGAGTCGACCGGTTGCACTCGAACTGCTCAATGCCGCTGCGTGGTCTGAATTGGGCGGTCCGGCAGTCCAAGGTGATTGGATTTTTGTGGTCGGCTTCGAAGAAAAAGCCGTCACGGTGGACTGGCAGCGTGCGACGTTTCACAAGGATTTCCCGACACCCTCAGTGGAAGTCGGCGACATCTGGCAGAAGATCACTGATCTTCAGATTCGACCTGCCAGCCGTTGGATCGGCAAGGCCGGAGTACGGCCGAGCCAGGTTGCGGAATTCGTGAATCGGATTTCGAAGACGGGTACGCTCGTTCATTCGCAACCGCTCAACGGCATCGTCTGGCTGCATGCGGATGAACCGGTCCCATCATTCGAATCGCGACGGGGGAGCCATCGCCTCACCCGCAGCGGTCCGGAATGGGACCTTATGACGCATCTCAAGAAGACGCTCGATCCGGACAACCTCTTCAATCCGGGCCGGTTGTTCTGATCGCTTATTTCAACGTTGTCAGATATTCCACAAGATCGCGGACTTCTCGCGGCGTGAGCGTTTGATCCATCGCCGGCATCGCGGACGTCGGCTTGGTCCGCGATTCAATATCCGCCTTCGCGATCGACAGCAGTTTTCCATTCGCATCCTTCAAGCTGATCGAATCCTTCACGTCCTTCATGAGCGTGCCAGCGATCACGCGGCCGTCGTAGAGCGAAACGGAGATGGCGGCATACCCCTCCGCCAGTTTGGCACTGGGAGCGATCATCGACTCAACAAAGTGCTCGCGCGGCTTCTCGATGTACTTCTCGGCGATCTTCGTCAACTCCGGTCCAGCCGTTCCGCCGCTGCCGCGTACCGTGTGGCAGCGGGCGCACTGTGCCGACGCATGATTATAAAACAGTTCGCGTCCGCGATCGGCATCGCCACCCGAGAGACTGACCTGAAAGCGGTTCGCCAGCGATTGCTCGAATTTCATCCGTTCGGCGTCGCGCGATGAGGAAGGGGTAACTTGAAGCAGTTCCTGCACGTCAAGCTGGAGTGCCGGATCCACCGTTCCACCGCTCAGTCGCTTCGCCCAATCGTTGATCAGGGTCTCCGCCGCTGGTGTCTTGAGGGTCGGCAGCAACGCCAATGCCCGCTGACGCTCGAACGTCGCTCGCTTCGGATCCGCGAGCACTTCGGCCACAAGCGCTGAACCCCGTTTCGCATCAGTCTTCGCAATCAATGCCAGCGCTTCCGAGCGAATCAGCGGCGATGTGTCGCTCAGTGCCGCAGTCAGGATCGAATCGAGTTCCCGCGTCTTGTGATTCGCCAGGAATCGCATCGCGGCGATCCGCAGATTCGGATTCTGTTTCTCATCGCTCGCCCAGTTGAGAAACTGCGACGCCTCCGCCTTCACACCTAAAGTCTGAATCGTCTCGATGATTGCCGTTTGGAGTTGCCCATCGGACTTTTGCAACAGGCTGGAAAGATTCTTCTCAAAGAGTGAGCGAACAACATTGCCATCACGCGGTGGCAAAGGTCGCCAGAATCCGGTGACGCGGTCGCGCGGCGGAGGCGCGGCCCAATCGCGCAGTGCCCCGAGCGCTTCCGCGCGGGCGAAGCTGGAGAAATTCGCGTTCATGATCACTGCAAGCACAGCCTTCGCATTCGCATCACCGCCGATCCGGTACGCTGCGGAGATCGCGCGGCGAACCAGCGCATCGCCATCCGGGATCGGCTGTTCGCCCAGCTTCGGTAGCAACGCCGCGAGCTGCGGCATCAGGTCGTCCATCGGCACGTCGTGGATTGCCCGCGCCGCCTCGGTGCGGATGAACCAGTCGGGATCGGCGAGCGCCGTCGCGATGCGCGGGTCCTTCCATCTACGCTGCACGAGCACGACGGCGAGCCGGACCGCCGCGCTGGCGTCCTTCGCTTTCGCCGCCACCGCATCCGCATCGCCGATGCGATCGAGCGCCACCACGCAGGCGTGCCGCAGGAACGGATCGGCATCCTTATCCTGTCGAATCACATCGAAGAGCGGATCGACCGCCGCCTTCGCTTTCAGCTTGCCGAGCGACTGTGCGGCGAAGAACCTCACGCGGGCGTTCGCGTGGCCGAGCGCCGCGATGAGTTGCGGAATACCTGCGGTATACCCGCCGTCGCCGAGGACCTTCGCGATCTGCGCTTGCACTTCCGCATCCGAATCGAAGCCGAGAAATCCGACCGTCACCTTCAAATAGTCCAAGCTCACCTTCGCGAGCTGGCCCAGTCCCCAAACGGCGTGGTGTCGGGCCATCGGGTTCGTCGAATGGTTGAGAGTCGTGAGGAGAACGGTCGTCGCACCGGACTTGGCTTTCTCGTTCCCGGATCGAACAAGATCGACCAGGAGAAACTGCGTCTTCTGGCGAACGCGTTGATCGGCGTGGCCGAGCAACTTCTCCCATCGTTCAACGTTCTCCTTCGTCACACCCTCCGTTCGAAGGGAATCAAATCCGCTCGCAAACAATTCTTTCGTCTCCCGCACCGCATCGCTGTCGAGCTTTTTCGGATCGAACACTGTGTAAATCCGTCCACCTAGACTTTTGCCGCTCCAATCGAGGTTCACGAAATCACTGACGTAGAGCTTGCCGTCGTACCCGAACTCGGCATCCGTCGCCATGATCGGCTTCAGGAAATCGTGGTAATCATCGATCTCGAAACCCGCACCCTTTGGCTTCACCTTGAATGATTCCAGTCCGCCATTACCGGTGTAATTGCACATGAGAAACGAGTTCTGATATCGCTCCGCCAGGCTCGTGCCGCTCGTGAACAAAAAGCCACTCGGACCGGTGCCGATCTTGCCGACCGGCGGAACGATGTACGCGGGCTGACCGTCGTGCTGCAGGTGCCAGAGCCGCTCGGCGAACCACGGCGCTGCCGTGTGCGGCGCGATCGACTGATACGCCATGTTCCACCCGCTCTCGCCACCTTCGACGACGTACACCAGCCGGGCGTGATCGCCCTTGTCGCAATTGTTGTCGTCCGCGAAGAGATTGCCGTACTGATCGAACGCCAGCTCCTGCGGATTGCGCAGTCCGCGATGCACGACTTCGAGTTCGGTGCCGTCAAGATTACAGCGAAACACCGCTCCGGTTCGCGGGCCGCTGAGCGTCGTGCCTTCCTTCGTCGTCACATGAAAGCCGCGATCGCCGACGCTAAAATATAGCTTCCCGTCCGGCCCGCGACACAAGCCATGCAGATCATGACCCAGAAACGCCGCATTCACACCAAAGCCGCTCAGCAGTTTCGTCGGTTTGGTTTCGCCTTTGCGCAGAACCCACAAATGCGGAATGCACGTGAAATAGATGTCGCCATCGATCGCCATCACGCCGGCGGCGAGGCCGTCAAGCGGTTCCCGGAACTGCGCGAGGATCTTCGATTGGTTCGCCTGCCCGGAGCCGGTGGTATCCTCGAGCACGCGAAGCTGATCCGCTTTCCGCGTGAACCAGTCCATTCCGCCATCGAACTTCGCCTGCCACTTCTGAAACATCTTCAATCGGTCATCGAGTGTCTGGACTTGCAGATCATCCTCGAGCAGAAAGGCCCGCGTGCGGTTCTCTTCCGTCCCGGCGTTGAAGCGATGTTCCTCCGCCACGTAGACCCTGCCCTTGTGATCAAGGCCGATGGCGACGGGGCTCGCGAGTTTCGGCTCGGCCGCGAACAGTTCCACTTTCATCCCGGCCGGCAGCCGGAACGCCGCCATCTGCTTGCGGGCGGCGTCGGTACCATCGGGAAGTTTGGGTGCGGAATCGTCCGGAGGCGTAGCCAGAACGATGACGGGAACGAGAAGCGCCAGGAGAACGGCGGATTTCATCAGGAATCTCTCCGGTGAATCATCTCCACGTTATAGTTATTCGATCGCTCCGCTCCGCTTCAATTGCAATTCCTCGTCCGCCATGCTCAGCCAGCGCCGTAATCCGTTCTCGCTCGGTATGGTCGCGATCAGCACCAGTAGCAAAACTCCCCCCAGCGCGATGATCGGCCATTCTCCACTCACGAGGAAGAAAATCGAGCACAGAATGACCGACCCCTCCAGCAGCGCGGAACGCAAGAGCGCGATCACCTGCCATTTGGAAAGCATTACGGCCTCGTCCGACTCGGGAGTCGGCGAGCGATAGGTTGCCAATTCGCCGATCATTTGCTGGCGTAGGGTTGAGGGTAAAAAGACCGCAGTTGAAAGTGAAACCACCATCGCCGCGAGCGCCACGAGCAGCAGGACCGAGCTTCCGCCGATTTTCGGGAGGTCCGGCGCGAGCGGTTTCCCTTCGAAGGCGGTCAGGTGCAGCACGACCATGATGCCACTCGTTATGGCGGCCCCACCCACAAGTGCCACAATAATGATTTTTGTGCTGAGCAAACGGCTGTTACGAATTTCTTCCTGTCGCAGTTCATTCATTGCTCATCCCTCGAAAAAGGACTTCGGGACTGACATTCAATAAAGGGAAGTTCGTCTCAGGCCAAACTCCATTTCTCCGGTAAGATAGCAGAACACTTTAGGAACACTGCCATGATGTTGAAGATGGCCAAGCGGATGCTCTGGGAAACTGATAAGCGTCTGCTCTGGAAACTCGCCTGGAATATGGGCGTCAAAGGCGGATTGTCCGTGCTCCGCCACAAGTCGCGCCTGCGCCGCGGCGAGGTCTTTCCGCCGTTCCTCTATGTTAGCATCATTAACTCGTGCAACCTCCGCTGTCAGGGCTGCTGGGTCGACGTCGCCCACAAGCAGCAGACCATCGATCCGCCCGCGTTCCGCAAGCTGGTGCGCGAGGCGAAGCAGATGGGCAACATCTTCTTCGGCATCGTCGGCGGCGAACCGTTCATGCATCCGCATTTGCTCGATATGCTGGCGGAGTTCCCGGACTGTTATTTCCAGATCTTCACGAACGGCCACTTCATCACGGACGAACGCGCGAAGCGCATGCGCCAGCTCGGCAACGTCACACCGCTCATCAGTGTCGAAGGCTCGGAGATCATCTCGGACGAGCGTCGCGGCCGCGCGGGAGTGCTTTCGAAGACGCTCCAAGGCGTGCAGAATTGCCTGAACAACAAGGTCTTCACGGGCGTCTGCACGAGCTTGTGCAAAACGAACATCGACGATCTGCTCACGGAGAAATGGGTCGATCGGCTGATCGAGATGGGCGTGATGTATACCTGGTTCCATGTGTATCGCCCGATGGGTCCGAACCCGAACGTTGACCTGTGTCTGACGCCGGAACAGGCGAAGCGCGCCCGGCAGTTCGTGGTCGAGATGCGGGCGAAGAAGCCGATCGTGATCGTCGATGCCTATTACGATGGCGAGGGGAAGGCGTTGTGCCCCGCCGTGACCGGTATCAGCCACCACATCAACCCGTGGGGCGACATCGAGCCGTGCCCGATCGTGCAGTTCTCGAAGGAGTCGATCCACTCGACGGAGACGGACGGCCGCAGCCTGAAGGACAAGTTCTTGAAGAGCGCGTATCTGAAAGACTTCCGCGAAACCGCCGCCGAGGCGACGCGCGGCTGCATCGTGCTGGAGCGCCCGGACCTGCTGAAGGCCGTGGTCGAACGCCACGGAGCGAAGGACGCCACCGCCCGCCAGACCGCACTGGCGGAGCTGACTGCGATGACCAGCCACAACTCGCAGTACATGCCCGGCATGGAAGTGCCGGAGAAGAATATCCTCTACCGCCTCGCCAAACGCGTCTTCTTCAACGATTTCGGGACGTATCGGAACCCGGCGCTGAAGTGAGGGGAACGTCTAGCTCACTCGCAGCGCAGCGACCGCAGGTGAGACGCAATGCCCCGAAAAACCGCAATGCGGCCGGCCATCGCTATTAACGACTGTCAGCCCTTTTTAGCCTTCAGCATCTTTTTGACTTCGTCGATGCTGCGGCATCCGCCGCCAAGGTGTAAGACCGCATGGCAATTCGGGCAGACCGGGCGTAAATCGGAAACTGGATCAACGACATATTCTCCGCCTATCTTGGATAGTTGCTTTAGATGGTGAACATGGATGTATCCTTCAGCTTCAGGTCCATAAACTTTTCCAAAAGCGAAGCTACAAATGCAACACGTTGTGCCATGCACAGCGATGCATCGTTGTCTCGCTTCTGGATTGCGTTCGTAGGCGTTTACCAGGATCGTGCGAACAGCGCCTTCAACTAATACTTCAGATTCCGCAACTTCATCAGGTAAACAAAAATCCGTTTTCTTTTTGCTTGACAAAGAATTAACACTGGTCGAAAAAGCTGCTATTCTTTGCCTCGCTCTTTGGGTCAACTGCCATCGACCGTCGCCGACTAGTTCGGCAAAGCCGCGTCCAGGTTTATCTCGCATAGAAATTAAATGACTGCTGGTTGTGGTGCCCGAAAATGTGTTTGCCTTTACATCATAACCGCCGGCTCTCGCTAAAAGCTCAGCACGTTGGCCAATCTCTGACGGTGAAAGCGGATTGGCCGCCGCCGCCATCGCATTGTGGATGTAATGCGTGCGTGTTCCGATCTCGCCAATAAGAAGGTCATAACCCGGCTTGTCCGGATCTTCCGGAACGACTACATCCGCCATGTGAGTGCCTCTTTATAGCTGTAGAATTCATATGGAAAATAGATGCGTCCTTAATTCGGGATTAATCCCAAGGCAACGGACGTGGGAAAGGATACAAATCATCGTAGTCCTTGAACGACCTTGCCATGAGGCTGCCGATGCTCTTGATTGCTACGCGTTGGATGTAATGATTCGTTACTTTCTCTTCTTTGAGCAGGAAATAGCAACTCCCGTGGACCACTCCTCTCGGGTCGTCCCGGTCGATTCGCCATTCGGGTGAGATGGGTTCAAGCTTGAAGGTCAATGTGTAGTCAATGGCGACGCAGTCTGGGATTTCTGTCGCGAACCCCGAAATCTCCTCAGACAAGAGATCTGTTGGAGCGATCTTGTTTCGTTCTCCTTCATTGGCGATGCGTGATTTGGCTTCCGGGATTATCAACTGTTTCACCTGCTCGCGATCGAACTTAGGGGCTTCGCCCTTAAGAGCATTCAGATACTGTCCGATCCCTTCGTACGCCTTTACTGTTATTTCGCGGTCGGCGCAGTCCTTGAGGAGATTCGTTGCTAGCCCCTTCGCGGGGTCTCTGCTTTGGAAGAAACCTTTGTCCTTCGTGAGCAGCACGACTGAAAATCGGTTAGATAGGCTCAGGACTGCTTGCCAAATAGCCGAATCTTTGAATTGCTGGTTATTGTCCCCATTTGGAGGCATCTTGGCGTTCACCATTTCCAAAGCAGCTTTTGCGTGATTGAGCGTAAACGCTTCTCGTACTATAAGCCGTTCCAATTGGGAGAGTCTTTCTGTCACGTGCCTTTTAAATGCCTCTTTAGTTGGAAAATCCATCGTGAAGAAATGGTCATCTGTAATCGTCCGCAATAGCTGTGATGGCCCTCTCGCTCGATTAATTGCATCCAATCCAGCATCCGCAATCTGATCAGGCAGTTCCTGTTCGATCACCTCTGGCAGCCCAAGTACCGAGTTCCGGCGGCTGATAGTATAGACGAGTGTGATCCCAAGAGGTGTTCGTAATAATGGTTCCGACCGCCAAACGCAAGTATCGGGCACAACGCAAACGCGTTTAGGTGCTGAGTCATTATTCATCTGAATCCCAGCGAACGATGGTTTTGTAACGCGATGTAAAATCAGACGCTGCGGGCCGGCTCGGTGTTCGGGCAATTTAGGAGGACAAAACAATGGCTACGAGTTGCATCCTCTTTTTCGCTCCGTCCCTTTTTTCGCTCACGGTGAACTGATGTCGAGCCGTTCGCCATTCGAGGCGAGACGACGAGTGTCAGACCCGGTTACGGCGTGCCTTTGCTCTGCAGCGGCTACAGACGGAAGTCAGCCAGTGTCAGACCGAAGTACGGCTTAAGGATGGCCGACTCGAATTGCAGCAACTCGTTCTCAGGTACGGACACGAATGTACTGTTGTGATTCGGTGTCCACCACTTGTCATCCCCCGCGAACGGTTTAGGTAGAATAGCTGTCTTAATCCAACGGAACGGCCGGTCCACCCACCCGTTCTTTCGAGCAGATAACAAGTTGGCCGGGCCTGTGAACTGGCCCAACAGGATGACGGACGGCTCCTCGTTCCCGTGACACAGGTAAAAGTAGTCGCCGATGTTGGCGTGTTCGACAAAGAATTCGCCCTGGGTTGTTTTGACAGTACCTTTGGCCGGTGTGTCCTTATGGACAAGAACGACACCCTGCCTGACCCAGTCGATGACTTCCAAGACATGCTTGAAGTCCTCCCCGGCAGTGCCCGGCCCCATCGACAGCTTCCAGAACACAGGCTTCATCCGCGCCCTCCACGTCACGTTGGCATTCAACGCCGACAGGTGTTTATGCGTATCCACAAATCACATAATACCAACGAATGATCGAACTTCGCAAGAATTAACTTGCTTCTGAGGATTGGCTCGTGCTCGTCGCGGGTCTCCGTCCCCGACGAAATCTGCGATGAGAATAGAACAAATGTTCATTATATCAGCTCGTCAATGTCTCTTCGCCAAGGGGTGTGTGTTTGAGTTGGCGAACTCGCCTGCCAGATTGGCAGCGAATGTGAAAAAGCCCCTGAAAACGACCATTTCCGATCAACTGAACATTTTTCCAAAAAAATGGAAATTTTGAGCGAAGTGATTCACTCACGAGGACTCCTCCACGAGCGTGCGCGGCACGGTGGCGGAGTCCTCGTGAGTGTTTCGGCGGTTGTCAAATAAAACTCAAACAAATATTCAGTATGTGTTCAAATTTTGACGTAAACCCTTATGGCGCATAGGCGCTACCGAAAATATGGCACGGTTCCACGCTAGGGTGTGGCAGTGCCGGTGGAAAGACGAGTCAGGGTGAGAATGACGCCGACACGAGCGTGCGCTGTCCGAGGCGGTGGCTAGGTTCCCGTTCAGGCGATGGTGCCGTGGTATTTGTGGTAGATCGGCGAGAGGCTCAGCGGTTCGATCTTGAGGTTGGCGAGTTCGAGTTTCGCAAGCCAGTCCAGAAGTAGCGGGATCGGACCGCGATAATCCAGGTTCAACTTGCGTTCGCTCAATGCCAGCGGTTGTCCTTCCGGGCCGTTTACCGGGACCGCTCCCGTGATCTGCGCCGAGACGTGCCGGCCGTCGCGCAGGTCGGTCATGCACTGCTCGTGCACGAGTTGCCCCTTGCGCAGGATGATCACGCGATCGCACACCGCCTCCACTTCCTGCAGCACGTGCGACGAGAACAGCACCGCCTTCCCCTCGCGCTTGGCGATCACCAGTTGCTCAAGCAGTTCGTCGCGCATTGTCGGGTCGAGCGTGTTCGTCGGTTCATCGAGAATGATGAGCGGAACTTTTGGCACCAGCACCGCGAGGAGCGCGATCTTGCGCTTCATCCCGGATGACATCTGAATCAGCGGTTTGTCCACGTCGATATCGAGCCGTTTGGCCAGTTGATCAACTTCCGCTCCCGGCAGTTCGCGGCGGAGCTTGCCGAGAAAGGTCACGAGCTGCCGGCCGGTCATGGTTTCGTAGAGGCGCAGTTCGCCTGGGAGATACGCCACGCGCTGGCGCACATCGACCGACTGACTCCAGCAGTCGAACCCCGCCACCGACGCGCGACCCGCCGACGGCTTCATGAAGCCGAGGATCATGCGCAGGGCGGTGGATTTGCCGGACCCGTTCGGCCCCAGCAGGCCCACGACTTCGCCGGGCGCGATCTGAAGGTTCAGACCGTCGAGCGCACGAAACGAGCCGTAATCCTTGGTTAATCCGTCCGTGACGAGGAGTGCCATTCCGATGATTTCACCGCTCAGGAGGCTAGTGTGATATCGATAGAATTAGTGTAGGTGAATCGTTCCGTGTTCGAATGGGAGGAATCATGAATTCGTACATCGTGTCGGCTGTTCGAACACCGATCGGCAAATTTCTCGGTGGACTGGCGGACTTCCCTGCGACGAAACTCGGTTCGGAAGTCGTTCGCGAGGCGCTGACGCGAGCCAAAATTGACCCGTCCACGATCGATCAGGTGATCATGGGCCATGTGGTGCAGGCGGGGTGCGGGCAGAACCCCGCCCGGCAGGCGGCGCTTGGCGCCGGTCTTCCCGAGACGATCAACGCCCACACCACGAACATGGTGTGCGGATCGGGTCTCAAGGCCGTGATGCTGGCGGATCAGGCGATCCGCGCGGGCGATGCGCAGCTGATCGTTGCTGGCGGAATGGAGAGCATGAGCCGTGCGCCGTTCCTGCTGCCAAACATCCGAGGCGGATACAAGTACGGCGACCAGACCACCGTGGACGCCCTCATCCGCGACGGCCTCTGGTGCCCGTTCGAGAATTGGCCCATGGGCAACGCCGCCGAGCACACCGCCCAGACTTGCGGACTGACGCGAGCGGATCAGGATCGCTTCTCCGCACAGAGCCACCAGCGTGCCGCCGCCGCCTGGGCTGGCGGAGCGTTCGATGCCGAAGTGGTTCCCATCGCCGGCGCGAAGAGCACCGTGAGCAAGGACGAAGGGATTCGCGCGGAATCGACGGCGGAGGGATTGGCGAAGTTGAAGGCTGCGTTTCAAACCGGCGGAACGGTGACGGCGGGTAATGCTTCGCAGCTCTCGGACGGCGCCGCCGCGGTTGTGGTCGCTTCGGAAGCCGCGATTGAGAAGCATCAGCTCAAGCCGCTGGCGAAGATCGTCGCGACGGCGACAAGCGGAGTCGCGCCGAAGGAGATCTTTCTCGCGCCCGTGACTGCGCTGCAGAAACTCGCCGCCAAAGTTCCGCTCGATTCGATCGATTTCTTCGAATTGAATGAAGCGTTTGCCGCCCAGTTGCTTGGCTGTGTCCAGCAATTGAAGTTGGATGAATCGAAGGTGAACGTGAACGGCGGCGCGATCGCGCTGGGGCATCCGATCGGCGCGAGCGGAGCGCGGGTGCTCACCACGTTGGTGTATGCGCTGCACACACGCAAGCTGCGCTACGGTGCCGCGGCGCTGTGTCTGGGCGGCGGTAACGCAGTCGCGATGCTCGTGGAGAGAGTGGATGAATAGATGAGAGTGTCCGTCATTCGATCGTGACCGGCAGCTGTTTCAATTCTTTCTGTGAGGCTTGCCAGCAGGTTACGGCATATTGAAGCTTGCCGTACGTGCGCTGAAAGGCATCCTCACTCAATTGACCGAACCGCCGCTTGAGAAGCGCATCGTACCCCTGCTTTTGAATCCAGTTCAATGGTAGCGTCGCAAGCCGAACCAGCAAGATCATGTTCGGTTTCCGAACATAGCCAAGCGTTTCGTTGATGCGCATGAATTTCACCGGATCCGGAGCATCGTTATTCCAACGATACGGCTTCACCAATTTCTTTTTGAACGCTTTCAATAATCCCGATCGCGGGCAGACGTACCAGCCATCACGATATACACGCACATCCCGGATCGGCTGCCCGAAGGAATAAGGCCAGCGGCGTTCGCCCATGCAGGGAATACCATCAATCAGGATCGTATTCGTTGCGACGTAATCGAAGAGGTGAGTCAGGACATGTTTCTGGACGACATTTCCGCGATCGACATGCTGGCAGATTTCCGAGTAAACGTAAGACCATGGACGGCCCACACGTGAGTTCAAGAATCGGCGAAGCGGAGCAAGATGTTCGTTGAAAAATCGACGATTCGAATAACGGCGTTTGATCCCTTCATGATCGATAGACGCATCTTCATTCTCAAGAGCGCGGCGTAATTCTTTGCGATAACCTTTTCGGGGTCGGCTGCCGTCGCGCGATCCCGGCCGCGGACGTTCCACCAGCACTTTCCCCATGTCTGCACGCATACACTTCTCCCGTTCACTTGTGTGAAACGAGAGCATGTTGCGAAATCAGGTTCGCGTCTGCTAATGGATTTTCAGCATTCTCAACGTGCCGTCGTCACCGCCAACGGCCAAGCTGCGATCGTCTGGCGACCACGCCAGCGTCGTCACGCCCGCGGCTCCGAGATCCTTTCCGACGGGCTGACCCTTTTTATTCGCCGGTTGCCAGAGGTTGACCAGCCCTTCCGGTCCGCCGGACGCAATCAGAAATCCGCGACGTTGCCACGCGAGCGCTGTCAGTGGGGCGTCGTGGCCATTCAGAAGCGTGGGCTTGCTGCCTTCAGGTCCGGCGCCACCGCAATCCCAGATGCAGACGGCGGGGCTGCCACCGCAGGCGAGATAGCGGGATGTTGCATCCCAGGACAGCTCGCGAATCTTCGTTGAAAACCCGCTCATTTGCAGTGGGAACTTGGGCTTGGCAAGCAGCCAGAAATGGATGGTGGCATCCTGATTGCCGTGGGCGAGCATGGCTCCGTTGGGAGACCATGCCAGTTTAAGCGGTGCGCCCTTCCAGGGAAACTCAAGTGCGACGTTCTCCAGTGTGGCATCGAAGAGTTTCACTGAGCCGTAGGACGCGACCGAAAGCTGCGATCCGCGCCACGCCAGATCGGAAACCGTGGCAGCGAAATCGGCACGCTCGCTTTTCATCTCGCCGTTGTGGTCCCAAATACGGACTTTCTTCCCCGCCGCCGATGCCAGGAGACCATCGCTCGCGAATGCGAGATGCTCCACCCACGAAGCTCCGCCGTCGAGGGCGGCACGTTCCTGCCAAAGCGTGGCATCCCAGATGCGGATCTTGCCATCCTGCCCCGCCGTCGCCAAGAGTTCGCCATTCGGCTTCCAGGCGATGGCCATTGTTCCGAACGCGTGTCCGGTCAGGGTGGCAACGGGCGTGCCTTTTTCGGCGGAGAAGATCGTCACGGGGCCGCTGATGCTCGCGGCAGCGATGAATCGCCCGTTAGGCGACCACGCCAGATCGATCACATGATCCGGAAGAGTTGCCTGCCAGTGGCGGCGGAGCCGATTGTCGGTTGCTTTCGGAGGCATGGGTTACGCCAGACAGTTCTTGAACCCGTTGGTCAGTTCGTCACGATCCAGATTCTTGCCGATGAAGACCAGCTTGTTCACACGCGGTTCGCCGGCGGCCCACGGCTTGCTCGGCTCGGCATCCAGTTGCATATGCACGCCCTGGAACACGTGCCGGTTCGGATCCCCCTTGATGCTGAGAATCCCCTTCATCCTGTAGAGATCTTGTCCCTTCGTCTGCAGCAGATTCGAAATCCATTCATTGAACTTCTTGATCTGCAAGCTGCCTTCGACCACGATGCCGACAGAGCTGACTTCCTCATCATGGTGCTCGGACTTCTCATCATGATGATGATGCTCGTGATCGTGTCCGCATTCCGCACCGCAATGCTCGCCATGCTCGTGGTGATGATCGTGATGGTGCTCGTGGGATTCTTCCTTCAGAAAGTCCGGCTCGAATTCCAGCACGCGATCGAGGTTGAACCCGCCGACGTTCAGAATCTTGTCCATGTCCACCACGCCGCGCGACGTGCGATACACCTTCGCGACCGCATTCATGTGATGAATGCGATGCTCCAGCTTCTTGAGTTCCTCCTCCGAAACGAGGTCCGACTTGTTGAGGAGGATGACGTCGGCGAAGGCGATCTGCTCAGTGACTTCCTTCGAGCGGCCGATCTGCTGGCTGGCGTGCTTCGCATCGACCACGGTGATGATGCCGTCGAGCCGCGTATTCGCACGGACCTCATCGTCCGCGAAGAACGTCTGCGCGACCGGGCCCGGATCGGCGAGGCCGGTCGTCTCGATTAGGATCGCATCGAATCGATCGCGGCGTTTCATCAGGTTGCCGAGGATGCGGATGAGATCACCGCGGACGGTGCAACAGATGCAGCCGTTGTTCATCTCGAAGATTTCCTCATCGGAGGAAATGACGAGATCCTGATCGACTCCGATCTCGCCGAATTCATTTTCGATGACGGCGATTTTCTTGCCGTGATTAGCGGTGAGAATGTGGTTGAGCAGCGTCGTTTTTCCGGCTCCGAGAAAGCCGGTGAGCACGGTAACGGGCACCGTTGAAGTTTGTGTCGCCATGTTTCGCTTATGTGAGTGAACCCGGGGCATCGTTGGCGATGCCCCGGAATGATCCATGATAGAGAATTGTTTTACGGCGCAGGGGGTGGCGCGGGTTTCCGCGCGAATCGCTCCGTGCCGACCACGAACAAGACGACGGTCAGCAGCCCGAACATCGCAACGCTGGGCAGGTTGCTATCGTTCCACGGCACGCCTCGGACCTGCACGTTTTTCAACATCGCACTCAGGTTCAGTGCTTCCAGGATGGATGGCGAGAACGCCAGGAACGCCACGATCACCTGCGCGATTGCGGCACCGGCGATGTATCCGGAACCGAGCAGCACTCCGGGGCTGGAATCGCCTTCGTCCTTGTTCTTCCGCAGCTGATCCGCGAAGTAGCGGACCATTCCACCAATGAAAATGGGGACCGATGCCGCGAGCGGAAGGTACACGCCGACGGCGAACGGCAGCGACGGCACGCCCGCCAGTTCCAGAGTGATAGCGATGAGTACACCGAGAATCACAAGGTTCCATGGCAGGTTGCGATCCAGAATACCGTCGATGATGAGCGCAATCAGTTCCGTCTTCGGTGCATCGAATTTGTTCTCGACCTTCTCGCCGTTATCCTGCTCCGCCAAAGTTCCATTGACCGCCGGATCGCTGCGATAGATGATTTTCCCCGCATCATCGACGAGGAACCGGCCCGGCAGCATCTTCTCAGCAGCGGCCGCGCCGCCGACGAAGAATCGCGGATCCGGCTTCTCACGCTTGCCGATGACGAGCACAAAATACTCGTTCGAATCGCTGGCATACTCACCCGTCCGCACATAATCCTTGGCGGAGAGTTGCGATACATCGATCGTAACATCCGGCAGATTCTTCTTCGTGTAAACTGTCCCGGCCTGGTTGAGCAACAGCAGCACGAACCCAATCGCGACGGCAGAGGTGAGCGAGCCGATCAGGATCGCATATTGCTGCGAGATCGGAGTTGCGCCGACGAGATGCCCGGTCTTGAGCGCCTGCGACGTCGTTCCACCGTTGCTGCTCGCCACGCAGACCACACCCGCGATCGTGAGCGCCAGCAGTTTCGTCTCCTTGCTGAGTTCGATGAGATTGAAACCGTTGAGAACGAGCAGAATCAGGCAGGTGAGCAAGAGCGTCGCGACTGTCATGCCGGAGATCGGATTGGATGACGAACCGATTTCGCCCGTGAGGCGGCTCGAGACGGTGACGAACAGGAAGCCGAAGAGCAAGATCAGCAGTGCGCCGGCGATCCCGGGGAGATTCAAACCCAGCCCGAGCGACGGCGCCAGCGCGAGCGCTGCAATCAACCCAAGACTCCCGAAGAGCACCACGGTCATCGGCATGTCGCGATCCGTGCGCAGCCCGGCCGGCCGTCCGCCACCCGCACCCGCTCGCATGTCCCGAAGGCCGGCCACGATCGAACCGATGATCACCGGCAACGCCTTGATCATGCTGATGATCCCGCCGGCCGCCACAGCACCCGCACCGATGTACAGTATATAGGCGTTGCGGATCTGGCCTTCGCTCATGTGCTTGATCAGGCCGACATCTTTGCCCGTCTTTTCGTCGATCTTGGAGACCGCCGGCGCCAGCGGTTGCTCGAGATTCGAGCCGAAGTATTTGATCGTCGGCACGAATACCAGATATGCCAGTACACCGCCCGCCACCATGATGCTCGCGATTTTCGGCCCAATGATGTACCCGACACCGAGCAGCGACGGATTCATATCGGAACCGACCGACGCACCCATCAATCCGTCGCCGGTTTCCTCGTCGTACAGGGCTTGTTCCGTCTCCGGCTTCCAGAGCTTGAGGGCGTTCATGCACCACTGATAGACGAACGCCATGCCGAATCCGAGGAAGAGCATGCGGGCGGTCGATCCGCCTTTTTCCCCCGCGATCAGCACGTCGGCGCAGGCGGTGCCTTCCGGGTACTTCAGTTCGCCGTGCTTCTTCACGACGAACGCCCGCCGCAGCGGAATCATCATCAGAATGCCGAGCAGGCCGCCGAGCACGCCGACGGTCATCACGCGGATCACGTCGATGTCGTACCCGAGCACCAGAAGTGCGGGCATCACGAGGCCGACGGCGAAGGCGATCGATTCGCCAGCGGACCCGGCGGTCTGGGCGATATTGTTTTCGAGAATGGTCGAACTGCGCAGCTTCAGCGCACGCGACAGCGCTTTGAAGACCGTGATCGAAAGTACCGCCACCGGGATCGACGCCGACACCGTCAGCCCGACCTTCAGCACCAGGTACACTGACGATGCACCGAAGATGATGCCGAGGAGCGTGCCGACGATGATCGGCGTGAGCGTGAATTCTTTCGGCGACTCGGACGCGGGGACAAACGGACGAAATTCGGGCTGCGACGACATGATTCGTCTCGCGTAGGAAGCTTATTGAGAGGATTTGCTTTAGAATCGGTGCCCGGATGCACGTCGGCAAGGGGCACGCGAAAGTTAAATGATCAGCATCGCATCGCCATAGCTGTAGAATCGGTAGCGCTCGCGGATCGCTTCCTTATACGCCCGCCGCAGCAGGTCACTGCCGGAAAGCGCCTGGACCAGCAGCAAAAGCGTGGTTCGCGGCAGGTGAAAGTTCGTGAGCAAACCGTCGACGATGTGGAACTCATAGGGAGGATGAATGTACAAATTTGTATCGCTCTCGAACAGCTGCAAGGTTCCACTCTGGCTGGCGGACTCGAGTGTCCGGACAGTCGTCGTGCCGACCGCGATCACGCGTCCGCCCTTCGCCTTCGACTGCGCGATCGCGTCCACGGTCTCGGCCGATACCGCGCACCACTCGGAATGAATCACATGCTGAAGCGGATCGCCGGTCTGGATCGGCGCAAACGTCCCCAGCCCGACATGTAGCGTGACCGTCGAACGCTCGATCCCGCGTTCTTCCAGTTCATTCAGAAGTTTCGGCGTGAAGTGCAGGCCCGCCGTCGGAGCCGCCACCGAACCCGGCACGGCGGCGTACACCGTCTGATAACGCTCCTCGTCCCCCGCCCCCGCACGCCCCTTGCGGATGTACGGCGGCAATGGAATGTGCCCGTGGCACCGCAGTACCTCGACCGCGCTCCCCTCCGCCTCCGGCTTCATCAGCCAGTGCTTGTCCGCTGTCCGGTCCACCAGCTCCAGTGTCAATCCGCTGTCAGTAACAATCCGCTCGCCCGGCTTCGGATAACCCCGCGTCTTTGCCATCAGCTCCCACACGCCCGCCGCATCCGCTTTCAGGAACAGCCCTTCCCACTTCCCGCCGGTTGAGGTACGCTCGCCGATCAGCCGCGCCGGCAGCACCTGCGTATCGTTCAATACCAGACGATCGCCCGCCCGCAACAGCAGCGGAAGGTCGCGCACCTGCCGGTGCTGGAACGTGCCGGTCGCGCGATCGACCACCAGCAAGCGGGCGGCGTCACGCGGTTCGCACGGCTGCTGCGCGATTAGTTCATCGGGCAGTTCGTAATCGAAAAATAGCGTCATGAAAAACTCAAAACCCACGGACCATCGCCCGTGGGTTGAACATGTTCGAAGAAAGTTTACTTGAAGTTCTTCAGGAACTCATCAAAGCCCTTCTTGTGCTTTTCCACTGTCTTCGCAGGGCCGAGCAAGGTCATATAGTACTGGCCGTCCTTGGTTTCGAAAATCACATACAGCTGGCGATAACTCGGCACAGGCGTGCCAGTCGCCGCCATCGGGAACGGCTTCTTGATAAACGTCCCTTTCACGTCCTGATACACCGCCGCAACCGTGCCCACTTTGAACTTCTTGTCCACGGTTTCTTCCACTTCATCCTTGCCATCCGCCGGTTTGAACTTCGCCGTCTGACGCTTCAGATTATCGTTCACCGATCCGCTGCCGCCGCCACGGAAAAAGAAGATCGCCAGCTCCGCGTCGTCCTTGTCCCCCTCCGCCTTCGGCAACTTGAATTGCGTCAGACGCATCGTGTTCGACGGTGCTTCTTCTTTCCAGTCGGCCGGCGTGGTCGATTTCATACCCGCCAGCTCAACGGTGGTGCCCTTCTTGTCTTCCGCCAGGCTGAATCCCGCCAGACCTAGCGTCATCAGCATCGCAGCGAATAGTCGCATTGGTGAATCTCCTGTAGGAGGAACAAACATCCCCGCCATTGTAGACATGAGGGAATCCCGGAACATCCCAGACGGGAAACCGTTTGTGCCCGATCAACCCAAAAACCGCTCAGCGCAGACCCTGCACGGCTTGCGGTGTCACCACGATCGTTCCATTCACGATCTGCTTCGCCAACAATTCCGCCACCGGAGCGATCACGCTGAAATGATCATGCCCCGGCACCCTGAAAAATTGAATCTTCGGATTGCTATTCTGATTCACCATCAACTGAATCGCTTCCCAGTTCCCGTCCCGTGCCCCTTCAAACACATACATCGGGCTCTTCACACTCCTCAGCCAGAAGATCGGCGAGCGCAGCTTGATCTCCTGTTCGCTCCGCGGATCGCAATACACATACTCGCCGCCATACTGATTCGCCGCCGCCACCGGACCCAGCGAGAAAATCGCGCGATAACGATCGGAACATTCCCCCACCAGCATCGCCATCGTTCCGCCGGTGCTGTGACCGCCCAGATAAATCTGCTCCGGATCGACATACGGCAACTTCGCCAGATGATCCGTCGCCGCCAGAATATCGTCCACTTCGCCCAGGAAGCCCTCACGCTTCCCGGGATTGTCATTCCCGCCACGCTGCGACGGAAACATCATCACAATCCCCGCTTTGCGAAACGCACTCGCGGATTGATCATTCCGCCGATCGCCCGGAGACCACACATCGCCGATCGAATTGTTATCCCCGCCCGTGATCCACACGATCGCCGGATGCTTCTTGCCGTCGCCCGGATCCGGTGTCACATACGCCGCCAGCTTCCCGACCGGCGACTGATAGCGAATGAGTTGAAAGACCTTACCATCCGGCCGATCCGGAGCCCCCTCCGCATCCCCCGCCTTGATGATTTTCGTCGAGAAACCCTTCCGTGCTTCGACAAGCGATTGTTGTGTCGACGCAACGGGATTCGAACCCGTTCCGGGAGTCGAGTTAGTCCGATTCGAACTACTGTAATCCGTCGAAGGGACGATCGCTCCCGACGGTTTCTGGTCCTGACCACAACCCGCAAGAATCAAGGCGATGATGGGTAAAGTGATTCGCACGTCGCCTCCGGAGTTGAAGGGAGAAGTCTCAAACATATCCGAATTCTTGTTGTATCAGAATTGCCCCTGCCTTCCGCAATTCCTGTGGACGGTAGGTTCACCGGTCGCTCGAACACCGCAAACGTCTTGACATCGGACTGTCAGAAGAAGATGTTGAGCGACACAAGGTGGTTCATACCGTTCTCACCGCCACGGCGGTAAATGAACTGGTTCAGATACCCGATCTCGAGGCGTATGCGCGCCTCCGGACTGCGCTTGAACCCGACGCCGATGAAGGCCCGGTTCTGGTCAAACCCGGCTTGAGTACCCCAGTCAGTGTCGTTCAGGTGGAAGAACGCCTCGTCCCAGCCGATGAGCGACCACTGCGGGCAATCGGTGAGAACGTATTGGGCCCGGGCCATCTGTCGCCAGCGAAGGCCGACATCGCTCCCGGATTCGCTCCAGCGTTGTTCGAACCGGCTGCGATGAAGAAACGACCACTTGCCCACCGAGGGCGTGGCGGTCCACTGCTGCCAGAAGCGGTGTTCGTCCACTTCATCCCCAGGGTCGAAGGGCGAGGTTCTGATCCATGCGTACCCCGCCCAGAGAGTGCTCGTTTTGTCGAGTGCATAACCCAAGCCCGGCCGGATGATGCTCTGTAAGGAACCGCCAGCAATATCAAACAGTCGATAGTGTGAGTCGTACCACCAGCGGAGCGACGAGTCCTCAGAATGAGATTCGAACTTCCCGTTCCCGAAGACGGCGAACCACAGGCCGGCGTCGTCCCGGGTCTGGGCAGTTGCCCCGGCCGAAGACAGCGCACAAATGACCACAACCGCGAAGAGTTTCGGCCAGCCGCAGCTGTTTCGGTTTCCCCTCATTTTACACTCCTGACGTATTCAACAGTATCGGCATGCGGAGGGAGGGAGGATCAATCTCAACCTATAAATGCCGGTTCCGGCCAGAAAAAGGAGGGTGAAATCGATTCAGATCCACGATTCGAGAAGGGTGTGAATGACTTCGAACCAGGCTTCGAGTGGATCATCGGAAGCGAGTTCAAACGGTACGCGATTTTCGTGGAACAGCGTGGGGCGAGCCGTTGAGAGCTCGAGGCCGTGGCGGAGGGTGCCTTCGGGTTCGGGCAGCGAGCATTGGTGAGCGATATCGAGGATGTGAACCTGCGCCTGCCGGGATGTTCGCGCGAGGGATGCGAGGAGGTCCTGCCGGCTCTGCGTGCGGGTGACGGTGGCGGTCTTGTTGGCGATGGCTTCGAGCAGGAGGAGCGAGAAGAGTTCGGCTTCGTCCGCGAGCGGATCGGTATTGTCGTCTCGAAGGAAATGGAGTTCGAAGGCGAGGGCGTCGGAGGCGAGCCAATTTGTCAGTTTTCGGATGATGGCGAGAACGGAGGAGCACGCGAGCACGATGCGCTGGGCGGGGAGTTCGGCGTCTTTGAATCGCGCCTGAACGAGGTTGGAATCGAAGACGAAGGCGAAGACCCGCCGGCGTCTGAGAAACTGGTTTTCGTCGCGGGCGTAGTAGAAGAGTTCGTCTCTGACGAATTTGACATCGAAGAGATCGGGCGATTCGACCGGTTCCATGTAGGCGAGTTGCGAATGGAGCAGGCTCTCGATGCTACCGCGATTGGAGATCGAGGAGTATCCGCCCACGGGGTACTGATCCTCGTCGAGGATGCGGGTAGGAACTTCGCGGCGGCCGATGAGCGGTCGAACGGGACGTTGGGGGAGATGGGATTCGAACAGGGCGGTGAGCGTGAGGATTTGGCGGTGGGCGACGTAGCGGCTCATATCGGCGAGTGCGGTGCGCTGTTCGAGGGCGATGACATCTTCCGGGCCGAGGACTTCGGAGAGCTTGCGGGTTGCGGAGATGAGCGATTCGTACTGGGATATCAGCAGCGGATGCAGGCCATCGGTTGAGAGGCTTTCGTATCCTTCGTTCAGGAGGTCGTTTGGCTGGCTCTTCAGCAGAGAGCGAATAACAGCGTTGGAAAAGCTGACGCCGTCGAGATTCGCACGTGCACGAAACTGCTTGATGAGATAGGCGAGTCCGCGAGCGCGGTCTTTGCCATCGTAGCGTGTGAGCGCGTAGCCCGCGCGTTCGAAGAGCGCATCGGCGTAGAACTTGCCCAGCACATGATGGAGATAGTGATCTGCGAGGACCGGTGTCCATCCCGGTACTGTTGGTAATTCTCGCGCAGGTTCATTTCCGAAAATCATCAGTCCGAGATCGGCGACGAAACCGATGGGAGGAAGCGGATCACCTTCAGCTAGAATGCAGTTGATCCATTCGAGAGTGGATGCGAGTTGTTCGGGAGCACCTGCCGCAGAGCGGCTTAACCAAAGCCCCTGAAGCACGTAGTTTCTGGCATCATCGAGATCGCGAAGTTCCATGGCGGTTCGTTATAGAAGCAAATCCGTTTCTGATCTTGTCTCATTTGCCCAAATTCGTCCTCAAAAGCGTTACAACCGATAGATCTGTTAAGTTCCCACACTTCTTTGCCGATACTCGATGGTGGGAGAATATCCCGGTCGAGTTATCGACGTGAGGGGCGCATGAGAGCAACACGATTCATTCTGAGCGCACTGGCCGGGATTGTGGGTGCCGGTTTCGTCCAGGGACAGACCCCGGCAACTCCTGAACAGCCGACGCCGTTACCGTCAACGTTGGCACAACCGTCAGCGACCAACGTGCTGACGGCACCGAGCAGCGTGACCACGGTCTACCCGCCTGGGACTGTTCACAGTCCCGCTTGTGGAACCGATGGCGGTTGTTGCGGGCCAGTTGGCGGTCACGGTCCGGTAACCTATGAGCTTTACACGCGCACCGGTCCTTCGCTTGTTGTCGGCGGAAGCGAGCTCAGTGGCCGTCTGAACACAGGTTGGCAAATTGGAAGCGGAGCGCGGACGTTGCTGTTCAATACGACACGCGACGCCGCCTGGGTTCTCGATACCGGGATCAGTTACACGTATAATCGCGGTCGGCAGGAACGTGGCGGGCCGCTCGATGTCCATACGCCCCCGCTCAACCCGCAGACGCAACCGGACGGCCTGCAACCGCACCTGGTTCGCGGTCTGCACAGAACCAGTTTCAACTTTGGTTTGGGACGCGACTGGTGGATGAGCGGACCCGGCACTGTGAGCAATAGCGAGCCGCACTGGAACAGCCGCTGGGGTGTTGATACGGGCGGTCGCTGGGGAACGTCGCACGTGGACCTGGTTCCTACTGCGGATCTGGGAAATTACCTCCGCCGGCGCAGTGTCTTCCACACGGTTTACATTGGAAGTCACGCCGACTGGGAACGCCCGATGGGGAACTGGATCCTGTTCATGGGTGTCCGAGGCGAATTCGAATACACCTTCCTGAACGTGGTCCCACCGAAGGGATCGGACATTGTCGGCCTGAACTTGCTCTTCCAGGCGGGTGTCCGATATTGATAGAAGGTGTGCATGATCGCTCGAATTCTTGCCACCATTGTCGTTGTCGGGCTCCTGTCGATTCCGTTGTACTATCGGGTCGACCAGGATCGCCGGTATCGGAATCTGCATCTCGTTGATGACGGCAAACTCTACCGCAGCGGTCAGTTAACGCCGGAAGGATTTGAGCGAGTCATCCGCGAACTCCGCATCGGCACCGTGGTCAGCATGCGCGAAACCAAACGCGATGATCAGCAGTTTGACGACGCGTTCGAGGAGGAGATCTGCAAAAGGCACGGGGTCCACTTCGAACGTTTTCACTACCTCGATTGGTCCGCACCCGATGGTTCGATGCCCGCCAAGGCGAACATCAGGAAATTTCTCGCGCTTTTCGACAATTCCGAAATCCCCAAACCCATTCTCGTCCATTGTTTCGCCGGCATTCACCGCACGGGTGTGCATGTCGCGGCCTATCGCATCGATCGCGAAGGCTGGACCAATGAGCAGGCGATCGAGGAAATGCGTTGGATGGGCACTCGGCGCACCACGTTTGCCGACAATCTGATCACATTTGTAAAGAGTCTGCAGCCCGGCATGTCCGTGGGCGAATGATCACATTCAAGGTACAATGACTGCACGCGAGGGTGGCGGAACTGGCAGACGCACAAGATTTAGGTTCTTGCGCCCGTAAGGGTGTGGGGGTTCGAGTCCCCCCTCTCGCACTCGATTTCCCTCTCAGCAGGTTAACACCATGTTTGAATCAACCGACGAAATTATTCGAGTGGCGACCGGGACACTGGTCGAAATGAACGAAATGGCCAGCCGCATGTCGGAGGCGGGGATTCGCTGCCGCGTTGTTGGGGATGATCTTGAAGCCAGCGTTGGAACGATTCTTACCGGTTCCGTCGAGTTGTGGGTGCTGGCAGCGGATGCGGAACGCGCTCAGCCGATCGTCGATGGAAAACGGGTCGATTCGCAGAAAACGGATTTCCCGCATCCGAAATCGGACCCAAAACCGGACAAAAACCAAGGTCCGCACCACTTCCCGGAACGTCATCGCCCGAATCCGTAATGAACGGATTTCTGTTCATGATTGTTTGACGAATCCTCCATCTGATTGAGGATGATTCCACCGTTGTTCCGTGGTTGATCATTGACGTAACTGCTTACGGCGCATGGATGGTTCCACCATTTTGGAATGATTCTACGGAGGGGTGGCGCAGTCGGTGGAATCATTTTGCTATGGCTAGTTACCGCCCTTCGCCCAGATTTCCCTTCACCCTGATCCTTCCAAAAGCCGAATGATTGTGCATTCTGCGCCTATTGGTGAGTTGCGGATATGCGTGCCGTATCGCGAACGCTGGCGTTAATCGCTTTTTCCTCAACAGGTTGCGTAGCATTTCATCCGCAGATTCTCAGTAACTCCATTCCTTCCGAAGTAGATCAACTTGAGTTCGCGGCTAACGCGCTGGAACGGGGTGATGACGCGTCAGCGATCGCGCATCTGAAGGCGCATCTCGATGATCAGCCTGAAGATGCGTTCACGCGCCTGCAGCTGGCGGAACGGGAGTTTCGAAGTGAACGTCTGAATGATGCCCAGAGCAGTTTTGAACACTTTGTCGCACAGGCTCAACTCGTGGATGGGCCGATTCGCAACAGCTTACTCCATGCCCACACCCGGCTGATGCTGATCGCTCAACAGTTAGATGATGAGTATTCCGAGCAACTCCACCGCGGGATCGGCTTGTGGGTTCTGGTGCAGCAATGGGATCACAATCCGGCGCGGCGGGACGAATCCCATTCCAACGAAACGCTGCAAAAAGCCGCCCGCGCTCTGAGACTCGCATGCAATCGAAAATCTGACTGCTGTCGCCCCAACTTCTACCTTGCTTTGGTCTACGAGCGTATGGGACAGTTATCGCCATCGCGAACGTCCCTCAAAAAAGCGTCGAACACGGCGCCATTCGACCTCACAACCTGGGAGCGGGATCAGCTTTCCCACAAGCTCGAACAATGACCTTCCCCTCAGGCCCAATTTTTGGCAGACTCCCACAATCATGATTCGAAATTTGATTCTCCAGAAGTTGCCTCGAATCGCGTACAAGCGTCCGCGTTTCCGTACGGTGCTGCGAATTCTCATGGGCCTTCTCCTCATGGTCTTCGTTCTGGAAATCTTCCGCGTCACCGCAGGCGATAACCTGCACGAAATCGTTCCCGGGAAAGTCTACCGCAGCAAGCAACCCAGCCCGGTACGGCTCGAATATTTCATTGCGAAGTACGGTATCAAGACGGTCATCAACCTGCGCGGATTCTGCCCGGGCGATCATACGCCTTGGTACAAGGAAGAAATCCGCGTTACCTCACGTCTTGGGGTAAGCCACGAGGATATCACCTTCAGTGCCAATCGCCTGCCGTCTCCGGATGAATTGCGGCGCCTGATCGAGATCCTAGACCACACCTCGTATCCGATCCTCTTCCATTGCAAACAAGGGGCGGATCGCACGGGATTAACCGCCACCATCGTTCACCTGCTATTCACAAACGCAACGCTCTCTGAGGCTCGCCACCAACTCTGGCCGCGCTACGGACATGTGCAGTTCGGTCGAACCGCCGCCATGGATGAGTTCTTCGACCGGTACGAACGCTGGCTCGATGAGCGCCCCCACACGCCCGAATTGTTTCGGGAATGGGCGATTTACCATTACACCGCCGGGCCCGCTAGCGGTACGCTCACTCCGATCGATCCAACGAATCCCACAAACGTAAAACGTGGTGCCTGGACCGCGATAGCCATTCGCGCGACGAACACGTCCGAAGAGCCCTGGGAATTCAAACCTACGCTCTATTCCGGAATTCATGTGGAATTCAGTATCTACCATCCATCGGGGCAAAAGATTCATTCTGGTCAGGCGGGCTTGTTCCGAAAATCGTTGCCGCCAGGCGAATCGATCGATCTGACGCTCGCCGTACCTCCGTTGGCGGAGCCGGGCATTTACACGCTCCACGGCGTTCTGATGAACGGAACGGGTGCGGCAGTACCGATTCGCCAGACGGGGTTATTTCAATTCGGCAACGACCCACTGATGATGCTCCTGGAAGTGAATTAGGTTGTGGGAGATTCCCCAATGAATCTGCTCTCGGTTGTCATTCCTCTCAAGGACGAGCAGGATAACGTCCTTGCGCTTACGGACAAACTGCGGGATGCATTGCGTGGCATTGCTCGCTGGGAAGTGATCTTTGTCGACGATGGCAGCACCGACCGCACCTTCGATCGCCTAACATCGCTCGCACACGGCGATTCGCGGATCAAGGTTGTTCGTTTGCGGAGGAACTTCGGTCAGGCCGCTGCCACGCAGGCGGGGTTCGATGCCTCACAGGGTGATGTCATCGTCACGATGGACGGCGATATTCAGAACGACCCCGCCGATATCCCGATGATGCTGGCGAAACTTGACGAAGGCTATGATGCGGTGCTGGGTTTACGTGAGAAACGCAAGGATAAATTCCTGCTCCGGAAGATCCCGAGTTGGTGCGCCAACTGGCTTATTCGAAAAGTTCTGGGTGTGCCATTCAAGGATTTTGGTTGTGCGTTGCGGGTCGTCCGGCGCGAGCTGATTCAGGATCTCTCGCTTTACGGCGAAATGCACCGGTTCATCACAGCGCTGCTCATTCAGCAGGGCGCACGCGTCGCGCAGGTTCCGGTCCGCCATCACCCCCGGACCGCGGGTCAATCGAAGTACAACATTACGCGGACGATTCGGGTTCTGCTCGACCTCATGACGGTCAAGTTTCTTGCGAGCTATCAGACACGTCCGATGCACCTGTTTGGCGGAATCGGCATCGTGTTTCTGCTGCTGGGCATGGTGAGCATGGTGGCGTCCGTGATCATGAAGTACACCAGCGGCCCCGGCATGACTGCAAATCCACTCTTTCTCATGAGCGTGATGGTGGAACTGATCGGCGTACAGTTCCTGAGTCTCGGATTGATGGGGGAAGTCATGGCCCGGATTTATTTCGAGAGCCAGGGGAAACCGCCCTACGTAATCCGCGAGCGGTGCAACCTGGACGAAGCGGAACCGCTTCGCCGGGCGGCGTAATACGAATGACGAATTCGCCGATCAAGCTGAATGGTTTCCTTGCTGAACCGGTTTCTACGCCCTGCGCAGGTTCATCGAAGCCGAACCCGTCACACGAAAAAATCTCAGGGGTAAGCGTCTCTTTTGTTGGTAGACATCTGTTTCACGCGGCCAGGGAGCGTTGCCAGAAGGCGTTCCACTGGTCGGATTCGCTGCGATACAATGCCCGCACATGGCACAGGGCGTCCGAACCCGATTCGCTCCACCGC
>JBGSJI010000122.1:0-18616 GCA_041742055.1 Limnoglobus sp. | reverse complement strand
TCGACCCTCGCAAGGGTCTGCTATAATTGTGAGATGCGCTCGCATCTGAAACATTCGATTCCCCAGTAAAACCAGAGGAGTTTTCAACATGGCTGAAGAGAAAATTATTGGCATCGACCTCGGAACGACGAATTCGGTTGTGGCCGTGATGGAAGGCGGCGAAGTGAAAGTGATTGCCAATCAAGAAGGCAATCGCATCACCCCTTCCGTGGTTGCGTTCGCTAAAGATGGCAATCGACTCGTCGGCGACCCCGCGAAGCGCCAGGCGATTACGAACCCCACTAAGACGATCTACAGCATCAAGCGCTTCATGGGCCGTCGGCACAATGAAGTCGAGTCCGAAGAGAAGCTCGTGCCCTATAGGGTCGTCGGCGGGCCGAACGATCTCGTAAAAGTCGACATCGACAACAAGAACTACACGCCGCAGGAAATCTCGGCGATGATCCTTCGCAAGCTGAAGGAAGCCGCGGAGGCCTACCTCGGGCACACGGTCCGCAAGGCCGTCATCACGGTCCCGGCGTACTTCAACGACTCGCAGCGGCAGGCGACCATCGAAGCGGCTGCAATCGCAGGGTTTGACACCGAGTGGGAGATCGAAGACCCCAAGACCCAGAAGAAGACCAAGCAGCGGATGCGGATCATCAACGAGCCGACCGCGGCATCGCTGGCCTACGCCTTCGACAAGAAGAAAGAGCAGAAGATCGCTGTCTTCGACCTCGGTGGCGGCACCTTCGACATCAGCGTACTTGAAGTGGGCGACGACGGCGTCTTCCAGGTGAAATCCACCAGCGGCGACACCCACCTCGGCGGCGACGACTTCGACGAAGTCCTCATCGACTTCATCGCCAGCGAGTTCAAGAAGGAAAACGGCATCGACCTCCGCAAGGATCAGATGGCTCTGCAACGGCTCAAGGAAGCCGCTGAACGTGCGAAGAAGGATCTTTCGCAGCAGACGAGTACGGATGTGAACCTGCCGTTCATTACCGCGGATGCGAGCGGTCCGAAACACCTGATGCTCACAATCACTCGCAATCAGCTCGAACGTATGGTGGAGCACCTGATCGAACGTTGCAAGAAGCCGGTTCTGCAGGCACTCCAGGATGCGGGCAAGAAGCCCAGCGATATCGGCGAGGTCGTGATGGTCGGCGGGATGACCCGAATGCCACGCGTTCAGCAACTGGTGAAGGAAATCTTCGGTAAGGAAGGTCATAAGGGTGTCAACCCGGACGAAGTGGTCGCCATCGGCGCCGCCATCCTCGGTTCGCAGTTGCTGCTCGGTGCGAAGTCCGATCTGCTGCTGCTCGACGTGACCCCGCTTTCGCTCGGTCTGGAAACGCTCGGTGGAATCCTTGATGTTCTTATCCCCAAGAACACAACGATCCCCAAGACCATCGAGAAAGTTTACAGCACTGCCTCGGACAATCAGCCTTCGGTACTCATTGAGGTATTCCAGGGCGAACGGCCGATGAGCAAGGACAACAAAAAGATCGGCGAGTTCCATCTCGATGGACTTCCGCCGGCGCCTCGCGGAGTCCCGCAGATTCAGGTGAAGTTCGACATCGACGCGAACGGCATTCTGAATGTATCTGCTAAGGATCTCGGCACGGGCAAGGAGAATCAGATCCGCATCACGAATTCGAGTGGTATGGACAAGGACGAAGTCGAACGGATGCGCCGGGATGCCGAAGCGCATGCGGATGAGGACAAGAAGAAGCGAGACCTCGCCGACGCCAAAAACGAAGGCGATAACAAGGTCTTCCAGCTTGAGAAGTTGTTCAAGGAGAGCGGCGACAAGATCACGGCAGCGGACAAAGCACCGATCGAGAAAGCGATTGAGAAGGTGAAAGCTCTCAAGGACTCGACCGACCTGGACGCGATCAAGACTGCGGTCTCGGAACTGGATACCGTGGCTCAGGCGATGGCTCAGCACCTGTACAAAGCGGCCGGACCGGATGCAGCGACGCCCAGCGCACCGCCGGGAACCGCTGACAAGAAGGACGGCGATGACGTCGTCGATGCCGAATACGAAGTGAAGAAGTAATCGCTGGAATGATCAGCGAACGAGCGACCCGATCGGGTCGCTCGTTTTTTTATCCTCCACCACATCCGCCACACCCTCCGCCCCCGCCTCCGCCACCACCGCATCCGCCACCACCGCATCCGCCACCACCACCACAGGAACTGACCGTCGTCCCGCATCCGCCACCGGTCGATGTCGGACGCGGATACCAAGCCGCAAGCAACGCCATCTCGCCAACAAGCACGGTTGTCCCAAATAGCGCCACATCCATCGACACATCGCGATCGTTTGTCTCATTGGGCCGACGTCGGGTGTTCCTCTTCAACCATTTCAGAATCTGATCGCCCTTTCGAGTTCGCCTTGGTGTCGCGAAGAGCATGATGATCATCACGATTGCCGTGATGATCAGCGTGATCAAGAGAAAGCCATACGGTTTGTCATTCTGGATTCCGATCAACAGACGCTGAATTCCGAAATAAACGAACACGATCGCCATCGGCAGAATCGAGATCACGGCGGTCAGGAACCGTCTTCCGGGAGACAGAAGCAATCCCTCTTCACACAACTGCTGTTTCTCAAAACTCCAGAGCGAACGGACTTGCATCGTGAGAATCTGCAATGGTTCCGCTCGTGTTCGCTCAAGCGGAAGATACTGATAGACCTGCCGTTCAACGTCCGATGCGGAATCCGGTAGCCGATCGGCGATTTCAAGAGTCGTTTTATTCTCAGAAACGCGGGCCCAGCCGTTGTGGACCAGACGTGCGATCGTTGCCGTGAGCAGACGGCTTGCGCCTCCGTGGAGATAGGCCACCTGATCCCAGCGAAGTTGCGGGTAGTCATCTGCCGAAGCGTAGCCAGGCCCCTTGGCCTGCGAGCGGAGAAACAGACCGATCACAAAAGTGACAAAAAACGCAGGGATCAGAAATTTGAAATAGTCGGTCCCCTTCAGAGTAAAAGGATCGAAGACATTCCCAGCACATCCCGATGCAAAAAGTCCTGAGATGACAAGGATCGCCGCGATCGCGCTCGCTCGCAGCACCGCCGCTTTGGGAACGATCCAGTTGCGCTTCGTGTTCACCGTGACGAAGTGCTGATCGTCTCCAAACCGCTGTTCGGAATCGGGCCACAAATCCGCCGGCGGTTTCTCATCGAAGATCCTTCGATAACTTTCGAGCGTCTTTGCGTACCAGTCCTGAAACTTCTCCCCCTCGCTCAACCCGCCTTTGGTCGGTTCATGATGCAGTGGTTTGCCAAGTGTGTCCTGACACAGTCGATGCCAGTACGATCGGGTATAGGTGAGATGCAAGTGCCAGACGGCATCCACCTGAACGGAGGGTGTCACGGGATGACCTGCCGACATCGCGAGGTAAATGAATCGCTTGTATTCCCTGATTGCCCGCTCGGCGAAGGCGTGGGGCCAGGCGTTTTCGCGTGCCAGTCGGGCGGCGAAGGAAAGCGATGGCGACGCATCACCGTCCATGGAAAAGGATTGGATTTTATGTAGAAGTTCCTGGGACATGTCTGACCCCTTATGTGAGAATGCTCATCAGGTGTTCGCTCCAGTCTTGCCGAGATTCCTGAGAAAGTGAACAATACTTTCGATCATTGTCAAACAAACAAAATTCAGACAAGCAGATTTCATGAAGAACTTCGATGTGATCGTGGTCGGTTGCGGAGGGATGGGGTCGTCAGCGCTTTTCGAACTCGCGCGGCGCGGTCAACGGGTGCTGGGTCTGGAGCAATTTTCGCTGGTGCACGATCACGGAAGCTCCCACGGCCAAACCCGCGTCATCCGCACCGCTTACTATGAACACCCGGATTATGTCCCGATTCTCCATCGGGCCTGGAATCTCTGGTACGAACTCGAACAGTTCACCGGTCGCCAGTTGCTCACCGAATGTGGATGCCAGTCCATCGGCCCGTCACAGGGCGAATTGATTCTGGGCGTCAAATCCTCCGCCGCTCACCATCAATTGGAGATCCACCCGCATTCCGGCGAACCGTTCCGATTGCCCGACGGATACGAAGCCGTTTTCGAATCGCAGGCGGGCTACCTCAAAGTCGAGGATTGCGTAAGGGCCTATCTGGATCAGGCGATCGTATTCGGTGCCGAGATCCATGAGAATGAAACGGTAATCGACTGGCAAGCTAACGGCAACAGTGTGATCGTGCGCACGAAAATCCGCGAGTATCATGCGGCGAAGGTCGTGGTCACGGCTGGCGCGTGGGCTACGCGCTTGCTTCTTTCGATCGGAATACCGCTGACAGTCATGCGTCAGGTGATGCTTTGGTTCGAACCCAAAGAACCGGAGCGCTTTCGACGCGATCGATTCCCGGTCTTTCTCTTCGAATCGCGACGCGGCGCGTTTTACGGCCTTCCGCAGATCGACGAACGTGGCGTGAAGATCGCCCGGCATTATTGTGCGCCAGAGCTGCGCCACCCGGAAGAGATCTCTTTTGAGACAATCGAAGCGGACGAAACGCCCGTCTGGGACTTCATCCGCGAGTCGATCGACGCCTCATTTGTTCGCTGTCGGGCAAGGCAGGCGTGCATGTATACGCTCACGCCGGACCGTCATTTTGTCCTCGATTTTCATCCCGGCAACGCAAACGTGGTCGTTGCCGCGGGGTTCAGCGGTCACGGGTTCAAATTCGCCTCCGTCGTGGGCGAAGTGCTTGCGGATCTGGTGGAACAGGGACAAACGCACCATCCAATCGGGCGTTTTCGGATCTCCGGGCGGTCATCAAAGGTCTGACTCGGATGAAATCGGAATGAATTCCCGTTGGCGAAACTGATCCATTCTGATGAAATGGACAGTCTATGAAGCTTCTCGATGCCGTACGATTTCGAGCACAGCGCCTCGTGCCATCAGCCGAGCGTGGAACCGCCATCGCCGTTGTGAGTCTGCTGGTCGGTCTGGAAGTTGTGGGTCGCAGTGCGACATCGGACTGGCATGATCTTCTGGCTGGTGTGGCTCTGCTGCTGGGTGGGATGTTTGTCGTCGCTTGGCATCGTTCCGAACCGGTGCCGTGGGTGCTTCGAATCTCCGATTACCTCACCCGTCAAGCCAATCGGTTCGATCAACTCAAGTATGACGTCGGTATTGATTTTCGCGGCACGCCTCCGATCCCCCAACGCATTCCCCGTTCTGTTTATCTGTTCTTTGCGGGCCTACTGATTAGTGATGCCGTCGCCATTGGAGCATGGGCGGTATTTCCGGAGGGATGGCGGGAATTCGGCCTCCGCACATCGTACGTTCTGTATTTGGTCGTGCTGGTCTCGCTCTGGTTACTGATGGTTTCGACAGTGATCGTGAGCGTCTACCTTCCGGTGTATGTCTTTGATAACCACATGCGGCGTTTGAATCATCAGGCTCAATCACATCATTCCGCATTCCAGGCAGAACTCGCACCTCAAGCACCCGACGCCGCTGTCTTGCTCGGATACTGGATTCTTGCGATGCTGGTAACGCTCGTCACACCGCCGATCTACGGCCTTGCCCTTTGCGGTCTCGTGATTGTGCTGAGCATCGTCTGTTACGTTATGATCACGGTCAGCGATGCCCATTTGCTCTGGCGCAGCGGGGGAACCGAACAAAGCTCACCCAACCTCTTCAGCATCCCGATCCTCCGAATCCTGTTTCTGGGGGTCATCCTGTCCGCCAGTCTGATCGGGTCGCTCATTCTCTGGGCTTGCGGAGGCCACCTGTCAACCGCGCCTTCGCTGGAATCCTCGATGGTCGTCACCGGATTTCTCGGTGCTCTGACCGCCTGGCTGGTTCCCGGTCTGGTCTTGATGGGGTGCTACCAGTTCTATCGTTTCCGATCCATGGACCCTTCCCGGCGTGATCCGCTTACGGTTCAGATCGACAATAAAGTCGATCGATCGCTTCGTGTTCGTGCCGCCCGCCTTGTACGTCGCTGGGGCTTTTACTCCGCATTCGCACCGGTCCCCGACACCGGCGCCCGTCCCGTCAGTATTCAACTGGTCCCGGCGGAACAATCCGAAGCAACGGAGTTCGATCCCCGCTGGCCGCTGAAAGTCTCGATGGACGACTTGCAGGGCACCATCGTGCCGGAGCGGATCCAGCGGCGCGACGAGATTCAACTGCGCCGGCGGTTTCTGAAATGCCTCGCCAAGCTGCTGAAACAGTCCGCGCTGCTCGTACCCGAAAACGGCGGTGGGTTCTGGATCGCGCCCCACTGGTGGTTTGTTGAGACATTGCTCTGGGAATCACCGTCCAAGAATTCCGCTTCGGATCACGCCGCGGTCCTGCGACCGGTCGGCCCGAGTTTCGAGAAACTCTTCGGCGCCCGCGTGCGCCAGCACCTGCATTCGATCCTTCGCTCAACACAAATCGACCTGATTTACCTGGAAGACAGTGTCAGCCCGCGCAAGCTTGAGAAAGTCCTTCGCGAACTCTTCGAACTTTATGATGTCCATGGCGGGAAACGCCGTGCCGAGGAACATCATTTTCAGGGAATCCCCAAAATCAAAGTCATGTTTCACGAGTACGCACCGGGTAACGAGTTTCGCTCGGATACTTATCCCGAACCGAAATTCGACGATGTCAGCCGGTTCCGTGTCATGCATGTCTTCCGTGATCGCGAGGAAAGCGAAGAAACGACGGACATTCCCTTCGATTTCTCCTGGGAACCTTCACCGCTGGCAATCCATTGACACCTGAGGTGTGCCATGGCCAAGCGCCGATCCGACGATGATGACGGCTTCGAAGTTGTCGATGACGATCCTCGTCCCCGCCGATCCTCTCGTCACCGCGATGATGCACCGCGCTCATCACGCTCCTCACGCCTCTCGCGTCAAACGGATGCAGACGACGAAGGATTTGAAGTGGTCGAGGACGAACCACCGCTGAAAGCCAAACGCTGGCGCATCGAAGTGGAAGACGAAGACGACCGGCCGCATTCAAAATCCAAATCGCGACATCGGGATGAAGATGATGACGAGGATGATCGGCCGCGATCCAAATCCCGCTCAAGCAGAAGAGACGAAGACGAACGTCCACGCTCAAAGTCCCGCTCGAGCCGGAGAGACGAAGAGGAAGACGAACGATCCTCGAAAAGGAAATCCCGTTTGACGAAAAAAGATCGTGCGCGGTTGCTCCGGGAAGAACGGGAAGCCCGCGACGGCGATCAGGCCAACGCCATCATGGAATGGGGACCGCCCATCTTCATCACCTTTCTTGGTGCGGTCCTGATGATCGCGTCCGGTGTCATTCTGGCGAATCGAACCGAAGGATTGATCAACCCCGCTTACCTGATTGGGATCGCCTTCGTATTCACTCTCGTCCTCGTACCCGTGACGATCCTGGCACTAATGGTCATTGGCGGGCTTATGGGAATCGAATACGGCACGATCACGAACGCGGTCCGCTCTCTAATTGCCATCTCGACACTGTCGTGGGGAATCTTCTTTTTCAGTCACTTGTTCTTCATCGGCTGGGTCTTCGGTCCGCTCGTGAGTTTCATTGTGACGTTTGGCCTCTTCATGGTCTTCTTCAATCTGGATCCACAGGAAGCCATGTCGACGCTCGGCGCTCTCAACATTCTCATGTGGCTTGCGGACAAATTGTTCTGGTTCGTTGTCATCGTTGCGGTCAGCCGCGGCTTCGATCGCGACCGCGGCTTCGATCCCGACGACGGACCACGGATCGGCAACAAGGCCGATGACTTTGATGACGATCCGAACAACTTCGATCCCGATGAGGATTTCTAACTGATCGTGACAGGCGATTTCCGGCTGTGTTACCATTCTCGGAATCCTGGAAAGGAGTCCGAGAATGGCGACGAAACGGTGCAGACCCGTTGTGGATTATCTGGTTTACCTTGCGGTCAGAACTCTGGTCTGCGTGGTGCAGGCGTTGCCGATCCGGCTGGCGTTGGGTCTGGCGAATCCGCTCTCGGGACTGATTCACGCACTCGATCGGCGCCATCGCGAGGTCGCTGCGGAAAATCTCCGGCATGCATTCCCGGAGAAATCGACCTGCGAGATTGAGCGACTGGTTCGCGAATGCTACCGCCACTTCTGCCTTCTGCTAATTGAGATCATCCTTCTGCCTCGCAAGTTCCGCATGAGCAACTGGCGCAGACACGGCGAACTGATCAACGGCGAACCGATCTCAAAGGTTCTCATCTCTGAGCGGCCCTGCCTGCTCGTGACGGCACATCTCGGGAACTGGGAGCTGGCGGGATTCGCACTCGGTGCCATCGGACACCGGACGTATGCGATTGCACGCGTACTGGATAACCCGTATCTCGAGCGGTTTCTGAAGCGCTTCCGGCAGGCGACGGGACAGACGATCATCGCCAAGAAAGACGACTTTGACCGCTTGGAGAGCGTTTTGAAAAGCGGCGGGAAAGTCGCAACACTTGCGGATCAGGATGCGGGCCAGCGCGGAGTGTTCGTGAACTTCTTCGGTCGAAGTGCAAGCGCCCACAAGGCAGTGGCATTGATGGCACTGGAATTCTCCGCACGGATGATTGTGGCCGGTACGGTGCGAACGACGAATCTGATCTCGGATCGAATCGGGCCGTATGAAATGATCTGCGAGGATGTGATCGATCCCGAGGAGTATCGCGATCGACCGGATGCGATTCGGGAAATCACTCAACGCTATCACGATGCGTTGGAACGACTCATTCGGAAGCACCCGGAACAATATTTCTGGCTGCATCGCCGATGGAAGTCGCAACCCGTCAAACGCCAGTCCGTCCGAAAGGTCGCCTGATGTCCACGCTCTTCACCAACCCCTGTTTCCTGTTGTTTCTGGGTGGCGGTCTTGGGGCCAATGCCCGATATTGGATTGGAGAGTACTTCAAGCACCGGCATCTGACTGACACGTTTCCGTGGCACACGCTGTTCATCAATGTACTCGGTGCCGTTGGCCTCGGCGTACTTGTGGCGTTCATGAAAACCCGTACACCCCTGACACTTTTTCTGGGTGTGGGGCTTTGCGGTGGGTTTACCACCTTCAGTACATTCTGTCTGGAATCGTGGGAGATGATCGAGAAGGACCGATGGTTTTCGGCGATCGGTTATCAGTTGGCATCGTTGATCGCAGGGGTGGGCGGGCTGGCGTTGGCGATCAAGCTGCTAAAGTAGCTCCGTCTTGCGATTGTCCTTGTTCTCTTTGGGTTTCCGCGACTTCTTGAGATCCGAGGGAGTGAGTGCCGGGATGTCGGTCGCGCTCTTGCGGTACTTTCGCAACTTCTCGCGTGCGCGGCTCAGCACCGCACCAATCGTGTTCACCGGTACGGCCGTTTCGGTGCTGATCTCCTCGTACGTCCGGCCTTCCAGATAAAACAGCCGGACGATCTCGCGCTCTTTACCCGAGAGTTTCCGCAACAGACGATCCACTTCATCCAATCGTTCGAGGCTTTTGATCTCGGCAATGGAATCGCCTTCGGCCGAATCGGCGAACTCTTCTATGCGTGTATCGCCTTTACGAATCGCATCGCGCACTGACTGCCGTCGAGTGAGCTCGTGAACACAAATCCGGCGGGCAATCACGGTGAGATAGGTTGAGAGGCTGGCGTGGCCGCGGAACTGGCGCAGGGCTTTGTAATCATCGGCGACGATCTGGAGCAGGACTTCGGCGGCGATGTCTTCGACGTCTTCCGCACTGACTTTCGCACTTCGGAGGTGTGCGGTGTAACCGATGACGTGGTAGATCAGACTGAGATAGCGATCCACGAAATCATTCCACGCACCGGTTTGCTTTTGAAGGCACCGTTGCAGCAGTTCGCGATCGACCGGTGTAAGCGCCACGAGTTTCGCCTCCCTCGGGAGATATTATTACCCTAGCCGGTTTTCGACTGCGACTCAACCGATGAAACGCGTTCTCTTCCGAATGTCGGTCCGTTATTCCCGGAACGACCGGAAGCGGACAAGGAGTCAACCTGTCCTCCATTCCTATTACGTTTCAAGATTCCGCATGTGAGCCGACTGTCACCAAATGTTAATTTAGGCAATGTTCACACGTCTCGCCGATCTAGTCGGTTGCCGCATGTGGAATCCGCTTTTTCATGGGGATAACGCCACGAGTCCGCGTAAGATGCGGCCGATTTTCCCAGTACGGCGTGTGGGAGACACACGCAATGGAGGCATAAGGATGGCACGCACCTGGATCGGCGTAATCACGCTCGCAATCGTCCCACTGGCACTATCGGCACAACCGACACCGCCGACCGGCTCGCCGAACGTATTCGTCCCCTGGGCGAACAAGCTCTTCAAGAAGGAAAATCCGCCCTCGGTCATCATCCATGACTTCGGAACCGTACCGCACGGCACGATGCTCACGCACAAATTCACCTTCACCAATATCTACGATGTTCCGCTACAGATCATCGACGTCCGTAAATCCTGCACGTGCCTCGATGCGGACCCGCCGCAAAAAGTCCTGCAGCCTCACGAATCTGCCGACATCGTCCTCACCATGAACGCCGCCAAATTCAACGGCCCCAACGCCCAGACCTTCTACATCACCTTCGGCCCCCAGTACGTCTCCACCGCCGTCATCCGCGTTCAGGCCGTCAGCCGCGGCGATGTCCAACTGTCGCCTGGATACGTCAACTTCGGCGTCGTGCAGCAAGGCACCAAAGCCACGCAAACCGTCTCCATCCGCTACGTCGGCAACCGACGCAACTGGAAAATCACCGACTTCGTGAAGCCCGAAGGGCCCCTCGATGTCTCCATCACCGACCCCAACGGCCCGGAGTTCAAGATCACCGTCGCTCTCAAAGACGACGCACCCGCAGGTACGATTCTCGAACCGATCACACTCAAGACCAATGACCCCACCGCCTCGCTGCTCCAGTTCAACGTCGCCGCCGTCATCCAGGCGCCGATCACCGTCGCGCCGGAGAAAATCAAATTCGAAGGAGTTAAGATCGGCCAGGAAGTCACGAAGAAAGTGATCCTCCGATCGACGAAGGCATTCAAAGTGGAAGCGATCTCGGATGCGGGTGACGGAGTCACCGTCGAACCCTTCGCCGTCTCCGCTCCCGTGCAGATCGTCACCGTGAAATTCAAACCGGTCGGCTCCGGCACCTGGACACGCGAACTCAAACTGAAGACCGACATCGGCGAAGCACCGCTCACCGTCGAACTCGAAGCGATTCAGTAATTCTAATGCAACCAACAATGCCACGCCAGCCGGATCAGACCCCGGCTGGCGTTGGCGCGTTCTGCTGAAGCGTCAGACCGACTCGTGAGGAGTTCACCGCAAGCCGAAGTTCCCGGTCCGGTGGCAACCAGCCCTCCTTCGCCTCTGCTGATTCCAGCCGCTCGCGCGAATACTGCTCCCGCACCCACGTCATCGTCAGCGTGTGCGCCATCTCGTTCACCATCTCGCTCAGCGATTCCATGCCGTTCGCCTGCGCGAGCCGCTTCTGAATCCCCATCACGAACAACCGTGTGATCGTCTCGTGATACCCGGTTCCCGATCCGCACGCCTGATTGTAAAGTTTGATCCCGTTCCTCACCCTCCGCAGCGCATCATCGAACGGATACCACAGCAGATACCACGCACCGACTGCCAGATGACAGCGGTGGGTCCATCGCTCAAACGGCCAGCGGCACTGCTCGAACTCCTCGATCATCGATGCGATCTCGGAATCGCTTGCGAAGGGTCGGTCGATTTTTTCATGCGGACTGTCGTTTCGGCACATGGCTCACTCGCGGGAACGGAATACAGCGAGTGAGAGTCCGAACGGGCAAAAGGTTCGCGGTCACTTGCCCGTCTTGATACCAATCGCCATTCCGTTGGCGAATCCATTGACGAATCCGATCGTGCTCTTGATCCCGCTGCCGGGCACTTCCCAGTAACATTCGACGATGGTGAACGTCATGCCATTCTTTTTGCCCGTAATCGGTGGATCGCGACGCGTCGGTTCCCCCATGATCGCCAAGACTTCGGCTTCCGTGATGTCCAAACGTTTACCCTGGCTTTTCAGAAACGCACTGAACTTTTCTTCCGATTCGTGCGGAACATACTTCACACCACCCGCCGCAACTGGCGCTCCGCCTCCGCCCTGCTTTGCGGAGCCAGTGCCGTCCGATGCCTTGCTGCCTGAAGACTGGGAATTCCCACTCAGCCCACGAACCAGAAAGAACGCCAGCGCGAAAAAAACAACAAACGACACCCCGCCCGCCGCCAATTTCACCCACGCCGGTGTTGCAGGGGCTTTCTTCTTTTTCTTTTTGGGTTTCCGCGGACGATCATCGTAGTCGTCATCGTCATCGTCGTCGAATCTCGGCATGACTGAACCCTCCCCTCGGATGACAAACGGTGAAATCAGATCGCTTCCGGGCCGCGCTCGCCCGTGCGGATGCGGACGGCGTCTTCCAGCGGCACGATGAAAATCTTGCCATCGCCAATGCGGCCTTCGGTCCCGGTCCGGGCCGCTTCCATGATCGCGGTAACAGTCGGCTCAACGAAATCCTCGTTCACCGCAATTTGCAACTGGACCTTGCGCAGCATGTTGACGGTCAGTTCATGTCCGCGATAGATCTCGGACTGACCCTTCTGGCGGCCGAATCCCTGAACGTCAACCACGGTGAGACGAAACACCTCAACGCGGTTCAGGGCTTCCTTAACCGCGTCGAGCTTTTCGGGTTTGATGATGGCGAGAATGAGTTTCATGCCGTCGATTCTACGGCAATTCGTTCTGAAAGTGATTATTTCCCGGCGATGGTCACATCAAAAGTCAGTGTGTAGATCTTGAGATCCGGCATCTGGCTGAGCGCTTTCGCGGCCCGCTCGGCGGTGGCCGAATCCGGTGCATCGTAGCGAATGATCACATCTCGTTCACCCAGCAGTTTCGCTTCGAAGTGCCGTATCCGGGGACCAGCCAAATCTCGCATGCGATAAAAGAGCGGGCGGTCGTCTGCGGGAATCTGCGCCGACGCCTGCACGATTCCCGTGTCATACGATGGGGCTTCCGGTGCTGTCTGTCCCACCAACTGAGTGAGCCCGTTTCTGGCCGGTGCGGTTTCCGCCTGACTGATCGGCTGCCAATCGGTTTCAGACTTCGCCGGTCGAACGGGAAACGTGTCAACCGGTTTCGCGAGTGGAGTGCTGCCACCTTTCCACGGCATCGCCGCTGGCGGAACCGCAGGCACGTTCGGCATGTTCATGGCGTTGGCGGGCACGACATCCGGTGGAACATAGCGGTAGGGCGTAGTCTCAGCGATGGGCGGTGGCCCTGCCGTGGTCGTAGCCGCGGGTGCGGATGTCTGAACGGCCACTTCGGTCATCGGTGAATGCCTCTGATGAACCGCATAGGACGGCGCATCCGAATTCGGCACTACGCGAAACGGATTCGTCACCGGAATCGGAAATGCCCCCGGCGTCGCACCGCTCATGGCGTACCACTGAGACGACGTGTTCGGATAGTCACCGCCGGGCGAATACGGGTTCGCACCTGGTGTCGTGGTTCCCCACCCATACCATCGATAGGCGGGGTTGCCGGCGTAGGCGGGCCGTCCGGCGGAGGAATATCCCCGAATCGCGGTCCCGGGAGCCGGTGGTTGGACGGGCGCTGCGGCATAACCTGCGGGGGGTTGTCCGTAGTTCACCATCGGCTGCCTCGCATAACCAGCAGGAGGCTGACCGTAGTTCACCATCGGCTGCCCGGCGTAGCCTGCGGGCGGCATGACGGAATACGTTCCGGGTGGCGGTGCAAAGTTTTGACTGGGCATTCCGCCCATCGCTCCGGGTGCGGCCCCGTAAGCCGTTGCGGGCATTGGCATTGGCTGCCCGGACATCATCGGATATTGCTGTGGTGCGAAGCCCACGCGCGGGGGCGGTTGCAATTCCGGCCCGGTCACGGCATTCCAGGCCGCTTTCGCACGATCATTGGTCCAACTCGTGAAACCGTTCCACAGCCCACGGATTCCGCCAGCGGGTCGCTGAGTTGGACGGACCTCGTTCCCTTGCGGTGAGGAACCGAACGGATCAAAGCCGTCCGTTGAAATCGGCTGAACTTTTTCACTGCGGAATCCCGGTGGTCCCGGGTTCGGTGAAATGACGGGCAGGCTTCGCGGAGATGATGACGAACCGCCGGTCGGCGTGAATGGATCGAAGGTCGGTGGAGCGATTTCCGGCGCAGCGCGGACGGTGTGGTTGATTCCACCGGCTTCGCGAACGCCCGCGATGGTAACCGCCGGCCGGGCTGGCTTCACAAGCAGAACCGGCTGCGCAGAAACGATTGAGGCGGAGCAAGCACTCGCCAGAGTCGTTCCCACGGCGAGCAACCACGTCGGGCGTTGAGTCGGGTATATCACGGTCGGTTCCTTCCGATCATGTCACGAATCGTATCCGTACGGTTCAGGGTCGTCGCTGTCCGGCGGGTGCCATCGCCGGTTGGCTCCGGCTCACGTTCCCCAACCCCTGCAGCGATTGCATCGGTCGCGGTTGACCCGCCTGATAGCCCGTCCGGTTGATGTTCGGGGCGTATACGTTGAAATACGTGCCGTGATTCGGATACTGGTTCCCGAACAGAATCGGATGACCCGGCGAGTTCAATCGTATCGGCTGGCCGCCCGGTTCATACGAACCCAGAGCGGGATCGTAGGGAATCTGGGATTGCGGGAGAAAACCGCTGTACTGCTGCTGATTGTTTTGCTGAAAATAATTCGGCGTCTGCCCGAAAATGTTCTGTCCGCCGGACGGCAGACCCGGTCGCACGCCATAGTAATAATTCGCGGCGGGATTGTTGTTCCCCAGCAGATTCAGATACGGGCTGAGCGGCTGCTGTGCGCGATTATAAAAGTTCGGGGCGTAGTTCGGGGCAAGCGCCTGCTGAGCGAAAGCAGGCGATGCCATCAGGAACAGTAAGGGAATCGCACTTCGCATAATCGAGGCCCGTCCGCTCAAGGAGTCGAAACTCAGTTATTGCCGTTAAACCCATTGCCACGTCCGACGATCTGATTCACCGTCGATGTTCCCAAGAGCGTCACACCCAGGATTCGCTCGATCGGCGACATGAATCGTGCGATAGCCGTATCGATCCGCACCAGTCGCTGTGCCTTCACATAGATCCGATCGCCCGGCATCACCTGATAATTCGTGGTGGTCAAACCGTGTTGTGTGATCGCGACCCAGTCCACAGGCAGAATCTGTTCCATCTGCCCCGCATGCGGAGTCCGCCGCGCCACCCAAATCTGCCGCTTCGAAGCCACCGGAGGAAGCCCGCCGATATTCGCGATCGCATCGAACACCGTTTCGCTTCCCGTGATCGGGAACGCCACCACCTGCTCTCCGCTCCCGCCGCCGTCCGTCACGACGTAATACCGCTTGCTGTTGTACTGTAACACATCCAGCACCACGCGGATCGTTTCCTTCCGGAAGCCACCACTGCCCGGCTTTGTCGGATCTTCCTGACGCGAAATATGATCGCGCACCGCCTCCGCCGCCTGCGCAAGCGTCAGACCCGCCACCGGAACCGAACCCCAAATCCCCAGATAGACCGAGCCATCCGGACGAACCGAAAACTGACCGGAAACCGGCTGAACCGGCAAACTGAACGCCTTGAACTCTTTCGCCGGCTCGTTCGGCTTGCGCTGCAAAGCCGCTTCCGGATCTTCCAGTATCGTAACGACTTCAATCAACAACTGATCTGGCGGTTCGATCACGTAGGGTGGCAAAGCAATCTTCTTCAATTCACCAGGAACATCGGACGTCGGCACGGGCAAGGTCTGCCCGGTTTTCCCATACGGTCCAAAGTGCGAGGGATGATGCGGCGCAGTCTGGCACCCGGTCGTCATCCCCACGACGGCCAGTACCACCAGCCAAGTCATCCGCGTTCCACTCTGCATGGCCGTTCCTCGCGCGACGGTCCTTCGTCGTCGTCAAGTATCGGCATCCGACGGCAGAATCGTTGAATCTTTCCCAGACAGATCGGACGGAATAATCAGAATTGATGGACGAAAGATGAGACGGAGCCGGAGGTTAAGTCCGGCTCGCGATGAAGATCTTAGCCGACAATTTGCTTGACTTTGACTCGAATATGCGGTTGGGTGTGACCACGCAACCGCTTGGAGGCCTTGCGGCGGCGGAAGTACTGGGCAACCGTCTTAACCTTAGGGAAATCAACAACTTCCGCCACGACCTTCGCACCGGCAACCTGAGGCTGGCCGATGGTGGCGGTGCCGTCCTTGCTGATCAGCAGGACGTTCGTCAGTTCGATGGTATCGCCAACTTTGACATCACGGTAATCGATGGTGACGGCGGAGCCTTCTTCCACACGGTATTGCCGGCTGCCGTCTTCAAAAATCGCGTACATGGCCTGTCGTTCCTGTTAAATCGTTCGATTTCGATCACAATTTGCGAAGACAGATAATCTAGTGTTCCGCAGTCACCCCGGCCAGTCAACATTCACCGGGAGATCGATTTCTTTCGGGGAAGTAAGTCGCGAACTCACGGAGTTTCGTTTTGATTCAAGTTCGAGGGCCATGAGATCGGATCGCTGATGTGCTCGGCTGACGCTATGAACTGGCAACTGCTTTACATGCCAAATAGTTTTTGACGATGTAATGGACCGCCTCGCCGTAGTTGCCGCCGTAAGCTTTGACCGTGACGGTCAAGTACAAACCCAGTTCGCCGAACTCTGGCGTAGTGACATCGTAGAAAATGTTGTTCTCGTTGACGCCTTTGACCAGTAGCCGAATGAACTCCGTTTCAAACTGTTTGATCGACTTGTAGCCTGATACCTGATAGGCCGGCCAATCGCTCTTCTTTTGATCGGAGTAGTTGTAATTCTCATCGTATTCGCACGCCTCAATCGCAGCGCGAACGGCATCGTGAAGTTTGGGAGAATCGGAGAACTTCACCAAGGTGGCGCCGCCGGGAATCTCAGCCATCAACCCTCCGTGATTGTAAACCGCGGCGACAATAGCCTGATCGGCGTCTGGGTGGCAGTAAACGTTGCACGCCATGAAATATTCGCGCGCCGGATCGGGCTTTAAAGGCTGTTTCTTGAACAGTCCGAACATTGGGAACCTTTGCAACGAAATAATCCATGGATGCCGGGGGTTCGGTTCCGCTAACCGATGTGTCCCATTCCTCTTACGTCGAGGTGCTCCAAAAAGCCGGTTCTCATCATTCCGCAATCCTCTGGGCCGCTCAGGAAGTTTCGATTTCACTCAAGGTTCGAGGGCCACAACGGTCCGGCCTCGGCGAGTTCCCGATCCGAATACAGAAGACCATTTCATTTGGTGTTCGTCTTTTCCAGGACTTCGCGAACCTTTCGTGCCAGATCCACGGGTGTGAACGGTTTGTGCAAGAATGAATCGGTCGCCTCCGCCAAACCGTGACGGACGACAGCGTCGTCGGTGTAGCCGCTCAAATAGAGCACTTTCAAATTCGGATTGCGGGCTTTCAAGGACTCGGCGACTTCGCGCCCGCTCATCCCGGGCATGACCAGATCCGTGATGAGAATGTCAGGTTCTTGTCGGGAAGCCAGTCTCATTGCCACTTCGCCACTCTCCGCAGGCAGCACTTCGTATCCGTAGGATTGGAGCGCGATCGTCGCAAACCGTCGGACATCCTCCTGATCCTCGACGAGAAGGATGAATTCCGAGCCTCCGTTGGGGATCGCCGGTTGTTCCTCCAATTCTCGGATCGGGGCATCGGACGCGGGCAAGAAGACTTTAAACGTCGTGCCGCTGCCGAGTTTGGTCTCCACTCCCAGGTGCCCGCCACTCTGGCTGACAATTCCATATGTGGTCGCCAGCCCGAGTCCGGTTCCCAGTCCATCACCTTTGGTAGTAAAGAACGGTTCGAAGATGCGATCCAGAACCTCGGGGGCGATTCCTGTACCGGAATCTATCACTAAGATCTGGACGTAGAGTCCCGGTTTGGCGACGGCGCGGTACGTGACATCGTCTTCGTCGAGTACAACATTTCGGGTTTCGATTGTGAGGCTGCCGCCATCGGGCATCGCATCGCGGGCGTTGACGGCGAGATTCATGAGGACCTGTCCCAATTGGCCGGGGTCGACGCGCACGCTGCGGAGCGTTGGATCGAGGGTTGTCGTGAGGACGACATGTTCTCCGATTAAACGACGGAGGAGTTTGGCCGTGTCAGCAACGACCGCGTTCGGATCAAGTACTTTCGGTTCGAGCATGGCGCGGCGGCTGAACGCGAGGAGTTGCCCGGTGAGCCCGGCTGCCCGTGTCCCAGCATCACGGACGGCGATCAGTGCCTCGTGTCGAGCGGCCTCGTCTCCGGCGCCGGCCAGCAACATGTCGGAATAGCCATTAATGACAGTCAGGAGGTTGTTGAAGTCGTGGGCGACACCGCCGGCGAGTTGCCCTAATGCCTCCATTTTCTGCACTTGGCGAAATTGCTCTTCCAGGTTGTGTCTCGCGGTGATGTCTTGGGTTACGCCAAGGATGCGCACAACATTCCCGTTCTCGTCGACTTCCGGTTCAGGGTAAGCGTCTCTTTTGTTGGTAGACATCTGTTTCACGCGGCCAGGGAGCGTTGCCAGAAGGCGTTCCACTGGTCGGATTCGCTGCGATACAATGCCCGCACATGGCACAGGGCGTCCGAACCCGATTCGCTCCACCGC
>JBGSJI010000121.1:0-17769 GCA_041742055.1 Limnoglobus sp. | reverse complement strand
CTTTTCGAGGGTTCGTCGGTCGCGACGGTCTTCAGCCTGACGAGGCCTTCGCGACCGACAGACCCTCGGGATTCTTCCACCGTTGGCCGTTCTTCAGCATCCCCCAACACCGCACCAGCAGTTTGCGGCCCAACGCCACCGTCGCCTTCTTGCGACTTACGCCGTTGGTTCCCGTCAATCGTTTCCAGTGCTCCTGGGCCCACGGGTTGTACCGCAAGCAGCACCACGCGGCCTCGACCAACGCACTGCGTAGCAGCGCTGGTCCGCGTCGGGTGCATTCCTTCCTGACGATGCTGGACCGTCATGGCGTGGACCTGCGAACCGCTCAGGAACTCGCCGGGCATTCCTCACCGAGCTCACGGCTCGTTATTCGCACCGTCGGTTGTACGATCTGGCCGGGGCCGTGGACAAGCTGCCGAATCTGATTCCCGCACCGGTTCTGAATCAGAGCGCGTCTACCGAGGAACTCCCCCTTCGCCTGACCGGGACGGATGCGAGCGCGGGCTTAGTGCCGGGCGTAGTGACAGGGGGCGCGAAACGGCATTTCATGGCATCGAATGGCAATCTGCGGATTGTTGGATCGACAGGGGGCGAAGCGAATAAACCCCTTGAAATGCAAGGGGCCGACGCTGTTTTGCATCGGCCCGCATCGAATCTTCCACAGTGGGCAGTCCCGGGATTGAACCGGGGACCTAACGATTTTCAGTCGTTCGCTCTACCAGCTGAGCTAACTGCCCTGAACATCAAGTTATACATGCGGAATCAGCAAGCGTCAACGGTCTCCGCTTTAGTCGTAGGTCGTTTCCCCGGAAACGGGGATGTTTTTCCGGGCGGCGACAACAAGGAGTTTCTGTGCGGCTCCCTTTTTCATCAGATCGCCGACCGACACTTTTTCCGATCCGCCAGACTTCAGGTTGAAGTTCAAATAATAGCTCGTGGATTTTCGTCCGCGTCGGTCACGCCGTTCTTCGGATGTTCCTTCGATGGAAGTTACATTGTCCCACTTGATATCAAATCTGGTTGGCGAAAACATGATGCCGGTTCGAAGTGCTCATCGTCGATGACTGCCTGATCGAAGAACATGCTGGGTCCGAACAGCATTTCTCCGAGACCCAACAGAACAGCGACCCAGACACCCTTCTTTTTGCGAAGCAAAAAAGCAACACCGCCTAAAATCGCAAGCAGGGACACGACCGTGATCAGTGTCGGTAGCTACCATTCGAATGTGAACGTCGAGCCTGATCCGTTTTGAGTCTCAGTCACGCATCCCGTCAACGCGAAACACATGACGTAGGGAACGAGAACACGACGAAGCTTTCTTGTATCCAATTGCATCATATTTTCCTCAGGAAGAAAACTTGATGTTATCCAGCGGATGGAGTCAATTCCAGTGAAATTCGTGCGGCTTCGTCTGCGAGTTTGTTCATGTCCTGTGAGATGCGCATGGAGCAGAATTTCGGTCCGCACATGCTGCAGAACTTGGCGCTTTTGAAGACTTCCTGAGGCAGGGTTTCGTCGTGCATTTTACGTGCGGTTTCCGGGTCGAGGCTGAGTTCGAACTGCCGATTCCAGTCAAATTCAAATCGGGCTTTGCTGAGGGCATCGTCGCGGACGCGGGCGTTTTTGCGGCCGCGTGCGATGTCGCCGGCGTGGGCGGCGATTTTGTAAGCGATCACTCCCTGCCGCACGTCGTCCTTGTTCGGCAGGCCGAGGTGCTCCTTCGGCGTGACGTAGCACAGCATGGCCGCGCCGGCCTCGGCTGCAAGGGCGGCACCGATCGCACTGGTGATGTGGTCGTAACCGGGAGCAATATCGGTGACGAGCGGGCCGAGGACGTAAAACGGCGCATCATGACAGAGTTCGCGCTCTTTCTCGATGTTCATTTTCACGAGGTGCATCGGAATATGGCCAGGGCCTTCGATCATTACTTGGCAGCCGTGCTCCCACGCCTTGAGCGTGAGTTCGCCAAGGGTCTTGAGTTCGGCGAACTGGCCGGCGTCATTCGCATCCGCAAGACTTCCCGGCCTGAGTCCATCGCCCAGACTGAAGGTTACATCATAGGCCCGCATGATTTCGCAGAGTTCGTCAAAATGTGTGTACCAGGGGTTCTGCTGGTGGTGAGCGACCATCCAGGCGGCCATCAGGGATCCGCCACGCGATACGATACCGGTGACGCGATTGCGTGTAAGGGGCACATGTTCCAGTAGTACGCCGGCGTGGATGGTCATGTAATCCACGCCCTGTTTGGCCTGGAGTTCAACCATATCGAGCATCATCTGCGGCGTGATATCGCGGGGATCTTTGACATTTTGAATGATCTGATAGATCGGCACGGTGCCGATGGGAACAGGCGAGGCTTCGATGATCGCCTGGCGGATACCGTCGATATTTCCGCCGGTGCTGAGATCCATCACGGTATCGGAGCCGAGGTGAACCGCGGTGTGGAGTTTCTCAAGTTCGTCTTCGATTTTACCGGTGACGGCCGAGTTGCCGATGTTGGCGTTGATCTTGCACGAGGACGCTACGCCGATGCACATCGGTTCGAGTTTTCCCTTCAAGTGGTTGATATTGGCCGGGATGACCATTCGTCCACGAGCGACCTCGCTGCGGATGATTTCCTCGGGCAAATCTTCGCGTTTGGAGACGAATTGCATTTCCGGAGTAACGGCGCCGTTGCGTGCGGATTCGAGTTGAGTCATGGGAAGAATTGTGGAATTCGGAATGTGGAGTGCGGAGTGCAAGTCGAAAGGCGGTTCGGGTCTTCACCTCCGAAGATCGCAATTCGTACTCCGCATTTCCTCGGCTCGCCTTCCTACGCCGGCATCATCCGGTTCAGGTTCGAAGGGTTTGTTCTCAGCCCGCTGATCCGCAGCCGGCACCCCTGGCGATAGTTCGATTATAGTCATGTCGGATGATGTTTCTTGTCTTTCTCAATGAATCATGCGAGAATTTCCACCTTGGCATTGATGGAGAACTGTTACCTCTCCTGGTGAGGTTGGATCTATGTTTCGTGTACTCGTTGCGGTCGTGTTGCTTGTTCCTTCAGCGGCGTTAGCGCAGAAACCCACGCGAGAACAAAAAGTTCTCGAAGATCGAAAGAAAGTCGAGGCAGAAGGATTTTGGATTTACAACGATTTGGCTAAGGGATATGCCGAGGCACGGAAATCGGGTAAGCCGATGCTGGTGGTCTTGCGCTGCATTCCCTGTGAGGAATGTGTCAAGCTCGACGATGAACTCATGAATCAGGACCCCGTGATCCGGCCGCTTCTGGATCAGTTTGTCTGTGTTCGCGTTGTGGGAACGAACGGGCTTGAACTGAAACAATTTCAATTCGATACCGATCAGTCGTTCGCGGTTTTTCTCCTCAATGCCGACGGGACCGTCTACGGTCGCTTTGGTACGAGATCACACCGGACGAACTGGGTCGGTGATGTCTCGATTCCGGGTCTGGCAAACGCGCTGACGGGGGCACTTGAGATTCACAAGAATTACCCGGAAAACAAGAAGGCTTTGGAAGGAAAGCAGGGGAAACCATTGGAATTTCGTTCACCAGAGCTTTATCCGAGTTTGAAAGAGCGATTCACTAACAAGTTGGATTACGAAGGCAATGTTGTCCGAAGTTGCATTCACTGTCATCAGATCGGTGATGCGCGGCGCGATTTCTATCGTCAGCAAAAGAAAGCCATTCCGGAATCGCTCCTGTTTACTTATCCGCATCCAAAGTCGATCGGCTTGATCCTCGATCCGAAAGAACGAGCGAAAGTACTGGAAGTCAAAAGCGGATCGCTGGCTGAAAAGGCGGGGTTGAAGAGCAGGGATGTGATTCGAAGAATGAACGATCAACCGTTGCTTTCAATCGCAGACGTTCAGTGGGTGCTGGAAGCCATGCCATCGCACGGTGGCACAATCACTTTGGCTATACAAAGATGTACGAAGGAAGTGGAACTATCTCTTCTGCTTCCGGACGGTTGGCGACGTGCTGGGGATATCTCGTGGCGAGCCTCGACCTGGGGATTGCGGCGAATGACAACCGGAGGCATGGTGCTGGAGGAATTACCTCAGGAAGACCGTGCGCGATTCAAAGCGAATCTTCGGGTCAAAAGTGTCGGGCAGTACGGTGCGCATGCGGCAGCGAAGAATGCCGGCTTCCGTGCGGGCGATTTGATTGTTTCTATGGATGGTTCCGATTCCTTTCAGACAGAAAGCGATTGGATTTATCATGCGGCTAACAAGTGTTTTCCCGGCTTGAAGGTCGAAGTGGAAATCCTGCGAAATGGCAAGAAAATCAAACTTAACCTCCCGATGCAGAATTGATTCAGAGCATCAGTTCCGGATTAAAGATCATCTGGAAGAGAATGAGTAGGAGATGAGGGAAGAAGTTTTTGGGAACTTTCTCCTTTCCTTAATCTACTCATTCTCGGTATTCTCATAAGTACCCTCCCCAATTGTTTTGAATTGCTCCTCCACTGAGAAGCTGAACATGTCTTCAACCGTCAATGACGCCGAAATGGTGGATAAGCTCCGCTCTGCACATCAGAAACTCCGCAGTGAAATTGGCAAAGTGATCATTGGACAGGAGCAAGTCGTCGATCAACTTCTGATGGCAATCTTCTGCCGATCGCATGCTTTGCTGATGGGTGTGCCGGGACTGGCGAAGACACTGATGGTCAGTACGCTGGCGCAATCGCTTGATCTGGGTTTCAAGCGGATTCAGTTTACTCCCGATCTGATGCCGTCGGACATCACCGGGAGCGAAGTGATTCAGGACGATCCGGTGACGCGGCAACGGATGTTCAAGTTCCTTCCGGGTCCTCTCTTCGCCAACATTGTACTGGCGGACGAAATCAACCGTACTCCGCCGAAGACTCAGGCGGCTCTGCTTGAAGCCATGCAGGAGCGGAAAGCGACCGTGGGTGGGCAGGATCACCCGATGAAGAATCCGTTCTTCGTACTCGCCACACAGAATCCGATCGAACAGGAAGGAACGTATCCGCTGCCGGAAGCGCAACTTGACCGTTTCCTCTTCCTCATTAAGGTCGATTACCCGACCGACTCCGAAGAAGAGCAGATCATGCGGATTGGGACGTCCGACACGGTGACACAAGTGACGTCGGTTCTGAGTGGCGATGACATTATCCAACTTCAGCAAGTAGTGCGCAGGGTTCCGGTATCGGACAAGGTGTTTCACTTTGCAAAGCGGATTACGCGGATGAGCCGTCCCGGCACGCCGGAAGCGGCGGATTTCGCCACGAAATGGCTGACATGGGGTGCCGGGCCACGTGCCAGTATGAACCTGATTCTGGCAGCGAAGGCGAATGCGGTACTGCGCGGCTCGAATCATGTGTCGGGTGATGATGTGGTGGCGGTGGCATTGCCGATCCTACGCCACCGGTTGATCGTGAATTTCGCGGCTCAGAGCGAAGGGATCACGGTAGACGAAGTGATCAAGCAACTGATTCGCGGTGCGGCAAAAGCCGTCGCAGCTTAAACCTCACGATTCCAGGCCGATTTTGAGATGATTTCAACACTCCTGAAGCCGGATATCCTTGCGCGTGCCGAAGCCCTTGGCATGGCTGCGCGGCAACTCGTTGAGGGACTCCGTGTTGGCGATCACAAGTCGCCGTTTCGAGGCTTTTCCGTCGAATTCGTCCAGCACCGTGAATACGTACCGGGCGACGATATCCGACACATCGACTGGAAGAGCTATGGTCGGAGCGAACGGTATACGATCAAGCAGTACGAACAGGAGACAAACTACACAGCCCATCTGATCGCGGACGGCAGCAATTCGATGCGCTACGGTGAAGGCGATCAGAATAAGCTCGAGTATGCGAAACTCCTGATGGCGAGTTTGAGTTACATCATCGTCAAACAGCGCGACGCGGTGACGTTAAGAGTCTTTGACTCGGCTTGGAGAGCGGAGTTGCCCGCAAGCAGTCAAATGGGGCATGTGAACACCATCTGCAAGACACTGGAAGCGCTTCAACCAGCGGATAAAACCGGCACCGGACCTCTCCTCGAACAACTTGTGGAACGGATCACACGCCGCGGGATCATCGCGATCTTCTCCGATGCCTTCGATGATGTTTCGTCGCTGCTCAAAGGACTTCGTCATTTGCGATTTCGTGGCCATGAAGTGATTCTGTTTCACATTCTGCACAGGGATGAAGTGGAATTTCCCCTCGATGGAAATGTGCGATTCATCGATCTGGAAGGCGTTGATGAACTACTGACACGACCGCACCTGCTGCGCCCCGCTTACCTTCGCATTCTGCAGTCGTATCTGCAGGAGTTGGAAAAAGGCTGCGATTCTGGCGGAATAGAATACGTCCGCATGATGACCGATGTGCCGGTTCGTCAGGCGCTTGGTGAATATCTTGTCCGACGCTTGCAACGAGGTTAGTGGATGACCTTTTTGTCTCCCTGGTTATTGCTCGGTGGTCTGGCGGTTTCAGTACCGCTGGTGCTTCACTTTTTTTACAGGGCCCGGCATCGCAAGTTGCCCTGGGCGGCGATGACGTTTCTTAAACAAGCCATCGAGCAAACCAGTCGCCGATTGCGCTTTCAGGAATGGATTCTTTTGGCGCTTCGCTGCTTGGCGCTGTTGCTGCTGGCGTTTGCACTCTCGCGGCCAGCGATAACCGGTTCGACAATTGGCGGGCGAGGCGATAGCGTCGATGCGATTATGGTCTTTGATACGTCCATGAGCATGTCTGCTCGAGATGGTGAAAAGTCCCGTCTGGAGCGAGCAAGAGATGCGGCGCTGACGGTTCTTGACAACTTGCCCAACAATTCCACGATTCAGATTATCGGGTGCTCGGATCGCGCCATTCCGCTCGGACCCGTATCACCGAGAAACATCGATCAGGCTCGACAGATCATCACCAATCTGGAGTCGAATTCGCTCTCAAGCGATCTCCATCCGGGTCTGATTGAAGCCATTTCAACGCTTGATCGTGGGGCAGGGACGAATAAGGAAGTGTACGTTTTCTCCGATATGCACAAGCTGGCCTGGGAGCGGCAGTCGCAGGCGATCCGCGGCAAATGCGAAGAGATGAAACAGCGAGCGACGCTCCTGTTGGTTCGTTGCGGCAACAGCGAGCGCCCCGTTCGAAATGTCGGGATTTCCAGCATCAATTATCCCGACGGGATTCCGCATACAGGCACGCGAATGCCGTTCTCGGTGCTCGTGCGAAATACGGGTAACGAACCGGTTCGAAACGTCGCGGTGGCCATTGAGGTTGACGGGAAAATCCAGGAGCGGGAATCGGAAACAGTTCCGGAAATCGGTCCGGGTCAGACTTATCCCGTGAATCTCACGGCGAAACTGGATGTCGCAGGTCCTCGCGTCGTCACGTCGACAATTACCGGTGATGATCTTCCCGGCGATAACAGGCTCGATCGGATCATTCCGGTCCGGGAAATTGTCCGTATCCTCATCGTCGATGGCACGCCCGACACTCGAGATCCCAAGGAATCGGGCAGCCACTTCGTCCGGAATGCTTTGATTCCTGTCTCAGAGAGTGATCAGGATTCGTATTTCGTCCGTATCACAGTTGTGTCAGCCGAGGAAGCTGACCCTGCATTGCTTGGCGCCTGCGAAGTCTGCTACATCGTCAACACACCCGCATCAAGCGCCGATCGACCCGGTATTCCGGGCTTGTCTCGACCGTTCGTGGAACGACTATTGGCGTTTGTGAAAAGTGGAAAAGGACTCGTGATCGGCTCGGGTGAGAATATCATACCAGCACGGTATAATCAGGTTCTGGGTTCACAAGGGCTGGATCTCTTACCGGCGGATCTCGTTCAAGCCATTATTGCCGATCCGCAGCAGCCTTTCAAAATCGCACCCGACTCGACATTAACGCCATCTTATCTCGAACGATTCACCAATGAGCCGTACCGGACGGTGACAGCCGATGCCGATCTGCAAAAGGTCGTTGGTGTGAAAACCGAGGGCATGAAAGGGCGGGTACTTATGCGACTTGCCAATCAGCAACCGTTCGTGTTGTCGAGGACGTTTGGTGAAGGGGAAGTCATTTTTATTGCGGGATCACTTGATGAAAAGTGGGGGAACTGGCCTGCCAAAGCAGGATCCTTCCTTTCGTTCCAGCAACTGACGCTCGCACACCTTTGTGGGAAAACAATCCGTGGCTGGAATGTGACCGCAGGCGAAGCGATCGTCTGGTATCCCGGCGATGCCGAAGCGAAGTATTCTCTTCTCACCCCGGATGATCGCACCTTGCCGCTCGGTCCCGCCGGCGGGGAACCGCCGACGATCACAACGACCGAAACGGTATTGGCCGGTCCGTATCGAATTGTCTCGGAACAGGTCGATCGTGAAACCGCACCGATTTTCGCCGTCGCTCCCGATCTGGCGGAGACCAATGATCTCGCGACGATGCGGAACCCCGAACTGGAACAACTCCTGGGTTTCAAACCCGTCTTTCTGGACGCAGGTGCACCGGAAGGACTGAAAACTGAGCGTGCCAAGCGGGAATGGACTGTCTGGCTTTTATTGGCGTTGTTTTTCCTTGCCGTAGGTGAATCCATCTGGGCTTGGTATTGCGGGAAGGCGTGGTAACGGATGATTCCACTATTTGGTGAACTGGCATTCCGAGGATGGTTCCCTGGCTGGTTAGCCATAGTGTTCGGTCTCGTAACCATCATCTCGATCGTCTTGCTTTATCGTCGGGAAGCAGGTCGTGTCTCTATGGGTGCGCGAGCGGTCATGGCGCTGCTCAGAACCGCCACAATCGCGACGATTCTTTTCCTGCTGATGCGGCCATCCTGGCTTTCGGTAACTCACGGTGAACTTCCGCGACCGATCGCACTGCTGATCGATGATACGCAGAGCATGAATACCACCGATCCCAGACTTAACTTTCCGGACAAATGGCGTGTGGCAGTTGCAATGAATCTAGTCCCGCCAGGGAAAGCGATTCCTGAGAACCCCTCTGCCGGCGACCTGCCTGAGAAAACTCCGGAAAAACCGTCACGGATTCAGTTGATTCAATCAGTCCTCCGGAATCCCTCGCTGGATTTGCTGAAGAAGTTGGAAACGGTCGGTCCGCTTCAGCCTTCAACGTTTGGCCTGAAGCGATCCGCGCGTGATGCTCGCGATTTCAGTTGGATTGAAAAACTCGAAGGAACAGAACAGCGGACGGCGATCATCGATACCTGTTTCGACCTACTCCGCCGTGATGAGAATGAGCAACCAGCTGCTTTCGTGATTCTGACGGATGGCCGTGAGAATGCGAGCCAACCAGGATGGGACGAACTCGCGAAGGCGTGTGTCCGGCAGAACATTCCCATACATGTCTATGGAGTCGGAAGCTCCTACTTCGGCCAACTGCAGATCCGCGAGGCGGTCGTCAACGATACACTCTTCGTGGAAGACACCGTGAGCGTCCCCATTCGTTATCGCATGAAAGGGTTCAAAGACGGCACGGTTGAAATGGTGATGAAACTGAATGATCAGGAAGTGGCCCGAAAGACCGTTGAAGCAAAAGAAGGAGAAGATCTCAAGGAAGTCCTTTCCTTCGTTCCACAGCAACGCGACGCCCAATCGGGCAAACAGATTCTGACCACGACGGTTCGTGTGATCTCAGGTCTCGAAACCGTCACGGATGAGTTGGTCAAAACAGTTCGCATCGTCGATCGAAAAGTGAAAGTGCTCGTTGTCGATTCGATCCCGCGGTGGGATTTCAAGTTTCTGCAACGTTCGCTCCTGCGCGACCGCCGTGTCGAAGCGTCCTTTTTCCTGACCGACGGCGATTCGCGGGCCATGAAATCCGGCGAGCCGTTCCTGCCACAATTTCCCGCTACTCGGCCTGATCTTTTCGATTACGATCTCCTGATCCTGGGAGATGTGCCAGCGATGTTTTTCAGCCGCGATCAGCAAATCATGATTCGGGAATTCGTGGCGGAAGGCGGTGGATTCATTCACATTGCGGGGCAAAATTTTGGTCCATCGTCTTTCGTCGGTACACCGCTCGCTGATGTTCTGCCAGTTGAAATACCGGTGCAGAAGTTTGCCATCGATTCGGGCTCGCGTCCGAATTCGTACCGGGTAGAAATGACCTCCTCCGGGATCCGATCCGCGATCCTTTCACTCGACGATGATCCGGTCGAGAATCTCAAAGTCTGGAAGGAAATTCCGGAATTCTTCTGGCATTATCCGGTGACGAAACTCAAGCCGGCTGCTGAAGTATATCTGACGCATCCGACGGAAAAGACAACCGATAACAAACCAATGCCGTTGCTGGCCACTCACTATTACGGCAAAGGGTACAGCATTTGGATCGGCTTCGACGAAACCTGGCGCTGGCGCTATAACGCCGCGGATAAATACTTTTCACGTTTCTGGAGTCAGGGTGTGTATGTCGCTGGTGTGCCGCGAACCGTCGGCACAAAGCTCACACAACTTTCCATCGATACGCCCGATCCGCAGCTCGGGAAAACGGGCCAAGTCTACGCCCGATTGTTCAATCCAGATCTTCGACCGATCACTGCCGATCGACTCGAGGCTCGGATCGATCGCCTGGATCCCGGACCGGACGAACGGGCGACTAGCGAACCGGTTGAGCTGAAGGCCTTACCGGGAGTACCCGGTGAATACATCGCGACGATTCCCTTTCAGCGATTAGGCCGCTATACGTTACGTGTGGATAATGGAAGCGACAGCGCGACGCTAGAGTATCGTGTCGCGCTTCCACCGGATCATGAGTTGTCTGTTGGCGGATTAGCGGAAGATCAATTACGAAAAATTTGCGAGGCGACTGGTGGTACGTTTTACCGTGAAGAAGATCTTCATCAACTGGCGGAATCGGTGAAGCCGATTTCTACTCCGTTCGTGAGGCGTGATGAGGTTCTGCTTTGGAATCGGTGGGCGTTACTGCTGGTCATCGGTTTGTTCTCCGTGGAATGGATCGTTCGAAAGTTCAATAGCCTGAGTTGATACCCATGGATGAGCTGATTCATCAATTGCAGCGCTGGCAGGGTCGGGAACGGCTTTTTCGGTTTCTTTGGGGCCTCGCGCGTTGGGGTGCAGTTGTTCTCGGCGGTTTGCTGACAGCGTGCTTCATCGATTGGACCATCGATCGTTATCGCGATACGCCGATCCTCGTGCGGATCCTGATGACCTTTGGTCAATTGGCGCTCTATTCGGCGGCAGGGATTTGGTTTCTATATCGCCTTCGAACGCCGAGCCTCGATTTCCTCGCTTCGCGTGCCGAGAATGCTTTCCCGGAGTTTGATCACCGGCTCGTGACTGCATTGCAACTCAATCGACCAACGGCCAAAACGCACGGAATGTCACAACAATTGATCGGCGATGTGACACGCGAAGCGGTGACTTTGGCGACACGACACGATTTCACCAAACTCGCAGAGACCAGCCGCCTTCACCGGGCGTTCTACGTACTCAGCCCGCTTCTGCTGCTGATCCTTGGACTTTTCGCTTATGATTCGAAACTGTTCCTTGCGCTTCTGAAACGACAATGCCTGCTACCTGCCGATATTCCACGTTCGGTATCATTGGTGAATGATACCCGACAACTTTGGCCAAGCGGCGATGCAGTGAAACTCAGGTTCCGAGTGAGCGGAAAGTTCACTGAACAATCGAAAGGAACCGTGATCGTAACACCAACGGGGCAACCCAATGAGTATTACGATTTGGAGTTCCTTGAGCGGATCAGCGATTCAGAAGCGATTTTCTTCGCAGATTATCCACCGTCATCGATACCGTTCGCGTTTCGTGCCCGACTGAATGATGGCAGAACACGAACCGAGGGTCATGTGGCATTCGAGCCACGGCCAGTTGTCAAAACGCTCGATGCATGGCTGCGATTACCAGTTTATGTTGACCCGGAAAACAAAAGACGGTACGAACGGTATCAGCCTGAAGGTGAGGTAACAGCACTTCCCGATTGTGGACTGCGGATCGCCATCAGTTCATCCAAGCCGATGAAGACGGCGCTTCTTGTCTTGCTCGCTCGTACTGCAGCCGGAATCGAAGATCCATTGGGTGAACCCATTCCGATGGATCTGGATGAAGAACGGACATCTGCCAATGTTCGTGTCGAACTGCCTTCCAACGCCATTGCATATCGCGTCGAGGTAACGGATGACAATGATTTTGCCAATCTTAATCCACCACGGAGAGGAATTGGAATTGCGGCAGATGAGCCACCCCGAGTGAATTTGCTCCCTGAAGTATTGAAGGATCCGCTCGATCCAGGACCGATCGATGATTATGAGGTAACGGGTATGCCTTTAGTGCTTGGTGGGCGCGTACAGATTGGTTATGCGGCACGATCGCCGTTGGGTCTGGATCGGGCGTTTATCATGTATCGCGTCAATGAGTCAGAAAACTGGATTCCGTATCCGCTGGCGCCGACCGTTGCCGATTTGGAGAAAACCGGGAAGTTCATCCCGGAACTTGGTGTTTTTGAGAACTCCGGAGCGGATGGGAAAGTGGATTTTTATCAGTTTCCCTCACCGGATCTTGAAACACAACCTCCGGGTTTAGAAGCGGGAGGCCGTTACAATTTCGAGACGGCCGCGTTGAAAAAGATCGTCCGTGGAGTGGAAACGAAACTTGAGGTCGGCGACCGTGTTGAATTTCATGTGGCGGTTTATGACCGGAATCCGGATCCGAATCGTCAACCGGGACGGTCCGAAAGTCGGATCAAGGCCGTCGTGACGCAGTCTCAATGGGAAGACTGGAATCGGCAACGGGATCAAAGTCGTGAACGTTTAAGACAGCTTGAAGAACGTCAACGGGGTGTTTTCAATCGAGATGAAAATCCCATAACCAGTAATCCGTTCCGAAAACCATGAGTTTCTCGATTGCAATGATCGAAAAAAACGCCAATACTGAATTAACTACCTAGCCGGGCCACTTCTCCGCCCCGCGTAACGTCTGGAGTCTGTCCATGTCGATCCGCCGCATCGCTCTCGCAACACTCTTCGCGGGATTCGGTTTGTCGTCGTCTGCAGCCAATCCGGACCTCGATCCGGCGGCGCAGAAGATCCAACAGAAGAAAGTCCAGGCTGAAATCGAACAGACCGCCCGACGGATCGGAACCACACTGCGGGCGATGCGTTTCCAGAAGTTAGATCGCGGCACGGAACAGAAGATGCTCGACGAAGTCGCATCAACATTACGCGGCTTGAGTGAAGAGCAAGTGAAATCCGTACTCAGTCATCTCGACCGTGCGATGCGTGCCCCCGATGAAGATACTGCTACCAAGGAACAGCGTGAAGCGTACCTGAAGCATCGGCAGATCGTCACAACGCTTCGCGATCTTGTTAACAAACTTGATGTTTTGAAATCACTGGATCAGGCCGCTTCACGGATCGACAAACTCGCGAAAGATCAGCTCGGACTTCATCTCAAGGCTATTTCGGCGGAGAATTTCCGGCCAACGCCGACGCGTTCTTCACGCTCCCTTCGAGATGATCGCGAGGAACAGGCTGACAGTCAGAGCGATCTTCATACGGAAATCCTGAATATCACGACTCAACTCGGAAAACTCAAACCTACGCTGAGTCCGGAACAGAAGACACGACTTGATCAGGCTGATGCTCATCGCAAGGGTGCTCAAATTGGAACCGATATGACGATTGCGTCGAGCAATCTCAGCAGTGGTCAGTTTACCAGTGCCGCCGAGCGTCAGCTCAGAATTGCCAAGGATTTGCAGGCACTTGCTGCGGCGTTGCGGACTCCGCGAGACAAGATCGCAGCGATGAAGGAAGCGCGCGACCGCGTTGAGAAAGCGCTTCAGGCAGAAAAAATTCTGAAGGCGGAAACGGAACGTGCGAAGAATCCGGAGGAGCCAAAGCGCGAGCCGACGCGCTACGACCGTTATGCTCCCGATCCTCAGAAAGTCGAAGCACATCGGCTGGCCGATCAACAGGCCAAACTCGAATTCGAAACCCGCGAGATTCGAAAAACGCTTGACGAGATTTCGAGGGAAGCAGCTGCCAAGATCGCGCCTGCGGAATCGGAAATGAAACGGGCACAGGATGCCCTGCGAGTGGAAGAAAGCGCTGAAAAGGCCATCCAGGCCGAAGAGAATGCAATCGAACGCCTGAAAGAAACCCGGGAAGAACTCGACAAGCAAATTGCTGCAGCCGAAAAAGAAAAATCGGACGCGTTGGCTGCAACCAAGAAAGCCATCGAGGAAGTTGAAAAACTGATCAAGGATCAAAAGAAAATCCAAGACGAAACCAAATCGGAAAAGAAACCTGAGCAACTCGAAAAAATCGCAGACAAACAGAATGAGATCGCCAAAAAGGCCAACGAACTGAAGAACCTCCCGTTGCCGGACAAGAAAGAGGCTACCGAAGCATTGAAGAAAGCAGCGGAGGAAGCACGGCAGGCTTCGCGGGAATTGTACCAGCAGAATCAGGACGCCGCACGTCCAAAACAGGAAGAAACAGTCAAGGCGCTGGAAGTTGCAAAAAAAGCTCTCGAGGAGAAAGCCAAAGAGATTGAGAAACGCCGCGAGGACATTGCGAAACTCGAAGAAGCTCAGAAGAAACTGGAACAGCTCTCCAAGGAAGAGAAGAAACTCGCGGAGGAAGCCCGGAACTCAACCGATTCAAATAAAGCGAAGAACGAAGAATTGGCAAAGAAGCAGGAATCGCTCATGCCCCAGACAAAAGCGGTTCAGGAAGAAGTGAAAGCAACCGCTCCGGAAGCTGCAAAGAAGATTCAGGAAAGCGCCAAGAAGATGGAGGACGCCACCCAGGAACTCAATCGGAATCAACCGAAACCGGCAGCACAGAAAGCGAATGAAGCAGCGAAGAAACTCGATGAAGCCCAGGACGAACTCGCCAAGAAAGCTGAAGAACTGAAGGCCAAGGAAATTGCCGATCAGGCGGCTTTGCAACCGAACGAAGTCAATCCGATGGATGCGGCGCAGCAACTCGCAAAGGCGATTGAACAGGCCAATAAAGCCGCTGAACAAGCTCAGAAAGCGGCTGATCAATTGCAGAAGCCGATGAATAACGATCTCGCCAAAAATTTGGCCCAAAAGCAGCAGGAAATCGCACGACAAGCAGAACAGATGAAACAGCCGGACGCGGCGAAAAATGCCGATGAAGCAGCCAAGGCGCTCGAACAAGGTGACCTTCAAAAAGCGGTTCAGGAACAACAACAGGCGCTGGACAAACTCAATCAGGCCGCTCAATCACAACCTATGAAGGGCGAAGGCCAGCCTATGAAGGGCGAAGGCCAACCCATGAAGGGCGAAGGCCAACCCATGAATAGCCAACAACTTGCTCAAACTCAGCAACAACTGAAAGAAGCCACCGAAGCTCTTGCTAAATCAGCTGAAGCGAATCAGGCCGCGCAGGCAGCTCTGAATCAAGCTCAGGCTCAAGCTCCGACGACCGTTCAGGAACAACTGACTCAGGCTTCTCAGCAGCTTAACCAAGCTGCTCAACAGCTGGGACAAGGAAAGCCGATGCAGGCCAGCCAATCGCAGCAGCAGGCCGCCCAGCAACTCGGTCAGGCGCTTCAATCGCTCAACGCGGCGAACGAAGCGATGGGCCAGCAGGGGGCTCAACCCGGTCAGCCAATGCAGGCTCAGGCGCAGGGACAGCAACCTGGCCAACCGGGTCAACAGCCCGAGCAACCGGGACAACCGGGACAACCGGGACAGAAAGGTCAGAATCAGGAAGACAATCAGAATCGCGGCGAAGGCGACCGTCAGGGTCCGGGCCAGATGAAGAATGCATCTTCCAGCGGTCAGACTAAAGAGAGTGATGGTTCGTTCATCAATCTTCAGAAAAAAGAACGGGATAAGGTACAGCAAAATGCGGAGGCTGCCTTCCCAGCCGAGTTTCGCGAGAAACTCAAACAATATAACATCAACATCAAGAATTCGGGCAAGCCACAGTCTCAATCGCCTGCGGCCAAGCCTGAAGAAAAGAAACCCTAATGAGGGAGTTTATCATGTGCCGACTGATCCTGATCGCTGGATTGGGTTTCGGAGCTTTTCTGAGCCCATTGGCACGTGGTGATGAAAAGGTCAAAATCGACCCCGAGACTAAGAAGTCGATCGATAAAGCTTTAGTTTGGCTCAAAGATCATCAGGATCGTGATGGCAAGTGGGGCAATACTGCCATCACTTCGTTCGCACTTCTCGCGTTTATGGCCAATGGACATGTTCCCAATAAAGGCCTCTACGCACCCGAAGTTGCAAAGGCGGTCCGTCACCTCCTTGCGGAGTCTCGTGAGGATGGTTATCTGGCAGGCCGGGGTGGAGGCAACATGTACTGTCACGGCATGTCAACGCTTGCGCTTACGCAAGTCTACGGGATGACCGGTGACGAAGAGGTCAAAAAGGTTTTGAAGAAAGCGGTTAGTCTGATCGTCAAAAGCCAGAATTCTGAAGGGGGATGGCGATACGATCCTTCGCCCACGGGGGCAGATATTTCAGTCACAATTATGCAGGTCATGGCACTGCGTGGTGCCAAAGACAGCGGATTGCATGTCCCGGATGAAACAATCAAGAACGCACTGAAATACATTGACAAATGCCATGATTCAAGAACCGGCGGTTACAAATACATGCCATATTCATCAGGTGCCGGATATGCTCGAACAGCCGCAGGTGTCTGCGTTTTGCAACTCGGAGGTGATTACGAAGCGAAACAGATCGATGCCGCCGTCAAATACATGGAACGGGAAGAAAACGATCGTCAGCACTACTGGTATGGACATTATTATGCTGCCCATGCGTTCCATCAACTTGGCGGCAAACAATGGGAAGATTATTATTCTCGAATGAAAGATACCTTGCTGACTCGTCAGCGAGCGAGTGGTGAATGGTTGGAGCGAATGGAACAACACAACGGCGCTTCGTATCAGACAGCAATCGCGGTTCTGATCTTAAGTGTCCCGTCGAATTTCCTTCCCATCTATCAGCGATAAGTTTCGTCAATCGAAGTACGAGATCGATAGCGTACGGTCTGAACTGTAGTGGTTAAAATCATCGACTTGATCGCAGCGTGATCTACTTGGATTCCAGAGCTTTCTTCACTTCACCCAGATACAGTTTTTCAACATCGACCGTTTCGTTCAGAATCTTCAACGTGGCAGATGGTTGAAGTGTTTTGGCAGGAAAGCAATTATTTGCATCACATACACTCAGTTTGAACGAATCGATTGAGACTTTGGCTTCGCCTGACTTGGCATTCGGTGACACGACAGCCTTTCGTTCGAAAGTGACCGATCCTTTGTAGGTTCTCAGTTCGAAGATCCCTAATGTCGGCTCTTCTTTCGTCAGGAAGTTTTTGGGATCCTTGACGCTGTCAACAAATATCAACGTTCCGGGTTTTGGAAAAACGATCCTGTTGATCATCGATTTCGCGCTTTCCTCTGGTTGGGATAGAGGATATGTGAAATAGCCATCATTGAGTTGAACAGTCAGTTTGAAGGTTACCGTCTGACCTTTTTTGGCTTCCGATGGTTCAACTGATGCCAAGACCGATTTCACGGCCTTTGTGTACCAGCCATCTTTCTCGGAGGCATGGGTCGAACATGCCAAAATAAATAATCCTAAAAGTGTGATGTAACGGATTGTCATTTTCCATTCCCTCGGACGATAGATTTTTAGTAACCGTTCACCCTGTCGCGGCGAGGAGTGGCGGGCAGGGTTGCTTCTGGCGGTGGGCGGTGATCGCTTGCTCCAGATAATCCAGCACGTTTCGCTTCTGCAACTTCAGCGTTTCCACCACCGTCAATAACCGCTC
>JBGSJI010000120.1:0-4185 GCA_041742055.1 Limnoglobus sp. | reverse complement strand
CGGTTCGGCGCTGCGCGCATCGGAACGGTCCACTCCCAACGTCTGCCCATCTGCCTTGAAACCCCGCCGCATTCCACCAATCCGACCCGCGACCGGACCCGCGCCATGGCCAGAGCATGACTCGTGCCGAACAGGATTGTGACAGTCCCCTTTGTTCATTTCCAGCGCGTAATTAGCCCCTTCGGGCCTGCACGCCAGCCGCGGCCGGACTTTGCAAAGTACACCGCGTTGCCGTTCTCGCGATCCAGCTCCGCCCACGCCATCCCGTCCTTCGATACGTGCGAACCCGACGTGCCCACCGCAATCCACTCTTTTCCCGTCCAGGCCACGCCCGACCGAAACGGCAGCGCATCCGCCACCGCAGTCCAAGTCTTGCCCCCATCGATTGTCAGCGCCGCCGTCGCACCGCTCGCGTCCGGCTTGCGATAATCACCGCCCACGATCAGCCCGTGCTTGTCGTCGCGGAACGCGATCGAAAACGCGCCGGCCGAGGCCACACCCGCACGAATCGGCGTGTCCTGAACCGTCCAATTCTGTCCACGGTCCGACGAATGAAATACCCGTGCGAACGGTCCGCCACCCGTCACGAACCACGCTTCCTTCGTTCCCGTCGCAATCAGACACGTCCCGCTCGCCGCAAACGCACCCTCGTCCGCCAGCGCCTTCGGCATCGCGCACCGCGCCACGCTCCAATTCGCGCCGCCATCATTCGTCGCCAGAATCCGATACGCACCGCCCACCGGATCGCTCAGCGCCAAACCGTGCGCTTCGTCCCAGAACGCCATCGCATCATAAAACGCATCTTTCTCCGCATTCTGAAATTGCAGCTTCCATGACGCTCCGCCATCCGTCGTCTTGTAAATGCGGGAATCGGGTCCGGGACCGATGCTCAGCGCGTACGCCGTCGTTTCGCTGAAAGCCTCGATGTCGCGGAAATCGAGCTGGTCCGCATCGGGCACAGTCAATCGAACCCACGTCTTCCCGCCATCGATTGTGCGACCGACCGTGCCTTTGGTTCCGCTCACCCACGCGACCCGATCGCTGACGACGCACAGCCCGCGGAAGTCGGCTTCCGCCGGAAACGTCTGAGCATTCCACTGGGCGATACAGTTCGAACTGGAAAGCAAAATCAGACAGAGCGAAAGCCATCGGTACTTCATTGTGATCTCCTGCATGAATCGATGTTGTACCAAACGGGTCTTCTGGCGTAAGCTCATGAACTGCCCTGTCAGGAACGGATGCCCATGCGCTGGCTGTTGAACGCTCTCTATCTTCTGGTTTTACTGATGCTTTCGCCGTGGCTCGTCTGGCGATCAATCAGGACGGGGCGTTATCGCGCGGGGCTGACGGCCAAACTCTTCGGTCGGGTCGAATCCCCCGCACCCGATTCCCGCTTCACGGTCTGGTTTCACGGCGTGAGCGTGGGCGAAATTCATCTTCTGGTGACGATCGTCGGCGCGTATCGCAAGCGGCATCCCGAGGCGCGGTGCGTGATCTCATCTACCACCGATACCGGCCTGGCGGAAGCGCGGGCGCGCTTCCCCGATTGCGATGTCATTGCGTGGCCGTTCGATTTCTCGTGGGCGGTGGCCAACGCCATCGATACGGTGAAGCCCGATCTGATCGTGCTGGCTGAGGCGGAGCTTTGGCCGAATTTTCTCGCAGCCGCCAGCGCTCGGCGCATTCCCGTCGCCGTCGTGAACGCACGGCTCAGTCCGCGCAGCTTCCGAAGACTTCAACGCATCGCCAGCTTTGCACGCCGTCTGCTTTATCGGCATGTGACCGTGATCGGCACGCAGTCGGACGATTACGCCGAACGCTTTCGACTCCTTGGCGTGACCAATGTCCGCGTGACCGGTTCGGTCAAGTACGACGGTGCCATGGGAAATCGTGACACGCCGAAAGGCCGCGAGCTCAAGCGACTGTTCGATGTGCCGCTTCTGCTGGTGGCCGGGAGTACGCATCCGCCGGAAGAATCGTTGATCCTGCAGGCGTATCGGGAACTTCGCGAGCGCTTTCCGCAGTTGCATCTGTTGCTGGTTCCGCGGCATCCAGATCGGTTCGAAGCGGTCGCGGAGCTGGTCGCGGAGTCCGGCCTGGCATTTGTGCGGCGCAGCCGGATAAACGATCCGCTCCGCGATCCGCCGGCGGTTCTGCTGCTTGATACGATCGGCGAACTGGGTGCGGCCTGGGGTCTGGCCGACGTGGGTTATGTTGGCGGAACGCTCGACGGGGTTCGCGGCGGGCAAAGCATGATCGAGCCGGCCGGTTATGGCGTGCCGACAGTGTTCGGCCCGCATGTCTGGAACTTTCGCGATGCGGCCCGGCGGCTTGTCGAAGCGGGTGGGGCGATCATGATTTCCTCCGCCAGCGACTTAGTTCCCACGTTCACGTTGTTGCTGGAAGACGATGCGAAACGCAGGGACATGGGCTCCGCCGCGCGGCAGCTCGTGCGGGAACAGCAAGGCGCAACCGAGCGAACGCTTGATTTGCTCGATGGCGTGAGTGCTTCGAAAAACCATTCGGCAGCCGCGTGAATACACTGGCTTCATGGCCGTTCCCATTCTCTATTTCAACGATGGTTTTTATCCCGAGACTGACGTCAGGATGTCAGTTAAGGATGCAGGGTTCGTCTCGGGTGCGACGATCGTCGATAACGCACGCACTTACAACGGCCGGCTCTTTCGCTGGCGCGATCATCAGTCCCGCCTGCGCCGCGATTGCGAGCGGTGCTTCGTTCCGCTTCTCCTCTCGGATGACGAACTCTCACGCATCGCAGAGGAACTACTCCGCCACAACTTGCCGCTTGCGCCTCACGGCGAACTGCATGTCGTCACAGCGGTGACTCCGGGTCCGCCCGGCGGACCGCCAACGCTCGTGATGAGCACGTACCCGATTCGTGCCGAGCGGTATCGGACGTTCTTCACCGAGGGTGTTGTGTTGGTCGTTGCCGGAACACATTCGATTGAACCCGATGATCTGCTTCCTCCATCGGTCAAGCATCGCAGCCGGTTGCATTGGCATATCGCGGAGCGCCGTATCGCCGAGCGCCATCCGGGGGCGGTGCCGGTGGTTTTGAATCAGGGCGTGGGTGACACCGCGATCGGCGCGATCGCAGGTGTTGCGGCGGATGGCACGATACTTCTGCCGCCACCGGAGCGGGTGCAGGAGAGCATCAGTTTGAAGGTGCTCTCGGAGCTGGAGCCGCGGTCGCGTGTGGAGGCGTTTTCGTGGTGGTCCAACCAGGTGAGCGAGCTTGTGTTAGTCGGGACCGGTTTCGGTATCGCGGGCGTGCGGACGATTATTCACGACGAGCGGACCCGGGACTTCGACTGGCCGGGCCGGAACTTTTCCTTGCTGATCGATGCCTGGTCTCAACTCGCGGGTGTGGATATCCGCACTCAGTTTCGTTCCGATTGAACCTTCTCGTAGAGCAAACCGACAATTGTTTCGAGGCATTGCACATAGTCCGTGCGGGCGAGCTGATGGACCTTGTAAAGCAGAGCCCGGCGGCGTTCGAGAAATTCGACGAAATGTTCGACACCCAGTTTTTCGAGAATGCCGCCAGCGTTCTGATTGTCGAGGAGTTCGGAAATTTCGTCCGCTCTGAGATCGGCCGCGCGATCTTTGTTTCGTTCGAGCCAGTGAACGAGTTCGGGCAGTACGGCACGCTCGTGGAGCATCTTGAGGGCAATTTCGTCGGCAGGCGGTTTGCCGTGCATGCGTGGGAGCAGACGGTCGATGGGCAGGGTGCGGAGTTCGTTGACGGTCAGCCCGAGCGCTTCGGCGCATTGGGAGACGGTGGCGTTGCGCAGGCGGCGGTGTTTGGGTCCGCCGTTGAGGATTTGCCGCACGGTGTGCCGGTTCAGGTGCGAAATTCTCGCGAAATCTTCCTGATTCCAGCCGCGTTCTTCGACAAGTTTGGAAATTTTGAACGCGAGTTCTTCACCGGCATCGTTCCGTCCGTTGCCGATCATCCTTCTCTCCCCGCCGCCATGCGAGTCCGTGTTGAAAAGTGGTGCGACACGATCAGAGTACGAAGTCGGCTAGATGACCGTTTCACAAGTTCGCCGCCAGTGACGTGAGTTTGCGTTTGTAGGGTCGTGGCGGGTAGAGTTTGCGAACCCAGAGCGACGGGCGCATTCCGAATCCTGCCCGACCGCGTCGTTGCTGTCGTCGCGTCTG
>JBGSJI010000119.1:0-25019 GCA_041742055.1 Limnoglobus sp. | reverse complement strand
CGCCCATCGAGACCGCCGCCGGTTGGCTCGTCATCACGCACGGTGTCGGTCCCTTGCGGAAGTACTGCATCGGGGCGGCGCTCCTCGACCTCGACGATCCCACCAGGGTCATCGGGCGTCTCCACGAGCCTTTGCTCAGTCCGCAGGGCGTGGAGCGCGAGGGATACGTCCCGAACGTCGTCTACAGTTGCGGGTCGCTGGTCCATGGGAGCGAGCTCATTCTCCCGTTCGCGGTCAGCGACCGGGCTTCCGCGGTCGCGAGCATCAATCTCGATGATCTCCTGACCGTCCTTCAATCCGGGGTCGGGCCGCTCCCGTGCCAGCGGTGAGGATTCGTGTCCCGGGGGGTGGGCGCGGTCACTCCCCACGTTGGAGTTCTCCCTCCGGCTTCGCGAGCGCCGGCGCCTGATTCGTTCGTGACATGGCCCGCCTCCTGCGGTACATGCGTAATCCCTCACCCGATGACGAAGACACCCCCATCCCTCGAACACCACCGCCTCCAGGAAATCGCGGAGGGCGTGCCGTGGCGGAAATGGGGGTGCTACCTCTCGGAACGGCAGTGGGGCACGGTGCGGGAGGATTACAGTGCGGACGGCAGCGCGTGGGAGAGTTTCCCCCACGACCAGGCGCGCGGCCGCGCCTACCGCTGGGGCGAGGACGGCATCGCGGGCCTCTGCGACGACAAGCAGATCCTCTGCTTCTCCCTCGCGCTCTGGAACGGGAAGGATCCCATCCTGAAGGAGCGCCTCTTCGGGCTGACCGGAAACCAGGGCAACCACGGGGAGGACGTGAAGGAATGCTACTACTACCTCGACAACACCCCGACCCATTCCTGGATGCGGATGCTCTACAAGTATCCGCAGGCCGCCTATCCGTATGAGGAACTGCTCGAGGAGACCTACCGGCGCTCGAAGAAGGACGCGGAGTTCGAACTCATGGACACGGGCGTCTTCGACTTCGACCGCTATTTCGATGTCTTCGTCGAGTACGCGAAAGGCGGGCCGGAGGACATCCTCGTGCGGATCACCGCGATCAATCGCGGGCCGGAGGCGGCCTCGCTCCATGTCATTCCGCAGCTCTGGTTCCGGAATACCTGGTCGTGGTACAAGAAGGGATCGCGCCCGCGGATTTCGATGGACGGACGGTGGCGCATCCATGCCGAGCATCCCGTCTTCGGCAGCTACTACCTTAGCGGTCGCGCCGGTTCGCGCGCCATCTTCACCGAGAACGACACGAATCCCGTCTTCATCGGCCTGCCGGAAACGCCGGGCTATTTCAAGGACGGCTTCCACCGGCACCTCGTCGAGAAGAAGAAGAACGCGGTCAACCCGGCGGGCGAGGGGACGAAGGCGGCCTTCGTGACCGAGGCGACCATCGCGCCCGGGGAATCCGCCGTCTTCGAATACTGCCTTTCCTCCGAACGGCGCCGCTCGCCCTTCGTGCACTTCGACGAAACAATCGCGGCCCGCCGGGAGGAAGCGGACGCCTTCTACGAGACGATCCACGGTCGCCTCGACGACGCGGAGATGCGCATGATTCAACGGCAGTCGCTCGCGGGCATGCTCTGGAGCAAGCAATACTACGGGCTGGACATCCGCCGCTGGCTCGCGGGCGACGAGACGCAGCCCGCGCCGCCGGAGAACCGGAAGCACGGACGCAACAGCCGCTGGAGCCACCTTTCCAACAACGACGTCATCTCGATGCCCGACAAGTGGGAGTATCCCTGGTATGCGGCCTGGGATCTGGCCTTCCACACGCTGCCGCTGGCGATTGTGGACCCCGACTTCGCCAAAGACCAGATGACGTTGATGCTGAAGGCCGTCTACCTCCATCCCAGCGGCCAGCTTCCCGCCTATGAGTGGAACTTCAGCGACGTGAATCCGCCGGTCCATGCCTGGGCGACTCTCTTTCTTCACCGCACCTCGCAGGGTCTGGGCGCCGAGCCCGACCTCGAGTTCATCAAGGTCGCCTTCAACAAACTGATGCTGAACTTCACCTGGTGGGCCAATCGCAAGGACCGCTTCGGTAAGAACGTCTTCGAGGGAGGCTTCCTCGGTCTCGACAATATCGGTGTGTTCGATCGCAGTTCTCCGCTGCCCACCGGCGGTTATCTGGAGCAGGCCGACGGCACGGCCTGGATGGCCCTGTTCAGCCAAAACATGATGGAACTCGCTGTCGAGCTTACGGCCCACGATCCGACATACGAGGACATGGTCCTGAAGTTCGCCGAGCAGTTTTACTACATCTCGGCGGCCCTGAACCGGAGCGGGCAGGAGGGCATGTGGGACGAGGAAGACGGTTTCTACTACGACGTGCTGCGGCTCCCCGATGGCAGCGCCACACGGCTCAAGGTGCGATCACTGGTGGGGCTATTGCCCCTGTGTGCTACCACGGTCACCGAGCCCTGGCAGCGGGAACAGGTCCCGCGGGCGCTGGCCGGTCTCAGGGAGCGGCTGCGCCGCATACCGGAACTGGGAGTCACAATGCACCCGATCGGCCCGGAGCATTATGGCGAGAACAATCGTGGATTGTTCGCCGTGCTCAATCCGGAGCGTCTCCGCAGAGTCCTCACACGGATGCTCGACGAAAACGAGTTCTTCGGCCCCCACGGTATCCGTTCGATCTCGAAGTTTCACGAACAGCACCCTTACGTCTTCCATGTGCAGGGCCAGGAATACCGGGTGGATTACCTGCCGGCCGAGTCGAACACGGGCATGTTCGGCGGAAATTCGAACTGGCGCGGCCCGGTCTGGATGCCTGTCAACGCCATGATCATCCGGGCGTTACTGAATTACTACATGTACTACGGCGACCGCTTCAAGATTGAATGCCCGACGGGATCGGGCAAGATGATGAACCTGTTCGAGGTGAGCAAGGAACTCTCCGACCGGCTGTGTCGGACCTTCCTGCGCGACGAGCACGGCCGGCGCCCGGTCCACGGTGGTACGGAGAAGTTCCAATCCGATCCCCATTGGAAGGATCTCATCCTGTTCTACGAGTACTTTCATGCGGACAACGGTGCCGGACTGGGTGCCAGCCATCAGACCGGTTGGACCGGTCTCGTGGCCAAGTTCATCCAGATGTATGGCTCCCTGGATGCGAGGCGGGTTTTGGAAGGCGGCAAAATGGCGGGATTCAAAAAGTGAGCGTGAAACGCAGGCGTCCGTGAACCGTATGACCTCACTCATCGGATTCGGCCCACAGGAACTCTTTTATGCATCAGGAACCGCTCGACGGCGTACCGCTCTGGCTCCTTTTCGTGGCGGTCTCCCTGCTGACAGGGTTGGCTCTGGAGGGCGGATACCGTTACGGTCGGTGGCGGCACAGCCGCGCCACGGATGAAAAGGAGAACCCGGTGGGCGCGATGGTCGCGTCCATCCTCGCGCTGTTCGCCTTCCTCCTCGCGTTCACCTTCGGCATGGCGGCGACACGCTTCGAGGAACGGCGGCAGGCCGTCTTGCAGGAGGCCAACGCCATCGGAACGACCTACCTGCGGACCAGTTTTCTCCCGGAACCGCAGCGGAGCGAGAGCGCCAAACTACTGCGGGAGTATGTCGATCTCAGAGTGCGGGCGGTCCAGGAAGGGAAGGTGCAGGAGGTCATTGCAAAATCGGAAGCGATCCACGGACAACTATGGCTCGCTGCCGCTCAGGCGGCTGAGCGTAGCCCGACGCCAATCACGAGTCTCTTCATCCAGTCCTTGAACGAGTTGATCGATCTGCACGCAGTGAGGCTCCAGGTCGGGATCCGGAATCGCATCCCGAGCGTCATCTGGCTTGCACTCTTCGTGCTCGCGATCCTCGGGATGACCTCTGTGGGTTACCAGTCGGGTCTGTCGGTCACGCGGCGTTCGCCGACCATGGCAATACTGATCATCGCCTTTGCGGGGGTCCTGCTCCTGATCGCGGACCTGGATCGGTCGAACGAAGGCCTCCTCCGAGTCAGCCAGCAGGCGATGATCGACCTTCAGACGAGTATGAACTCTGCCCCGAGATAGATCAGTTGGCCTGGATCGTGATCACCGGCAGGCTTTCCTTGGCCCCGGTATCTGCCAATGCCAGAAGGACGAGCAGATAAGTCAGGGTCCGCTTGGAGGGGAAGTCGCTTTTTTCAATCCAGAACCAGCGGCCCTCGTAGCAAACCGAGATGAACGCGTTCGCTGGTTTTTTGGCGCAACTGAGCACCCGGAACAGTTGTGGGCCGTCGGTCGGGATGTCGCCGATGGGGGGCGCGGTGCCGCAGGCCAGATGCTCCGACGGAACGTCCACAAAGGTGGCTAGTTCCGACAAGATGCGGAGGACCGACCGCGAAAGGATGGCGATCTCGTTCGGGTTTGTCGCCGTGGCCCCGAACGTGATCCGGAAGTCGCCCCGGTCGGGGTCGAGGCGGAGGATCTTCCGAACCTCCGCCAGTTCCGCGGCCAGGCCCGGGTCGATGCCTTTGTCCTGAATGAAGAAGGCGACGGAGTCCTTATTCTCCTGATCGCGCGAAACCCGGATGCCGACGTGCCCCGAAATCTGGGCCTTGCGGATCGCACCGACAACCCGCGCGAATTCGGGATCCGCAGGCCGCACCTGTCCGCCCGTCACCGAGCGGTTCCGGACGCCATTGATCGAGTCCACGGTCAGGTCGAATACGAGGTCGGCGGGGTAACCCGATTGGATCAGGAACATCACCGATCCCGGATTGATCGGCGACGTCAGGTTGCGGATGAACTGCGAGCCTGTTTGCGGGGTGTAGGAAATGGTCGGCCGGTCCTGGTACACACCCTGGAACGTCAACGCTCCACCGAGTTGTTGGGCGAACGAGGCAACCGGGTTGACTGGTGGACTGATTCCGGCCGTGGTCGTCGCGGTCCCCTGGAGTGTGTAACCGCTCGTGATCTGCGGCACGTCGATGAAGAACGGCGTGTCCATGTACCGCAGCTTCACAATGTTCAGCAGGACCTGTTCCTTCCACGATGTGGCGATTGCTTCACTGTAAGGGATACGGTCTGCGACGATTGACCGCGGGCCAAAGTGCCGGCACCCCGCACCGGGAAGGATGAGTAGTACCACGAGTGTCAGCTGGCAGAAGAGCGTTTTCATGGTCAACTGACACCGTGGATCAACCGGGCGCGGTAAGGCACAATGCCAGTCAATCAGGAGGAACTATGACGTTTATTCGGTATTTGCGGCCTCCCAAGTGCACAAAATCCTTAACTTGCGTCCTTCGCTTTCACTCAGAGCCCCTACTTTCCCAGGAGAAACAATGGATCCCGTGAACGCTGGTCAGCCCTCTCCCCTCGGGGCGACCGTTCTGCATGGCGGTGTGAACTTCAGCCTTTTCTCTCGTACCGCGACCGGAGTGGATCTGCTGTTCTTCGACCGCGACGATGCGACACCCACCCGCGTCGTGACGCTCGATCCGGTCAAGAACCGCACCTACCACTACTGGCACACGTTCGTACCCGGAGTGAAGCCGGGCCAGTTGTACGGATATCGCGTGCACGGACCGGTCGAACCGGAGAAGGGTTTACGATTCAACCCCACAAAAGTTCTGCTCGACCCGTACGGACGCGGTGTCGTGGTACCGAAAACGTACTCTCCCTTGCATGCCCGAGGTGACGGCGAAAACGCAACGACCGCCATGAAAAGCGTCGTCGTGGACTCCTCCGCCTACGATTGGGAGGGGGACACGCCGTTGCGCCGGCCGTCGGCGCGGACCGTGATCTACGAAATGCACGTCCGAGGGTTCACCCGGCATCCGAATTCCGGGGTAAAGGACAACCTTCGTGGCACCTATGCGGGGCTGATCGAAAAAATCCCGTACCTCAAGGATCTCGGAATCACCGCCGTCGAACTTCTTCCCATCCATGCGTTCGATACCCACGCCTGCCCAGCCGGGTTGGTCAACTACTGGGGGTACCAGTCGGTCTCGTATTTTTCCCCGCACCCTCAGTACAGCGCTGACCGCAACCCAATGGGCCCGGTCAACGAGTTCCGCGACATGGTCAAGGCGCTGCACCGGGCCGGGATCGAGGTGATTCTCGACGTGGTGTACAACCACACGGCCGAAGGGGGCCTCGACGGACCGTCACTCTGCTTCCGCGGGATCGACAACCCGACCTATTACATTCTGGAAAACGGCGGCGCCCGATACGCGGACTACTCCGGATGTGGGAACACGCTGAATGCCAACCACCCCGTTGTTCGCCGGATGATCGTCGATAGTCTGCGGTACTGGGTTACGGAAATGCACGTGGACGGGTTCCGCTTCGACCTCGCAAGCATCCTGTCGCGAGACTCGAACGGGCAACCGCTACCGAACCCTCCGGTACTCTGGGACATTGAGTCCGACCCGGCGCTGGCTGGCACCAAGTTAATGGCCGAGGCTTGGGACGCGGCCGGATTGTACCAGGTCGGGCATTTCGTCGGCGATACTTGGAAAGAGTGGAATGGCAGGTTCCGCGACGACGCCCGCGACTTCTTCCGGGGAGAGTCCGGGTCGCTTGGTCGGTTCGCCGACCGGTTGCTCGGAAGCCACGAGGTTTACGGGCACAAGCGGAGAGAAGCCGAGCAAAGCGTCAACTTCATCACATGCCACGACGGGTTCACACTCAACGACCTTGTCAGTTACAACCAAAAGCACAATGAGGCCAACAAGGAACAGAACCGCGACGGTTCGGACGACAACAAAAGCTGGAACTGTGGGGCCGAAGGCCCGACCGACGACCCGGCGATCGAGGCGTTGCGGAACCGGCAGGTGAAGAACATGCACGCCGTGACGCTCCTGTCGATCGGCCTGCCGATGATCCTGATGGGCGACGAGGTCCGGCGGACACAGGGAGGGAACAACAACTTCTACTGCCACGACAACCAGGACAACTGGTTCGATTGGTCACTGGTCCAGAACCACGCCGATGTGCATCGGTTCGTGAAACTCCTGATCGCCCGACGGTTACTTCGCGATGTGACTCACGAAGAGCAGCGGGTGAGCCTGACGGAGTTGATCGCGAAGGCCAACAAAGGGTGGCATGGGGTGAAACTCGGGCAACCCGACTGGGGTCCGAATTCCCATGCCATTGCGTTCGGTGCTGAACTCCGTCATGAAAACCTGTCCTTTCACTTGATCCTGAACGGCTACTGGGAGCCTCTGGAATTCGAACTGCCGCCTGCGGCTGCCGGGAAGCCATGGCGGCGGTGGATTGATACGATGCTGCCTTCCCCTCAGGACATCGTGGAGTGGAGCAGCGCACCGGCAATCACCGGCGGCACTTACCGGGCCGGGGCACACTCGGTGGTCATGCTCTTCAGGGGCGGTGAGTAACGCAGATGACTTGGATCGCGAGCGGGATCGGGATCGCTCCCGGTCCTCGTCAGGATTCGGCCGCCTCGGTCGGTGTTCATAATTATACTTACGGAAGACCGATTTGCGGAAATGGTGAGAACTTTGAAGCACGCGGGAGATAGCGTCGGAAATTGACGTAAACTCTTGTGTCGCATAGGTACTTCCGAAATTTGGGAATGAGTCCACAGAAGGGTGGGGCGCTGTCGGAGGAATGACGAGTCAGAGTAAGAACGACTCCGCCACGAGCGTCTCAAGTGGGACGCCGGCGTTCGGTGAATCGTGTCCATGGTCCGGCGTCTTCATTAAATGAAACTATTCATGAATTCATGAGATCATCACGATGCGGATCCGTCTGGAAACCCTTGTTCTCGAAGATCGCATCACGCCCGTTACACTCCTGCCCGGTTTCGCCATCGCCGAAGTCGCCGGCAATCTCCTTCAGCCCACGGCCTTGCAGGAAGCGCCCGACGGACGACTCTTCGTCTCCGAGCAGTCGGGTTCGGTCAAGATCATCTCCGCCGACGGTTCGCAGACGTCACTCGCCCTCAAGTTGAACGTTGACTTCCGCGGCGAACGTGGACTTGTCGGCCTTGTGCTCGATCCGAATTTCTCCGCCAACGGCTTCGTTTATGCCTACTACACGGCGTTGCCGATCGGTGGCGTGATTCGAAACCACGTCAGTCGCTTCACCGTGAGCGGCAACACGATCGACCCCGCCAGCGAATTTCCTCTGCTTCTGCTTGATCCGCTGATCCCCGGCAACACGATTCACAACGGCGGCACGATGCGGTTTGGCGTTGATGGCAAACTGTACATTTCGGTCGGCGACAACGCTCAATCCACCTTGGCTCAATCGCCTGCGACGTACTTCGGCAAAATTCTCCGCATCAATTCCGATGGCAGCATCCCACCGGATAACCCGCCGTTCATCCGCGGATTCGCTTCGGCGACGGAAGGAAAGTATCGCGCGATCATTGCGGCCGGGTTCCGGAATCCGTTCAACTTCGACATCGATCCGCTCACGGGTCGCATTTTCGTGAACGACGTCGGTCAGGATCGTTTTGAGGAAATCAATCAACTCATCCCCGGTAACAATTACGGCTGGCCACAGACGGAAGGGGATTTCAATCCGGCGGCGTTTCCCGGGTTCACGCGTCCCCTGTTCGCCTACGGGCACGGACCGGGAATCGAAAGCGGTCGCGCCGTCACCGGCGGGGCATTCTTTCGAAGTGATGTCGCACAATTTCCGGTCGAATATCAGGGTGATTATTTCTTCGCGGATTTCGTCAACGACTGGATCAAAACCTATGACCCCGCCACCGGAGCCGTCTCACTCTTCGCCAGCGAACTGAACGCCTACGGGATCGTCGATCTTGATCCCGCCAGCGACGGCAGTCTTTTCGTGCTTGCACGCCAGGACTACATCGACGTCACCGACGGAAAAATCTATCGCATTCAATTCACCGACGCGCCGCAGATCGCGGACCACCCGAACGATCTCTCGTTGTTGCCGGGCGAAAGCGCCACATTCCATGTCGAGGCAAGCAGTAATGCGTCGCCGACCTATCAGTGGCAGCGGGACGAAGAGGATATTCCGGGTGCGAACGGCCCGAGTTACACGCTCGCGAATGTTCAACTCGGCGACGACGGATCACGCTATCGTGTGATCGTGTCGAACGCGGCCGGAACGGTCACCAGCAATCCCGCAGTGCTGACCGTTTCGACGAATCTCCGACCTGTCCCCACGATCACAACACCACCCGAAGGAGCGCTCTTTTCCGGCGGAGAAACCTTCTCGTTCTCCGGCAGCGCGACCGACGCCGAGGACGGCGTGCTTCCGCCGTCCGCGTTCACGTGGCGCGTCGATTACTTCACCGGCGCTACCGTTCAGCGGCCGTTCGTTCCGGACACAAGCGGAATCACAAATGGATCGTTTAAGATTCCGACGCGAACACCGTTCACGCTGCCGAATGTCTTTTATCGGATCACACTGACCGTCCGGGATTCGTTCGGTCACACGGTCAGCACGACGCACGATCTGATGCCAAGAACCGCATCGATTACGGTGTCAAGCAACCCGCCGGGAGCGACGGTCTCCATCGATGGTCTTCCGCAATCGACACCAAATTCATTCGTTGGCGTTGTCGGAATCGAACGCGATCTGGAAGCCTCTGAAACCATCGGAGTGAATGGCCAACTCATCCCCTTCAGCCGTTGGTCCGATGGCTCAACCGAGCGTGTACGGACGATCATCACTCCGCTTCAGGACGCAATCTATGAAACGATCTACGAAGGCGAACCCGTCGGACGGTTTGATCCGTTCGTGAGTATTGGCAGCGGAGCGGGGCGGATCGCGGAAGCACGTACGATTGATGCGGCGACCGGTGCGGAGTCTCAACGATTCGATCTTTCATCGCTCGGGTTGACCGATGTCCGCGTCGCACGGGGCGATGTCACAGGTGATGGTGTACTGGATACGATCGTCGGCAACGGCCCGGGTGGTGCACCGGCAATTGCGATTTTTGATGGCGCCACGAACGCCATCACAGCAACCTTTGTGGCGTTCGAATCCGCGTTCACCGGCGGAGTGTTCGTCGCGGCGGCCGATCTGGACAACGACGGTATCGCCGATCTCGTGGTATCGCCTGATGTTGGCGGCGGGCCGCGCGTCCGCGTCTTCCGAAACGGGGATCCGACGAACGTCATGCTGGATTTCTTCGGCATCGACGACGGGAATTTCCGCGGTGGTGCTCGGGTGAGTCTTGGTGATCTGACCGGGGATGGTCGTGCGGATCTTGTTGTCGCGGCGGGGATCGGCGGCGGACCGCGCATCGCCGGATTCGATGGCGCAAGCGTCGCGACTGGGAATCCTCAAAGGATCTTCGGTGACTTCTTCGTCTTCGAATCAACTCTTCGCAACGGGGCTGTGATCACGGTCGGAGATGTCGATGCGGACGGCTTCGCGGATCTGATCGCCGGTGGCGGGCCAGGCGGCGGACCGCGGGTGCTGATTCTGTCGGGTAGGGATTTGATCCGTGCGAATGACTACCGTCCGCTCGCCAATTTCTTCGCTGGCGATCCCTCGACCCGCAACGGTCTGCGACTGGGAACGACCGATCTCGAAGGCGACACCTTCGCCGACGTCGTAGTCGGAACCGCGCCGGGCGAACCGGCCCGAGTCACTGTCTATCGTGGGATTGACCTCATGTTTGAGAGCGTACCTTCGCCGTTCCGGAGTTATGCGGCATTCGAAGAGGAATTCTCGGGTGGAGTATTCGTTGGCTGATCATTTGGCAAAGGCAGATACAACTTTTTGACTTTTTCTCAAATCGTTATTGAGGACTCCGCCACCGCCCTGCGCACGCTCGTGGCGGAGTCCTCCTCGTGTCTCCTCATATCTTTATGTGGACATTTGTATCGTAATTTTGCGGTCTAAGACTCCGCGACTCAATGAAAAAGGGGACGCAACTCGCTGCGTCCCATATCAAATCTTATCGTGCCGAGTCGTAGTTCTCTGCTGTGATGATTCGGCCATCCACAATCACGTCGTCAGCCGCCGCTCCCCCAGCACTGCCGCTTGACTGATAAGACGATATCAGGACGTCTGAGAATGTAATGGTCAGTTTTTGTGTTTCCGTCTCCGCCGTCAGATCGGTCTGACTCTGTATCGGCGAAGTTGCTGCCGGGCGATCATAGGTTGTCTCGTTGGCGTACTGGTACGAGGACGCTCCCCAGCCACCGACAAAGACGACCGTCGGAACTTCACGATTCTCCAGACTGTCAACGCACAACTGAGTTCGGTTCCGATTCGCTGATCGCGACGAAGAGGCTTGACCAAAGATCGAATTCCACAGTCCCATGATCATCTCCTTTACGTTTTCACCGCCCGATTTGGCCGGTCTACCCGGTACTCGCCAACGGTGCGGAGCATGTGACAGGAATTCCGAAAATCTCTGAAAGTCTTTGGTTTCAAGGCTGATCTGATGTGCCGGGAATTTCGAGGAGAACGCGGCCGACGGCGGTGAGCGCGTTTTGCGCTTCCCAGGTTCGCCGCGCGGATCGATAGGCTTCGGGCCAACTGCTTTCTGATTCCGGCGGCAATTCGTTGAATCGCCCGCCCCGCACCGGATAGATTGATGCGCCGAGTTCCGTGGGATGGAAGGGATCGGCGGTCCACGGGTCCTCGAGTGCGCAGCGCTCGGACGCATTGCCGGGCATGTCGAAAAGCCCGAACCCGTTGGGCTTGCGGGTTCCGACGGCGGCAGGGACTTCGACTCCGTAGACCGCGTATTGGTTCAGAAGTTCCGGATCGTCGCCGTGGCTCCAGATTCCCGACCGTCCGCCGCGGCAAGCGAATTCCCATTCCGACTCGGAAGGCAATCGGCATTTCAAATGACTTTCCTGTCCGAACCATTTGCAATATGCAATCGTATCGTTCCACGCGGTATTGATCACCGGATGATCGCCGGCAGGAATATACGTTCCGCCCGATTTCCAGCTTCGGCCTGATTCGAACTGCCAGTTCAGTCCGGGTCCGGGATATCCCCATCCCTCGCCCGTGCGCTCTGCGAGCGTGATGTGGTTTGTGCGTTCGATGAAGCGCTGGAACTGTGCGAACGTCGTCTCGAATTTCGCGAGGTAGAAGGGACGGCGGATGGTGACACAGCGCTCTTGTTCCGCGAGGTACATCGCCCGCTTCCAGTTATCCAGATCGGGGTTTGCCGTGAGTCGCGAAATGATCGATTCCGGGCTGCCCATTGAGAAAGTGCCGGGCGGCACGAGAATGAACGGAAAATCGACACCGTCGATTGTGAACGTCCGTTCAACAGGAATGCCGAGGTGATCCGCCCAACGCTGCTGATAAGCACGCGGATCGGCGACGGGCATCTCCGCAATTTCGGGTGCTTCGGTTTTTCGGTCGAGTGGGTTCTTCTGATCGAATGGAAGCGGAGCAGGGGTCGGCCACCAGTACCAGAGCAAAAACCCGAGAAGAAGGAGAACAACACACGCGCTGCCGATGACGAAGCCCCGATTACTGAACTGAATAACAGGTGATTTAATGGTGCTATCAAATGTGAAGTCGATTTCCGGCCGGTTCAATTGATCGAGCGACGCGATCACAGATTCCAGATCGGCCGGTCGGTCCTCGGGCTGCTTGGCCAGCATGCGGATCAGGAGTTCCGCGAGCGCATCCGGAATGTCCTGTCGGATCGATCGGATGTCGGGCGCCGGCGTGTCCCGATGGGCATCGAGACGGTCCATGATGGATCCGGTGGCGAAGGGCGGACGCCTTGCGAGCAGGTAAAAGATGACGCACCCGAGGCTGTAAATGTCGGAGCGGGCATTGGCGTCTTCGGATTTGCCTGCCAGTTCGGGGGCGAGATAATCCACGGTGCCGAGGATCATCCCCGCTGCGGTCAGCTTCGAATTCGCGGGAGTGCTGGCGTTCGATTTCGCAAGTCCCCAGTCCGCCACGCAGACCTGTCCGGAGGAATTAAGCAGAAGGTTGGAGGGTTTCACATCGCGATGAATCACGTTCTGCGCGTGCGCATGTGCGAGGCCGAGTGCGGCACCGCGCACGGAACGAATGGTGTCCGCAACCGAGAGCGGGCCGGACTGTTTCACGAGGCGACCGAGATCGCCGCCTTCGAGGTATTCGGTGATGAGATAACTTACGCCCTGATCCTCGCGTGCGTCGAATGCCGTCACCACGTTGGGGTGGGAGAGCAAGGCGGTGATCTCGATTTCGCGTGCGAAGCGCTGGTGGAGGATTTCGCGATCGAGCGCATCGGGCGTGATCGCTTTGAGCGCCACCAACCGGTTCATGCGCCGATGGCGTGCGAGGTAAACGCTTCCCATCCCGCCGGACCCGATCGGCCGGACCAATTCGTATTCACCAAGAACCGCCGGGATCGCTGTATCGCTGGAACATTTCAGCAACCGCGCGATCAGGTCCCGGTCCAGAACAGGAAAGCGACTGACATATTCTTCGAGAGTCGGTTGCTGCCCGTCACGCTGGCGGTAGGAGATTTCAATCGGGATCAGATATTCGAGCAACACGGCGGCGTCTGCGGGCGCACGATCCACATAATCTTCGAGAGCAGGTTTCGCTCCCGTTCGCTGCGCTGCTTCAAATTCGTCGCAGAGTTGATTGATGCGTAGGAGCGTGCGCACAGTGGGATGAAGATGAGTCGAGTCAGAGGTCATGTTCGGCCTCGGCTGCCCAGGCGAGTTCAATCAATCGCAGTTTCCGCACGATGGTTTCCCGTACGCATCCCAGTTCAATCGCGATCTCGGCCTGAGTCAAGCCATTCATCCGAAGCATCGCCACTCGACGGAGCATTGGATCACCCGCTCGGTCCAGGCAATTCAGGAGATGCTCCAGTTGATCCGCCACCGTGAGCGCGAAATCGGGAGACGGTTCCTGATCGATCACGAACGCGATCGCGCTGACGTCATTCACAGCGCCCCCGCCGCGCTTCTTGCGCGTTTCCCTGCGGATCAGGTCCGTACACTTGTTCGCCGTGATGGCGACGAGAAGCGGCCAGAGCGCCGAGCGATCGGTCAGCTGCGGATACCGGTCCTGGCCGGCACCCGCCCAGAAACTCGCGAACGCGCTCAACGCCACGTCTTCCTCATCGGCCGCACGGGGCGCAGAGACGGCGAGCTTCTTCCGCGCGACCGCCACCAGCTTGTCGAAGTAGGTCCGCCAAAGCTGTTCGGCGGCTTCGGCTTCTCCCGCCCGCGCCATCCCGATTAAACGCGTGATCGATTGCTCAGTATCCATGGTTTAGCCTCGGGAATGCTGAGAAATGGCCAACCAGTTCAGCACACGACCGTCTCTGCGATTCTATTCGATTCGAGGCTAACGATGATCACCAGCGTGTAATTCGTCAAGGACTTTCCGAAAATGGCCCGATGGATGAATCGCTCCACACAGAATTGAATGTGAAGCGATCATTCAACTTCGCACGCCGATGCGGATCTGACGCGGATCCTCAGCCAAACGGAACGCATCGCCGACCTGATCGAGCGGTATCCATCGGTTCACTAACTCATCGAAGGGAAAACGAAGACTCGACTCGGCAAGGAATCGAATGGCCTCGACGAGATGGCGGGGCGAGTAGTTGTGGACGCCACGGATCGTCAGATGCCGCCGGATGATTTGCTCGGGCACGATCGAAAGAGCCCGGTCCGGGAATACGGCACCGACGAGAACAATTGTTCCTCCGACTCGCACGGTGGGCCATGCGGATTCGAGAGCGGCGGTCGACCCCGTGAATTCGAACAGCAGATCCAATCCCAGATCATTGGTCTTCGATTGAACAGCTTGAGCGAATTGTTCTGGTTCGATCGCGTGTGCTGCGCCGAATCGATGCGCCAGGGATCTTCGTTCTTCAGAACGATCCATCGCGAATACGGCTTTCGCTCCGCGATCGTTTGCCATGGCACTGGCAGTCAGGCCGAGCAGTCCGCAACCGAGAATGCCGACATTCGCTCCACTCAGATGGCCGGCGGCCTCGAATGCGGCGGCGACGGTGGCGGTAGCGCAGTTCGCAGGGCATGCCGCTTCCAGCGAGAGCTGGTTCGGGAGTTTCACAACTGCCGTATTCTCAACAAGCAGCGCATGGCTGGCGAGTCCGCCGAGCAACTCGCGTCCGGGTGCGAGCCGTTCGTGCCCGTATTTCGTGGCTCGAGTACACTTCGGCCAGAGGTCGTGCGTGCAGAAATAGCACTGTCCGCAGGCCGCGACGATCGCCCAACTGACGCGGTCGCCAACCGAGAGCGGACTACCCGACCAATCGGTTCGGGGATGATCCGGACCGAACGATTCAATGATTCCAACAATCTCGTGACCGAGAACGGTGGGCACGTGAACGGTGCGCCGACCACTGAACGAATGCAAATCGCTTCCGCAAAGTGTGCATCCCAGAATCCGAACGATCACTTCCCGTCCGGACGGATTCGGCAGCGCAAATGTCTCAAGCGAATGTGTGTGAGGAATGCCATCGTACACAGCGGCGATCGCGTCAGGCATCGGCAGACTCCGCACGAACGGTTGATGGGATCCTCCGTGCAAAATATCGGGATGCGATCAGAATGAAGACGATGGACACGGCCCCTCCGAGCAGGCAGATCGTGAGAAAGAACGATGTCAGTGCTTCGGGTCCGCTGGCGCCCAGCCAACCGCTGCCAAGCATCACCGCAACGTAACCGAGGTAACCGAATGCATCGGCGACATACATGAGGAAGCCGATATTGCCGACATCCCGTGTGGAGGCGAGCAAGCGTTCGAACACCATGGTATGGATGGCCACATAAGGAGCGTATAGACCGAGGCCGCTGGCGACCATGAAGCCGAAGGGACTGATCGCACCGGATCGGACGGCGAACACCGCCCCCGCGAGAAACAGCAATCCGAAGGCGCACAGTGTCAGCGCCATGAAAAAGGCGGTGCGGTTGTTCTTCAACAGAGAGCCGCAGCCGAAGAGCGCGAGCATGACACTGGCGACAACGAGATCCGCCAGAGCGTAGTCTCCGGGGGCGGCGGGCTCACCAAGTCCGCGGAAAAGCTCAGGTGCGAAATCGTCGCGGATGCTCCGGAGGATCGTGACGATGGTATAGACGGCAACGATCAGCAGCAACCCAAGGAGGTATCGGCCAGCGAGTGCTTTGCGCCCGTTCCGGTCGAGGGGTTGCCGTTCCGCGCGTGCGGATTCATCCTCGGGCGTCGGCGGACCGACTCGAGCGAGCATCGCGGTGAAGACCAGGAGCGGCAGGATGTAAATCGCGCCGGCCGCGGCGGGCATCCAGGATTCCGATACGCCTGCCTGCAAAAGCCAGGATCCGGTGGATTTCATGACACCGCCCGCGAGAATGAAACTCGCGCACAATCCGGCGGCCAACGCTTCGGTTTCCCGACGGCCTTCAATCTGACCCAGCACCAGTCCGAAAACGATTCCGAGCGGCAAACCATTGAGGAAAAGACACAGTGCGTTCCAGGGTGCGGGGACGAAGCCGAAGAGAATGAGTGCTCCTTCGGCGATTCCCACGAGGACGAGTATGCCCAGCGCCCGGCGCGACGGCGGGAATTCCGCAACGACTCGAATGCCGATGAACTTCGAAAGCATGTAGCCGATCATCTGGGCGGAAACGAGCAATGTTTTGAAGGACACTCCAAACCAGGAAGAGTCCGCGAAGCTGGCTGCGGTGAAGGGCTTTCGAAACGCATAGACGCAGAAGTAGGTTCCAAACGCGGCGATGATGGTCCAGAGTGCGAAACGGAGTCGCGAGCGAGATCCGGACGGGGATTCAATCATAAGGGACATCAATTCAGTCAGGGTGCAACCCAAACTACTGTAGGAAAATCGATCTGCGATACTGTGAATTTCTCGTGAGGTTCACTTCCCATCCCGGGGAACATTCCGTTGAATTCCGTCATGACTGCCATCGACTCGATTCGAAGAGTGTTTCAGGAACGCGGCGCTTCACGGTACGGACACGAAGCCGTCTCACAGTTGGAGCACGCACTTCAGGCGGCGTGCTTCGCGGAACGTGCCCAATCAACGCCGGAGCTCGTGACCGCGGCGTTGTTGCACGATGTCGGTCACCTTCTTCATGATCTCGACGACGATGCGCCGGAACAGGGCGTGGATGACCAGCACGAACGCGCCGGCGCTCGCTGGCTGGAGCAGTGGTTCGGTCCGGCGGTTGTGCGCCCGATGGAACTGCACGTCGCCGCGAAACGGTACTTGTGCACGACGGACGCGAACTATTACGGCCGGTTAAGTGAGCCATCCATCGTGAGTCTGAGGTTGCAGGGCGGACCCATGTCGCCGAGCGAAGTCTCGGAATTCGAACGCGATCCGTTCCATCAGGACGCCGTGCGGTTACGGCACTGGGACGAAGCAGCCAAGGTACCCGAGATGATCACGCCGCCGCTCGAGCATTTTCTTCTCACCGTTTCAAAGGCCGTCATTTTCCAATAAAGATCATGGCACAACAAACCGTTGGTATCATCGGTGCGGGCATTGTCGGTTTGGCACACGCCTGGCTTGCCGCAGAGCGCGGACACCGGGTCGTGGTTTTCGAACGATCTCCGAAAGCGCAGGGCGCTTCGATTCGAAACTTCGGAATGATCTGGCCGATCGGCCAACCGGCCGGAGAACTCCACGCTCGCGCACTTCGCAGCCGGACCCGCTGGCTTCGGCTTGCCGAACAGGCCCAGCTTTGGGTCAATCCGTGCGGATCGATTCATCTGGCCCATCGTCCGGATGAGTGGGCCGTGCTCGAAGAATTCGCTTCCCATGCGCCGTCGCTGGGGGTCGAATGTACACTATTAGATCGAAATCAAACACTGGCGATCACGCCGGCGGCCAATCCCAGCGGCCTGATCGGTGGCCTGTTCAGTCCCACGGAACTGGCCGTGAACCCGCCCGAGGCGATCCGCGCATTGCCTTATTGGTTGGCGGAGCGATACGGGGTGGAGTTCCGGTTTGAGACGTCCGTTTCCCGTGTCGAAAGCAATCCAGCCCTCATCACCGCCGCCGGCGATCGATTCGATTGCGACCGAGTGATCGTTTGCTCAGGTCATGATCTCCAAACGCTCTTTCCCACGGAGTTCGCTTCGGCGAACCTCAAAATCTGCAAGTTGCAGATGCTCGCGACTCCGCCGCAACCCAACTCATGGAAAATCGGCCCGCATATCGCCAGCGGGCTGACGCTCCGGCACTATGCGAATTTCGCGATCTGCCCCAGCTTGCCGCAACTTCGCACACGCATCGCCCAAGAAACGCCGGAACTCGACGCATTCGGAATCCACGTCATGGCGTCGCAAACGAATCAGGGTGAAGTCATTCTTGGCGATTCGCATGAATACGGTGACGCCATTGAACCGTATGATCAGGTTCGCATTGATGAACTGATTCTCAGAGAGCTGCGAACGCTTCTCGTCTTGCCGGATTGGAGTATCGCTCGCCGCTGGCATGGCCTGTACGCCAAGCGGGTGGACGGCGCGGATTGGCACTGTGAGGTGCGGCCCGGCATTCATCTGGTGAGTGGACTCGGCGGAGGCGGAATGACCATGTCGTTTGGTCTGGCGGAGCGGTATTGGGAACAATGGGAACCGAACTGAGAGGGTGGAATGCCAACTTCGATTCGTGCGGTGATTTTTGATTGGGCGGGTACGACGATTGACCACGGCAGCCGGGCGCCCGCGCGGGTGTTTGTGGAGTTGTTTGAATCGGTCGGGATTACTGTGACCGAGGCGCAGGCGCGAGAGCCGATGGGCCGCGCGAAACGCGATCATATCGCGACGGTCATGGCGATGCCGGCGATTTCCGAACAATGGCACCGCCAGTTTGGTCGTACGGCCACTGCTGAGGATGTGGACCAGCTTTATGCCGATTTCCTGCCAAGGCAAAAGCAGGTGCTGGCCGACTATTCGGATGTCATTGATGGAGTCCCGGAAACCGTTGCGGAGTGCCGTCGACGGGGGCTGAAAATCGGCGGGACCACCGGATACACGCGCGAGTTGATGAACGTGGTGGAACCGATTGCCAAACAGCGAGGTTATGCGCCCGACGTCTCGCTGTGCGCCGACGATACGCCGGAAGGCCGCCCCGCACCCTGGATGATCTTTCGTGCGTGCGAAGCGCTTGGCGTTTACCCGATGTCGTCGGTATTGGTCGTGGACGATACGCCGGTTGGCATTCAGGCAGGGTTGAACGCCGGCGCGAGAACCGTGGCGGTCACCCGCACCGGCAATGCGTTGGGCTTATCGGCCGCGGAGGTCGCTGCATTACCGCAAGACGAACTTGCCGCCCGGCTTCGAACGATTGAAGGCGAATTCCGAGCCGCGGGTGCGGAATTCGTCATTCCGTCGGTCGCAGATTTACCCATCATTCTCGAATCGGTCTGAATTCAGTTCGCGGACTCATAGTGAACAATTAGTCATTATATCAGCACGTCAAGTGTCTCTTCGCCAAAGGGTGTGTGTTTTGAGTTGGCGAAGTTGGCGAACTCGCCTGCCAGAATGGCAGACAATGCGAATAGTGGCGAGAAAAGGGCACATGAACGAATAAAAGTGAACAAATAAATATCTATATATTCTGTCAGTTTTCTTGTTCAAGGACTCCGCCAAGTGCATGAGCAGCAGGTGGCGGAGTCTTCACGAACGATTTGAGAACGTCAAGGGGCAAGGGAGATCGATCAGCGTTTCCGTTTCACGAATTGATCGAACAGGAACTCCGAGAGATGAGCCAGAAAAACGAACTCGTCCGGCAGTCGATCATTGGGCACCGTGAGATTTCATAGCGCACCAACTGCCCCTTCAAATCGAAAGCCCTAGAACGAGTGGATTCTTGTTCTGACCCCGGGAAGCCAATATGCACCGACTTGCCAGCCTCGTTCTCGCTGCCATCCTGACCGGCCAACTCTCCGCCGCAGGCATCCGCTTTTCGATTTTGATCGACGCCAAACTCGCGGATACTCACAACACATCCGGCCGTCTTCTCATCGGTATCGCTCCCAAAGGTCAAACGCCGCGATACACATCGACCGACCCATACAGCCTGCCTCTGCTCGGCATTGATGTCAATCGGATGTCACCGGAAAAACCAGTAATCGCAGACGCCTCCGCCACGACGTTCCCAGCGGACTCCCTGAAGAGACTGCTCAAAGGCGAATACAGCGTACAGGCCGTCCTTGTGTCTAATCGTGATATCAACCTGCCGAACGCACCGCGCAACCTCTTCTCCGACCCCGTGACCGTAATGCTTGACCCGGCGAGCGATCAGCTTGTCAAAATTCACCTCAGTCAGGCGTTCACGGAAAGAACACCTGCCACATCGAAAACCCATCACTATCTGCAGATTGCCTCACCGCGATTGAGTAAACATTTCGGCCGACCCATGGTTTACCGGGTCGCCGTGGTGCTTCCGACAAACTTCGAAGAGGAAAAGCAATCCTATCCGCTCGTGGTGCATATCGGCGGATTCGGCACGCGCTACACATCAGCGCAACGGATGCGTGGCGATAATCGATTCGTGCAGATCCTGCTCGACGGCGCCGGACCGTTTGGTGATCCTTATCAAGTGAACTCCGCGAACAACGGACCGTATGGCGATGCGCTCATTTACGAAGTGATTCCGTTCATTGAAAAGACTTATCGTTGCATCGGCACACCGAAAACGCGATTCACGACCGGCGGATCGACTGGTGGATGGGTGTCGCTGGCGTTGCAGATGTTCTATCCGGATCAATTCAACGGATGCTGGTCGCTGTTCCCGGACAGTGTGGATTTTCATTCGTATGAGCTGATCGACATCTATCGCGATGCGAATGCCTACGTCAATCGTTATGGGTTTGAGCGGCCAGCCAAGCGCACGATCGACGGCGATACGATCTACACTGTTCGACATGAATGTCAGATCGAACGCGTACTGGGTTTGGGCGGGCGCTGGGAGTTGAGCGGCCGGGACTGGGCGAGTTGGAATGCGACGTACGGACCACGAGGAAAAGATGGCCTGCCACAACCGCTCTGGAACGGTGAGACGGGCGAACTGGATCGCACGGTAGTGGAGCATTGGAAAAAGTACGATCTTCGCGATCTACTGGAAACCCAGTGGAAAACGCTTGGTCCGAAACTTGCGGGTGGAAAGATCAACATCTGGGTCGGCGATGCGGACGACTACTTCCTGAATAACGGAGTTCATCGTTTCAAGGCCGCCGCGAAGAATTTGACCAATCCAACATTCGATGGCGTCATCGAGATCGAAATGCGCAAAGGACATGGCGGTGGATGGACTCGCATGGAGATTTTCGATGCGATGGCGAAACGCGCGAAGTGATTACCGTGTGCGTGTCCGACGGAAGGTGGCCCATTTCCGCTTGGCATCGCGGCGGAGTTTCCCGCAGACCAATTCGCACAATTCAAAAATCATTGGTTCGCGGATGGCATATCGGACGGTGGTTCCCTGCCGTTCGCGATCCAGCAGTCCGGCATCGTAGAGAATTCCTAACTGTTTGGAGATGTTCGCCTGCCGGGCATCCAGTGATTCCGTGAGTTCGCCGACGGAGCGCGGCCCCGATTTCAACTGTTGAAGAATGGCAAGCCGAGTCGGCTCCGCGAGCACGCGGAACAAACCGGCGACGGCTTCGAGCTGATCCTGATCGTAACGCATTTTATCGGTTATTGACTATATTGCTGAATAGTAATATTATGAGATCCAAAAGCCAATGTCACCACGAGTTGCCTGGACTTCGGGAAAAATATGACCAAACGCATTCTGATTGTCGGCGGTGTGGCGGGAGGAATGTCCGCCGCCACGCGTCTACGCAGACTTGATGAGTATGCGGAGATCGTGATCTTCGAGCGCGGGCCGTACGTCTCGTTCGCCAACTGCGGATTGCCGTACTACCTCGGCGGCGAGATCACCGATAAGAAAAAGCTCATTGTCCAGACTCCCGAACGCCTCGCCGCCGTTTTCGGTCTGACGATCCACCCGCGGCATAACGTCGTCGCGATTCACCCCGATCGCAAAGTGATCGAAGTCTGTGATCTCGAGACGAACGAAACCCGGACCGAACGATTTGACGATCTCATTCTGTCGACCGGCGCTTCGCCCGTGATTCCGCCGATCCCGGGCATCGATCGGCCGGGGCACTTTCCGCTGCGGACCATACCCGATCTGGACAAGACCGACGAATGGATCCGGAGCACGAACGCGAAAACGGCGCTGGTACTGGGCGGAGGGTTCATCGGGTTGGAAACGGCGGAGCAGCTTCACCGCCGCGGGATCGTGGTCACGGTGGCGGAGTACGGATCGCAGGTCCTCAAACCGTTCGATCCGGAAATGGCGGCGCTCATCCATCGCGAGATCCGCAAGCACGGCGTGACGCTGAAACTCGGGCAGGCCGTCACGCGGTTCGACGCCCCCGCACACGGCGAGCACGCAGCGGCCTCCGTTGCGGTCCTCGCCTGCGGCACGCGCGTCCCCGCTGATCTTGTGATCGTCGGCGTCGGCGTGAAGCCCGAAGCGGGCCTCGCCATCGACGCGGGCCTCGCCATCGGCCTCTCCGGCGGCATCGCCGTCAACGAATCCCTCCAAACCTCGCACCCGCACATCTGGGCCGTCGGCGACGCCATCGAAGTCACGCACGGCGTCACACGGCAGGCGATGCTCATCCCGCTCGGCGGACCCGCCAACCGCCAGGGACGCACGGTCGCGGATAACATCAACGGCAAAAATTCCCGGTACTTCTCCACCATCGGCACCGCCATCGTCCGCATCTTCGATCAGGTCGCCGCCGTCACCGGCGCCAACGAAACCCTCCTGAAAAAAGCAGGCATTCCGTATCAGGTTGTTCATCTGCACCCCAACAGCCATGCGGGATACTACCCCGGCGCGAAGTCGATCGCACTCAAACTGATCTTCTCGAATGAGGATGGCAAAATCCTCGGCGCTCAGGCCATAGGCGAAGACGGCGTCGATAAACGCATCGATGTCATCGCAACCGCCATCAAAGCCGGAATGACCGTCCACGACCTCGCCGATCTCGAACTGTGCTACGCTCCGCCTTTCGGATCAGCCAAAGACCCCGTCAATCTCGCCGGCATGGCCGCGCAGAACATCCTCGCCGGCGATGTAATGGTCGCGCAGTGGCACGACATCCCCGCACTCCAGGAATCCGGCGCGATCGTGCTCGATGTCCGCGACGACACAGAACGCGAAGCCGGCGCCATCCCCGGATCCGTCGGCATTCCGCTCGCCGAACTCCGCAAACGCCTCGCCGAACTCCCCAAAGACCGTCTCCTCCTCGTCCACTGCGCTAGCGGCCAGCGCTCCTACAACGCCTGCCGTGCGCTCATGCAGCACGGCTATCAGTGTCGCAACCTCGCCGGTTCCTTCAAAACCTGGAAAGCCGCCACCGAAGCGTAACCAATACACGGAGTCACAATGAGCATCACCACCATCAGCCCGCGCGAACTTTGCGACCTTTGTTCAAAAGGTTCCATAGAAATAATCGACGTCCGTACACCGCTCGAATTCAGCGAGATCCACGCCACCTACGCCAAAAACATCCCCCTCGATCAGCTCAATCTCCAGAGCGTCCCGTCGCACGCGAACGGCCCGATTTACCTCATTTGCAAGTCCGGCAGCCGCGGGCAGAAGGCATGCGAAAAACTCCTCGCCGCCGGTATCACCAACGTCGTGAATGTCGAAGGCGGAACAATGGCGTGGGAACAGGCGGGGCTGCCGGTCAAACGGGGAAGGAAAGTGATGTCGCTCGAACGCCAGGTCCGCATTGTCGCCGGCGTGCTTATCGTGATCGGCGGGGTGCTGGCCCTGACAGTCCACCCGTATCTCGTGGGAATCTCGATGTTCGTCGGTGCCGGGCTGGCGTTCGCCGGAATCACTGACAGCTGCGCGATGGGAATGATGATGGCGAAGATGCCCTGGAACCAGCGCCCCGCCCCGTGCTCTACCACGCCAGCGGGATAAGCTTCGGCTGCGGAACCACCACGCCCGACAGCCCTCGGTAGCGGTCGAACAACTCCGCAGTCCGGAAGCGGAACGGCTCATACACATCCGGCTGGGGATGGTCAGCCAGATACGCGTGAGCCAGACCCAGCATCTGCCGGTCGAATTCATACTTCGAATGCGAATGCACCTCGCACCGCCCCGGCAATCGTCGAATATCGCCATCAAATGCCGGGCTGATATGAAACAACTCATGAAAGACCGTCGTGAGTTTCTCTTCAAAACTCTGATCGAGAAACCGCGGCAGACTGAACGACATGAGATACATCAGTTCGCGATCGTCCAGAAAGAATCGCTGAATCCCATACAGCACACCCCGCCGTCGCGTCGTCAGTGCGCCATTGCGGAAGCGCATCGGCGTCACGCGTGCCTGCAGTCCGTACCGGCTGCGGTTGCGGCACGGCGTATACGTCACCAGAACCCGGCTCAGATCGAGCGTTCGAAAAGTCGGGCAGCGCGTCACAATATCCTCACACAACCGCTGCATCGCCCCCGTGAAATCGAAAACCGTGAGCGTTGATTTGGCACTTCGAGTGGTCAGCAATCGACGCGGCAGTTTCTGCGAGGTGTATCGGCGTTCGTGTGGCAACCGCGAGCGGCGGACCATCGGTTCTGCTTTCGCTTCAAGATCCCCGCCCGCCATAGAAATCCCTCGTTCCCCATTGCGCCGTGAAATCGTAGCCGCTCAATCGCCTGCGGTCAACTGATCTGAACGCTGAACAATCACGTTCCATTCTCTTAGGTTAGGAAGATACACCAATAAAACGGGAACTGTAGGCGAGCCCCCAAAAAATCCTGCTCAGAATATGCTTGAAATTCAATAGTAAGCCATGTTCCCAGTGTTGAATCCACAACCTCATTTGGAACAGGAGTTCAGAATCGGACAACGGACTTTCATTTCTCTCCCGTTTCGCTTGACAAACTCACAATCGATGTGGAGGACTCCGCCACCGGCCGGCGCACACTCGTGGTGGAGTTCCCCCAAGCATTTGTCGCCGCAGGTGTGATCATTACCCCACGAAGACTCCGCCGGTGAAGTCGGCGATCGCATCGAAATCCAGCACACTCGGCGGCGTGCCCGCCGGCGCGATGGCGTTGCCGAGGTAGGCCGTGACCCGCGAACCCGCGCCGCTCCCCGCTCCCACC
>JBGSJI010000118.1:0-8588 GCA_041742055.1 Limnoglobus sp. | reverse complement strand
TCTCGGTGTGGTCGACGTCGGTGATCATCTTCACGAGCGCGCCGGTCGCGTCGTCGTATTCGAAGTAGTTCAGGAAGCCGTCGGCGTCCTTCGACCAAATCATCCGGCCGATGGAATCATTCACCGTCACCGTCGACGTGGCCGCGTTCGGGCCGTTCTGGGCCGTCGTCACAATAGGTAAAGTGGTTGTTATTGACTGTGCTTGTTGCTCGCCGCTGAACCAGGTGTAAGCGTAGTTCGTAGTCTGATCACCCGTACCGTTAGTATTTCGGTAAACAGTATATGTTGCCAAAGGCGAGATGACAGAATCACCCACGGTTCTCTGGAAATACGACCAGCTTTCCTGGGGAAGATCGGTGCCCGTTTCGCCATGACGGATTGCGGAACTGGTCCGATAGCCGTCCACGAGACCAGCACCACTTTCCGTGGCTGTCGTGGTCGAAGCGTAGGAATAGGTCGTAATCAATCCATCAGAATCGCTCAAGTACTGAGCATTCGAACTGACGTAGTTGACCAGATCGGAGTAAGTATCATTATAGCCTGTCACTGCGGATGGATTGGCTTTCAATATGACTCGACCATCAGAATCGTATCGATAAAAAGTTGACCATTTCAGATTGGATGAATCGGTGTGGACTTTCAACATAACTTGGCCATAGACATTCGTATAGACGGTGTTTGTCGTTCCATCGGGCAAGGTCTCAATGGTCTTCATTTCCCACGAATTGAAATCTTCCCCGTTATAACTTTGTGTATAACTGTAAGTGTACTCTCCCTGTCCAGCAGAACAGGCTGAGCAACCCGCACCTGCAGCGATTTCTTTGGTTACCCGACGTGCGATATCTTCATATTCAAAGTAATTATCCAAGTATGGAGCGATCGTATTATCGCTAGCCGCAATGACATCAGCATCAGTACCACCTACGAAGGCTTTCAGCGCCGCGTACGATTCGGGTCCAAAGACATATTTCATTCCACCGACATAACCAATTGAAGTATTACTAGTGTAGTAGCGATAGTACGATTGCTCGATGACAGCAGAACTCGAATCCGTGACCGTGGCGCGCCGAAGATCGCCCAAACTCCCACCACTCTCTCCCGAAGTATAATAATCATACTCGACTTTTCTTACGGTTTCCCAGGAACCTGAATTCACTTTTCGTCGTAAGGTGACAGTCCAGACCTGCCCTGCATTTGGATTTCCTGAAGGAAGATATGTGCTGACGTACGATTCAGTGATAGTCGTACTTCCCGTGGTAATGGCACGTTCTACTTCTGTGGGACGACCATCACTATCGACTGCCACGACTTCGGTGCTGGTGCCAGACGCGTCTATTCTCGAGATGAGCATGCCTCGTTCGGGCTTTGGGCGAGGACCTGAAAAACCATTGAATTCGAGTATTTCGCCGGATTTCGGAAGAAATGAAAACGTATCATCGGAGTCATCGTATTTGATTGTGGCCTGATCAAAGAATCGCGGTGCATAACTCTCGTAATTCCCATTTGAATCGGGACTGCCTTGTCCATCGTAATAGTACGCTGTGGTGGCATCGGGTATGAGAATGAGTTCAGACTCAACTTTGACAAGACGTGGCTGGAATCCTACGACCCAACCGTTACCGATCTGGGCATTATTCGAGTAATTACTGCCATTCGACCATGATCGAATTTGCCCCCAAGCATCTGAATTCAGATCGGAGGCTGTAATCACGGCAACACCATCGTTATAACGAACTGGATAACTTGATGTCGATGGTGCAGCAACATCCACACCGGCAGCACCGGATGGAGCACAGACAACACCTGGCGGGCAGACTTCAGGAATTGGTGCCATTAATCGCGGTTTGGATGGAAGTTCGTCGTCTTCGATCGTGATCGTAACAGGACCACCCGCTGTGATGGTATATTCCGAACTCGCCACCAACGTCAGAGTAACTGTTTCTTGGCCTTCTACTTCACTGTCATCAATCGCAGTAATGTCGATATATGCATAATCCAAATCCGCTTCGATCGTTACCGAAGTTGAAATCGAATTGTAATCAACTCCATTCGTTGCTGTGCCACTGATTGTATAATTGATTGTTAAGGGTGAGGAGAGATCTCCTAACGGATCTCGAGTCACTAAGAATGTACTGGTATCTCCATACTCTTCATCAATTACGTCACTTCCACCAAGGGTGACATCTGGCGGCGGATCATTTCCTGCAGCGATATTGACACCACCCCATTTCGATCCGACTCCGGGATCAAAATCACCAACTGGTCCAGTAAGCAACTGGCCTGTCTCGCCGCTAAAGCTTCTCACACGAGGAGTAGCCCCTCTTCCCGTACCTACCACGATATCGGCAAAAACATCATCATCGATGTACGCCGTTCCGACTCGTACACCGTTGTCATTTTCAAACTCGAATACTTTCTGATTCCAAATCAGATCACCGGTGAGACCATCAAAAACCTTGACGATGGGTGCATGATCTCGGCCAGGAGCGGCCACGATATCTAAGTGACCGTCTCCATTGACATCTCCAACGGCAACATTGACTCCATCGCGGTTATTGATCCCAAAAGCATAAAAATCCGCGATCGGTCCAACAATCGGCTCAAATGTCTGGCCATCAAGCACTCGAATTCGCGATGAACCTCCGACTCCTGCGCCTAGAATCAGATCGGCAAGACCATCGCCCGTAATATCTCCGACAGCAACATTGGCTCCTCCTCGAAATGATTCTTCAAAAGCGAAGAATGAAGCGAGTTCATTGCCAGTCTTCCCATCAAATACGCGAACATGCGGACCTCCACCCACATCTGCCGTGGTGACAAGATCCGCAATGCGATCTCCCGTGATATCGCCAGCAGCTACAAAAATACCTCCATTAAACGAGGGATCATAGGCATAGAAATCACCGAGCGGGCCTGAAATCTGCTCGCCCGTTTTTCCATTGAAAATATGCACACGTGGACCGCCACCTTTACCTGCAGCTGTCACGACTTCTGGATAACCATCTCTCGTGAAATCCCCAAGTGCGACTCGAATGCCTCCATGAAACTTCTCCTCAAACGGAAGGAGATTCAGAAGTGGAGCGCTAGTATCGGCATCAAACAATCGCACCAACCCGGCACCTTCACCTGGTGCTACAGCGATTACGGGGTATGGTAATGGTCGACCGGTTGGAACAACTCGCTCTTCAAAGCTTTCAACTTTTGGAAGAAATCGCTTTGCTTGTGTTTTCAGTTGATGGGATTCACTCGATCGAAACAACGGTCGCGACAGCAGCCAGCGGGAGAGGCGGCGCATGAGGTCACTCCAGGATGTCAGGATCCCTGCGGGAAAGACGGATCTTCCCCGTATTGAAACTTGCCAGTGAATGCGAAACTCAGTTCACGCGAATTCAGCGTGGGGGGCGAACAGGACCAACGAACCGGGCGAACCAAAGTGTGATATCAGCAAGCCGATCTTGCCGACAGAACAAGCAACTCGGGAGATTGTTGGCAATTTCGAACTGACTGTCAAATGAAATTTCCAAAATAATCTCAGATGACCATTTTGTCCTCGAAATCGCCGATTTCTCTCTGTGACACCCGTTGCGATTCGCCTCCGTCAACAAATGCTGTGCTGAATTCGATCACTATACATGCGATCATACTCACTTCGATTGTCGATCCCATATCAGTAGCGAAAAAATGGAATTTTCGGGAAGAATCGAAATGCGTGTCGATGGGCGTACCCGAACCGTTGATTCGCAGAGGAGCACTCAACCGGACTCTTATCTTTCTTCGTTTCAGTGCCGATCAAGGGTGCGAAGATCTCGTCGACGCTTCGCACTTGACGACCAACTTCCAAACGGGATGTGACAGTTGAAATCGACTGTGAATGTTCAAAATCAAATGGCTGTGGCACGTGATGCGATGATCATAGACTTCTTGAAGTAAAGCAATTGCTTGAGTTGACATGCTAGAAATCAGCGACTCAGGGTTCAGGTCCCCTGATATGAGCAAATTATCGCTCATTCAGCAACGTATCGCCTCATTTCAGTATTGATAGCGATAATGTTCATGGGAATACTTCCAGGAGAGCATACTCCTATTTCGGATAACACCATGTCCCTCACTGACCCGTCCCGATGCGTCGTCCTCATGCCCGTTGGCGGTGCGATCGACGCTGGCTGCGAAGCGGGACTCCGCGAGCTGGAACATCGCGGCTATCCGGTCCGCCGCATCCGTGGCTACTCACAGATCGATATCGCCCGCAGCCAGATGGCCACCGATGCCCTCGCCGACGGATTTGAAGAGTTGATGTGGATCGACTCCGATGTCGCCTTTGATCCCAATGATGTTGAGAAGCTGAGGGGTCACGGCCGGCCGTTCACCTGTGGGCTGTATCCGAAAAAGGGACAACGGCAGTTCGCCAACAATTTTCTCCCCGGCACCAACAAGGTCCGGTTCGGTCCCCTCGGCGGACTTATCGACATTCTCTATTGCGGATTTGGCTTCACCCATGTCCGGCGCGAGGTCTTCGAAGTCGTCCGACGCTCACTTGACGAATGCAACCGAGGGTTCCGTATTCCGCTCATACCGTACTTCGCCCCACTCGTTGTCGCTGATGGTCATGGTGATCCGTGGTATCTCGGTGAAGACTTCGCGTTCTGTGAGCGGGCACGGCAAGCCGGGTTCACCGTACAGGCCGATACCACGATCCGGCTCTGGCACGTCGGCTCCTATCGTTATGGTTGGGAAGACGCCGGGCGGGACGTGCAGCGATTTGCTGATTATTCTTTCCATCTCTCGGACGCTGATACCCGCTCACCCGAACCGGTACCGACATTCGTACCGCCTGCGTCCCGGTTTACGGAGGACTGGTTCTCGCGGCACATCCCCGTCTGGTCGGAGTTGCTCGCGCCTCTGAAGGACCGGGAGTGCCATGCTCTCGAGATCGGCGTCTACGAAGGTCGCAGCTCGGTCTGGCTGCTGGAGAACATTCTCACGCACCCGGCGTCGACGCTCACGGTCGTGGACACTTTCGCTGGAGGTGTCGAGCACGCGGACACGGACCTGACGGACCTGGAGACACGCTTCAAGGTGAACACGGCGGCGCACGCGGCGAAGCTGCTTATGCGGAAGGGCCGCAGCGAGGAGAAACTGAGGGAGTTGCCCCGGGAGCAATTCGATTTCATCTCGATCGACGGATCGCATGCGGCCGCGGATGTGCTTTCTGACGCAGTGCTGTCGTGGTCGTTATTGAAGCCGGGCGGATTGATCTGCTTCGATGATTATGAATGGTGGATCGATGCCGCGCCGGAGTCGAGTCCGAAACTGGCGATCGATGCCTTCCTGGCGACGATGCGCGGTCGTTGTGAATTGGTCCGGAAGGGCTGGCAGGTCTGGGTACGGAAGATGGGCTGAGCCAGGCGGAGGCGCGATGCGATTGGCTTCACCGACGATTCACACCTCGAACTCCGGCCCGAGGATGACCATATGCGGTCCGCCGGGCGGCAGAGCCGGTTCGCCCATTGCCGGGTCGTAGGCGATCTCGCGGGCGCGACCGCCCCAGATCACGCGCGTGCCCACGGGGTGGTCGGCGTCGGTCTCGACGAGGAAGATCGTCAGCGGGCCGGTCGCGCCGTGGCGAGCCCGCAGCCGGTCGGCAATCTTCTGCAGGCGATGGTCGATCCTCATCGCGGTATACCTCGTTGGGCAGCATCCCAGGCTTTGACCTGCCGGATCGTCTCGGCGACGTTCCCGGCACCGTCCACCCGCGGACCCTTGCTGATATCGTGGAGCAATCCGGACACCGTTTCGAACCGGCCATCTGCCAGGGGAATCCCTCCCGATGATCCGGTCCGGGCCTGCAACCGCTCCGCATGCGCAATCAGCCAACTAGCCAGTTCGTGGTACTCCGCCTCGGTCACGGGTGGAATGCCATGAGCACTCCGGGTGGCGAGTTCTCCCAGCCAATCGAAGCCGGCCCAGACATCGGGGAACCGAAATTGGTTCCGCCAGTCGCGTTGGCGGCGTCGGAGAGGATGTCCTCGCAGGTGTCCGGGCGGCGGATCGAACGGCGGATCGGTCTGCCGGTGTGCTGCTTCCAGGGCTGATCGGTAGAACGCAAGGGCGACCGGGAAATCGGGTTCGTGGGCGAACTGGCCCAAGTGATAGGCATTCTCGAACAGCAGCAGCCACTCGTCGTCATCGGGATCGAACTCGGTGGTGGCGGGTCGAATGGAGCGAACACAGGATGCGATCCGCTGCAGGCGTCGTGATCGTGTCATGGGTGGCTCTCTACGTTAGGAATCCGTTCGAGATCATCCCCGGTGCCAATCACCACTTCCTCGATCACCAGCACATGGTGGCGACCGCAGCGCGTGCAGGGATCGCCCGGGGGTTCGTCGGGACCGATGAGCCGCTGGATCCGATCGGTGCAGCGAGGGAGCCGATTCACCACGTTCCTGATTCGCCGGTCGAGTCTCATGAGACACCTGGCCGTGTCTGATCGAACTGGGCAACCTGGGCTTCCAGTTCTTCGAGCCGCGTTTCGAGTTCGACGATCTCGCGGATCTTGAGTCCAATCTCGAGGATGGCACGGGCGGCACCCAGGCGTGTGGCGGGCGGTGTCCCCGGCTTCTGCAACTCGAGCAGCGTGCGAACCGACTCGGTGGCAGCGGCGGTCAGAGCCCCGGCGGTGCGGTTGAGGATATCGGCTTGGACCGAGCGGAGGCGGGCTTTGAACGCGGGATCGCTCAGCCGGTTGTAGACGGTCCGCGTACTCACACCGGCCTGCCGGGCCGCTGTCTCCGCCGTGGCCCCACAGGCGAGGGCAAGGACAAGCTGGTCGTCGGCCTTGCGTCGGCCCGATTGGTTCGCCATGTCCGCTTCCTCCCCGTTTCGTTCAACTCGTTGCCGGTGGTTGCAGGTCACCAGCCCGTTTCACTGGGAATTCCAGTCGATTCACATTCCGCAGAAGTTCGCACAATCCGATGGAATCATGTCGTCTGAGCGTTGGATGGTGAGGCGATTGAGCATCCGCATGCGAACTTCTGGGCTTTCGAAGAGGAATTCACGGGCGGTGTACATGTTGCTGCGGGCGATGTGACGGGGGATGGGGTGGTGGACATCATCGCCACGCCCGCTTGGGGTGGTGGTCCCCGTGTTCGGGTTTTCGATGGCAAGACGGGCGAATCGGTTGCCGATTTCTGGGCGTTTGAGGAATCGTTTACGGGCGGTGTCAATCTTTCCACGGCCGATCTGACCTTGGACGGCCATTCCGACATCATCGTCGGTGCGGGTTTGGGAGGGGGATCGCGGGTCAGCGTGTTCGATCTCACCTCGGGTGAACCGGAGATGGCCCACGGGTTCCACACGAACTTCCTGATGGGCGATCCGTTGTCCCGGAATGGGGCCGTCGCGACCGTGGCCGATGTGAATGGGGACTTGATTCCCGATGTGATCACGGCTCCGGCCGTGGGTGGAGAGCCTCGGATCACGGTCTTCAATGGCTTCGATGGGTCGGTCATGTCGGATTTTCTGGCATTCGATGCGAATCAGACCGGTGGCGTGCGGGTCTCTACCTTCTATCTGACCAATGATGGATATGCCGATATCGTCGTGGCGAGTGCGACGGGTCAGATTCGGGTCTTTTCCGCCGGCACGGGGGAACTGGTTTCGGGACCGGTTGCGGATTTTCGACCGTTTACATTGTTCTCTGAGAAAATCAGTATTGCGGCCGCCAATGATCCGGGGACGGATCCCGTTGAATTATCTGTGAGTTCAGATCCCTCGACGTTTGTTTCTGGGCAAACCTTTCGCGTACGCGGGGTCGTGACTCAGTCCGATGAAGTGATCTTAGGGGGAGAAGAAGATCCGCCACCTCCACCACCACCTCCTCCTGCCGCACCGAGTGGTACCGCGACGTTCTATCTCCAGCAAACCAGTCCCTCATCGGGCAATACGATTTCGTTAGGTGTGGCGACACTCACGGGTGTGTCTGGCTTTTCCAATTCGTCCGAGGGGTTTGTCACGGTTCAGGAACTGGCACTGGATGCCGGTTCCTATTCGCTTTGGTTTGTTTACTCGGGCGATTCTCAATTTGCTTCGGACACATCCAGCAAGACGACATTGACCGTGAGCGCTGCCCCTCTCCCTCCGATTACGCTCAACCCGGATAACGTCAGTCCCGTCACTGGCGGGGATGTTTATCCCGCAGGTTCCGGTCTCAACACACTGCCCCCACTGTCCCGGGGCGGCGTGCGGGTCAGCGACGGGGCGATCACCATCAATCGTGTCGATTTCCCGGCGGCGCTTCTCGGGGATTCCGGCATGATCCAGGGTTGGAGTTGGACCAACATTCCCGGATACGCCGACGCCAGCGCCGGGGATGGTGGGAGTCTGATTTCGCTTCCGCATGTCGTGCAACTCAACGGCAACACCAGCCTGGGGGTCGTGACGGGCGGTTCCTCGGCGCTCTTATTCGATCTGATCGATGGCGATTATGTTCCCCGATCCAATGCCCAGGCATCGCTCACGATCGATAGTGGCGTAATCACGGTCACGGACGGTCGCGGCAACACCTGGCTCTATTACGATTTCTCGGGAGG
>JBGSJI010000117.1:0-67510 GCA_041742055.1 Limnoglobus sp. | reverse complement strand
CGAGCACGCAGCACGGAGCCGCCTGAAGGAACCGATCGTAAATAGTGGCCATCCTGCCATCCCCTTTCTGCCGTAATCGACGGCTAGAGAATAGGATAGCGCCTACAAAAGGACCTTGAAAGCCCTGCCCTTTCAGGGCCGAAGATGGGTGACACGAGACCCAGGGCATCGCCGCTTCGCGTCTCGCCCTGGGCTGACAGAACCGGCCCATCAGGCCGGAAGGCCAACATCCGGACAAGCAATCCGGCGCAGCCGAGAGATCATCGAGTGGAACCAGGTGAGTAGACGGGTGCCGGGAAACGCGACGGAGAAAGCCGATCAAGGATTTTCGTTTTAATCAATTTATGAGGCCATGAGAACGGTTCGGCATCCGTTTCCTGTCAGTTTAGGGAACAAGTACTACGGCCGAACGATCGATATAGATGGTGTTCCGGCCGTCGGGGCCTACCACATCAACCTTGTAAGTCACCTGCCACACCCTCGCGTTGCCAATCCTTGGGAACATGCGTGGTGCACTTACTTCTTCCTGCACCACACAGCTCTTGAGGATGATGTCTCCGGGTTTTCGGCCCGCAGCTAAAGTTATGTTGGATATGTAGCGTTCGGTCGGCGGCATAGGTGGTGGAAATACTCCACCAATCAACCGGGGGACGACTCCAGATGGCAAGACCACCGTCACTTCGGATGGGTCTTCAAGATACCAATGGCACAATTGCAAGAAAGTCAAAACGCCGTAAAGGATTACCAATCCCATCTTTGCTTCCTCCATGAAGTTGATGCCTCACTTTGCCGAACAAATCTATGATATCGTGCGATCGGTTCCGCTCACCGTTCGCCCGTACCTCTTACGTGAGGTGCATCATGAATCCCAATTCCATTCTCATTCTCATTCTCGCGATCGATCACGGCGAATGCAACTCCGTTTCGACTGTCTTTCCGGCCTGAAGGGCCGGTTCTGTCAGCCCGGGGTCAGGTCCGAAGGACCGCAGCCCCGGGATACGATTGTCTTTTTCCCGGCCCTGAAAGGGCCGTTCATGTGGTGATGAACGACCCTTTCAGGGCCGGAGTTGGGTGACACGTGACCCAGGGCATCGCCGCTTCGCGTCTCGCCCTGGGCTGACAGAACCGGCCCGTCAGGCCGGAAGACCAACATCCGGACAAGCAATCCGGCGCAGCTAAGCGCTCATCGAGTGGGACCAGGTGAGTAGACGGGTGCCGGGAAACGCGACGGAGAAAGCCGATCAAGGATCTTCGTTTTCACTCAAGTTGGAGGGCCATGAGAGCGGTTCGGCGTCTGCGCTACGTCCCGGGGACTGCGTCCTCGGTGAAGATGCCGCAGTCGCAGGACATGACCTGCTCGCCGCACACCGGGCACTGTTCGTAGTCGCACAGCGGCTCGTGGAGCTGGCCCCGGACCGCATTGCAGTGCCGGCACGGCTTGCGGCCGACCGGGGCAGGGGCACCGAATGTCTCCGACCCGTAAGGCAGCCGCGGGTACAGCTTCCCCTCGAACCGGTAGTGCGTGCGCGACTGGCACTCCTCCGAGTAGCCGTCGGCCTCTGCGTCTTCGCTCACCGGCGGCCCTCCGCGGCTCGGGGCTTCAACGCCGAACGATAAGGATAAGCTGCCGGGGCCGCCTGCAAGACCTTCATGCCGCGCGACACCAGGATGGCGGCCCCGGTCAGCTTCATCCGTTTGTTAGGCCGGCAGTCACTTTATACGCCGACCACGACTGAAGAAACCGATCCGGATACGGCGGCCCTTCGAAGTCTGCGGGAATCACCACTGCGTCGGGATCAAGGACACAGCAATCACGAAGCAACTCAAAGAAGCCTTCGACTTGAGTTGGTCCCCATTCGCGCCCCATCCGATAGTCCAGTTCCACAATGTCGGGCCACACAAAAATGCCCAGTACCGGCAACTCGACGCCGCCAGCCACTAGACCTTCGACGCAGTGATGGAAAGCCTCCCCCTCACCTGCCGCGACAAGTCCCGCAGCGTCTGGAACCGAATCGACCAGGACGGACGCTTCCTTCGTGCGACTCCAGAATTCGGGTGGATCGCCGCACAGCCGAGAGCGGCCGCGGAGCATCGCATAGATAGCGGACACGCCGGCTGGGGACAGTTTGGAGACTTCGATGCCGGGGAGCGAACCGTCATCCGTGTCGAAGCATTCGCCAACCTTGGCCCAGAGGCTGTCCACGTCGTTTGTCCTCAAGGCCTAACTTGTTATTAGACAGAATCGATTTCTATATAGCCCGGAAATGATTCCGCCTAACTCGGCAATGAATTCCGTCTATTCTGAATTCGATTCTGACACTTTCTCGTGCACCTCGAACCGAACGAGGTTTCAGTCCAAGCAGCGTAAATCCTCACCTGACTGGGGTCAAGAAAATTGCCAAGCGATGGACAGAGTCGTTCGGCGAAACTCTTGTCTGTTGACGAATCAACTTCGCACTTCGGACCAAACGGCAGTTGATGCATGCCGACATTCGCAACTCTTGATGCGTCAGTTTTCTTGTCGGACGCCCCAGCCGTCGGGGTGGCCGTTGCATGATACGGCAAGTTCCGCAAGTGATTGTTCGGTGGTGGTGATGGCGTTCAGTGACGGGATCAGCTCGACCTGGATGTGAACGATGTACCCGTCGGATTCGTCGTCCGGTTCGATGGAGACGACGTTGAAGGACTTTTTGCCCGCACGGCGTTCCATCTGCTCCGCATCGTCCTTTGTCTTGAAGCGATGCCAGAAGTCGATGGCATGAACGGCGTGCAGATCCATGCCGGCATTCGCCATGCGTTTGAGTATCGCACGGTTTTCGTTGATGCGATCGCTGGCCGCGGGCTTGGATTTCGTGACCCGGAGTCCGGCGAGACTGAGAAGTCGGCGCAGCGCCAGAAACAGGATCGTGGTGACCGCGATCATGGTCACGCAGAAGGTCATGCCGGCGGCGAGGTTCAGGCCTTTGCGGCCCATCACGGCGGTGCATGCGAAATACGCCGCCGCACCGCCCACGCCAAACGACAACAGGCTCACGAGCCAACCGGCCACGGTCAGTCGGCTGAAATCGATATCGAGCTGATTGATGGCGGTGCCGATCCTCTCCGCAAGGTCTGGTTTTTCGCTCATTGAAGTTCGCTCAGTGGGGAGGATGGATTTCATGCTTCGCAGGAATCAGGATATCATCATCGGCGAAGAATCGGCGGATGAGAGTGGGTTTTGGGTCGATTTTGGGTTGTTTTGGATCGATTCCGGGGCGAATTCCACCAACTTTTGGGTGGTTTTGGCGCCATTTCCGGCGAGTTTGGAGACCTTCGGTCGGAGATTTCGTCGGGGTCGGAGACCCGCGACGAACGCGAAGCGCGAAAGGACTTCCGAGGTCGAAGCCGGACCTCGGAAGTCGGGGCTTCTTTGGCGAGCCGCCTCATGGCAACTGGTCCTATTCTCTCACATGAAAATTTCTCTGGCATCAATCGTGTAGATTTCGTGAAGATGGTCATTTTCGACGTTTTGAGATCGAGAAATGGGAGTCGGTAATCGCCGCAAGTCGTTCATTGGCAATGAGAAAAATGGTTCCAGATTTTTGAACATGATTCCAGAGGGGGTGTGGCAGTGTCGGTGGAAAGACGAGTCGGCGTTTGAATGACTCCGCCACGTGCAGTGAATCTTTTTGTGAAAGTGCGGTTTAGATCCTCCCAAACCGCAAACGCCGAATAAACCGAATATTCGGTACGACGGCGGGGCTCTTATGCTCAAGCGGCTGGAATTGGTGGGGTTCAAATCGTTTGCGGAGAAGACGCGGTTCGATTTCGCGCCGGGTGTGACGGCGATTGTGGGCCCGAACGGCAGTGGCAAATCCAATATCGTCGATGCGGTGAAGTGGATCTTGGGGGAGCAATCCGCGAAGTCGCTGCGCGGTGGTGAAATGGCGGACGTGATTTTCAACGGATCGAGCACGCGCAAGAGTCTCGGGCTGGCTGAAGTGACGATGACGTTCGACAACTCGCGTCGGCAGCTTGCGTTCGATGGCGACGAAGTGCAGCTGACGCGACGTGTGTATCGCGATGGACAGGGCGAGTATCTCATCAACGGAACAGCGGCACGGCTGAAGGACTTCAAGGAGATGTTTCTGGGCAGCGGTGCGGGGCAGGGGGCGTACAGCATCATTGAGCAGGGGCGTGTGGATGCGTTGCTTGTGGCTTCGACGAAGGACCGGCGACAGATCTTTGAAGAGGCCGCCGGGATCAGCCGTTTTCGTGCGAAAAAGATCGAGACGATTCGGAAGTTGGAGAAGGTTGACGGCGATTTGAACCGCGTGCGTGACATCCTGCAGGAGTTGGAGAAGAACCTGCAGAAGTTGAGTGCGCAGGCGTCGAAAGCGCAGAAGTATCAGGAATATCAGACGAAATTGAAGGATCTGCGGATTCGAGTGGGGCGGCACGAGTATCTGGAGTTGGTGGAAACGTTGACGTATCAGGAGGGGGTTTTGGCGCAGTTGCGATCGGCAGTTGCGGATGCGACGACGCAGACGGAATCGGCGGAGGCGGAGATCGCGAAGCGTGAGTGGGACTTGGCGCGGATTGAAGAAGCGCTCCGCGTGCAGGAGAAGAAGCTTGGTGAAGCGCGCCAGCGGATTGCGGAGAGTGAGGCGTTTGTGCGTTCGGGGCGTGAGCAGGAAGCGAATCTGGATGGTGAGATTCTCCGGCTTGCGCAGCAGCGATGGGCGATGAGCCAGCGGATTCAAACTCTGGAAGTTGAGATTCAACGTGTTCGCGATGAAGCTCAGAGCGCATCGGAGACTGTGCATGCGGAACAGGATCGCGCGGATGCGGTGGCGTCAGCGTTGCAGTCGGTAACGACGACGATAGCGGAGTGGTCGAAGCGCTCAGCGGAGGATCGTGAACGGCAGTTCGCATTGGTTGGCCGGGCGGCGCAGTATCAGTCCTCGGCGGAAATGAACTCTTCTCAACTGGAGCGTTTGCGACGGGAACTCACGCGTAAGACTGCCGAGTCCGAGCGGTTTGGGGCCGAGGCGGCGGCGCTGACTCAGGTGCTGGACGGCCTTTCACGAAGCGATGCCGACGTTCAACAGAAATTGCAATCCGTGCGCGAATCACTGAGTCGCGATCGGCAAGCGCAGGACGAACTGCGGCATCAAGCCGACGCCCTTCAACCGGAACTGGATTCCCTGCGTGAACGCAGAAGCGCATTAACGGGGCGGATCGAAGTACTGGCGAATCTGGAGCAAACGCTTGAGGGGATCGGTGCGGGAGTTCGCGCCGTGCTAGCAGATGAAATGCAGGATGGCGTCAAAGGGCTTGTCGCGGATCTGCTGACGGTTCCTCGGGAGATCGCTTTATTGATTGAGCTGGCGCTGGGTGAGCGAGCGCAGCAGATCGTTGTTGCGGAGGATGTTTTTGATCAGGTCCTCGAACGGATGAATCACTTGCCGGGGCGTGTCAGTTTCTTGCCATTGCGTTCGACGGTTCCGGAGGTCGATCCGCGATCAGCGGCAAATCAGGTTCAATGTGCAATCCCAGGGCTTTCCGAACAACTGCTCGGCGATGTGTTTCTGGTCGAGTCGCGAGACGAAGCCCGTCTGCTGATTCGAACTCATCCTCAGGCGCGATGTGTCACACTCTACGGAGAACTGCTTGAACCTGATGGCAGCATCACGCTGGGGCCGTTGCATTCCGATACCGGGATTGTTTCCCGCAAAAGCGAACTTCGGGAATTGAATCAGCAGATTCAGGAAATTCTTCAGCGCATTGCCACTCGCGAAACGGAACAGTCAAAGCTTCGTGTTGAAGCGGACCGCTTCGATCCACCGATCCGTGGTTATGAAACGGAGATCGAGACCTTATCGGGAGAAGCAGGGACTTTGCGTGACCGCATTTTGGAGCAGCGCCAGCGCCGTGATCGGCTTGTTGAGCAGGCGGAACTGGCAACCAGTGAAGCGGCCATACTGACGAAAGAAGTCACGAAGGCGGAATCTGCCTGGCAGGAGGCGAAGAAACGGGCTGAGGAATCCGAAGCGGAAGCCGAGGCGATCAAGCTTCGTCTGGCCGAGACCGATCAGCAGATCCGGGAAGCGGAACAGAATCGCGAGGCCAGACAGGCGGAAAGTACCGCGGCTCAGGTCGCTTTGACTCGTGTTAAGGAGCAATTCACCCGTCTGCAATCCCGATTGGCGGAACTGGAAACCGAAATCAAACAGCGAAAGATTGATGGCATCAACCTCAAGTCGACCGAACGGAGTTCGATTGACAAACGCCTGCAATGTCAGCTGGCGGTTCTGAGGGCCACGCAGCGAGCGAGCGAGGCGTATGGCGATCTGCAAAGTCGTGAGGCCGCCATTTCTGAGGCCAACGAGCGGCGAAAAGTGTCCCGAATGCAACGCGATCAGATTCAGGATGAGCTTCGCGCGATTCGCGATGCCTGGAAACAACGACAGGATCAGGCCCACGCCCACGAATTGACCGTGCGCGATTTGATCAACCGGCGCACGACTATCGTTGATCGCATCCGTGAGGATTACGGAATCGAACTCTCCGATCTGGAGAGTCATGAGCAGATTGAAGGGCTGGTCGAAGAGTGGCAGGATGAGATTGATGAACTCAAACGGAAAATCACAAAGCTCGGCAGTGTGAATCTCGAAGCTCTTGAACAACTCACGGAAGCGGAACAGCGCGAGCAGGCCACGCGGCGTGAGTACGACGATCTGGTAGCGGCGGAGAAATCACTGCTCGAAATTATCGAAAAGATCAACACGGATAGCCGCAAGCTGTTCGCGGAGACATTGAAAACGGTCACGGTGCACTTTCAGGAATTGTTTCGCAAGCTATTCGGCGGCGGGATGGCGGATATCGTTCTCGAAGACCCCAATGATATTCTCGAAACGGGAATCGAAATCACCGCGCGTCCGCCGGGAAAAGAACTTCGCAGCATTTCGCTTCTCTCAGGCGGAGAAAAAACCCTGACCGCCATCGCCTTGCTCCTCGCGATTTTTCGAAGCAGGCCTAGCCCGTTTTGTCTGCTCGACGAAGTGGATGCCGCTCTGGATGAGGCGAACACCGGTCGATTAGCTGACATCATTAAGGAGTTCCGGGAGAAGTCTCAGTTCATCATTGTGACTCACAAAAAACGAACTATGGCGATGGCCGATGTCCTTCACGGAGTCACGATGCAGGAAAGTGGTGTCAGTAAACAGGTCGCCACTCGGATCGAGGATTGGCCTGAAGAACCGCAAGCTGCATGAGCGTTCGGTGTTCACCCACTCGGCTGTCGATACAATGCCTTTCAACTGCTTACTGCCTCATCTTGCTGGAGTTCCTCAACGATGCGAATCTCTCCCATTCGGCAGACGGCCTTGGCCGCTTTGATCGTTGGACTGGGATGGTTAGTGACGACGGATGTCTTCTCTCAGCAAAAGAAAGACAACAAAAAGAACGCTGCGAAGAAAAAGAACGGTCCGTCGATGCAAACGGCGGCGGAGTTTCTGAAGCCGCCACCGCGACCGAAGAAGGGGCCATTGGCTCCCAGCGTTTTACCGCTCGAGTTTATCAAAGGCGAGCGGATCGCTCTTGTCGGAAACACCACGGCCGAACGGATGAGCCTCTACGGTCACTTCGAGACTTTGCTCCATTTGCGACACAAGGATAAGCAATTGGTTGTCAGGAATTTCGCTTTCCCGGCCGATGAAGTGAGCATCCGCCAGCGTTCCAACGATTACACCAAGTTGGACGATCCTCTCTACGCATTCAATCCGGATACGTTTTTGTGCTTCTTCGGTTGGAATGAATCGTTCAAAGGCAAAGAGGGTGTCGCGAAATTTCAGCAGGACTACGAGAACTTCATCAGAGAGTACAGCGCCAAGTATCCGCGGGACGATGCGAAGTCCCCGCCACGGTTTGTCCTCGTCTCGCCAATCGCATTCGAAAACACCAGCGATCCGTTTCTGCCCGATGGAAAGGCCGAGAATGCGAACTTGAAGCTCTATGCGGATGCGGTGAAAGCCGTCGCATCGAAACTCAAACTCGCCTTCATCGATGTTTACACTCCGACTCTGGAAGCGTTCGCCAAAGGTGGCGGCAAGCTGACGGTTTCGGGCTTCCAGATGAATGAAGCGGGCGATCGGGTTCTGGGGACCGCGCTTGACGCAGCTCTCTTTGGTAGGAATGACTCGGCGGTTAAGCCGGGAACATCGGAGTTCGAAAAGCTTCGTGCGGCGGTCGTCGATAAAGGTTGGTATCACTCGCAGGATTACCGGATGGTCAACGGTTGGTACGTCTACGGTGGCCGGCGTACTTACGATACCGAAACGTTCCCGCGGGAATACATCAAGCTTCGAAACATGGTTTCGGTACGCGACCACTATATCTGGGAGATCGCGCAAGGGCGTCAGGTTCCGGAACAACCCGACGACAGTGAAACTGGTGAACTGATCGTTCCGCCGACGCGCTTCGGACAGCCCGGTCGCGATTACTCTGAAAACAAAGACCTCAAGTATCAAACGCCCGAAGAATTCATGTCAACGGCCAACTTGGCAAAGGGAACAAAGATCAATCTCTTCGCCGATGAAAAGCAGTTCCCGGAAATCGCCAAACCCGTGCAGATGAACTTCGATTCAAAAGGCCGACTCTGGGTGAGCACGATGCCCAGCTATCCGCAATGGCGGCCGGGTGATCCGAAACCGGCTGACAAGCTCGTGATCCTTGAAGACACTGATGGTGATGGCAAAGCCGATAAACGAACCGTCTTTTATGACAAGCTCCACTGCCCGACGGGATTCGAGTTCTACAACGGCGGAGTGCTTGTGGTCAGCCAGCCGCGTATGCTCTTTCTCAAGGATACCGATGGCGATGATGTCGCCGATGATGTCACGTATCTCATGGATGGGTGGGCCACGGACGATACGCACCATACCTGCGGAGCGTGGGAATGGAGCAATGGCGGTTTGCTGCACATGCTGGAAGGCATCGCGACCAGCACCACGCTGGAAACACCGTGGGGTCCGCATCGGAGTGCCGGCAGCGGGGGGGCATATGTGCTTGATCCACGTTCGATGAAAATCGGCCAGTTCGCTCTTCCCGGAATGGCGAACATGTGGTGTTATGTGTTCGACGAATGGGGAAATGGAATCGTCGGCGATGGAACGACACCCAATCAAACTTGGGATGCGCCTCTTTCGGGTCAGCAATTCGGTGGACGCAAGGGATTGAAGTTCATCCTTCCCAACGGTGAGCGCCCGAATCTCGGGAACGAATGGCTTGTCAGCCGGGCCCTTCCGGATGACATGCAAAAGCAGTTCACCTATGCCTGCGTGATTAACATGAACGGCCTGACACGCTATCAGATCCATGAAGATGGTGCGGGATTCATGGGCGAGCGTGTGAAACTGCCTGGTGGCCGTAAAAACTTCGGTGATATCATCTGGACGGCCGATAAACACTTCCGGCCGAGCGATCCGCATATCGGTCCGGACGGTGCGTTGTACTTCGGTGATTGGGCGAATGCACTCATCGGTCACATGCAGTATTCGCAGCGTGATCCCAACCGCGATCACTTTCGCGGGCGGATCTACCGAATGATGGGTGCCGACAAGAAACCGATTCAACCGGTGACTCAGTCCGGCAAATCAGTGATGGAGATCCTTGAACACTTCCGGGAGTACGAGTGGCGCACGCGCTATCGTGCCCGCAGCGTGCTTCGAGAACGACCGACTTCGGAGGTCTTGCCCGCTGTTGCTGAATGGGTGAAGAAACTGAACCCGACAGATCCCTCTTACGATCGGCTTCGGTGCGAGGCACTCTGGATTCAACAGAGCCACCACGCAATCGACGTCGCGCTACTTGATGAAGTCTTGAAATCCAAAACGAGCAAAGCGCGTGCGACAGCGCTGCATGTCCTTGCCGATGAACGCGAACGGATCCCGGGTGCGCTCGATCGATTCAAGGAAGCGGCATCGGACGAAGATGCACGTGTACGTCTTGAGGCGGCGCGAGCGTTGAGCTTCTATCCGACAGCCGATGCGATGGCCGCAGTCGTTGCGATCACCGCGAAGTCAATGGACTACTGGGTTCAGTACACCGTCGAGCACGCCCTTGCCGCCAACGAATCCGCCTGGCGCCCCGATTATCTCGCCGGACGCCTGACCAAAGGCAATCCGACCGCCGCGAAGATGGTCGATGAGATCATCAAGAGTTCAAAGACGGGTGGACTGGCGGCACCTTGGATCCGGTTGCTTCTGAGTCAGGAAGAAAAGTCCAAGGAAGAACGGTTCCAAGCCATCAAGGCACTCGCGAACATGAAGGGCAATCCATCGCGGGGACGAGAAGTCTTCCAACGGAACTGTATCGCATGTCACAAGGTCGGTATGGGTGAGGGGAACGATTACGGCCCCAACCTGGATAAAGTGATGGAGCGATCAAAGACACGCGAAAAAATCGTGGAATCGATCATCGATCCCAATGCCGAGGTGGATAAGAAGTATTTGTCCACCAAGATCGAACGGCTCAGCGGCGCGACCGTAACCGGCTTGGTCGTGAGCGAGAACAAAAAAGAAGTTGTGATCTTCGATGGCAAGGAGAAGAAGACGATTCCGCTGGACGATATTGATACCCGCACCGTGCTCAAACAGAGCAGCATGCCCGAAGGGCAAGCGGGTACGATGGCGCCGGTCGAGTTTCTTGACCTGGTCGAATATCTTTCGACATTGAAATAGTCTCAGTCGTTCCGAATCGAAAAGTCCTTCAAACACAGGCCTTTGTGCCTGTGTTTTTTCATTCGCACACAGCCCAGTCGATCTTTTGTGAACGAGGGACGAATGATACAATCCCCACGACTGAGGAGGGAATCGCCTTGCGTGGAATGATCAGCGTCCTAGTTTACGGATGGTGCATTCCGCTGCTTACTGCAGCCGACCAACCACTCCCAATGCGAGTTCTCGCGCCACCCCTTTCAGTCGTTGAGAACGCTCGACGGGACGCACTCGCACAATTCGGTTCCGGTCGAATCAAGGCACGTGCGGACGATAGCGTCGGCGCCGCAAAAAAACTGGAAGCCGCACTCAAGCTCGATCCCGACGCCGTGGAACCGCGAAGAGATCTGGTTGCGATCTACATCGATCTTGGTCGAGACGCCGCCGCCATCAGAACCGCTCGCGAAGTCCTTGCCAAAAATCCCAGTGATGTTGACACGGCCCATCAGTTGGCCAATCTTCTCTATACGTCGCACCGTTTCAAGGATGCGGCGGATGTGCTGGACTCGGCACTGCCTAGTCCGAAACTGTCCATGCGTACAACAAAGAATCTCGCGATTCTTCTCGATCGTGCACGCTGTCGTTCGCGCACCGACGATGCGCGTCGTACAGCGGAAGCGTGGCAAGATGTCCGCCAGTTTCTTGAGTCGAAACAGGATCTGCTTCGAAAAGACAGCTTCACAAAAAAAGAACTGGCTGCAGAGTCGGCCGCCGCGGCAGAGCATCACGGCCGTGCACTCATCAAGCTCAAAAAATTCGGTGAAGCTTCCCATTCATTCAAATCCGCTCATGCGATTTTCGCAGATCCGCACGGCGCCAACGACCCTGCCGGTGTCGCACGCAGTCATTGGAATCTGGCCGACTTGGCTGTCGCACAGGATCAGCCTGAGGAAGCGATCAAACACTACGAAGCATATCTGGCGTTTCGGCCACGCAATCCGGAACCGTACCTGAAATATGCTGCGGCGTTGCGACTTGCCGGGCAGGATCCAATTGGAAAATTACAAAAGTACTCGACGCCCGAGGCACAATGGGTGTTACTTGCGGAGAAATCGCGAACTCCTGCGGGGTTTGGTGAAGCACACACCGAATGGAGCAAACTGGCACTGCAGACCGATGATCCGGAGTTCTTTCATCTGCTTGTGAAGACGTATTCTACGGCTGATTCCGGTGCTGGCCTATTGACCATCGCCCAGGTGCTGTTCCCGGCGACAACGGAAAATCGAGCGCGAACACCAGCACCCGCAATCGTGCCGCGTCCGGTCGCTGAACGACGTCAGGCGTTCGCGAGTGCGCTGGTGCGCGAACCGGCGTTTGCAGTGAAGATGACCAAATCGGCTCAACTTTCGAGCCGAGTTCAGCGCTCGGCGGAGCTGTGGGAATTGCTCGCTTGGGCGTGTTCGCGAGGGAACCATACCGAGGCAGTCGAGGCAGCGTTACGTGAGAGCTTCGCAGCCGATGGTCAGTTCCGCTCGTTTCAACGGTTACAGGCTCATCTTTCCCGGCAGCGGAAATGGCAGGAAGTGATCGATGTCTGCAATTCTGCGCGAAATTTTGGACCGGGCGTGCTGAACTTTTACCGGGCTGGAGCGCTGGCCGAACTTGAAAGGGCTGAAGAAGCACTCAACGCTATTTCCAGTGCCGAGGCGGATAACGCCCTGGCGGCGCGGCGTGAGAAAATCCGCATCCTGGGAATTCTCGGCCGTTACGAGGAGATGCTGAAAGAATGCAATCAAGCTCTTGAAGAGTTCCGTGCACCGGCTGAAGTTCGTTCACTGCGCTATCTGCGCTCGGATGCATTGCTGGGATTGAAACGGAATCGCGAAGCGGAAGAAGAGTTGCGGGGTCTTCTTGAAGACGATGCAGACGACGCTTTGGCGCTGAATAATCTCGGCTACTACATGGCCGACCAAAATCGTAATCTCGACGAAGCCGAACAACTCATTCGTCGAGCGATCGAGATCGAGGCGGACGATCGTGCCCGGGCAGGTGAGCCCACCACCGAGCATGCAGCGTATCTTGATAGTCTGGGGTGGGTGCTGTTTCGCAAAGGCCAGCTTGACGAGGCGCGGAAACGTCTTGAACGCGCTGCGGCGCTGGGCGAGGGCGCCACCGATCCAACGATCTGGGATCATCTGGGTGATGTGGTATACCGTTTGAACGATCTCAAACGGGCGAAGGAAGTGTGGACGGTCGCAGAGCAACTTTATGCCACAACGCATAAGGGGCGTGAAGGCGGCCGGCGGGCCGAGGTGACACGAAAGCTCAAGCTGATCAAATAACTCTCTGTTCAATCTTTTTTGAACTGCATTCTCAGTTGTTTGAGTGCCGAATCGACCAATAATTCTCCGCTGCCCGATGCGCACCGGGCCGAAACGACTTCGTAATTCCCCTGCGGATAGGCGACACGATTCGGGACATAACCGATGCTGCCATTCGCCAGTTCGGCAATGACCGTGTTTTTGAACGGCGAACCGCGTTTGATATCGAGCCCCAATTGAACGAAGATTTCACCGGGAAGACTAACGAACGCGAGATCGGAGCCAAGCGAAAGGACCTGAACTTCGACCGACAAGGGTTTGCCCAGTCGATTGACCACATCAAGTGCCTTGAACGCCTGAACCTGATCGAGAAACTTGGGAAGCGGTTTCACGCCTTTCTGGACCAACTCGAAAACCTGCTTCGCCCGTTCGTGTTCGGGATCCGAAACGGGAGCAAGTGGGAGATCGATCATTTCGTGGCTTATGCGAATCGCGTCGACTTCGACAGGCTCAAGCCGATCCCAGATTCGAAGGACCTCAGCGGCGAGTCGCGTCCCGATGCGTGTGGCCTCCCTGATCCCTTTTTGTGGCGTGGAACTGGAGACGTTGATGTGGTTGATGTCTCCGGCGGTGCCGATCGTGAACAGCGTCACGACCTTTTCCCCTTTGGTTTTCCTGATGGTTTCAGATACGATCGCCGGATAATCGGCGGAGTAGTACAACCCGCCGACCGTATCGAGGTGCATCGCGAAGTTCACATAAACCGCGATCGGTTCACCCTTCATCGACTCAAAGACTATCAGCGGAACGGACGGGTCGGTCGGCCCGGCGGGTCGGACGATTTTGGGATTCTTCTTGCCGGCATTCCAGCCAACACTGCCATCGATCATGTGAAAGCGACGATTGAACGCCAGCCCCTCTTCTGATCCGATGGCGTGTCGGATTCGTGCGGGCTGTCGGGCGTCGTCCGCGAGTTTGACAGCTTGGGCAATCTTTTGCGGCAAACCGGACATGAAATCGATGGCGAGTTTGGAACTCCCGCCGAATGCCGATGTCCGTGGTTGACCATCGGCGAGGACCGGGCCGGTATGCGAATGCGTGGCGGAGATCATGACGTGCGAGCCAGGGATGCCCGTTTCGCGTTCGATCTCCTGACGGGATGCTCGAATCATGCTCTGAGTTGTGGAGATGAGATCGAGCGCAACCAGCGCGACTCGCTTTCCGTCATTCTCAATGACGATCGCCTTGGCCATGAGTGGATCGAGTGTGCCTTCCGCACCGCGAAGCGAATAGTAGCCTGCCATGGGGCAACCGACCGGCGGAGTGATCTCAACCTGGGCCGCACCGACGGTGAATTCGGCTGCTGGAAGTGACGTTGTCAGACACACAAAGAGGAGAGAATAAGAAATCATTCGCATGGGAATGCTCATTGAGAAAAATCGTGACATTAGCGTGTGAACTCATTACGAAGGAATGCTTGAACATCATCCCACAAATCAGCAGCTTTTTCAAAATCGACTTGCATGGTTTTGACGTGTTTTGGTGTGAGAATCGATTCCGGTAATTCGGCTTTCACTTCCGGATTCAACGGGATCTGGAATCCACCGCCTTCTGCAAGGCGACGTTCGATCCGCGAACTCAGGAGATAGTCCATCAGCTTTCGCGCACCTGAGGGATTGGGAGCGCCTTTAATGATCGCCAGCGTGTTCGGGATGTAGAGGGCGCCCATTCGTGGAAATTCAGGATGTCCATCGCGATCCGGGAAGATGATCGCGACGGGTTTACCAGCGTTCAACTCGATCAGGGCGTCGTCGGTATCCGTGAAACCGACTGCGAATCGACCGTCGGCCACGCCAGTCGCGGTCTGCTTGTTGCCTGCGACGATCTGCACATGATTCGCTTTGAGTTCGCGGTAGAATCGTTTCGCACGCTCAACTCCCAGGACTTCGAACAGGCAGGCGGCTTGTGTGGCGGTTGTGCCGAAGAGCGGTTTGGCAAGTGCGACTTTGCCGCTCCAGTGTTGTGCTGTCAGGTCCAGGATCGATCGAGGATAATCCTTTTCAGCCACCAGGTTCGTATTGACGATGAGGACGCGAGCGCGACTTGCGAACGCCTGCCAGGTGCGATCGGCGGGTTTGGTCCATTCGGGAAACGGTTCTGCACTCGGCGATTCGTAGGGCTCGTAGAGTCCTTGTCGCGCCAGGCGTATCGTGGCGAGGATTTCGTTATTCCAGTGCAGATCCGCACGCGGTCTTTGAGATTCCGCTTGCAGTTCTGTTGCAAGACCGACCGACTTATTGGCTTCGGTATCGAATTTGGCAGCGATCGTGAGTTTTGTTTCGGCTTCAAAGTCTGCCAGAATTGTTTCGGCGAATTCACGATCCTGCGCGCAGTACACCACGACTCGTTCGCTCGACTTCTGACATCCAGCAAGTAAGCAGAGAAGTAGTCCAACAGAGATTTTGAGTGAGTGATACATGGTGATTCGTCGAGAGAAGTGAGGCTCTTGTGCGATCGTTGAGCCAATTCTATTCAAGTCAAATCAATTGAACGAGATGAACGAGATAGAAAAACACTACCCTGGCCTTGCCAGGGTAGTTTGGAAACAATCACAATTTACGTCCGATTAATTATCGAGGCTGGCAGTCTCACCACCCTGACTGGTACCGGCGGAGCGCCAGATCGGAAGCGAGATCGTTTCGCGCACGAATCGCACGCTGCCATCGCACATGGCTGCGTTCACACCTCCGGTATGCCGACTCCGAGCGAGTTGCATCCGAGAGAGTGTTGTTGTTGAGGTCGTCGTGCAGGGGAATTGTGGGTTTGTCGGCCCGCAACCGCCTCCGGTCATGACATCGGCTGCGGTACGGTTATTGGGAGTTTGGAACGTCGTAAATCCCGCACCGCCACCCCACCAGCTGAACCCACGGATGTCATTTCCGCCTGCCGGTCCCATAAGAACTTCACTCACACACAAAGTGTTGCTCGTCCCATCGGTGATCGATGCCATGGTTTGCGGTTTTCCCATTCGTCCCGCATTCGGATCGCCATTCGTGTAATCCACCGGAGAGGAATCCCCGCCCGCCGCTGCCGGATCGTTGTACCACGCAAACGGAGCTCCGCCGAAGGTCACGCAACCGGTGCTACCGATGGTATTTCCACCAGTGCAACCACTCGGCAAAGCCGTTTGAAAGAACGAGGTGTTCCCGGCATTAAGCACGTAACTGTGCATCGTATTCGTTCCACCGTTCCAGTTTTTTTCAATGTCGCTGGGACAAGTGAATGTGCTCAGTCTTGTTCTGCTGATCTGGTTGTTGGGCGCGACGGCGTATCGGGGAACACTGCCCATGGTCGTGTAGCCAACTCCACCAAAGCCGACATAAATCTTGAAGAGTGCTTCCTGCTCCATGTAGGGGAGAATGGGAATCATCCAGGTTCCCCAGCAGCAGCCATTCCGGCTGATGCCTGGAACAAAAGTACCATATGAGCTTTCATAGTTCATATTCGCCAGGCTGATCTGCTTCATATTGTTCGAACATTTCATGCGAGCAGCCGCCTCGCGAACCTTTTGCACAGCAGGTAACAGCAGGCCAATCAGGATGGCAATGATGGCAATAACAACCAATAACTCGATGAGGGTAAATCCTTTGCGGAATCGTGAAGCCATGTGATGAAACCTCCAAAAAATTGAGAAAATGAATTGGGCGATCTCCGCGACGATAAGGGGAGGAACTGAAACCGGTCAATTTGTCAGGGAATTTCAAAAGGAAATACGTTTGGGCCCTCCTTTGTTACGGTAATCTCCTGTTTTGAATTCGTATTCCAATTCGCGGGCACCAATTCCTTTGAAACGATGTTGGTTCCGACGCTCGGTCCCGGAGGCTCATCCGGGTTCACCGGATCGATCGCCGTCTTCCCGTCTCCGAGGCTGACTCGAACCAGATACTTGCCTGGCTTCAGGCCATTCATCGCGGGCAACTTGAAGGCGCCCCCGACAGTCATCATCATCGCCTCGGTGTCCTGACCGTCTCGTGGAGACAACGTGACAATCGCGCCATCCGCGATCGGTTTACCTTTCAAATTGACCGTGCCGGATACTTCGAGTCGCCCGTCCGGCACACCGCCACTGCACCCTGTGAACGATGTGAAACAACACATCAGAACGAGATAAAAAATCCTCATGAGTAGATCCTTGAAACGGAAACATGAGTGAAAATTGAGCGAAGTGGGAGAATGACATATCATGCTCACTTCTTTTTCAGATTGCAATACAGAAATACAAAAAACGTTGATCAATTGGGGTAGTTTAACCTTGCGTTTAATAAAAGCTAACGATCATGTGATCGATTCTGCAGGAAATGAAACTTGATCTCTTGTGGTTCTTCAGATCTGAACCACACCCCAATCAAATTGATCTTCATAGCCAGTTCATAGAATTTTGCTCAGAATCCAGAACACAGTGTTTGACGGGACCAAACTCATGCTCCACGGTATCATCCCGCCTCTCGTTACACCGTTTCGCCCCGATGAATCGCTCGATTTGCCGGGGTTGAAAGCGCATATCGACTTCCTCCTCGGTAAGCGCGTGCACGGCATTTTCGTGCTGGGGACCACCGGCGAATTTTACGCGCTCGACGAGGCGGAGAAGCAGCGGGTCGTCGCCTGTACGATCGAGCATGTCGCCGGCCGCGCACCGGTCTACGTCGGCACGGGTGCGGAGACAACTCGCGAAGTCGTGCGGTTAACGAAAATGGCGGAGCGCGAAGGCGCGGACGGCGTATCCGTGATCACGCCCTATTTCCTGAAGCCAACTCAGGCGGAGTTGTACGACCACTTTCGTCTGGTGGCGGAGAGTACCTCGAAATCTGTCGTGCTCTACAACAATCCAGCGACATGTGCCGGGCTGAGCATTGAACCTGATACGGTCGCACGGCTCGCCGAGTTGCCCAACATCATTGGCATCAAGGATTCCTCCGGCGATCTGCAGAACACGATCGAAATCATCCGGCGCGTACCGCCTCAGTTCTCCGTGTTGAACGGTCGCGATACGCTCATCGCCGCGGCGCTGATGTTCGGTGCGAAAGGTGCGATTCCGGCATCGTGCAATATCGCTCCCGAGTTCTGCGTGGAGATCTACGAGAAATTCGTCGCCGGCGATCTGAACGGAGCGAAGGCGGTGCAGGCGTTGTTGCACCCGATCCGGACCGCGATGTCGCTGGGAACCGGGAATGGTGCGGTCAAAGAAGCCATGGCGATTCTGGGGCGCCCGGTCGGGCCGAACCGCCGTCCGATTGCGCCGTTGAGTGACGAGAAGCGGGCACGCCTGCGCGAGATACTGGAAAAAGCCGGTGCGCGCTAGCGACTCGTCTGGTTTAATTTGAAAGGCTCAAGGAATCACATATTTCACCATTCAAGTCGAGGTTGGGTGCCATGCTCACGGCTTTGCGTGGGCATGCTCACGCAAAGCCGTGAGCATGGCACCCGAATACATCCCTTGTCGGAAGTATGAAAAGAACTCGAGAATTGCTCGGGCAGATCAATTCAACTCGGTCAACGTATTCGCGGTTTCAACCGGTTGTTCCGTCGCCGATCGGAGCTCGCAGAAAATCGATCACCGGCTTTGACGACGTGAGCGTATCAACGAGTTCCGGGAACCGGAGATCGCGCATCTCGATCGCGCGGCGAATCAAAAACGGTACCGGACTGTGTGGATCGAGCTTTTCCAACAGTACCGTCAATTCCAGCAATCGACCATAGACATCCTCACGAGAGCGAACCGCCCCAAGCGCAGTTCCGCCTCCGCCGCTAGAGTGAGTAGATGATGGCGAATCCGATTCGATTGCCATCGTCGTATCATCTGTCGAATCAGAAGCGTTTCCGCCCCGCAGGCGAAGGATTTCCTGCGTCATCGTCTGGCAATCGTCGATCGCCTTCTTCAATCCGCTCATTCCCGGTGCACTCGAACCCGCTTTCTGATCCAGCACCGCGAGGAGTGCGTTGAGTTCACTCTTCGTCTGGTCGATATCTTCGTCGATTGTGCGAATCCGTTCGATCTGATTCTCAGACGCCGCAGAGACGGCCGATCGAAATTCGTCCTGAGAAACCTTCGGTTGTGAGTTGGCATCGTAGGACTGGCAGTTCGCAAACGATATCGGGACACCCGCATTCGTGGGCAGTAACGGGATGCTTCTCACCGTATTCGGGAAAAACGGGATCGCCATTTCCTCGTCGATCAGCGCAAACGGTGCCAGTCGGCCATCGATCTCATCCGGATCGGACGGATCCTCAATTACGGGATACATCCGGTCCCAGCAGTCATCACAAAGCCTGCGGGTAAAGATCAAACCATCACGCAAGCCCGCAAAGCCGTGCAGTTTCGTCAGCGCCTCAACCATCCGCAGTGCAACCACCAGATCCTTGCCGGTTTTCTGGAAATAGTTCTCGCCAAACTTCACGATCTTATCCCACTGCGGAACCACTTTGGGCTGTTCGGCCATGGCGGGGTTCCGGCGATCTTCCTCCGAGAGGTCGCGTTCGGGATCGAAATCCTTCTGATACTCTTTGAGCTTGTTGTAATCGATATTGGTGGGTTTCGAACCCGCGGGTTGGTCCTCACGGATGGGCGCCAACAATCCTTCGCATTCAAAGACCGTCGGCGATGGCATGATGGACTCCCGAATTGGAATGCGATCTCGAAGTGATGATATCATGCTTCAAGTCGGAAGAAACACTTCTCCTGAAGTACTTTCTTTCTTGTATCACAACCGGGCTGAATTGATAGGTATCACGAACGTCCAACAACTGATTGATACGGGTGCCATGCCCAGCGCTTTGCGTGAGCATGCCCACCCAAAGCGGTGGGCATGGCACCCGAACAAATGCGAAACGGTGACTTTCAATAACCCTGTTCGTGTCAAATCAGCCCAGTCGAGGCACTAGCGTATTGAGTGTGTTCGCCCTAATCCAACTGTGTGGAATTTCCGAAATCCCGGAGTAGTTACTGGTGGTGATGCTTCTCTTCGCCCTGACGCTCGGCGGTGCGGCAGCGCTTTCGTTTTTCGTTCAACCACTCATCGGCAAACAACTCCTTCCCGTTCTGGGCGGCAGTCCCGGAGTCTGGAACAGTTGCCTCGTGTTCTTTCAGGCGATGTTACTGATGGGCTATCTGCTCGCGCATGGAATGGCGCGACTGCGCGTGCCGTTCCTTATGAAACTCATCGCTCATGCCGGATTGCTCGTTCTCGCAATCGCTTCGCTTCAACTGCTGGGGAAATTGAAACCTGATGAATCTCTGATTCCGACCACAAGCGAGATGCCGATCATCGCCGTATTGCTGGTCCTTGCACAAACCGTTGGCCTGCCGTTTCTTGTGCTTTCCATGACCGCGCCGCTTCTGCAATCCTGGTACGCGCGCCTGGGCAAAGATCCCTATCCGCTCTACGCCGCCAGCAACCTCGGCAGCTTCATCGGCCTGCTCGGATACCCACTTCTCGTTGAACCTCGCTGGCCCGTCGGCGATCAGCGCGACTACTGGATCATCGCACTCGTCGGCGTAGCTTTCCTGATCCTGGTTTGTGGCTATCTTGCACGAAACATGCGGTCGAACTCGGAGTTCCTTGAAAATGAACGATCCGAACCTCCGATTCCCCGGCTTACAATCTACCGTTGGATCATGCTCGCGGCCTTGCCGTCCAGCTTGCTTCTCAGCGTGACGAATCATTTGACAACCGATATTGCACCCGTGCCACTGCTCTGGGTGGTGCCGCTCAGTTTGTACCTGCTGAGCTTCGTCATCGTTTTTGCCCGCTGGGGCATCCGTTCACGAAGACTGATCGGCCGCATCACGCCCATGTTCCTCTGCTTTCTGGCGGTGGCTTTGCTGACGCGAGCGAATACTCCGCTCGTGCTTGTTGCTGGCGTGCATCTGCTGACGTTCTTTCTCGTGGCGTTGCTGTGCCATGGGGAGTTAGCTGCCTCGCGGCCCCACGCTTCGCGATTAACGCAGTTCTACCTCTGGCTTTCGCTGGGAGGTGTACTCGGTGGCTTGCTGAATACGCTGGTGGCACCGATCCTGTTTGAAAAGCTGGGGCCAATCGAGTATCCGATCGCGATTGTGCTGGCCGGGTTGGTGCGTCCGCCGATGAAGGATGTGGGGGTTCAGTTCAAGCCCATGGATGGCATCTGGCCGTTCGCGTTGGCGATTTTCACCACGATTCTCGTCGTGGGAGTTCCCATGCTGTTCCCCAGCCAGACCAGTACCGAAGAAGAGGATGTCCTGAATCGACTGATCCGCGGCGGGCTGTCGTTTGGCATCCCCGCGGCGTTTGCGTTTGCGCTGGTGTGGCGGCCGATCCGCTTCACGCTTTGCCTGGCGGTGCTGATGATAATCGGTTCGTTCTCGCCCAATCCGCATGGAACGATTCTTGAAACCCATCGCAATTATTTCGGCACGCTGCGCGTCACGCAAAGCGCCGACGGGCGATTTCATCGCATCGTGCATGGCACGACACTTCATGGTCAGCAGCTTTGGCCGGTCGAAGGACGTCCGGAACCGGCGACTTATTATCATCGCAAAGGCCCATTCGGCCGGCTGATGGAAAAGCTTCCGGTGGAACGGCGAAAGCGAGTCGGGGTGGTCGGCCTCGGATGTGGAGCAACGGCAGCGTATGCGAATCAGGGCCAACATTGGACGTTTTTTGAAATCGACCCCGCCGTGGTGCGACTGGCAGAAGATCCCCGATATTTCACGTTCCTTTCGGAGTGCCCGCCGGTTTATGACATTGTGCTTGGTGATGCCCGACGGCAGTTGCGAACCGTTCATGACAGGGAATTCGACCTGCTGGTGCTGGATGCCTTCAGTTCCGATGCGGTGCCGATTCACTTGCTGACAAAGGAAGCGTTCGAACTTTATCTGGCAAAAATCAAAGACGATGGCGTGCTCGCTCTGCATCTTTCGAACCGCTATCTCGATCTGCCGCCGATTGTGGAGCGGGCGTTGCATGCGATCGATCCCGAGCTGACGATTCGTTATGACAATGACGAGCCGACGGAGGAGAACAAGTTGAATGGTCAGACCGGTTCGACCTGGGTCTTCGTGGCTCGTCGTGCGGAATCGCTGGGCGCTGCTGACGCCCGCTGGCCGGAATTGCCGCGAACGACGGGTGTCATCTGGACCGATGATTTCTCCAATTTGTTGAGCGCGTGGCGAACGGACGATTAGCCCGCAGAGTTCATTCAGTTATTGCGAGACAAGAATTCGAGTGGCGGATTGAAGAAGAGCGGCTTCTAAAGCGACACGTTTCAAAAGTGAGAAATCGACGTAAGTGCTTATGGCGCATAGGCGCTTCCGAAATTTTGGCGTCTTTCCACGGTAGGGTGTGGCAGTGTCGGTGGAAAGACGAGTCAGTGTTTGAACGACACTGCCACGAGTGTGATCGACAGGTCTTGGCGAGTCGATCTGTTCCAGCAGGTCTCAACGATCGAGTCCGTAAGCGGCGACGTTTGTGAATGACAGAATCTGATCCCAGAAGATTCCGCCAGCGATCACCATGATGGCAAGGGATGCGAGATAGATTTGAGCGGATGCGGATACTGTGATCGATCGCGTATGGCCGTTTTCATCTTTTTCAGCGGGGTCGTCCAGCACAATCACTTTAAGCAGTCTGAGATAATAGCCGGCACCGATTACTGTGTTGATCACGCCAGCCGCCAGGACGATCCAGTAAAACGTGCCGAGCCAGGGATGAACGGTGAACGCCTGCGAGTCGGCGGTGCGATAGACGGCAGCGAAGATCTGGAATTTGCCAGCGAATCCCGCGAGTGGTGGTAATCCGAGAAGACTGAAGAGAAAGATGACGAGCGGGATAGCCACGTACGGCGCACGCGCAGCCAATCCGCGATACTCTTCGATGGACGGTGATTTCATGTGTGCTCGCAGGATCGCGACGACAGCGAAGGCGCCGAGCGTCATGGGCAGGTAGGCAACGAGGTAGAAGAGCAGGGCACTGTTAGCGGGGTAGTTCATGCACGAGACTGCCATGAAGAGATAGCCGGCGTGAGCGATGGTGGAGTAGGCGAGCAGTCTTTGAATGTTGGATTGAACCAGTGCGACGAGATTGCCGTAGGTCACCGTAACGATGGCGAGCGTACCCAGAATGACGCCGGCGGATTCGCGGATGTGGGGAATCGGATAGTGGATCAGGAACGCAAAGATGATTCGGATGGTGAGCGCCAGCGCTGCGGCTTTTGAGGCGATGGCGAGGATGGCGGCGACTTCCGCCAGCGCCCCCTCGAAGACATCCGGAAGCCAGTAGTGGAACGGAACGAGCGAGAGCTTGTATCCCAAACCGAACAGGATCATCATAAGCGAGGTGGCCAGGGGCAGATCAAACGGCTGACTGGCAAGAGACACCGTGATACGGGTCGATAGTTCCGGAATGGACGCGGTGCCGAATTGGCCGACCAAAAGGCTCATCCCGTAGAGCAGGATCCCGGTCGCTACCGCTCCATAGATCACGTACTTCAAGGCTGCTTCACTGGCTCGGCCTTGCCCTTTACGAAAACCTGCCAAGACATAACTCGGCAGGCTGGTCATTTCGATGGCGATGAACATCATCAGGAGATGATTCGCCGAGACCATCAGCAGCATGCCCAATGCGCTTCCCAAAATGAGGACTGTAAAATCCGCTGAGTCTTCGCGATCCGGTACGCCGGTCAGACGGGTGAGAATCAGGACAAGTGTGACGGTCGCGAGAATAAGGATACGGAAGAAGTTCGCGAATTGATCCATGCGGATTAGCCCGCGGAACAGATCGGTACCCAGCCAGTCCGACGCCGCGATTCCTAGAGCCAGAATGCAGATTGCGGATGCGATCGGTACGGTGTGAATTTTCTCGAACGCACTGAATAGCTTGATCGCCAGCGACAAAATGATTCCGAAGCAGAGCAGCAGTTCAGGCACGAATCGAAGGAGATCGTGGGCCAGCGTGTTCTGAATGCGGATAACTTCGGTATCAAGTGTGATCACGCTAGATCCTTCCCGCGAATCTGGGCTTTGAGAACATGCTTGAGGCGGCTCTCTACTTTTTCGTGGAGCTTCTGAATTTCCTTGTCGCTCAGGGTCCGATCTGCAGCCTGATACGAGATCGCGAATGCCAGCGATTTGGTCCCTGCGGGCAAAGACTCGCCGTAGTAGACATCGAATAGTTCGAGTTGGGTCAACAGTTCGCCGGCGGCAGCACGGATTTCCCGTGTCACGGTTTCCGTCGTGAGTTCCTGCGCGATGACCACCGCCAGATCGCGCTTGGCGGCGGGGAAGGTGGAGAAGCCACGGTATGGAACCCGCTTCGGCATCGACGCGAACACCGCACCGAGATTGAGATCCGCGACAAGAACCGTGTGCGACTTCAGATCGAAAGCCTTCGCGACTTTCGGATGCAGTTCGCCGAAGACTCCGAGCGTGCGACCGGAATGCAGCACCTCCGCGCTCCGGGCCGGGTGAAGATACGGAACCGTCGTTACATTCTGAAACGTCACGTCAGAGATTTTCAGCCCCGAAAGTAGTTGCTCGACGATCCCTTTGAGGTCGTAGAAATCCTCCGCTGCCTGCTGTTCTATGGGCCGATCCCAGGCGGCGGGGCGGGTGCGGCCGGTGAGCATGATCCCGAGCCGGACCGGTTCCTCAGGTAATGCCGCGCCAGCGGGTAAGTAAACCGGACCCAACTCGAACAGCGCGACTCCCGGGTTCGATTCGAGGTTCCGGTGACCAACGGCGAGCAATCCTGGCAGCAGCGACCGGCGCATAACGGCACGCTCCGGCGAGATCGGATTTCTGATTTCGACAAATTCCCCCGCCTCGCCGCAAAGCTTCTGCTCCGCTTCGATCGAGCTGAGTGAATATGTGATCACTTCGTTCAGACCGAGTTCCACGAGCAAATCACGGACCTGCTCTTCGCACGCGAGTGTCGTATCCGAGGCTCCACTCGGCAGTTCCTGACCCAGCAGCGATTCAGGCAGACGGTCGTAGCCGCTGATGCGGGCCAACTCTTCGATCAGATCCGCAGGGCCAACTTGGATATCCAGCCGGGTGGCCGGAGGAACGACGCTCCAGCCCCAGAGCGTAGGCTCGACGTCGAACTGAAGCGATTTCAGGATGCGTTCGACCTCGTCGCCCGGGATCTCGAATCCGAGAACGCGATGAATCTCCGTATTGTTCAGCTCGATGCGCGAGGCGCTGAGTGGGGCCGGGTACGCATCTACAAAGCCCGTCAGAACCTGCCCACCCGTATGCAGGTGGAATAACTGTGCAGCGCGTTCGGCCGCGGGTGCCACGATCTCCGGGTGTACACCCTTGCTGAACCGTGTACTCGCTTCGCTGAAAAGGTTGAACTTTCGGGCTGTCTTGCGCACGGAGACGAAATCGAAACTGGCGGACTCCAGCAGAATCGTCTTCGTTTTCTCCGTGACTTCGGTCTCGAGACCACCCATGACTCCCGCCAGCGCGATGGCGCCGGCAGTATCCGCAATGACCAGATCTTCCGCACCGAGCGTGCGCTCCTGCCCATCGAGCGTCGTGAGTTTCTCGCCAGGATTCGCCGATCGCACGATAATCGTCGGCACTTGACCGCCCGCCCGTCGAACCAGTACCTCGTAGTCGAAGGCGTGGAGCGGTTGGCCGTATTCGAGCATCACGAAATTGGTGATGTCGACGACGCTGCTGATCGGTCGCATCCCTGCAGTCCGCAGACGACTGCCCATCCAACGGGGAGAAGGGCCGATCGTCACATTCTCGATCAGTGTGGCCGAATAACGGGCGCAGAGGCATGGGTTTTCAATCTCAACTTTGACCAATCCCTCAACCGATTTCTTCGCTCGCGGGAAGCTCCGATCCGGCTCCATGACTTTGGCGCCGGTAATCGCGGACACTTCGCGGGCCACGCCAAGAAGCGAAAGGCACCGTGCCATATTCGGCAGCACATCCAACTCCACAACGATTTCACCCATCACATTTTGCAGCGGCGTACCTGGTTTTGGATCGGCGTCGTCGAGAATGATGATGCCGTCGTGATCGTCCGCGATGCCGAGTTCGAAGTTGGACATACACATGGCATCGTTCATGATGCCGCGAAGCTCTTTCGGTTCGAGCGTGAAGGTCGACTTATGGCCATTCTTGTCCGTATAGAAGTAGCGTGAACCTTTGAGGCCGAGCACCACTTTCATTCCGCATTGGCCCGGCTCGATGTTCGGTGCGCCCGTGACCACGGTCTTCGGTTCCGCCGCCCCGTAGTCCACCGTAACGAGTTTCAGCTTGTCCGCCTGCGGGTGTTTTTCGATCTTCAACACGTTCGCAATGACGATCTTGTCCGTATCCCAGACCAGCCCCGCATCCTCCGGCTTGACGCGCAATCCGGCAGGAATCGGCTTCCCGAAAACGCGAATGCCCGATGATTCGAGACCGGCCAGCGTGAGACGTTCAACGAGTTCGGCAGGGTTCTCCGGCAGCGGGACGTACTGAGAAAGCCATGACAACGGCACGAGCATGGATGCGGTTCCTACACAGAGTGAATCCGATCATGCTATGAAGAAGTGCCCTGTTCCGGCAGGGTTCAACGGGCCATCAGTACGCCGGCGAGAGCAGCATTGATCAGCGTTGCCAAAAACCCGCCAAGAAGAGCCAGCATTCCCAACTTGGCGAGGTCGCCGCGGCGCTCCGGGGCCATCGCGCCAATCCCGCCCAGTTGAATGCCGATCGACGCAAAATTCGCAAAACCAGTCAGTGCGTAGGCCGATAACGCCACCGAACGCGGATCGAGTGTGCCCTTGAACTTCTCCGCCAACACGGTGTACGCCACGAATTCATTCAAAACCAATTTGGTCCCAAGCAACTCACCCACCTTGGAAATGTCCGCTCCTGGTACGCCCATCAAAGCCGCGATCGGCGAGAAGAGCCACGCAAAAACCATTTGCAAAGACAAAGGACCATCCCACTCGAACGTCTTCTGCAAATTCAATGAAACGTCGAGTTTTAGCAGCAGATGATTGAACAAGGCGATGAACGCGATGAACGCGATCAGCATCGCCGCGATGTTCAGCACGAGTTTCATCCCTTCACCGGCGCCATCCGCCGCCGCATCAAACACATTCGCATGCGTACGCTCCACCGGCGTTTTCACCACGCCTCGCGTTTCCGGCGTTTCGGTTTCCGGCAGCAGGATCTTCGCGATGTACAGCCCGCACGGCGCTGCCATCACGCTCGTCGCAAGAATCGCCGTTGCCTGCTCCGCCATCCCAATCGAGTTCAGCATCCCCACATACGCCACCATCACCCCGCCGGAGATCGTCGCCATCCCGCCCACCATCAACGCAAGCAGTTCTGATTTCGTCATCCGCGCCACATACGGCTTCACGATCAGCGGGGCTTCCGTCTGCCCCATGAAAACGTTCGCCACCCCGGAGAGCGTTTCAGCTCCGCTCGTTCCCATGATGAAAACCATTAGCCGAGCTAGCATCGTCACAATGAATTGCAGCACACCAAGGTAATACAAGACCGTGAAGAACGACGACACGAAGATCACCGCCGGCAAAGCCTTAAAGGCGAAGATGAACCCCGTCGGCTTCGACGCATCCGCCAGATTGCCGAAAACGAACTTCGCACCTTCGTCAGTGAAGTCGATGAATTTCTGAATCGCATCCCCCACCGCCCGGAACGCCTCGAAGACCGCGGGCACTTGCAGGATCAGAAGCGCCAGCGTGATCTGCACCAGAAAACCCGTAATCACCGTGCGCCAGTTGATCGCGCGCAGATTCGCCGAAAACACTATCGCCACCCCGATGAAGAATGGTACGCCGATCATCGCCCGGAGTCGGGGTTCGAGTGCGTTCGGTGAAACGGTCACAAAGGTCAGGATGCCAGCAAGAACGAGGAACAGGGGCACGCGTGGTGACATGGAAGTTCCTGTGATGACGGTAAAGTCGTTGGTCATCAACGTATGCAACGTAACGAAAAAGTTTAGCAGTCGGAATCCAGCGGATCCGACGATTGTGCCAAATCGGAAGTCCGCGGAGACTCGAACTCGGGGAGGAATGCGGAAACTCTTCTGCTAAAGCGCACGGGGCAAACTAGAGGACTTCTAACGACTTTCCGTTCCGGTGGTCCCTCATGATTGCAACTGCTCCAGTTCGCAAAGGAACAGTCATCCCGCTGTTGGCGATCTGTTCGGTCGCCCTGTTCGGCTTTGTCGCTCTGGCGATCGATTTGGGAATGCTGATCGTTGCACGGAGCGAATGTCAGAACGCCGCCGATGCAGCAGCGCTTGCGGGTGCGCGTGTGCTCGATAATCGTTACCCATCTCAGTCCGATCCGGATACGTATGACAATCGCCGGCTCGAAGCCGAAGCGAACGCCCGCGCGGTCGTGGTCGCCAATCAGTTCCTGAACCAGAAATTCACATTCGTACGCGTGACGCGAGCGAGGGCGGGGCTTTACGATTATCAGCCCGAGGGCGAAAAGTTCCGATCAATCTTTCCAGATTCGAAACCGAGCGGCAAATCGTGGACGGCGATGGAAGTGGTAGTCGATGGCGAGCAACCGGCGTATTTCGCACACGTGCTCGGGATCTCAAGTCTGCCAACTTCCGCTCGCGCTGTCGCCGCTCACCGGCCTCGGGACATTGCACTCGTCATCGACCTCTCCGGCTCTATGCAGTTCTCAAGTGTTATGCATTGGGAACCGGGAACGGCCGGTTCGAATGATGTTGTGCACGGATCGCTCAATCCCGATCCCGATTATCCGCGATTCGGACATTACAGTCGATATGCGAACTATCAGATCACCTCGCCTGTGAAGTCCCTGGTGACGAACAGTAATCCATCCTCGCGCCCCAATCCGTTGAGGATGATCGGTGCATTCATCGGTGCGACAGGTGAAGTCTTCGCACCCAATAACCACACCATCGAAACACCCGGCGGCCCTCCGCTCGTTCGTGATTTCCTGTTCAATCCCATCGGCGGCAGCGTGACATCGCGAGATTTTTTGAAGAATGCGTTTCATCTCTGGGAGCCACCGATCGTTTCGCCTGGCCATCCCGCTTCGCTCACACCGCCGACTTACAACTGGAACGGATATGATGCGAACGATGAGACGAATCAGAGCGGATCTGTCCCCGCTCCGCCTGGCTTTGCCGAGCAATCAAATACCCAGGCCCAATACGTCGGTGATCGCTCACCGAGAAAGCGCGGCGTAATTGATCCGTCCGGAACCAATTGGGATCCTTCGAACACGAACGGTGCCGCACGACACGCCATTGACTTGCTCTTCACCAACTCGAACGTGACTCCGCAACCGCGAACGATCCCGAATTCCAGGTCTGCCATTGCCAACGGAAATCGAACCGAAGGCGGGACTGACTGGTCGAACTTCTACGACGACGGCTGGGAACGCAACGGATACGACCTCGATCTGCCCAGCTACATCGCCAACAATTACTCCTATCAGACGCTGCGGTCCTCGAATCCCACGCAAGGCTATTCGATGGGACCGGGCTACTGGGGGAAGACGTTTTTCATATGGCCGCCCGATCCGCGCTGGGGCGGCGGAGCGGGGGCGGTGCGGCCTGATCAGCCGTCAAGCCAGCAGCCGATTCGCGATGTGAACAATAACTGGATCGCCGACTGGCGCCGGCGGTTCTTCCTGCGTGGGAACGGCCCGGATACCGGCTCGGCCGCAGGCTATCTGCACTTCGATCCGCAGATCGATAACGATGCAAACGCATCAGGTGTACAAAATATCAATCAGGCACTGTTGCGAACAGGACCGGGGCATGTGCTCCGCGATGCGGTCGTGGCCGGGCAGCGGACGTATCGCATCAATTACCGCGCGGTTCTGGCGTGGCTCAAAAGCGGGCCGCAGGTTCTTCCGCCGAATCTGAGGGCGGGTCGGATTCTGTATTATTCATCGATTCCCGATCATGTGGATGACTACGCGACCGATGACGATCAGAAGTTCTGGCGGAACTACATCGATTTCGTTCTGGGATATACGGGAAATATATCCAGTTACGATGCGCGGTATTCGCTTGCCGGTGTGGAGTCGATTCCGTGGCCGGAGGGGAGTGCGATTCAGATCGGCCCGACCACCAATTATGATCCCGACGACAGTAGCCCGCTTCCCGCGAACCCTAAGCCGTGGATGAATCTCTCGGACAACCCGAACCGCCCACGCATGCACTTCTGGTTCGGGCCAGCAACAATGCTGGGATTCATCACCACACGAGTGCCGAACCGGAACTGGCTTCCGGGAAACAGCCACGAAGCCCAGAACTGGCAGCTCAAGGCGGGGCTTCAGTCCGCCATCGAGGATATCAAGAACAACCACCCGAACGATTATGTCGGGCTGGTTGCGTTCGGCTATCCGCATTACACCGTTCCGCGAGTGGCAGTGGGGCAGAACTGGAGGAAGCTGCAGAATGCGCTGTTCTTTCCTCGAAGTTTGCTCGACGAAATGACGACACGCGAGGATCTGGAACTGCGGCCGTACAATGCGGGGTTCGGACCGGCACTGACGGGGAACCTGCCGAACGCCAATGGGCAGACTGATCCGAACACCGGGCTGGCGCTGGCGTTCAATGCGCTGCGCGGACCAAACGTCGGAGGAAACGGGCGTCGGGGTGCGGCGAAGTTTGTGATCTTCGAATCGGACGGCGTGCCGAATGCATTTCAGGGGTTTTCAATCAGCGGAGCGGGTGCGAACAGTTCGTACTATTACGACGGAACGGGGGCGGTGCGATCGAATGGGCATCCGGAGGTCACGCAGCGGGCATTCGATGTGGCCAATCAGTTTCGTCTGCTCGTGGATGAGGGCGGGCACTCGCTGCCGAGCCATCCGGCCCGAATTTATCCCATCGCCTTTGGTGACCTGTTCAGCTCACAGAGCCCGTTTCGCGCTTCCGCACTTCAATTTCTCTCCACGTTGGCCTATCTGGGCCAGACGTCCGGCGGCCCATCCGCACCGCTACCAACCTCGCAGATCATCACCGGATCCTACTCGGAGCGCATCGCCAACATCCGCAATACCTATGAGCGCATCCTGCAAAGCGGAGTGCAGGTCACGCTGGTCGAATAACCGAAAAAGTCTTTCCGCCGACCGTGCCACACCCTACCGTGGAAAGACACCAAAATTTCGGAAGCGCCTATGCCCCGTAAGCACTTACGTCGATTTTCCCTGTCAAAAAGACGGACGAACAGTTTCTTCTGAAGGACGAATCTTCATCTGAAAGAATAGACTCAATTCTCGCGAGAAAATAAGCTACAGTCGTGTTAGCTTTCATTGACATAAGGAACACCACGAGAATGTCTGCGGCTGCCGTGTTTGAAAATGTCCAGAAAGACTACATCCTCAGCCCGCTGAGCCGGCGAAAAATCACCGCTCTCCGGGGCGTGAGTCTGTCCATTCCTGCCGGATCGGTCTTTGCGCTGCTCGGCCCGAATCGTGCCGGCAAGACCACGCTCATCAAGCTGTTGCTCTCCCTCGCGCGAGCGACGAGCGGGTCGATCGTGCGCCTCGGGCAACCATCATCCGAACGTGCCACACTCGGCCGCATCGGCTACATGCACGAGAATCACGCCTTTCCACGCTACCTCTCCGCATCGGAAGTGCTGCACTTTTATGGCGGATTGACAGGTCTGTCGTCATCGGAACTGCCGCAGCGGGTCGAGAGCTTGCTGGTGCGTGTGGGGCTGGCGGATCGCAAAGACGATCGCATTGCGAATTTCAGCAAGGGGATGGTTCAGCGCCTTGGCCTCGCGCAGGCGATGCTGAACGAACCGGATCTCCTGATTTTGGATGAACCAACTGAAGGATTGGATCTGACCGGCCGCAAACTGTTGCGGTCGATCGTGCGGGAAACTCAAGCTGCGGGGAAGACGGTGATCATGGTTTCGCATGTGCTGCCGGAAGTGGAAGAGCTTTGCGAGGATCTGGCGGTGATCGTATCCGGTCGAATCGCCCATCAAGGGAAACTGAACGACCTGACGAGTGGGCGAAACTTCGAATCCGCACTCAATGATATTTATGAGCAAGGGGGTGCGGCATGAACCTCGCAGTTGTGATTCGCACCGTCCGCTGGATGGTCCGCGATACGCTGAGGCAGTCGATCGCAACGCGGTTGTTCTGGGTGATGCTGGCGGTCACTTTGGTCTGTACGCTGTTTTGTCTGGGGATGACCGTCACGGGTGATCGACCCGCGACCGGCGACCAGTACGATGCGGGGGGATTCATCACGCCGGCGCAGGCGAAGGAGATCGGCGAGGAGAGGGTCAAAGAGGAAAAGCTGAAGGTGCTTAATGGTGAAGTTTCGTTGGGTTTTGGATTAATCCGGGTTCCGATCGCACGGTATCGCGATGATGCAGTTCGGTATGTTCAAATTTGGCTTGCGGCGATTCTGGCGGACACGGCCGGAGTGTTGCTGGCGTTGTTGTGGACGGCGGGGTTTTTGCCGACGTTTCTCGAACCGCAGTCGGTCACAGTGCTGCTGGCGAAGCCTGCGCCGCGCTGGGCGATCCTGCTTGGTAAGTATCTTGGCGTGGTGATCTTCGTGGCTTTACAGGCGGTGATCTTCGTGGCGTTGACGTGGTTGGCGCTCGGAATCAAGACAGGCGTTTGGGATGCGACGTATTGGCTGGCGGTGCCGCTTCTGGTCTTCAATTTTGGGATCTTCTATTCGGTTTCGACCTTCCTGGCGGTCGTCAGTCGCAGCACGGTGGTCTGCATCTTTGGCACGCTGCTCTTTTGGATTCTGTGCTGGACCGTGAACTACACCTATGTGCGGTTGCAGATCTCGCCCGTCGAAGGGATGTCAGGACTATCGAATCTGTTGTTGGAAACGATTTATTGGGTCTTGCCCAAGCCGCTCGATCTGGGTGGAATCTTTTACGATTCGATGCGGGCGACGGGTTTTGCCGCCCCGGTACCGGAGTTGGACGCCGTTCAACAAAAAGGTCTTTCGCGTCCTGAACTCTCAGCTATCTCGAGTGGGCTTTTTGGCGTGCTTGTCCTGTTTCTTTCGGTGTTCGAATTTCGCTCAACGGATTACTGATCCTGAGCCTTTCGTTCGCCGATCATGGGCGGTTGCGCTTCTTGAATGGCGATATGCCGTGCGAGTTGCGTGACCTGCCTCTGGACACGCAGGTGACAGGAATACAGAAAGAACGAGACCCAGAGGAACGCAAGCACGAAAATATAAAGGACGACATCCGCACCGCGACCGATCCCGAGGAGATTCGCGATCGCCTGCGGGAAGCCGGGGTTGATAATCGCGGTGATTGCGGCGGACCAGACACAGAGACGAAGCAAGCGGATTCCGCGACCGTTCGCGCGTGAGAGCACACCGATCAGATCGCGCAATGCGAATGTTCCCAATATCAGCACGGAGAGAATCTGAAAAGTACTCATCGGATCACCTTGCCGAGCAGGAATTGCCAGACGATGCGAATGGCGTTCCAGGAACTCTGGCCTTTTTCCAGCGTTTGCTGTGAGTAGCGGATGGTCACCGGAACTTCGACATAACGAAGTCCTTGAGTTCGAATTTCATCAAGGATTTCCGAAGCGTGCGCCATGCGGTCCTGCGTGATCCGGATTCGCTCGGCGGCGGAACGCGAGAATGCTCGAAATCCATTGTGGGTATCCGTCACCGCAATGCGTGAGACCAGACGGGTGAACAGTACGCCACCTTTCAGCACGAGCCAGCGGGCCAAAGGCAGATTTTCCGTGTGTCCGAGAAAGCGCGAGCCCAGCGCGATATCCGCCTGGCCTGTTCGCACCGGTTCGATCACGTTCGGGATCTCACTGGCGACGTGCTGATTGTCGGCATCGAATGTGACAAGGATCTCTGCCCCTTTCGACCGTGCGAAATCCAAACCCGTTTGCAGTGCCGCTCCCTGCCCGCGATTGATCGGATGACGCAGGAGCCAGACGGGAAACCGGCGGGCAACCTCTGCCGTCTGATCGCGCGAGCCATCATCGACGACTACGACGTTTTTGGCGACAGGCAGGAGCTGACTCAGTGTGATGGCCAGACGTTCACCCTCGTTGTAGGCCGCGATCACGACCCACACATTGTCCGGAACTTGATACATTTGTTCAGGTTGCATGGGCCGTTTCTCCGAGGAGGAGTCTGGTCCAGCTTTCGAACGTGGGGAAACCATCACAGTGGTCATGTCGGCCTCGCGTGAGTGCCAGAGCGATCGAGTTCCGCAAAGCGTCGGTATTGCGTTCGGTGAAGGTCAGACCGGTCAGAGACTGATACGGCGTAAAACCCGGATCCCATCCCAGAACGACGGGAAGTCCACAACAGAGTGCTTCCTGAACCACCAGCGGAAAGCCTTCGCGAACCTCAGCGGGCAGGACGAGAACATCCGCTGCGTGATACAATTGGCGAAGCTCGTCCTGTGGTCGCGGAGGAAGATATGCGATCAACGCTCGCGGCAGGGGACCGAGAATGGAAGTATCGCCCGGTCCGCAGAAAACGAGTTCCCATTCGGGGCAGGCGACGGTGAGCACCAATGGAACACCTTTGGTCGCGATCAGTCGGCCGACGAAGAGAATGCGAGGGCGGTCGTCCCAGCCGAGATTCTCTCGCGCCGAATTTCGTTCAGTCAACGTGGGAGGAAAGAACCGTTCGCGATCGACGGGATTGAGGATGAGTTCGACATCATTTTTTCGACGGAATCGCGCGAGCGTATGGCGAATGCGCTCGTTGTAAGCGATCGCCCGATCCGCAAGCAGTGTGGTCAGCCGTCCCAGTGTCTCCGCCCCCAGACGCGCGAGTTCGGTGGTCAACCGAGAGGAGAATTTCTGGATGCCTCCGTGATCGGTCAGGATCGAGGGCCGCTGGTTCATGCGTGCCATCATGAGCGCGACGAACGAGCCTTGAAACAGAAATCCGTGGACGTGGACGAGATCGGCCGAGCGTAGACCGTTCCAGGTGGCGGACAGGATTCGCAAAGAGAAGATCGGATAGGGAATTCCGAATCGTCGCTCGAGACCGTGATAGGCAGGGACACGAACGACGCGAACGTGCTCAGGATAACAGGGATCTGATCCGCTGCCGGTTCCGTTGCTGGTGATCAAGGTGACCGAATGCCCTGCTTGTGCGAGTGCGCGAATTTCGAGATCGACCAGATTTTCCACCCCGCCGACGTGCGGTAAGGCAAGATGCGAAACGATCAGCACGTTCATGATTTCACCTGCAAAATCAGGCAGGAAATCACGAATGGTCGAATCAGCCAGGGGAGGAATCGGAAGACGGTTCCGCTGGCGATGTGTTCGGCCGACTGGCGTTGTTGGGGCGTCGCGCGATCCGCACCTGTCTTTCCCTGTGAACGTTCGAACAGTGTTTGTGCGAGGGAACGTGAATTCTGAATCAACCGCATGCCGGAATAGGTCGCGAGGTTTCCGCAGACGAGTTTCTTGCTCTTCACGATCTTTGTGTTGGGGAAGAAACCGGCCAGTTCATCCGGAGAGGGACGAAACATCGTGTCGATCGGATCGGGGTGATACGGAAACCGATGTGGAACCGACAACAAAAGGTAACCCCCTGCAGACACGCATTCCACGAGGGCGTTGCAGATTCGCTCCGGCTCCGTTACGTGTTCGAGAAGGTTGTTGCAGAACACCGATTGGTAACGGCGCGATCGCAGTATCGACTGAAAGTCCGGATCGGTCAGATCCCCAACCAGATCCACACCGGGTGCCGCCTGAATATCGGTGTGCTCGACCGAGAGACCCCGCTTCGCGAACGGCCGAAACAGATAATCGTTGATCCAGGGTTGAGTTGTTTCGCGAAATTCCTCGGTGTGACTTCCGACGTTCAACATCGGGAAGAGCTCGGAATCTCCAATCGCTGCGATCTGTTCGGCAAACCATCGCGCTTCCCGAGGCAGCATCGAATCACCTCAGAGGCTTGCGGGCAAAGAGGATTCCGTGTGACATCTGATCGCAGGCGCTGTGTTCCAACTCGCAGAGCGGAACGGTCGCGAAGGTCAGGGCGCCACCCAGCAGTCGCTTCGCGAGTGCGCTCCAGCGTCCCATTCCGTAAACGTGAGTGAGCGTTGCACCGGGGATCAGCGAGGACGCTGCGGGTCCGGAGGCGTTCAGCATCGCATCGGGCCGGAAGAGAATCTCGGTGTACCCGGTCTTTTCGGCGACGATCCGCAAGCCCTTGCGTGTGGGGAGTGAGAGATGCCGGGGCGCTTCCGTGACGTGAATCCATCGCTTGCCGAAGAGTCGTGCCTGAATCGAATCGATCAGCGGAACCGCCGCCGCCAACCACCCGCCGGGCTTGAGAAAACGCCAACAATTCGAGAGGACCTGTTCCACATTCCTGACGTGTTCAAGCAGATAGAACGCGGTGATCAGGTCGAACGATTCCGGTTTGAACAGGCGGTCGAGATCATCGGTTCCGCCAACTTCCGCCGGGATTTTCAGCGTTTCTCGAAGATACTTGACCGCATCGCTCTGGAAATCCACGCCCATGACATCGAATTTCGCTTTCTGAAATTCCACGAGACGGATTCCGCGGCCGCACCCAAGATCGAGGAGCTTCCGTCCGTGTGGCCGTCGTCCACAAACGTCCAGTACTCGGCGGACTTGAGCACGGTATTGCGGTCCGAAGAAAAGGCGGTATTCGAGATTCGCAAGCAATTGCTTGATTCCGCCTTCGTCATTGAAACGAGTCGTGAAACTGTAAACCGGCGGATAGAACCCGGGGAGTTCGTGCTCTTCAGGAAGCGGGTCGATGAGTGCGGAGCCGCAGGCGCGGCAGCGGATGAATGAGCGTTCTCCGGGGACATGGCCGAGTCGATCGCGCACGCCCTCGTAAAGCGGTTCCATCGCTCCGCCGCCACAATAGAGACAGGCTTGGCGTTCGATGGTCATTGAGTTGGCCCGGGTTCAACCTGGAGATACGGTTTCCCGGCACGGAACAATTTGACTCGCTCTGCAATCCAACTTTGTTCATAGTCCGAGCGATCTGCCGCCGCGTTCAGTGCGCGTTCGCCAGCGATGACCGCTTCCGGATAGCGCCCGAGACGTGCCAGCACGATCGCGAAGGTATCCCACTCTTCCCAATCATCCTTTGGGTTCAGGCGAACGGCAGCAAGCGCATCCAAATAAGACTGCCGGAGTCGGTAAGGAGTCGCGTCGGGGTTGAGGGCGGTGCGTCGAGCCGATGTGCTGAGCGAATGTCGAAAACCTTCCGGCGCAAGTCGCTGTGCTTCGGCGTAGACCGCTTCCGCCTCGTCCTGTTTTTTCTGTTCTTCGAGACAAACAGCCAATGCCAGACGCGTTCGGATGTCGTTCAGCGATGTCATGGCGGTGCGAGCATACGCCTCCGCTTCAGCGGGTTTCCCGTTATGAAGAAGAATCATTGCAAGTGCGTAGTTCCGTCTTCCATCGTTCGGGCGGCTTTCCAGTAACTTGCGGATGACCAGCTCCGCTTCCGCCGATTTGCCAAGCTCCTGATAACAATTTGCGAGGATCGTAAAATCGCCGACCAGCTCCGACCGTTGAAGAGCGATTTTAACCTGTTCCAACGCAACTTCAGCCTGTCCGCTTCTCAGAAGATATCCCGCATAAATCACCCGGCTGCGAGCATTATCCGGACGAAGCGAAAGCGTTTTGGTCACAATAGAAAACTCGCTTCGGTAGTCTTCATTTCGAAGAATTGTGCGGCCCGTCAGTGTGACCAGAATCGCGATGGTCAGCACGGTTGCCACGATCGCTTTGACCAGACCGGACAAGGGTCGCAACGCGATTTCGATCAGCAATACAAGTCCGAGTACGACTGCGATCAGTGAGAGATACATCCGGTGTTCAAATGCCGGATCCTGGATGGGAATAAAACTGGACGTCGGGCCAAGGATCACAAAGAACCATGCCAACAGGAACGCCCAAGGTCGGCTGCGGATCAACCCCCAGACGGTTACCGACAAGACCAGTAGGATGCCCAAAGCATTCGGCCAAACTTCCGCGATCGACTTTCTGACCGGCCAGTCGATGTAATCTAAACAAAGATCTTTGGGAAAAAACGAGAGCAAAAGATAATGAGGAATCACCTCGGTTTGGGTAAGTGCGTAGGTCCAGGGTGTAAAGCGAGGGACTGCAAATCCCACCGTGCCACCTTGATCAGTCAGCACGCCACGCGCAAAAAGCAATCCGAGTCCCAGTATCGGCCCGATGCAGAGAACTGACAGCGGCTTCCATCTTGAGAGTGTTTCCCGCCACGAGTTGGAAAGAAAGATCCGCTCATAGAAAACGGTCAGGATCGGTACTGCGAGCGTCAGTTCCTTGCAACCGGAAGCCAGGACACAGAAAAGGCCTGCGAGAGCGTGCCAATAGTTTTGCCCCGATTGTCGACCGTTCAGATAGCACCAGATCGATGCCAGAAAAAAGAGCCCCATCATCGACTCGCACCGCTGGACGATGTACGTCACCGATTGCGTATTCATCGGATGAACGAGCCACAGAATGCCCGCAATGAATGCGATCCAACCGGCAGACGTCTGATAGTGGCTTCCAAACCGCGGGAGCAGCAGCGTGCGCCGCACCAGATCGAACAGCGTCAGAGCGGCCAGAAAATGGATCAGTAGATTCGCGAAATGATAGCCACGAGTATTGAAGCCATCAATCCAGTAGTTGAACGTGAATGACAAGGAAACAACCGGTCTCCCCGCCAGTCGACCTTGTAAAGGTTTCCCGATATTCGGATCGACCACCATCGCATTGTCGTCAAAGATGAACGCGCCCTGAAACGAGTTGAAGTACGCTGCCAGAGACGCAAGCGCGAAGACAACCACCGTCTGGCGGATCGTTGGTCCGGAATATGTGATAGGTGTGGTCATCGCTTCAAATCGGGTGAATTCGGACAACGATCAGTTGCCGATTGAGTTTCTGGACCTTCTCTCTGCTGCCGGTTTCGTCCAGCAGGATCTTCCAGGTTTCCGGTCGCTTTCGGATTTCGACAAGCAGTTTGTCGCAATACTCCGCCTCCATCACCATGAGATTCACCTGGTACTTATCGACGATGTCCCACCAGCCGGGATTCCCCTGACCAACGACTCCTAATTCGTCCCAGAAGTCTGGATGAAACAGATGGATGTGTGCATACGTCACAGGGACCGCAGGTGCGAGCGCCCACATGAGATAATCACCCTGCATGGGAGTCGCGAGGATCGCTCCGCGAAACGTGCCACCATAGTTCTTGTCAAGAATCTCCTTGAGATCCCTTTGCCACTCGACAACCAATCCTTTTGACGGGTCCGCGATCTGACGCGCGACCGGCCACGGCGTTCCGCCAGAAACCGCATCCTGGATCGGCGGGACGCCGTTACGCAGAGTATCGGCACTTCCGGACCAATTGAAGATGGCTAAAGCCAGTGCGCCGGCCAGCATGGTTTTTCGAAAACTGAGTACGCTCGGGCCCAAGCGAAAGCGCTGCGGAATACGTTCTATCAATTCCGATACGAGAGGTAGCATCACCCAGGGCATGACCATGGCCCACCAGATGACCATGCGATTTTGAACGCAGACCCCCAAACCAAAGAGGAGAAGCGTGAACAATGATCCGTAGGAGAGGGAGCGTTGGGAAATCAGTGAAAGCGAAGCAACGATCGCAAGGGAAGCCAGAAATGGCCAGTGCCAACCGGGGCCGAGAGTGAACGAAAGCGGTTGCCATTCACCGACAGCGGTGATCAGACTCGGATGGCGTGTCATTTCGAACGTCCGGGCGTATAAACTCGGTCCGTAAGGATTCACGCAGACCGCAAGCGAAACAAGAACAAACGCGAGGATCAATCGTCGGAGTTGCCGATCTCTCCACGGTTTCACGGGTGATCCTTGAGATGGGAACAGACAGTCCGCCATTCGACCTGTTGCCATCGCAAACAACAAACCATGGACGACCAGATAGCTACCATGCGTATTCGCCCAGATCACGACGAGTAATGGAAGTAGGATCAGCGCCCGCCGACTCAGGATCTCCCGGCTCAGTGGCACGAGAGTCAGTGCAAAGAAGACTTGTCCGAAGCTCTGAGGTCTGAAGACCGCCATATTGGACAAATCGAGGAGCATAACTGCGATCATGCCCAACAGCGCGACTACTCCTGACCGGGTCAGTCGAGTAAAGGCATAGTAAAGGATGGCGTAACGAAGTACGACCAGAACGGCATGCAGGAAGCGTAATGCTTCGACGCCGCCGGTGAATCGCGACAGATCGTCACCGGATGTCGCACGTTCACCAACAGCGAACGTGCCGTACATAATAAGATGGCTGATGGTATAGAACTGCGTGAATCGCTGCCGACCATCCCACCAGGGGCAGAAGGGTTCGCGATCAGGGATCGCCTGATTCTCCACCATCCATTGACCGTATCGAACGTGCCCCCACACATCAGTGTGCCAGAGCGGAAATGCTGTGTTGACCACAAACAGCAACATGAGAATTGCTACGGCAATAACGTGTGACGTTTGGAGGTAGAACGGCGCAAGCGGAGAATTCGGATCGGTAAAGTCGATACCCGCACCGACATTCGCGGGTGTTTGGGCGTCTGAAGTCTGATGGTGTGTGTCTGACATAAACTCATTTCTCGCGATGGGATCATTTTATCCCAGTGTTTGATCACGCAAGCACAAGCCTCAAACTCTTCCTCTATTGTGGAGTTCCTCATCGCTGAAATCGCTGGTTTCCGACGAACCGTCAAAATTTGTTCATTCTGGAGGATTATTCAGAGAACGAGATAAGAGTAAGAGCCTTTGGATTGGACGAGAAGAATTGTTCAGGTCGTGCCGGTAAATCACATTGGTTTGTCTGGGTAGTTCTGGAAAATTAGTTAGTTTGGGCAAAATATGTTGAATTCTCTGTCATTCTCACTTAGCCTGTCCCTGCCGAAACTATGGCGCACATGCTTTATTCGTCCGGGTCAGCGTGTGACGACCAAACATACTTTACTCAAGAACCCGGTCGTAATGAGAGGTGGTTACATGACGAATATGCTGCAGAGCCTGTGGGCGGATGATGAGGGTGCCATCATTTCCGTCGAGTTCATTCTGGTGATCAGCATTCTGATCTTCGGGATTATCCCGGGTTTGGTTGCATTGCGGAATAGCGTGAACGCCGCTCTGACGACGACAGGTAACATCCTTGTCGCTCTCGTGCCGAGTTTCACGTTCTCCGGTTGGGTGGTTGGTTCGAGCGCTGGCGGAAATAACGTTGCTGAAGTCAACGGTTACCAGCGTGATTTCGACCAATCGACGTATCTCACCGCAGATCAGACGGCACCAATCCTGTTGCCAACCGTACTGGTTGTGCCTCCTGCTCCGTAATATGACTCAAGAGTTGTCTTTTGAACGAGCACGGGAATCCGTGCTCGTTTTCTTTTGTCACCTCAGCGGCCAGAGGAAAATTCGTTGTTTGGTGGTAAAAATGCTTGAAATGGGCAAATTAGGCGGATTCTATTTTTTCTGTTGATTATGTTCAAAGTACGCATTATTCTTTCAGAGCCGGGCGTAAGGATCAAACGCTTTATACCACCGGGAAAGCGTTGATCAGCCCGCAATCTTTCTCTAACCCGGTCATTCCGAGGTAATTGCAGAATGTCAACACTTTTGCGGCAGCTGTGGGCGGATGATGATGGTGCGATCATCTCCGTCGAGTTCATTCTTGTCATCAGCATTCTGATCTTCGGGATCATCCCAGGTCTTGTTGCGCTGCGCAACAGCGTGAACGCTGCTCTGACGACAACCGGCAACTTGATTGTCGCGTTGGTACCGAGCTTTACGTTCTCGGGTTGGTTGGTTGGCGCAAGCAGTGGAGATCCTGCGCTAAACGTCGCTCAGGTCAACGGCTTCCAGCGAGACTTCGACCAATCGACGTACCTGACCGCAGACCAAACCGCACCAATTCTGCTTCCAACGATCCTGATCGTTCCTCCCGCTCCGTAATCGTTGAGTTTTCGGATTGCCTAACGGGTGTGGATCTTCCACACCCGTACTTTTTTACCCAATCAACCGTTTTTTTTGCCATTTCTGATACAGTTTAACAGTCTTTTCTGATCGAATTTCTTTTTGTAACTTTTGCAAATCGCTTATTCATCCCAAATTGAACTAGCTATCCCGACACGGATCTGCTTCACAATCTTGGGACCATCATCATGCGAGAACTCCTTTTCCGATTCTGGAACGACGACAGCGGCGCTGTTGTTTCTGTTGAAATCCTCCTGATCATCTGCATTCTGATTTTTGGATTGATCCCAGGTCTGGTGGCGTTGCGGAACAGCATGAATGCCACACTGACGACGGTTGGAAATCTCTTAATCACTCTGATTCCGAGTTTTACGTTTTCTGGTTTTGCGATCATTGGGACTGATGGAATGGGCAACACGATCACGGTCGTGCAGGTGAATGGATTTCAGTTTGATCCGAATGTGTCTTACCTGACGGCCGACCAAACCGATCCGATCCTGATCCCGTCGACTGTCGTAATCCCACCGGCCCCGTAATTCGTCGGGATCGCTAATCTCGTCGTGAATACGGGAGAAATCCTGATCGTTTCCGTCAGACGTTTCTTCCGGAGATTTACAAGAACCAGCACAATAAAGTTGAAGTTCCTGACTCCGAGTTTTGTTCGCGATCATGACACCACCGTATTTTCCGTCGCCATCCACTGAGTATGTGATCGTAGTCGCCATCCTGCTGACCGCTCTGATGACCGCGGCGGCCTGGATCGACTGGAAGACATGGCGAATTCCGAAGCGGCTGACCATGGGAATGCTCGGGCTTGGAATCGTGATGCAAGTGATTGGCGGAGCCTGGATGGGTTCGCAAGGTCGACCCGGCTGGATCACGGGAGAAACGGTCGCGTTGGGGATCCTGGATGGCTTGTTGTTGAGTTTGGCGGGCGCGCTGACAGGATTCGCGATCTTTTTTGGTCTGTGGATACTCGGTGTCGCCGGCGGTGGTGATGTCAAACATGCAGCAGCTTTGGGAGCCTGGGTTGGGCCAAAGTTCTTTCTGGGCATTCTGATTTTTTGCATGCCGGTGGTCGCCGTTATGATGCTGATCACGATGTTCGGCGGGCTGGCAAAAGGAAAACTCAAACCGACCACGCAGAAAATGCCCGATTCGAACAAGCCCGGCAAAAAGCGATTGATGTCGTTTTCGCTTCCGCTGGCGGTAGCGACGTTCCTTGTCTTCCTGGTCATATTCCGCGTTCCATTGGGACTCTCGGCGAATTAGCCAAACAGAGAGTTCGATCGAACCAAAGAGATTCTTCGAGGTGACTTCCATGAGAGCCAGTTTTCTCCTCGTCCTGACGCTCGCCGTGATCGTCGGGCTCCTGGTTGCGGTCGGGATCCGTTATTCCGGGTTACTCAATCCGCCAGCGCCGGTTCCGGTTGTTCAGGCACCAGAACCAAGACCCGAGCCCAAACCCGCTCCTCCACCGGTCCCCCGCGTGCTGGCGACGCTTCGAAACGTCTTCGAAGGGGACTCGATCGAATACACTGACGTGCGCTCGCGACCGCTCAAGGATGAGGAAAAGAAGGATTACGAAGCAAATAAAGATGATTACCTGCCACCGAATGAAGCGATCGCTTTGTTCCGGACCCCATCGCGAAACCTTCTGGCAGACACTCCGCTGAAAAAAGCGGACCTGCTTGAAATGGCAAAACCTGAGGCGTTGAATGCCCGGCTCATTCCCGGAACCCGTGCGATCGGTGTATCGGTTCTCAAGTCGCAGTCGGCGGGCGGATTGATTCAGGTCGGTGACTGGGTCGATGTCTATGTCACAACGGAAGTCTCTCGAACCGATTCGACCAATAAGGTCCCTCATACTGGTCTGGTTGCGAAGGCGGCACAAGTGGTCGCCAAGCGTGATACGCTTCACAAAATCTATTCTGGATTGCCATCCGACTACGTGCAGTTTACGCTCGCCGCGAATCCCTATCGAATCGCTTTGATGGAATATTCAAGGAGCCTCGGCACGCTTTCACTGGTTCCGGTCTCCGCTGAGGAGAAAAAGAATCTCGATGCGCTTCGGGATGCCGCCATGAAAGATCCTGCGAAAGCGACTTTGATCACGATCGGGAATCCCCAAAGTTCCGAATCGGTCCGCGAACAGGAGCGGGTCCAGGAGTACGATAGCGGGAACCTTGGAATCGGCACCGAAGACCTGATGCGTGTGCTGAGCTTAGAGCCAATTCCCGTCCCACCGCCTCCGCCAGCGCCAATGATTCCTCCACCGCAACCGGCGCCGACCCCTCCGCCTCCGCCAACTACGATCGAACTTTACTCGGGCACCAACCGTCAGCCATCCGCCGTATTCCCAGCGAATGTACCCCCGCCTCAACCGGCTCCGGTTCCGACACCCATCATTGTGGTGCAACAACCGCAGCAGACCAAACCTGCGGAGTACATTTTCAGTAAACCCCAAATTGAAGAAAAGAAAACCAAGTAAACTGTTTCGCTCGTATGGTCTGATCGCCAGTTCGAGCGAATTCATCCTACATACCCTGGTGCGTCAATCTCATGACCACGAAACCTGACCAACGCGAAGAACAGTCGTTGCGATTTCGAGACGAACTCCATCGGACCGTTGTCGAATCGCTCGATCTTTCACGCATCGATCGCTGGAATTCCGATCGCATTCGATCCGAGGTTCAGGCGCTTGCCGTGAAAATGGCCCCGAGGATCGATCGCTCGCTTCCGCAGGCAGCTGTCACTGACGCAGCCAATACCGTGATCGACGAGGTTTTCGGTCTGGGGCCGCTCGAGACGCTCCTGCAGAACCCGGAAATCACAGAAGTCCTGGTGAACGGCCCCGAACGCGTTTACATCGAACGAGACGGACGACTACAGCAAACCGATATCCGATTTTCTGATTCCGCACACCTGGTTCGAGTGATCCAGCGAATCGCCTCTCGAATCGGCCGACGCATCGACGAATCCTCGCCCATGGTGGACGCACGCTTGCCCGACGGATCACGCGTAAATGCCGTGCTCCCGCCGCTCACGCCCGATGCGCCCACGCTCTCGATCCGGCGCTTCGGAACCGTATTGAATGAAGAGAATCTCGTTAAACGGAACTCGGTGCCGCATTCGATCCTGAAATTCCTCCAGGCGTGTGTCGCGGCCAAAGTCAACATGATCGTCTCGGGAGGTGGGGGTGCCGGAAAAACCACGCTCCTCAACATCCTCTCAGCTTCGATCCCACCCACGGAACGGATCGTGACGATCGAAGACACGCTCGAACTGAAACTTCAGCAGCCTCATGTTGTGCGAATGGAATCGCGCCCGGCGAATCTGGAAGGCAAGGGCGTCGTCAGTGCCCGCGAACTCCTGCGGAATTCGTTGCGGATGCGCCCGGATCGTATCATCGTCGGCGAATGCCGCGGTCCGGAAGTCATCGATATGCTTCAGGCAATGAACACCGGTCACGAAGGATCGCTGACAACCGTCCACGCAAACGATAGCCGCGATGCGTTGCTCCGTCTTGAAATGATGCTCGGTCTGGCGGGCTTCGATGTCCCGGTCCCGGTGATGCGGGCGTATATCGCGTCTTCGGTTCAACTCATTGTTCACGTTTCGCGGCTGGTTGGTGGTGAACGGAAGATCACACGAGTTACCGAATTGGTCGGATTGGGTAAACGCCAGCGGTACGTCGCCCGGGATCTTTTTGTGTTTGATCAGAAGGGCGTCGATGAAGGCCGTGCGTATGGTGTGTTCAAAGTGACAGGGTACAGTCCGGTCAAACTTCTGGCTCAATTGGAAACATCGGGACGGTTAATTCCGAATGAAACCTTTCGAGCCAAAGAAATGGATTCGAACAGCAACATCTTCCTCGAGGACAAATAATGTTGTCCCCTGAATTGATTTTGATCGGTACGGTCGTCAGCGTCACGATTGCCGTCTTGTTAGTTTACGCGGTCATCAGTGCATTCCTGGCCGATGATGAACCTGATCCATCTCCCGAGTCACTCGTAGACCGTGCGGAAGAGCACTTGCCACCGCGCACGTTCTTGGGCGAAACGGATCGGGCGTTCGCCAAAACCATTCGCGATGCGCACTTGGGACTGACGACCGAAAACGCCATCCTCTGGATGCTGCTCGTGGGTGCGATCTTAGCCGCATTCGCGTTTGCGGTCTCATCGGACTGGATACCCGCTGCCATCGGTTTCCTTGTCGGCATGGCACTGACTTATTCTTACTTTCTGATTTCTCAGGATCGACGCAAACGAGCCATTCAGGAACAACTTCCCGACGGCTGCTTTCAGCTCGCTCGCGGCCTCCGGGCCGGATTGGCTCTACCTGGTGCCTTTCAGCAATCGGCGGAATTCACACCCTCGCCGCTCGGTGCGATCTTCGGATCGTGCGGCCAATCGATCGCTCTGGGATTGCCGGCAAAACGCGTCATGACCCGCTCTGCGGAAGATGTCCAGTTGACCGACTACGATCAATTCGCGGCCGCGATCACTCTGAACACCGAAACGGGCGGGGACTTGCCCACGCTCCTTGAACGCCTTGCAGCGACCATCCGCGATCGAAATCATTACCGGGGCTACTTCCGATCCGTGACTGCGTTGGCCCGGCTTTCCGCGTTTTTCATCGCGGCCGCCGCTCCCTTCGCTGCTTTCCTCTATTTCTGGTTCCACCCGGATCTCTTCTGGCCGTTTGTCGATTCGCGGCTCGGCGTTGTCATGATCATCGCGGCCATCATTCTGGAAGTGATCGGCTTGATCTGGATATTCTGGCTGCTCCGGCGTCAGGACGATAACTAATCGAACCATGGGTGTGAGCGAGATATGATCGATTCAACGACTGCTCTTGTCCTGATCGGTGTGGCGACATCGCTGATCGCTTTTCTCGGCATGGCTCTCCTTATGGGTCGCGACGAAAGCGAAGATCGCGATCCGGAACCGGCACGTCCGCTCTTCGGCAGCGCCAACGGACTCTTCGCCGGCTTGCTGCCCTCGACAGCTTCCGGGCGAGCGTCCATTCAGAGCGATCTCTGGATGGCAGGCTATCACCAATCGGCTGCACTGAATAACTTTCTCTGCATCCGAAACCTGTTTACGATCGTGCCGATCGTCATGGGCCTTCTGTCCGCCCTCACGGCAGAGGATGATCGCTTCTCGCTCACCATTCGAGACACGATGTATCGCCCTCCCGTGGGGTTGGCGTTCGCGATGATCGGTTTCCTGTTTGGTATTCTCGGGTTTGCGATTCCGCGACTCGTACTCCGCTCTCAGGCGAAATCCCGGCAGGCGAAGCTCGAACGTGGAATGCCGGTTCTCATGGATTCACTGGCCATGTGCCTGAGTTCCGGCAACGGAATCACCGACTCGCTCGGCCGTGCGGGAGAAGCCATTCGGCGCGGGCATCGCGACCTTTCTGATGAGATTCGAATTGTGAAATCACAGGCCGAGTTAAGAAGTCTTGATCATGCCCTGATGCAGTGGAAGAAACGAATACCGATCACGGAAGTTTCGAGCGTGGTGTTTCTTCTCTCGTCGTCCGATCGGCTGGGCACAGGTGTCACGGAAGGTCTGTATGAGCTGTCAACCAATTATCGGACCAACTACCGGCAGCATGCCGAGGCCGCGGCGAATCGGGCGAACTTCTATCTCATCTTCCCGACCGTATTGTGTCTGGTCACTGCGGCGGCCCTGATGCTCATCGGTCCGCCACTCAGCCTGGGATTACGCTCCCTTCCTGATGTTCAGAAATATTTCAACGAGGCTTCGAATCAGAAGAATGATCTGCAATCCGAGTTTGAGCGATTGTCGAAACGGCAAACTCCAGCAGCATCTCAGAGACCACGTACGGAAACTCTCATCCCGGAATCGTAAGATATCAGAAGTCTCTTACTCGTTTGGGGTGTGATTATGCGTGGACTGGGTTTACTTATCCTTTGCTCGTTGACCGTTCATTCCGCGGATCCCGCAGCTTCAGGCGTACCAGTCGGCAAGCGGCCCGGCCCGTACAGTTTTCTGGTGGCAACGGGTGCGGAACGCGGACAGCAGACCTGCTACATCTGCGAACAGGCGGACAAACCCACCGCACTGGTGTTTACCCGTTTACTGACGAAGCCGGTAGGCGAACTGCTTGTGCAATTGGATCAGGAATCGGTCGCACGGAAAGGAACAGGCTTCAAAGCCTGGATGACCTTACTCACCAATAAGGCGGATCTGGATCATTTGGCAAAATGGAGTCAGGAAAATGGCCTGAAGAATCTTCCCGTAGGTGCATTCGAAGATGAAGACGGACCACCGTCCTACAAGATCAGCAAAGATGTGGATGTCACGGTCCTGCTTTTCGTCAAAGAGAAAGTCGTCGCGAACTACTCGCTGAAGATGGATGAACTCACAAAACCCAAAATGCAGGAAATCCGAAAGTCGATCAGTAAACTTTTCCGCTGAAGTTTCACAATTTCGCAAACTCTACCGATCGCTGCGGGTGTTCCGGCTTTGCGGTTGATGGTCGGACAGTTTGTTCAAATCCCTGGCGTTACGCAGTTTCACAAAACTGCTGAAGCGTTAATCTGAACCTATCAGGCACACACCCCCTTGCTGGAAAGCGGAACGAGTTCCGAAGGGGGATATCCCAGACAGAACTCCTGAACAGATATACCAAGAGAATCAATTGTGCGATTTTCTTGGTCTTATTTGATAAGCGGGAACAGGATCTGCGTACAATTCCGCAGCCTGGCGGCGATCAGTCGTCGCGAGTGTGAGTTGGTCGGTAACCGAAAGGATGTTGGGCCGACCATTTGCTGCCAGACCGACCCCTTCTGTCCCCCGGTTTTTGGCAGTCTTATCGGATTGAGCGTTCAATCCGATTGTTGGAATTTTTTTCGCTCTGCCGTCTCGTCCCGTTCCTCGTCCGGGTCGGTCGCGTCTGCAGAGGGAGAGTGATGGATATGCGTAATCACACCAGATATCGGAAATCACATCGGGAGTTACCGTTGGAAACCAACAAGTGTTCGTCAACGAATGCTTTGCTCCCGGTAGAAGCAATCGAAGTACCGGGTCCTGATGGGATTCGCTGGGGACTCGTTCGTCGAATCCGTGCCGAAATCGCGGCAGGAACGTATGACGACGAACAAAAGTGGGCTGAAGCGGAATCTCTGCTGTTCGATCAACTCCAGGGACTTCGTTAATCGGATTGGTGGTTCTATAATAGAGAGTGGCCGTATGAGTCACCCGAACGGCTGGGAGTCTTGAGGGCTTCCGGCCGTTGAATGTTTCATAAGCAAATCGAGGAGGCTGATCCGTGTCCTTGCCAGCGATCGCTGTTTCCCAGTCTCCGGAAGATCGGTTTCGGGAATACCTTGCGAGTCGTCCGAAGCCCCAGCGTTTTACCGAGCAGCAACGGGAACTCGTAGAGTTTGTCTTTCGCAAGCATTCGCATTTCGATGCGGAACAACTGGTCGAGGAACTTCACAAGGAAGGCAAGTTGGCCAGTCGGGCAACCGTGTACCGAACACTGACGAAACTGGTCGACGCAGGACTCCTGCGAAAAATCGAAATGGGCCAGCGGACGATTTTTGATCACGATTATGGATACCCCTGGCATGAACATTTCGTCTGCGAGCGGTGTCATGAAATCGTCGAGTTCCAGAACGAAGCCATCGAAAATCTTCTGAAAGAAGTAGCCTCCCAGCACGGGTTTCGAGCTGTCGGGCATACGCTGATCGTTCGCGGGACGTGTGCGAACTGTCTGGCCGCTGATCTTGCGAATCGCAGGCGACTTGTGATGTAATTCCTGACAGCCAAACCATAATTCTCTCGATCACTTTTCGACCGATCGTCAATTTGTGAACTAGAGTTTTTCGATGTTGAATTCCCGATTCTGGTTTGGCTGGCATGCAACTTTTCTGTCCTGACTGTCAAATGGCGTACGCGGGCTCAATGAATTGCCCGAAGTGCGGACTTCGTTTGGTTTCTCCTCAGGAAGTGTTGGTCGATCCGGACAATTTATTTGTCAATGTCATCCCCGAAGCTCCTCCTCAAGGGACTTTTCTCGGTCGGGTACTGATCGGATCCATTTGTTCTCTGGGGTTGCTACTTTCGTTTCGCGAATTGACCATCGCGATTCTCGGTCCGGAACAGCTGGTCGTGTCGACTTTGTGCATCATTCGCTTTCTGGCAGTAGCCGCCGGATCCATGTTGACGGGTGCTGGACGCGCGAACGGTTCTCAGCCGGGACTGATGGTCGGTCTCTTTGTCGGCAGTTTGCTGACGATCAACGATGTGATCAATTCCGGCGGACCGGAGTTCTGGTGGCCGATCGGAATTGCTGTTGGATATCCCGTCGTTGCGGGGATCGGCGGCTGGATCGGCTCGCGAATCTGGCCTGAACCGGTTCAGCTTCCCAATGTTTCGGTCCCGTCGGCGGTTTCAGCATCTCGTGCGAGTTTGATCACCAGGCTCGGTTCGTCCGATGAAGAAAGACCCTCTCAGCGACCGACACTATGGTTGAGAATTTTCGTTTGTGCTCTGATTGCTTTTGCGTCAATCATTGCCACGGATCAGATTCGGCTTTTCTTGGCGAAGGCCTCCATCGGCATGTTCAATACCGGTGGTCATTTCCGTGCGGCTGCTGTGGGAGCACAGTTGGCGGCGATCTTGTTAGTTGTGGCGGGAATGATCAGCGGGGCTTCGACGGGTGCCGGAATACGGCACGGTCTTCTGACGTCCATCCTGACGATCGTAAATCTCTGGGTATCCGTGGTCATTCGCGGCTTTCCGATCGATCCGCCGGTTGCCGGGTTGCTGGCCTATTTGAATATTCCTGAAACCGAAGTCATGGCTCCGCAATCGATTGCAATCATTATTGGGACGATTGTTACGCTGGTCACATCCGGTGGCTGGCTTGGAAGTCAACTTTTTCCTCCGCTTGCGCCCGAATGGATGCGTCAGAGACACCTCCCCACGCAGGTCTGAATTTAATCTTTTGCGTAATTCACAAGTCTTGGACGTTCAACATCTCCGTTTGAAGTTGTGTAGACAAACTTCATGATCAGGGAGATACCCATGCGGTCGATTTCGCGTTTGATGCTCGTCACGGGATTCATGGCGCTCGCCACCTTAGGCACAGCACAGGAACCGGCAAAGAAACCTCAGGAACCGGGTCGCCCCGGCGCCCGTCCGGAAGCCCGCCCCGGTGCTCAGCGACCGGGGGGTGATCGTCCCGGTGCGCGACCCGAAGGCGGACGACCCGGCGCCGGCGCATTTGGTGCCCGCGGCGGTATGATGGCTCCCGGCCAGATCCTTCCGCCATTCCTCGCCGAGCGGCTGAAGCTGACGGAAGACCAAAAGAAAGCTCTCGAAAAGCTACAGAAGGAAACGGACGAAAAACTGAATGCCCTTCTGACCGATGAACAGCGAGACACGCTCAAGCAAATGAAGGAACGCGGCCCGGGCGGAGATCGCGGTCGTCCCGGAGTCGAAGGTGGCCGCCCCGGTGCACCTCGTCCCGGTGGCGCTGGTCGCCCCGGCGCACGTCCACCCGTCGGCAAATAATCAACTTTCATCTTCGAAACGGCGCGACAATGTTCGTGCCGTTTCTTTTCCCCATCACGTGAAGATATGATTAAGAATATGTTGAGATTTCAAGTATTCGGCTTGCTAGTGATCTTGGCTTCCAGCGTCAGAGCACAACAACCCGGAGGCGGATTTCGCCCTGGAGGTCCCGGTGGTTTCGGCGGGCCGCCCGGTGGGCAGGAACGCAAAATCCTGAAAGAGTACGACAAAAACAATGACGGCTGGCTGAATGCCGAAGAGCGCAAAGTCGCTCGCGAAGCAATGAAGAACACAGGCCCAATGGGCATTGGGCGTCGCGGTGGCGGGTTCGGTCGTGGTGGTGCTGGTGAAACCCCGAAGCCCGGAATCCGCTTCAGCCCCGGCGACGTGAAAGCGGTCTCGGACAAGAGTCTCTACGATCCCAGCGTCTTGCGAACCATCTTCATCCAGTTCGAAAACGAGGACTGGGAAAAAGAGTTGGAAGAATTCCACGGGACTGACGTCGACGTCCCCGCAATTGTGATAGTAGACGGCAAGAGTTACACGAATGTCGGCATTCACTTCCGCGGCATGTCCTCGTACATGGGTGTACCTGCGGGCGGCAAGCGCTCGCTCAACCTCGCCGCGGATCTCGCCGACGACAAACAGCGCGTCCTCGGTTACAAAACGCTCAATCTTCTCAACAATCACGAAGACTCCTCGCTCATGAGCACCGTGCTTTATTCGCACATCGCCCGCCAGTACCTCCCGGCACCGAAAGCGAACTTTGTCCGAGTCGTCATCAATGGCGAGAACTGGGGAATCTATACCAACGTTCAGCAATTCAACAAGGAATTCACAAAGGAGAACTACCAGTCCACCAAAGGGGCACGCTGGAAGGTCCGTGGAAATCCCGGTGCGCAGAGCGGCCTCGAGTACACCGGTGACAATCTCGAAGATTACAAACGTCGATTCACCATCAAGTCGAAGGACGAAAAAAAATCCTGGGAAGCACTCGTGTATCTCTGCAAAGTGCTGAATCAAACGCCGCCCGAACGGCTTGAAGAAGCTCTGAAGCCGATCATCAATATCGACGAATTGCTCTGGTTCCTCGCACTCGATGTCGCGCTGGTCAATAACGATGGTTATTGGACCCGCGCGAGCGATTACAGCATTTATCTTGATGAGAAAGGCCGATTCCACATCATCCCGGCCGACATGAACGAAGCGTTCCACGGTGGTAGTCGTGGTGGGCCCGGTGGCGGTCGCGGCGGATTTTCCCCGCCGAAACCCGGCGAGATCCTGCCCGACTTTTTGCAGGATGTTCTGAGAATGACGGACGAGCAGAAGAAGGAACTGGCCAAACTTCAAAAAGAGACCGATGAGAAGCTCGACAAGTTATTGACCAAAGAACAAAAGGACGAACTGAAAGCGATGTCTCAACCGTTCGCTGGTCCCGGCGGTCCTCCTGGCGGATTCGGTCCTCCTCCGGGATTCGGCCCGGATGGCCCTCCCGGTGGTTTTGGCCCTCCCGGCGAATTCGGTCCTCCAGGTGGTCGCGGCAGTCGAGGCTTCGGTGGGCCCGGTGGCGGAGGAGTGCAGTTGGATCCGCTTATCGGGTTGAACAACTCTCGCATGCCCTTGCGGAGCAAAGTCCTCGCTGTGTCATCGCTCAAGGCCAAGTATCTGCAGAACGTGAAGACGATCGCGGAAAAGTCGCTGGACTGGAGGACACTTGGGCCGGTCGTTGCGAACTATCGCGATCTCATTTCGGACGAAGTGAAAATCGATACTCGCAAGCTCGACGGCTACGAAGCCTTCCTGCAGACCACGGTTGATCAAGTCGAAGGGACGCCACGCGGTCGTGGAATGCCCCTGAGGACATTCGCGGATCAACGTCGGGAGTATCTGCTGAAGACGATCAAGTAAACCCGATTGAGTCCAAACGAAACGAAAAACGCCCATGAGCAAAACTCATGGGCGTACTTCTTTACTTCACCAATTCGCTTATTTGTCCCGCTTGCCGGCTTCGCCGAGCGCGGCCTGAGCGGCTGCCAAACGCGCAATGGGCACGCGGAACGGCGAGCAGCTCACGTAATCCATCCCGGCAGTGTGGCAGAAGAACACACTGTCCGGATCGCCACCGTGCTCACCGCAGATTCCCACCTTTAGGTGCTGGTTGTGCTTGGCCTTGCGCGAATCGCGACCCTTCTTGATCCCGATCTCGATCAGTTGGCCCACACCATTCACATCGATCGACTGGAACGGATCCACTCCGAGGATCTTCTCCTTGAGATATGTTGGCATGAAGCCTTTGATGTCGTCCCGGCTGAAGCCGAACGTCATCTGAGTCAGGTCGTTGGTCCCGAAACTGAAGAACTCGGCTTCCTCCGCAATCTTGTCCGCGGTCAGAGCCGCACGCGGAAGCTCAATCATCGTACCGATCTGGTACTCGACCGTAACACCCGCCTTCTTCATGCATTCTTCCGCAGTGGCAACGGCACGCTTCTTGAGGATAACCAGCTCCTCAAGTACGCCGACGAGCGGAATCATGATTTCCGGAAGTACGGTGATGCCCTTTTTCTTCACTTCGATAGCCGCTTCGATGATCGCCCGCACCTGCATGTCGCCGATTTCCGGGAACACGATCGGCAAGCGGCACCCGCGGAAACCCATCATCGGGTTCATTTCGTGAAGTTCTTCGACTCGCTCGAAAATCTTCTCGACGCTCACGCCGATCTGCTTCGCCACCGCCTCCGCACCAGCCTTGTTGTCCTTCTGCGGAAGGAACTCGTGCAGCGGCGGATCGAGAAGGCGGATGGTAACGGGCAGCCCGGCCATCGCTTCGAAGATGCCCACAAAGTCGGCCTTCTGGAACGGCTCGATCTTCGCGAGCGCCTTCTTGCGACCTTCCACATCGGTGCTGAGGATCATCTCGCGAACGGCCGCGATCCGGTCTTCACCGAAGAACATGTGCTCGGTTCGGCACAGGCCGATACCTTCCGCACCGAACTCGCGGGCCTTGGCGGAGTCGCTCGGAGTATCGGCGTTGGTACGAACCTTGAGCTTGCGGACCTTATCCGCCCAGGTCATGAGCGTGGCGAAGTCGCCGGTCATGCTCGGGGCGATCGTTTCAACCTTGCCGACCATCACATCGCCGGTCGTGCCGTTGATCGTGAGGTAATCCCCCGCCTTCACTACCTGGCCGGCGATGGTCACCGTCTGGTTCTTCTCGTCGATCTTGACTGCTTCGCAACCGACGACGCAGGGCTTACCCCAGCCGCGGGCCACCACGGCGGCGTGGCTCGCCTTTCCGCCGGTGCTGGTCAGAATCCCCTTCGCCAGGTGCATACCGGCCACGTCCTCGGGGCTGGTTTCCTTGCGAACGAGCATGATCGGTTCGTTCGGGTACTTCTCCGCAAACTCGACCGCTGCTTGGGCGGAGAGAATCACCTTGCCGCTTGCGCCACCGGGGCTGGCGGCGATCCCTTGCGCGATCGGCTTGATCTTGCTTTTGGGATCCAGTTGCGGTTGAAGCAGGTGGTTGAGCGAATCGGGCGGAACGCGTTTGATTGCGGTCGTTTCGTCGATCAATCCTTCATTCGCCATTTCGACGGCGATGCGAACGGCGGCGGTGCCGGTGCGCTTGCCAGTCCGCGTCTGCAGCATGTACAGCACGCCTTCCTGCACCGTGAACTCGATATCCTGCATTTCCTTGTAATGCTTTTCGAGGGCCGCGCGGATGCCGACCAGTTGCTCGTAGACCTTGGGCATTTCATCGCCGAGCTGCGAAATCGGCTCGGGAGTCCGGATGCCGGCCACGACGTCTTCACCCTGTGCGTTGATCAGGTAATCGCCGTAAAAGACGTCTTCGCCAGTGTTGGGATCGCGGGTGAAGGCGACGCCGGTGCCAGAACTGTTCCCCATGTTCCCGAAGACCATCGCCTGGACATTGACGGCGGTGCCTTTAAGACCGGTGATACGCTCGATACGGCGGTATTCGAGTGCCTTGTTGCCGTTCCAGGAATTGAACACGGCATTGATCGAAAGATAAAGCTGCTTCTTGGGATCTTGCGGGAAGTCCTCGCCGACGTGCTTTTTGTAGACGGCCTCGTACCGCTTGCAGAGTTCCTTCAGGTCGTCCGCGGTCAGGTCGGTATCGAGCTTAACGCCTTTCTTTTCCTTCATGGAGTGGATTTCGTGTTCGAAATCCTCATGATCGCAGCCCATGGCAGTACAGCCGAACATGTCGATGAGTCGGCGGAAGCTGTCGTAAGCGAAACGCGGATTGCCAGTCTTCTTCGCGAGGCCTTCGACGGATGCATCAGTGAGTCCAAGGTTGAGGATCGTGTTCATCATCCCCGGCATGGAGAGCGCGGCGCCGGAGCGGACCGAGACGAGCAGCGGATCGGCGGGGTCGCCAAACATCTTCCCGCCGAAGTCGGCTTCCATCTTCTTGATGGCGGCTTCGATTTCCGGAATAGCCGCTTCGGGGATCTTTTTGCCTTGTTCGTAATAGGCGGCGCAAACTTCCGTGGTGATTGTGAATCCGGGAGGGACCGGAATCCCGATCTTGCACATCTCGGCGAGGTTGGCTCCTTTACCACCGAGGAGTTCTTTCATCTTCCCGTCGCCATCGGCCGACTTGCCACCAAACGAATAGACATGCTTTTGAGACATAACGACGAATCACCTCGCAGAGTGTAAGACAATGCAAAATACCCACTATTTATATGATCGTTGGAGGTTGTTTCAAGAAAAGGATCAAACATGTCTCAACCCATCAATCTTACGCTCTTCCGATCTGTAGTCGGGCTTGTTCGCACTGCGATTGCGGACATCCCGGACGACAAAATGACCGCACAACCGGTTCCGGGGATCAATCCGCCCGTCTGGATTCTGGGCCATATCGTCACCACACTTTCCGTTATTCCCAAGGTTCTTTCGAACATCTCAATCGTGCCTAAGGAATTTCTCGTCTGGTTCGGCCCGACCTCAAAGCTCGAAGACCTACCGAAAACTCTGCCCACCAAAGAGCAACTCCTTGGATATCTGAGTGCGGCCTCGGAGTCGATTCTCGTGGAATTGCCGAAACAATCGGCGGAGGATCTGGCGAAGCCAAATGCGTTGAAATTCATGACGAAGGAACTCCCGACGATGCGGGACATTCTGGAAAATCTGCTGTTGACGCACACGATGCTGCATTACGGGCAGTTGACGGTGTGGCGACGGCTGATGCAGCTTCCGCCGGTGATTGTGTTCAAGCGGGATGAAGCGTAATCCGTGATCAAATGGATCGCCATTCGCCGCGGAACATCGTGCGGCGATTCGAGTAGGGGAAATCCTCGCCGAAGATGAGATCGTAGGGGTCTGCGGCCTCGCGATCGGGCAGCGGAAGGGCGACGAAATCCGCGGACTTGACGGGATCAAGGCTGCCGGTTTCGTCGGCCCAGCCAAGCGCCTCGGCACCGGAGAGCGTGATCATGCGAAGGAACTCCGCCAGCGGAACTTCGGGTCGGATGTGGTGGAGGAATCGGGCCTCTGCGAGGATGTCGAGATCGGGGTTGGATGCGAGGCTATCGGTGCCAAGGGCGACACGAACACCACGAGTTTGGAACTCGCGGAAGGGATGCGGTGGATGGCGAAAGGCGGCGTGCGTGCGGGGGCAGTAGATCACACTAGCATTTGATTGGATTGGAATTGTTGGAGCAACGTAATTAGCATGCACGATCAAGTCGGGTCCGGAACGTGTCACGGGAAAGATCCATGAACTGAGTTCCTTCGAAAGACTCCCCTTTCGCCATATCTTAAGTTCTTCGAGGAATTCGCGAAATGGACCTGAATGCTTTGCCAACAACTCATATTCGTGCAGTGTTTCTCCAAAATGTACGGCATGAGGAAAGTCGCTAAATAAGGCACGTATTCGAAGACTAGCAGCCAACTTGCGGCTGACTGAATAGGGCGCATGTGGACTGATTCCTGGTCGAGTTGTGTTTGTGGGATTCCTTTCATTGGTCCATTTGAGGCACGCCGTAAGAGCCGCATTGACAGCTGCTCGCGTCATGCCAATGAATTCGTGAAAGACAACGCTGCGTATCGGCGCGGTAGCAAGCGCATCCCAACTCGCACCACCGGCCGCGATGTCGCCGATCAAGGTCGTCCCATGCCGCAAACTCTCGGCCAGCCCGTCACGGATGTCCGCCTGAGTTTGCTCCGGCGTGCGGCAGCGGCGAAAGGCGATTACGCCTTTGAGCCAGTCGGTGAAATGTTCCGGATCGGTCGGCGGAATTACGCCGCGTGCTCCGCCCAGATCCAAATGGGTATGGCAATTGACGAGACCCGGAATGATCGCGACGTTGCCGAGATCGTCATCCGGAAGTCTGGCACCTTTGGCGTCGATCGAGAGGATTTTTGCGCCTGCGATCGTAATCGTTCCGTTCTCGATCGGATCATGCGAAACCGGAAAGATCCACCTGGCCGAAAAAGTTTGCTGCTCGGCCATGACATCACTTTTTGAAGCCGATGCAATACAGATGCGTGTGATTGCGGAGGAAGAGTTTGCCCTGAACCGCGGCAGGCGAGGCCATGCAACGTGGGTCGATTTTTAACCCGTCAGGAGTTGTCGCCGGCGTGAGATCGAGGCGATTGGTTTCAATGGGTGTAAAGACCTTTTCGGCTTTGACGACGAAGACTTTTCCGTTCTCGGCCATCGCATAGATTTTGCCGTCGGCGTACAACGGCGAGGCGGAGAATTTACCGTCCAGCCGCTCCTGCCAGTATTTCTCGCCCGACTTTGCGTTCATGCAGAACATGATGCCGGTATCGTTGACCATGTAGAGCAGATCACCCAGCACGATGGGTGAAGGGCGCGTCGGTCCGACTTTGTCGGCACGCCATGCAATGCCCGTCTTGGTGAGGTCGCCGGTCAACCCCGCTTTCACCGCAATCAAATTCGAAGTGTGCCCGGTCGTGAGGTAGATCAATCCGTTGGCAAGGATCGGTCGGCAGGCTTCGTTCATGCCGCCGTGGATCACGCGCCAGATTTCTTCGCCTGTGGCGGCATCGTGCGCGATCGTGCCGGTTGCTGCGGAACAAACGACTTGCAGCTTTCCGTTGATCTCAAAAACGGAAGGAGTGGCGTAGGCTTTTTTCAGATCGCCATTCGAGGGGAAGGGCAGGTCGCGATCTTTCTTCCAGATCGTTTCGCCAGTCTTTTTGTTCAGGGCGACTGCGTATTGATAGTCGTAGCCATCAAAGAGCAGGAAGAGCGAATCGCCGTGGATCGTAGGTGAAGACGCGGGTCCGCGAAAGTGATTGCAAGGAAGGTCGGTGCGTTCCCAAATTTTCTTGCCTGTCTTCGTATCGAGACACGCCGTTCCGAAACTCCCGAAGTGGATATAGATTCGGCCTTCTTCTATCACAGGCGTGGGCGATGCGTAACTGTTGTATTGCGAGATATTCGTGGGGTTATCCGCTGTGAAGACTTCGAGGTCGTGAATCACTTTCCCCGTTTCAATATCGAACGCTATTGCGTAATACGCTTTGCCATAGACTTTCGCCGTCGTGACCCAGACCTGATTCCCCCAGATCACAGGCGATGACCATCCTTTGCCATGAACCGGAACTTTCCAAAGGACGTTCTCGGTTTCAGTCCATTTCGTAGGAAGGTTTTTCGCGGTTGAAATCCCATCACCTTTGGGCCCGCGGTATGCAGGCCAATGATCTGCTGCCAATAGTTGAGAGTTTGTCAGGAGGATAAAAAGGAAGGCCGTACGGATCATGGATAGGCTCGCTGGGAGAGCGGAGGGCAATAGGTGTGATCTATTTGCAGTTTAGGGGTTCCTGGCAGGAACGTACACGATGCAATTTGTCCCGGAATAAAGTGTCGACCAATCGTGATGCTGGTTCATCTTGGCGATGAGCACATCATCGCTGCCGGGTCTGAGGAAAAATGCTGCAGGTTGGTATCGCGCTACGATTTCATCAATGGAGACTCCCGGTTCGCGGTTCGTCATTTCGAAATACCGATCCCATTCTGTCGTCGCGAAGAGATAGTACCGACCGTCATGTGTAACGCGCCATTCGGGATAACCAGCATCGATCAGGACCCCGCTCCAATAGTTCGTGGAGAAGATCGTGCCTTTGATATTCGCTTCGCGTAGCTTTTTTACTCCGTCGAATGGGTAGTACGAAGCGAATGGCGCTGGCGCACGACAGCAGGGAATTGCGATTCCCACAAAGAGTGCCAGAATCGCCAACGGACGACGGATCCGGGAGCGATTTGATTGCATTTCAGCAGGCGTTCCCAGCATTTCGAACCAAAGAGGAATGACCGATATTCCCCAGAACAGAACAAAGCGGTGAGAGGAGATGGTTGCGGCAGAGAGAACGAGAACGATCGCAAACGTCTGCGCACGGACATTCTGGTATTTCAGACACAAAGTCATGAACGTGACAAATAGCATCGATAAGGCGAACGGTCGTCCGAATTCACGCGGTGTCACGTAGACCGGCAACCATTCGGGAACTTGCAGATAGAGCGAGAGTTCGGCATTCAATTGAGAGATGCGGAAGATATCGAGTCCCGCCGGTGTCGCGATTGTGGAAACTGCAGCTACCGGAAGCAATGCGATCATCCGCCAGGGAAGCGTGTCTCGTTTCTTTCGCAAATACTGAATGGATTCCGCGAAACACGCCGATGCCAAAACGATTCCACCAAGGACGACGGACGGATGAAGATTCTGCCAGAGAACGAACAAAATCATGCCTGAAAGAAGAGTTCGGGAAAGCGACAAATTCGATCTCATTAGGACGATCAGTAAGCCAAACGCGAGGGCGGAAAAACTTTGTGGGCGGACACTCGCGGTCGGCAACGCCCCGAACCAGCCCACCCATAACCCGAGTGCGACAGGCCAGACGTTGCGGGCTTCGCGTGCGCAAGACATCGCCACAACGACAAACCCTGCGAACCAGATCAGGGCATCGAAGAGCCACAAGAGATGCCAGCCACCCAGATGTCTGACCCCGGCGTAGATCACTTGCGCGAGCCAAGCGACAACAGCGAGCGGTTCCTGCTCTTTGCCTGCAATGAATGGCTCGTGTTTGGGCAGCCCCTGATCGAGAGTGATCTCGCCTAATTTGAGTTGCCAAAAAATATCAGTATCGTGGATTTCCCGACTGAGCTGTGAAAACAGCATTCCTGCGATCAGAAATGCGAGGATCGGAATGGGGCTTGTCCGTTCTCCGAACTGACCAAGCCAGACGAATAACCGATCGATCAGAAACTGAGGCGGTGGGGAAGATCCGTCAATCGACATACGGATCCGCTCCCAGGTCCTGCAGCATTTCCTGCCGATTCTTGTCGTAATGCATCAGGTCCAGACGTTGTCTGTAATGTTTCTTTTCAATCTTTCGTTGCGCTTTACGAAAGAGGCCTCGAAACATTCCCCAAGGGCGTGTCGCTCCGGATCGGCCCAACGCCTCAAGTTTTTTCTGCCGTTCCTGGCCCAGACCTTCAAGAATACCGTCGTCAAGAGAAATGAAAAATTGTGCAGTACCCGGATCGCCCTGACGCCCGGCCCGTCCAGCGAGCTGTCGATCGATCCGCTCGGCTTCATGCCGCTCGGTCCCGATCACATGAAGTCCACCCAGATCAGCAACGCCCGATCCCAGTTTGATGTCCGTTCCCCGACCAGCCATGTTGGTAGCAACAGTCACTCTCCGCGACTGACCCGCTTGAGCAACAATCTGAGCTTCGTTGGCGTCCTGTCTCGCATTGAGAACCAAGTGCTCGATACTGGCAAGTTCGAGTAATTTCGAGAGACGTTCCGATTTGTCCACAGTCCGTGTGCCGATCAGAACGGGCCGGCCCTGATCAACCATTTCTCGAACCTGTTTGACGACGGCATCGAATTTTGCACCTTCGGTGGGATAAACAGCGTCAGGCGACTGTTTACGCTTGACCGGGCGGTTTGTCGGTATCTTGGTTACCCAGCGACGATAGACCCGGCGCATTTCCTTGAAGTTCGGCATCAGTGTACCGCTCATACCGGCGAGTTTCGTGTAGAGACGATAGAAATTCTGAAACGTGACCTGGGCGGCGTGTTCAGAAGGCATGGTGATCTTGACGTTTTCCTTAACCTCAACGGCCTGATGAAGTCCGTCGCGCCAGTGACGATCCGGCATCGGCCGGCCCGTACTTTCATCGATGATGATGATTTTGCCTTCTTTCGAAATCATGTATTGGTGATCTTTGGAAAACCGGTGATAGGCATGAAGGGACTTCTCGATCTGCTCGAGCATCTTGTCCATCGCCTGCGTGTGTTGGCCTGTCGGCGGATTGGAATAACGAGCAAGGTGTCGTCCTGCCTCGAGGATTTCAATTTTGTCCTTCTTGAGATCCATTCTAAAGTGTTCATCGCGGACCATGTTCTGGGCGACATCATTGGCCCAGCGGAAAATCACCTGTTCCTCCGATGTGGCATCGCGTGTCGGGTTGGCGATGATCAATGGCGTGCGTGCTTCGTCGACGAAGATGCTGTCTGCTTCGTCAACGATAGCGTAGTAGAGTTGACGTTGGACGCGTGGATCGGTTCTACCAGCGTTATTACTCGTCCAAGGTGCCCAGAACGGTGACGCAGTCGCCTGCCCGCCGCGCAACTTCAGTCGATCTCGAAGAAAGTCGAATCCGAATTCCGCCGCAGTCCCGTAGGTGACATCGCACTTGTACTGTTGGGTGCGGTCGCCGTCTTCCATCTTCTGCTGAATGCAACCCACGCTCAAACCCAACATCCGATAAACCGGTCCCATTTCCTGCGCATCGCGCTTGGCGAGGTAATCGTTGACTGTCGTGACGTGAACACCCTTGCCCGCGAGCGAATTGAGATAGGCAGGTGACACGGCGCAGAGCGTTTTCCCTTCACCCGTTGCTAGCTCGACGAGTCCACCGTAATGCATGACGATACCGGCTGCCAATTGAACATCGAACAACTCATAACCGAAGAGCCGGCGTATCGCGATCGCCGTCAACGCGAACGCTTCCGGAATCAGCTTGTCGATACTTTCACCTCCGCGAACTCGTCCGCGCAGGTTCATGCTCTTTTTGCGAAGGTCATCTTCATTGAAATTGATGAACTCTTGTTCCCAATATCGGATCTTTGGAATAACGAGCGCCGCCTTCGACAACCGTCGTTTCCAGGGCCGCGGATCAGAAAGAGCGCGTACGCGATTAAACGCCAGAGAGCCCAGACGACCCGGGACATTGGCAATCACTGGTTTTCGCGCTTCAACAGGTTGGGAACTTTTCGGTTCGTCCGATTGGTTCGCAGGTGTTGAAGCTGAGACCAAATTGAGAATTTCATCCGGTGCTGGGGCAGAATTCATCCGAGTTCCTCTCCTGAGAACATCTTTACTCTACCGACGATCACATGATGATGAAAGGCGTGATCGAATCTTGTCGATCACCGGAGATTTGTGAAGATCTGTTGATTAGGGAATTTGAAACGAATGGGCTGCAACTTTGGTACAGTCTCGTGAATCGAATGGAATATTCCAGTATGGTCAGTTATTGCGAGTGGGAAAATCCGGGCTTCCCTGCTGGATTACCCGTTCAACACGATAAATTGAAATTTTCTCCAAGGGGTTGAGTTCATGTCCGCGATCGTCGAAGTCCGCGACCTTTACAAGACATTTTTTCGCGGTGACGAGCGGATTGATGTCTTGATGGATCTCAATCTCGATGTCGAAGAAGGAGAATTCCTCGCCCTCATGGGGCCTTCAGGATCCGGCAAAACCACGTTGCTCAATCTTATCGCCGGGCTCGATTCGCCGACGATGGGCACGATCCGGGTCGGTGATCAGGTCATTTCGGAAAAGTCTGAGAGTGAACTCGCCCGCTGGCGTACTCGAAATGTCGGATTCGTCTTCCAGTTCTACAATCTTCTTCCGGTCCTGACGGCCTACGAAAATGTTGAACTCCCGCTTCTGTTGCTTCAATTGAGCAAATCTCAACGACAGAAACAGGTCGAGAACGCGCTCAATCTTGTCGGGTTGGGCGATCGCATGACGCACCGCCCCGGGCAGCTATCCGGCGGACAATGCCAGCGTGTCGGGATTGCGCGTGCAATCGTCACCGATCCCACGATTGTCGTCTGCGATGAACCGACCGGAGCGCTCGATGCGAAATCGGCCAACGATGCGTTGAATCTGCTCGATTTGCTCAGAAGTGAGTTGGGCAAGACAATCCTGATGGTCACGCACGATCCGCACGCCGCCGAGCGTGCGCAGAGAATCGTGCAGTTGGAAAAGGGCCGCCTCGTGGGCGGAAATCCGATACCAACACTAGCCCGAATGAACTGAGTTTTGGAGCTATTGAATGTTCCCCAGCGCCGGACAGTTTGGACAAGGTACACCCATCGAGACATCGCTGCTCGAACTCGCGCTCTATGGTGCTGCGATCCTCTTCGCACTGATTCTTGTGAATTTGATCCTGGCGATCATCACGTTACCGCTCTTCTTCGGAGCGATGTATCTCATCGAGCTCTGGATGCGTGGTTTTCAAAATATGCCGGATCCGATCGGCAAGTATAGCAAACTTGCTGGTCTGGTCTTCCGAAGCTTGCGCCGCAATTTGCTCCGCACCGCCCTGACTTACGTGGCGCTGTTTGTTCTCACAGGCATGCTGACAATGCTTTACGGTGTTATTTCGACGATCGGGAAACTCACGACGGATCAGGAAAGCTCCCAACTCGTAATCATGACTGAAAAATTCGGCATCCCGAGCATGATGAAGCCAGGCTACGCTAATAATCTCAAAAGCCTCATTCGTGACAAGCTTCCCAAAGAATTGCAGCCGGACGATATCGACAAGAACTTCATGACTTGGTCTTTTGTCGGCGCAACGCTTGACCCTAACAAAATGACTCCCGAAAACAGCATGTTTCTCTTTGCTCTGGATCCGGATGCCGTGACGAACGGAATGATGAAGGAACAGGGATTGAATTCCGAGGATCTGGGAGAAGAAAACTGGGAAGCGATGAAAGTTGTGATTGATCTCGTGAAACAGGACAAGCGCAACATCATAGTCGGGGCGGATCGTCTGGAAAAGATTGGCAAGAAAGTCGGAGATGAAATCAAACTTTTCGGCACCAATTACAAGGATATCGAATTCGAATGCAAGATCGTCGGAGCGTTTCCGTCCGGCAGTCGTATGGCGATGAATGCGGCGATGCGTTTCGACTACCTTCAGGCGAAAATCGATGACTATCGTGTACGCACGGGAAAAGATCATCCCGTAGCGGATCGGTGCCTGAATCTCGTCTGGGTTCGCATGCCGAGCAAAGAAGCGTATCAGCAACTCGCCGCAATCGTATCCGAGCCCTCTTCGTTCAGCAACCCCGCCACGAAAATGGAGACATTTTCCGCCGCTATCGGATCGTTCCTCGAGCCTTTCAAGGATATCTTCTGGGGTTTGAAGTACATCATTATGCCCGCGATCGTGGTCATCATGTGCTTGGTGATTGGGATTACGATTACGATCGGAGTCCGTGAGCGCTGGAGCGAAATGGCCGTCATGAAAGTGCTTGGGTTCCAGCCGTGGCAGATCATGAGCATGATCGTCAGTGAGGCCATGCTAATCGGGACGTTCGGCGGGCTATTAAGTACTTGGAGCGTTTACTTTCTTCCTATGGCTATTCGCTCGCTCACGAAAGCGATTGGCGTGAAAATTTCCTTCTTCGATACCTTCAACTCACCGTTCGAAATCGTCATTTACGGGCCGATCCTCGGGATTCTTGTCGGGCTGATCGGCTCCGCACTCCCAGCTTGGAATGCGCGTAAAGTGAAAGTCTCAGAGGTCTTCTCTAAGGTTGCCTGAGAACAGATTCGGATTCCCGTGTGCGATCGGTTTGCCTTCAATCTAAGGAAATTCTAGCGAGATCACCATGCGATTCACCAAGATGCACGGCATCGGAAATGATTACGTGTATGTCAACACATTCACGGAAAAGCTGCCGGAAAAACCCGAAACATTGAGCGTGCGGGTCAGCGATCGGCATTTCGGGATCGGGTCCGATGGGCTGATCCTCATTTGCCCGAGCGAAATCGCGGATGCTCGCATGCGCATGTTCAATGCCGACGGTTCCGAATCCGAAATGTGCGGCAACGGCCTGCGCTGTGTCGCCAAGTACGTCTACGATCACGGCATCGCAAAAAAGCCTTCGCTCACAATCGAAACCGGCCGCGGAGTCCTCACAGTCGAACTGGAAATCGAGAACGGCAAAGCGCAGCGCGTTCGCGTCAACATGGGGCAGCCGATCCTCGAATCCGCAAGCATTCCCACGACTCTCAGAGGCGATCCGCCGGTCGATGCGGACCTGAAAATCGCTGATCGCACGTTCGCCGCGACCTGTGTCTCGATGGGAAACCCGCACGCCACCGTCTATGTCGGCGAAGAGTTCTTCGTCACCGAACCCCGTGATCTCGTGGCGGAGTTCGGCCCGAAGATCGAGCACGCTCCCGAGTTCCCGCGGCGCGTCAACGCCCACTTCGTCAAGATCCTTTCGCGCAATGAAGTCACCATGCGAACCTGGGAACGCGGCAGCGGAATCACCCTCGCCTGCGGCACCGGCGCCTGCGCGGTCTGCGTCGCCGGCGTACTGAGCGGGCGAACCGACCGCAGGCTCCTCGCGCATCTCCCCGGCGGAGATCTGGAACTGGAGTGGTCCGAATCAGACAATTGCGTGTATAAAACGGGGCCCGCTACCGAAGTCTTCAGCGGCGACTGGTATTCCGTTCTCAGGGCAGGGATGCCATGAAAATTCGAAATCCCAAACTCGTCCGTGCCGCCGGCTGGCTCGCTGCCACCGCTGTTCTCGGCATTGGCAAAACGCTGCAATTCGACTCCTACTCCGAAGGACCTGACGTTGGTCACGGCCGGCTCAGCCATCCCGAGCGCTTCGTCTACTGCATCTGGCACGAAAAGCTTCTGCTGCCCACGATCAAATTCGGCGGGCCCGATCTCGCCGTGCTCATCAGCCAGCATGCGGATGGGCAATTGCTCGGCGGGCTCATTCGCCGCATGGGCATGGGGATGGTCTGCGGCTCGACGAATCGCGGTGGAATCGAAGCCGTACGCCAGATCACGCGCGACGACTTCCCCTGGCGCAACCTCGCCATCACGCCCGACGGGCCGCGAGGGCCGCGGCGTGAGGTCCAGTCCGGCATCATCTACGTCGCCTCGCGCACCGGCATGCACATCGTGCCCATCGGGGTCGGCTACAACAAGCCCTGGCAGATGAACAGCTGGGATCGCTTTGCGATTCCGCGGCCCACCTCGCGGGCACGCCTGATCTTCGGCCACCCCATCGCCATCCCCGCACAACTCCGCTCCGCCGAACTCGAACCCCACCGCCTCCAACTCCAGCACGAAATGGACCGCCTCAACACCCTCGCGGAGACCTGGGCCGAGACCCGTCGCCCGCCTCCCTCGCTCAGTCTGACGTCACGATTGCTCACGCGATTCAGCTGACGACTGATCTCAGTGAAAAAATGTCCACTTTAACTGACAAACGCAAAAACACTCACGAGGTCTCCGCCACCCGTTGCACCCTCGTGGCGAGGACATTCAGACCCTGACTCGTCTTTCCACCGACACTGCCACACCCTACGGTGGAAAGACGCCATATTTTCGGAAGCGCCTAGGCGCGGTAAGGACTTACGTCAATTTTGTTCACTTACTGATATGATGAACACGTGGTGCGAATCGTCGAATTTCATGCCCAAGCTGATTCGTGCGATAGCAAAAACGCGCTTGGCAATGGTCTCCACACCGGTTGTCAGCCGAACGCGGTTTTCTCACCTCTCCCCCGTTTACGGGGCATAGGTATTGTCACAACTCACCGAGTTGGGTATTTGGGGGAGCATGGTTATTTCTTTGGGAATCTGGAT
>JBGSJI010000116.1:0-19692 GCA_041742055.1 Limnoglobus sp. | reverse complement strand
TGATTGGTGCCGTTCCAGGAGTCCTTCGAGCACGGTGACGGCGGCGATGAAGTCGTAGCCGAGGAGCATGAGCAAGTCGATGGTGTTGAGATTCTTCGAGCAGGCGAAGCAGTGGGCGAGGTTGTTGCGGGGATTCACGGCCGTTTGCATTTTGCTTGATGGACCTCCGAAGTCGAAGCCGGACTTCGGAGGTCTTGGTTCGCTATCAGGATCTCAACGTGATTTAATGTTCACTCTGTTGATAGTGATAGTGCGACCGGCAATGGGGCGCGAAAAGGTCGCATTCGGGCGAGATTTGGGACGGATTTTGACCCATTTCGACCCCAATTCCACCGATTTTCGATCGGTTCCGGCGCCATTTCCGCCACGTTGGGAAGGGAGACCTGCGGTCGTTGCGGCGGCTCGGTCAGGAGACCTTCGCCGAGCGCGAATCCGGGGAGACCTTCGGTCGGTGATTTCGTCGGGGTCAGGAGACCCGCGACGAGCGCGGGATCCGAGTCGGTGGCGGCCCTTGCTTACGCCGCGGGCTTGTGGAAGAAGAGGAGACCTTCACCGAGCGCGCGTTTTTGCCCTCGCACGAATCAGCTTGGGCATGAAATTCGACGATTCGCAACACGTGTTCATCATATCAGTAAGTGAACAAAATTGACGTAAGTCCTTACCGCGCATAGGCGCTTCCGAAATTTTGACGTGTTTCCACGGTAGGGTGTGGCAGTGTCGGTGGAAAGACGAGTCATCATGAGAACGACGCCACCATGAGCATGAGCGACCTTCGATCAGAACTTGGGGATTGTCAAGCGGGTTGGTGGAATTTTGTCAGGGTTCTCATGAGTTCGTCCGCCAATCGTTCGCTAGCGAGGGCGGTGTGCCGCGAGAGGCGCAGGAGTTCGGGCAGGAGCGCCGGCGAACGTGCGAGGGCGGCGAGCACCTTGGGCATCGAGACTTCGCCGCCGTTCAGCAGATTCGCCAGCCGCGGCGAAAGCGCATGCGTGGCGGTGTCCGAAACCGCCTTCACGGCGAGGAAGGGGATGGTTCGCTTCAGGCACCAGAGGCGAATGGCGTCCGCTTCCATGTCGACTGCATCGGCGGCGGTGCGCTCGCGAAGTGCTTGCTTTTCCTGCGCCGTCGCGACGAGATGATCGACGGTGAGCAACTGTCGAGAGTCGCTCACGATATCACCGATGCCGAGGCCGGGATTCAGTGCTCCGCAGAAGCCGGCGGAGATGACGAGCGAAGGGGAGGAGAGCGAGGCGACGGTGCGTGTTGCGGCCGCGCGTCCGACACCTGAGACGCGGAGTGTGACTGGGAACTTCAGCAGGTGCAGGCGTTTGCGGAACGGCGCGGCTTCGCGTTCGAGTGCGAAGATGACGACGGGCGGCTCTAGCTCAGCTGCCACTTGAGCATTTTCCAGGTGTCGCTGATTTTGCGATTCACGCCGAGCGCGGCGGCGACTTCGTATCCGCTGTGCATCATGCAGTGTTCGCAGCGGGGGTCTTTGCCGTAGCCGTACTGGCTCCAGTCGGTATCGTTCATGAGGTCGTCAAAGGACTCATGATGCGTATCGGTGATGAGATAGCAGGGGCCTTTCCAGCCTTTGACATTGCGTGTGGGGCTGGCCCAGGCGGCGCAGGTAAGCTCGCGTTTGCCCTGCAGGAACTCTTTGTAGACCGGCGAGGTGTTCATCTTGTATTTGCGGAAGAGTGAGTCCGCCTGATTGAACTTCTCCATGATCTGCTGACGCGTGAGGAAGATTTCGGCAGCGCCATCGGGATTGGTGCTGCAGACGGCGGCATAGCCATACGCCGGCGAGAGCATGAATCCGTCGACGCCGAGTGTGGTGAGGTAGGCGAAGAGTTCGTCGATTTCGTTCATGTCCGTTTCACGATAGACCGTGGTGTTGGTGCAGACGAGGAAGCCGGCGGCTTTGGCGGCCTTGATGCCTTCGATGGCTTCGTCGAAGACGCCTTCGCGTTCGACGGCGATATCGTGCGTTTTGCGCATGCCGTCGAGGTGGATGTTGAAGAACAGGCGACTGGTGGGTTTGAAGAGGTCAAGTTTTTTCTTGAGGAACACGCCGTTGGTGCAGAGGTAGATGTGTTTGCGGCGCTGGACGATTTTCTGCACGAGCTCGCCGATACCGGGATAGATGAGCGGTTCGCCGCCACAGATGCTGACGATGGGCGCTCCGGCTTCGTCGACGGAAGCGAGGCATTCATCGACGCTGAGTTTTTGTTTGATGGTGCTTTCGTATTCGCGGATTCGTCCGCAGCCGGTGCAGGTGAGGTTGCAGGCGTGGAGCGGTTCGAGCATCATGACGAGCGGGAAGCGCTTTTCGCGGCGGACTTTTTTCTTGACCATGTAGCCCGCCATTTCGGCGGTGAGACTGAGCGGGAAACGCATGGCGGCGATCCTTGCACGCGGGTGGTGATTGGCTAATCCATAACGGGTTTCGACCTCTCCCGTCAACTCTGTATAGCAAATAACAGAAGACTGGGCAGATAGGGAGACGTGAGAGCATGCTGAGGATTACCGGTGGCACCGTTTACGATCCGGCCAATGGAATCGATGGCGTGGTAAAGGATCTTTGGATCGATAACGGGAAAATTGTCAGTGAGGGCAGCGGTGGACGCACGATCGACGCCACGGGAATGATCGTTTTTCCCGGCGGAGTGGACGTGCATACGCACGTGGCCGGTGCGGCCCTGAACTTTGCCCGCGGGATGATCCCGGAGGAGCACCGCCGGGCGCTGCCGTTTCTGCGCTCCAAGACGCTGCGAGCCGGCGTCGGCGGAACAACGCCCACGACGTATGCCACGGGCTATCTCTACGCCGGTATGGGCTGGACCACGGTGAACGAGGCCGCCGTGCCGGTTCTCAGCGCCAAGCACACACACGAGGAGTTGCACGATACGCCGATCATCGACAAGACCGCCTGCGTGCTCATGGGGAATAACGAGCTTGTTCTCGATCTTCTTGAAGTCGGTGAATACGAACGGGCGAAGCAGATCGTGGCGTGGTATCTCTGGGCCGCAAAAGGTTATGGAATCAAATGCGTGAACCCCGGCGGCGTCGCGGCCTGGAAATGGGGAAAGGATGCCAAGCAACTCTCGGATGTCGTCGAGGGGTACAAGAAGCTTACGGCTGGGAAGATCGTCGCCGAGATGGCTCGTATCGTGGATGAACTCAAAATTCCACACCCGATGCACCTGCATTGCAACAATCTGGGTGCCCCCGGAAATGTTTCCACAACGCTCGAAACGATGAAGGTACTCGAAAGCCATCGCGCACACATGGCGCACCTTCAATACCATGCCTACGGTGGCGACGACTGGGAATCGATCCGCTCAGAAGCACCCGCCATCGCCGAGTACTTCAACACTCACAAAAACCTGACGACCGATGCGGGAGCGGTGCTCTTCGGTAACACGATAACGCTTTCGGCCGATGGTCCATGGCAGTACCTGCTTTATCAGCTCACGGGGAAAAAGTGGGGCAATATCGACGTCGAAAACGAGACCGGCTGCGGTGTCGTACCGTACGTTTATCGCGAGAAGAATATCGTCAATGCGGTGCAGTGGGCGACCGGATTGGAGTTGCTGTTGCTCATCGATGATCCTTGGCGTGTCGCGCTGACGACGGACCATCCGAATGGCGCGAGTTTCTGGCGCTATCCGGAGATCCTGCAATTGCTGATGGATGCCGCGTTTCGCAAGGAGGAATTCGCAAGGTTGCCCGAGAAAGCGAAAGCGCGGACGTGTCTTGCGGAGCTGACGCGTGAATATACCTTGCGTGAGATTGCGATCATTACGAGCGCCGGTCCGGCCCGAACGCTGGGTTTGGCGGATAAAGGGCATCTGGGTGTCGGTGCTGATGCGGATGTGGCGATTTACAACCAGAGCAAGGAGATCGCGAAGATGTTCGCGCATCCTCGCTATGTCATCAAAAGTGGAGAGGTGGTCGTCGAAGAAGGTGACATCCGGATGACAGTCGCCGGCAGAGGATTCCTGACCAAGCCGAGCTACGACCCCGCGATCGAAGATTACCTGCGACCTCTGTTTCAGCAACAGTACAGTATGTCGTTTGAGAACTACCCAGTGGAAATGCACCGGATACCGCACCCGGTGATCCATGAAGTGTAAGCTGAAAAGCAAACTCCATCTGGAATGGGTGATATCATTCCAGATGGAGACGAGATCTTCATTCCGTTAGTTATCGCGGCGCATCGGGCGCGTGATCAGTTTGGCCATGTCGAACTTTTCGCCGGTCATTTCTTTCCATTGCTTCCGTTGATTGGCGGTCAGCAATTCCACGGCTTTGTCCATGGCTTCGTCGCGAAGCGCCTGCATCTTGCGCTGCGTGTCCTGGCCGAATCCTTCCGTGAACAATTGACGCGTATCGGCGTTGAGCTCTTCATTGATGGTCTTGATCTTGTCTTTCTGATCATCTGAAAGTTTCAGAGCCTCGACGATTTTGTCGGTGCTGAACGCACGGAGTCCCATCTGCTGATGTTCGATTTGTGACAAGCGCTTGCTTTGTTCGGACGAGAGATCTTTCATGAGGGCCATGCGATCTTCGATCATTTTGATCTGCATTTTCAGGCGGGCAATTTGACTTTCATCGTCGCTGCTCATTCCCTGCATTTTTGTCATTTCTTCGCGTTGAGCCTCCTGGAACTTGGTGAACTTGGCTTTAAGTTCTTCCGAGATTTTCAACTCTTCCTGCAAGGCTGTATTGGAAAGCAGCAGCGACTTGAGGTTCGTCGAACCGCCACCGAATCCTCCGAATCCGCCTCCAGCACCTGGGAAACCGCCACCGCCTGCGCCACCCGGACGCTGCGGACGCTGACGCTGTTGAGCATCAGACGAAACTGCAAAAACCAAAACCAGCAATCCGACCGAAAACAAACGTGATGTGATCCGCATGGGAGAACCCCCGAGACTTGTCGCGAACGGGACTGCCCCACTCGCATGTTGAGGATCGTATACCAATAGAGGTCCGAATGACAGAGCGCACAATGAGAAATCGATGAGCGTTATTGTTCGTTTTCATTTTTCTCATGTTCGATCGGTTCCTTCACATTCGCACCGCGATCGCGCAATGCCTTCCGGAGTATGAACTCGATCTGTCCATTCAAACTGCGCAAGTCGTCCTCCGCCCAGCGCTGAAGAGCCGCAAGGACAGATTCATCAACTCGAAGGAGAAAAGCTTTCTTCGCCATAATCACTCGCGTCGGTCTTCGATTCAAAAAATCGAAGACCGACGTCACTCCCGACAAACTAGTTGTAAAGCGTTCCCGTGTTGAGCACCGGCTGCGGTACCGAGTGGCTGCAGAGCACCACCAGAAGATTGCTCACCATCGCGGCCTTTCGCTCCGGGTCCAAATCCACAATGCCCTTGGTCTTGAGCATGTCCAGAGCATGCTCGACCATCCCGACCGCACCTTCTACGATCTGCGACCTTGCGGCCACCACCGCTCCAGCTTGCTGACGCTGGAGCATCGCCGCCGCGATCTCCTGAGCGTAAGCCAGATAGCTGATCCGCGATTCGAGCACCTCCACACCGGCCTGATTCATGCGGGCCTGCAGTTCTTCCTTCAACTGAGCTGCCACTTCCTCGATATGACCGCGAAGCGAATACGCATCCGATTCCGGGGCGTCGTAGCTGTAGCGGCTGGCAAGATTCCGCAGCGCCGCATCCGCCTGCGTACGAACGTAGGATTCGTAATCGTCGACCTCGAAGACCGCATGCGTCGGGTTGATCACTTTCCAGACCACTACCGCCGCGATGTCGATCGGAGTGCCGTCCTTGTCGTTCACCTTGAGCGGTTGCCGGGACGAATGCGCCGGCGTCATCACCTTGCCCGCTGCGTCCTTGATCTCTTCGGTCTTCTCAACACCAGTCTCAAAGGTCCGCAAGCGCAAACTCACACGCGTCCGCCAATAAAACGGATTGCCGTAGTAAAAGCCCGTTTCTTTGATCGTGCCGACGTAATTCCCGAAGAGTTGCACCACGCGAGCCTGATTCGGCCCGTTGACGATGAAACCGAAGAGCATGACGAACCAGACGAGACACGCAGGAACAATCAGAGCCGCCATCCAACCTAAACCAGCGTATCCGGCCGTTGTCATCATCAATGCGATGACAACCCCGCCAATGAACAACCCAAATAGACCGACCCAACCTGAGACCAGTTTGATTTCCCGTTCTTGCATGATATTTCTCCCGTAAATCGTCCGATATCATGATGATATCATATTGTTATCGGACTGGTACCGAGTTCTTCGAAGTTGCAGTGCCGATATTTTGCACTTTTGCGGGGATTCGCCGGAACTTGTGTCTCCACGGAGTGTTGGATTTCTAGGAGGCTCGTGTGAAACGCTGGATTCTCGCAGGCAAGATCGTTTTCGCCGGATTTCTGGTCATGGGGCTGGTTCGTGCACCCTATACTTCAGGTCAGGACGTGAAGAAGTCCAAACCCAAAAAAGTGAAAGCCGAACGTCCCGAAAAGTCCGAGCGATCGAAAAAGGAAAAGACGGAAGTTATCAGCAAGGAAGATCAGATCATCCTCGCGACCGCGAAGAAAACGCTGGGAGCGGAGACGGAACGCGATCGCTGGATGATGGTGATGGAGACGGCGTATCCGGGAGCCACGGTGGCGGATGCGCGGGGCGAGATCGATTTCGGTCACTGGTTCGACGTGATCGCCAGCGGACAGCCGGAATGGTCGCTCAAGGGCGTTCGCGACAAACGGCTCAAGGAAGTTTATCTGCGTGCCTCGCAACGCCTCGAACTGGGCAAAGCGCCGATCCCTCGCGAAGCCTTTCTCGCGTATGCGGCAGCGAATCTCTCACAAGGAAATTCGCCTCCTTGGAAGACCCCACGGTTCGATGTCGATCCCTTCGATAACGCCGCCAAAGTTTTCACGAGCCTCGACAAGAACAAGAATTCCGTACTGGAATCATCCGAACAAACCGTCGCCCTCCGTGCAGTGGCCGCTCAATTCGATACGAATCAGAATCAGGTGATGGAGTACGAAGAGTACCGCGAATACTTCAGCTCGCGGATGACGAGCCTGCACGAAAATCCGCCAGCGCTTCCCGAACGATCGACGCCCAGCAAGAAGGAATTACGGTCTACCTCGGAATCCCAGAAATCTGCCGAATCGGCGTTTGTGCTTCCACGCTGGTATTTCGAACTGGATGACGATCACGATGGACAAGTCGGGCTTTACGAATGGCGAGCGGTCGGCGAACGCCCGCTTGGCGAGTTCGCGATTCTGGACGGCGATCACGATGGTTTGCTGACGCCTTACGAGATGAAACATCTCTTCAAAAACGATCCGGGTTCCACCTACCTCAAGAACAGTCTCCCCTCAATTCCCACCGAGTTTCTCAGACGGTAATCTCTTCCGCCGTCGCTACGTAGAATATCCCCATTGGATTCACGTTCCCATCGGGATCAGCGCTTCATGGCTTCTTCCTCGCGTTTTGTCATCGGCATCGATTTAGGCACCACCAACTCCGCACTGGCGTACATCGATACGGGTGCCGCAGACAGCGCCCGCGTCAAGACGTTCAACATTCCCCAAGTCGTGCAATCCGGTGTGGTGGAAGAACGGCCGCTGCTGCCCTCGTTCCTGTACCTTCCCGGTGACGGCGAACAGCCGGCGGGAGCGTTGAAACTGCCCTGGGATGCCGCACGCGACTACGCAGTCGGCGAGTTCGCACGAAATTTCGGCGCTCAGGTCCCGACGCGGCTGGTCGCTTCCGCGAAGTCGTGGCTCGGCCACTCGGGTGTCGATCGCAAATCCGCGATCCTGCCGTTTCGAGCGCCGGAAACCGCTCGCCGGATTTCCCCCGTCGAAGCCTGCACACGCTATCTCAAGCATCTGGCGGAAGCCTGGAACGCCTCCATGGCTCAGGTGCCGGATCACCGTCTCGAGATGCAGGAGATCGTTCTGACGGTCCCCGCTTCGTTCGATGCCATGGCCCGCGATCTGACGGTCGAAGCGGCCCAGGCTGCCGGCTTCGAACATCTCACCTTGCTCGAAGAACCGCAGGCGGCATTTTATTCCTGGCTGGATTCCCATGGGGAATCATGGCGAACGGATGTTCAGGTCGGCGATCTGGTTCTCGTTGCGGATCTCGGTGGCGGAACGACGGACTTCACACTGATTGAGGTGGGCGAAGAAGCCGGCAATCTGGCGCTCACGCGTCTGGCCGTTGGCGATCACCTTCTGCTGGGCGGGGACAATATGGACCTCGCGCTGGCGCATACCGCGGCGGCAGCGCTGGCGAAGAATGGAACCAAGCTCGATCCGAATCAGATGCTTCAGCTGATCCATGGCTGCCGGGCGGCGAAGGAATTGCTGCTCTCGGATGACACGAAGGCGACCGCACCCGTGACCGTGCTGGGCAAAGGTCGCTCGGTCATTGGTGGATCCATCAAGTATGAACTACCTCGAGCGGACGTGGAACAGGTGTTGATTGAGGGATTTTTCCCGGAGTGCGCCCGCGACGCGGAGCCAGCGCGAGCCCGTACGGCCGGCTTGCAGGAAATCGGTTTGCCGTATGTTGCCGATGCGGGAATTTCGCGGCATCTGGCTTCGTTTCTCAATCGTCAGGCCGAGGCGCTGGCGAACCGGGAGAAGCCGGGAAAAAAGAAAAAATCGGACGCCACTCTTCCCACCGCCGTTCTGTTCAACGGCGGAGTCTTCAAGTCCAACGTGCTGCGACTGCGCATGCTGCAGATTCTCAACGGCTGGGCGAAGTCCGGGAAAGCCGATGCGGTGCGCATGCTTTCGGGTGCGGACTTCGATCAGGCAGTGGCTCGCGGAGCGGCGTATTACGGTCTGGTGCGGCGTGGGAAAGGGATTCGCATCCGTGGCGGAACCGCGCGGGCGTATTACGTGGGCGTGGAGACGGCCGCACCGGCAGTGCCGGGAATGTCGCCGCCGATCAAAGCGCTTTGCGTAGCGCCGTTCGGAATGGAAGAGGGAACGGAAGCCGACTTGCCGAAACAGGAATTCGGCCTCGTCGTGGGCGAAGAGGCAGAGTTCCGCTTCCTCGGCTCGACACTCCGCCGCGACGATGCCGCCGGCACGCTTGTGGACGACTGGCACGATCAGATTGAAGAGCTGACGCCGCTTCGCGTCACGCTTGACGGCAAAGGCCGTCAGCTCGTTCCTGTTCATCTGCACAGTAAAGTGACGGAAGTCGGTCAGCTCGAATTGTGGTGCCTGAGCCGCGACGGCAAGCAGCGCTGGAAGCTGGAGTACAACGTGCGAAGCTGATAAAGGGGACTGCCACCTTTTTTATCGGCCGTTTTTCTCAAGGATTCACTTGCAAAGCCTGAGGCGACTGGGTTATACTTCCATCTCAGGATTTTACCGAGTGAGTTCATGTTCTCCCTCTCAACTCAGTCATCGAATACACTGTGCACGGCTCACGGCCGCCGGGAGTTTCTGCGCGTCGGCGGCCTGACGCTCGGCGGGCTTTCGCTCTCGTCGCTTCTGGCTGCTTCGCCACGCAAAAGTGGCGCCACGTCCTGCATCCTCATTTTCATGGAAGGCGGACCCAGCCACCTCGAACTCTGGGATCTCAAGCCAGATGCACCGCTGGAAGTCCGGGGCGAGTTCGGGCCGATCCGGTCGAGCGTTCCCGGTGTCACCGTCGGCGAGCTGTTGCCCCAAACCTCGAAGCAGATGCACCATCTCGCGCAGGTCCGTTCTGTTCACCATTCGATCACCGATCACAATGCCGGCAGCTATTACATGCTGACCGGCCGTACACCTTCCGACGGCTCGCGGTTGATCATCAAGGATTCCGCCACGACGTTTCCGCCCTACGGAGCGGTGCTGGCGAAACTCAAGCCGCCAGCGCGTCCCGTGCCGCCCTACGTGCTCTTACCGGAATATCAGTGGAATAACGGGGTGGATATCGCGGGCCAGAAAGGGGGCTTTCTCGGAGCGGCGTGCGATCCGTTTGTCGGTGGCGATCCCAGCCTGAAGGATTATCGCGTGCCGGGTCTCGAACCCATGCCGGACGTTCCACTGGATCGGCTCAGTCGTCGCAACGACCTTCTGAGCGCTCTCGATACCAGTATCGCGAAGTTAGGTGAACGTCCGGAACTGGATCGCATGAGAACATTCCAGCGGCAGGCGTACGAAGTGCTTACCAGTCCGGATACTCGGTCCGCATTCGATCTTGGTCAGGAATCCATGAAACTCCGTGAGCAGTATGGCATGGATCCCGGTTCCGATCGCAGTCTCGAAGCGCGGAAGTTCGGCGGACTGCCGCATCTCGGTCAGACGTTTCTCCTCGCACGCCGACTGATCGAATCCGGTGTTCGGCTCGTCACCGTGATCACCGGACGTCGCATCGATCAGGCGTGGGACACGCACCGCGACCATTTCGGTTTGATGAAGCGCTCGCTCTGCCCGCCCTTCGATCGCGCGTTCAGCACGCTGATGGCCGACCTGTCGGATCGCGGATTATTGAAGAGCACGCTGGTGGTGGTCATGGGGGAATTCGGCCGCACGCCGAAGATCGGGCAGATCACGAGCAACGCCGGCGCAAGCAAAAACAATGGCCGCGACCACTGGCCGCATTGCTACACGGTGCTCTTCGCCGGTGGCGGTACGCCGGGTGGAGCCGTGGTCGGTTCTTCAGACCGGACCGCCGCCTATCCCCGCGATATCCCGGTGACACCGGAAGATATCGCCGCAACCATCTACTCGAAGTTGGGGATCCCGCCGGACACCGAACTGCGGGACGGGCAGGATCGGCCGTATCTCCTCAGTTCGGGTGCGCCGATCGTGGGACTCTGACAAAATCCCGATTGATAGTGAACAAAATAACAAATCTCACGACTTCACTTCTGCGGTTGTGGTGCCGGTGGTGCCGGTGGTGCCCAGTCGGGTATGTTCCATCAGCATCCGATAATCCTCGCGTTGATGCAGGCTTTCCAGATCCGGATCGCGTTCGATGTGGTCCCGTTGAGCATAGCCGAGTTGAATCGATTGCTTGAGCATCGATACGGCCCGTCCCGCATCGGTCTCGAGATTCTGCTTCTGATGGAGGATCGCATAGACGCACGCGACGTTGTACAGAACCAGGTGGGAATGATCGGATTCCAAGCGAGTGATGATTTCGCGAGCTTCGGCGATCTGACCCGCTTTCGCCAGCAGCACGGCGTAGTTGGATTCCCGCAGGGGTTTGAGTTCGTCTGAGGCGCTGGCGATCGATTTTTTCCAGGCTTCCACAGCTTCGGAATTACGCTTGAGCATCTGCAGGGCCGCGGCGCGGCCGGCATGGGCATTCGAAAGAAAGTCGGCATACAGGCCACGCTTGAGTGCCGGAATATTATTGAGTGCCTTGACGACGTGATCGTGACGTGCGAGCGCGCCGGAAGGATCGCCGGTTGACGCCTGAAGCATGGCGGCGTTGTTCTCGATGCCGGCCCAGTGGACACGATATTCCGTGTGATAGGGGAACCTCTTGACGAGCGAATTCATGGCCTCGGCCGCCGCTTCCATTCCGCGCTGGGCGGACGAGAGGTCATTTTGCGCCTCGCTGATCCGGGCGAGATTCGCCTGCAGTCCGGCACGTTTCAACGTCAAAGCCGGCGAGCGTGGATCGTCAACCACAAGCTGATTCGTCAGTTCCAGTGCCCGGGTCAGGTGCCGATTGGCTTCGGAATAGTCCTGACGTTCGATAAGGTGGTTGCCGAGATTGTTCAGGCAGACCGATTGCAATTCGAGAGATTCTCGCGTTCTCCCGTACCGGAAACTCAATTCATCCAGAAGTTCAACCGACTTGCTGAAATAGTCACCTGAGAGCTGGATATGCTCATTGCCGATCAGTAATCCCATATTGTTGAAGGTTCGAGCCAGATCGAGAATGGCAGGCTGCGAATTGGGATTCCTGGCAATCAGTTGTTCCAGAATCGTGACGGCGCTTCGATATTCGCGATTCGCAAGATCGGTGTCGGCCTGATCCACGGCCAGATCGCCGAGTCGTCGCTTGACCCGCGCGAGTTCGAGATGCCCGTCAAACTCGTGATCACCCTCTGGAATGGTGAAGAGAATGGCCTGTGCATTCTCGAGGCTTGCGCGAACGGCATTCAAATCGCCCAACTCCCGAACAAGTTCCGCATGCCGACCCAAGGCCACGGCTTGAGAAAGAATCTGCTCCGGATGATTGGGTTGTTCCGCCGCTAGCTGCTGAAAAAACGGGATCGCACTTTTGAGCAAGCGCAACCGTAGTTCGTGATGATCGGATCGCTTGAGTTCCTCGTCTTCGGTAATCGCTGCCAGATAGGAATGCACGGCGGTTTGAGCCAGCGCGAATCGCTGGTTTGCCCGCTGTTCATGATCGCGGGCCTCGGCTTCCGCACGGGCAGCCCGAACCATGCCCACGGTGGTCCCGATGGTTCCTCCGACCAGCGCCAGGACCAGTACCGAAGCAGCCGCGAGGGGCCGGCGGTGCTTGCGTGAGAATTTCCGCAATCGATACGATGCCGACGGAGGGCCGGCGGCGACCGGCTCATCGGCCAGGTAGCGACCAATATCGTTGGCCAGTCCGTCGGCGGATTCGAAGCGCCGATTCCGATCCTTCTCCAGGCACTTCATGACAATCCAGTCCAGCTCCCCACGGAGCCGGCGTGAGATCCGTTCCGAGGAAAGTTGCCGCGCGTGCGCGAAGTCGTCTGAAATCGAGACCGTGCTGGGTGGAGGCGGATCGGTCTCGCGGATCGCGCGGACCAACTCGAGAATGCCAATGGCGCTGCCGGTCTCGGTCGCGAATGGCTGTTGCCCGGTAAGCAGTTCGTAGAGCAGCAATCCCAGGCCGTAGATATCGCTGCGGATATCGATATCGTGCGGGTTCAAGCCGGCCTGTTCAGGCGACCAGTATTGCGGAGTTCCGATGACATCGCCCTGACAGGTGAATGCCCCTATGGCGTCGAGTGTCGCATGCGTGGTCTTGGCCACGCCGAAATCGATGATCTTGGGAACCGGCTGATTGTCGCAGCGTGTGATGAGAACATTGGACGGCTTCAGATCGCGGTGGATGATCCCTTTCTGATGAGCGTGATGAAGCGCACGGCAGACCGTCATGAACAATTGCAGACGCTGTTCGAGGCCGAGACGCTGTTCATCGCAATACGCCGTAATTGGTACGCCCTCGACCAGCTCCATAACGACGAACGGACGCCCATCATCGGTGGTTCCGCCGTCAAAGACTTTGGCAATGTGCGGGTGGTCCATCATCGCGAGCGTCTGCCGTTCGCTGGCGAATCATGCGAAGGTGGCGGCGGAGTCCAGATCGGGCCGAATGAGCTTGATGGCGACGCGACGCGAGACCGGTTCGTTCTGCTCGGCGATCCAGACGACACCCATTCCACCGCGGCCGATTTGCCGCAGCAATTGATAGCGCCCCGCCAAGACGGTTCCCGGACCGACATAACAATGGTTCGCCGAGGAGACCGATTCCATGAGCGTTGGCGCAAACTCGTTCCACGGGCGTTCCAGGAATCGCCCGGCGCGTTCGTGAGCGGCAAGCAAACGGGAAAGTCGATCGGCGCGGTCCGGATCGTTGGCGCAGTATCGATCGCGCAATCGATGCCGCGCTTCGTCATCCACCTGATCCAGCATCAACAGAAACAGCTCGCGGTCTGACATGGAACCGCTCCTCGATTGTGGCACGATCCGCACAGGAATATATGCGCATTCGCTTGGTCGTTCGCGCCATTTGAATCAGACGTGTCCGACCCGTTCAAATAACCATGCCTTGGCAAACGCCCAGACACGATCCGCCTGACGGGGAGAGATTTCGAGAATCTGCGCAGCCCGATCACGCGTCAGCCCGGCGAAAAACCGCAATTGGACAAGCTCCGCCGCCACCGCATCAACCTCAGACAACGCTTCAAGCGCTTCGTCGAATTCCAGCATATCCAGCCGATCCACCGGATCCTCGACCGCCTCGTGCAGTTCCTTGCGCTGCCGCTGTCCGCCCCGTTTCTCCGCACGGCGGGCTCGGGCACGATCCACCAGAATCCGACGCATCGCCAGAGCGGCGGCGTTGAAAAAATGCCGATCGGACTTCCAACCCGGCGTGGAAGCCAGTCGCAAATAGGCTTCGTGGACGAGCGCCGTCGCTGTCAACGTCTGCCCCGCTGGCTCCTGCGAAAGATGGGCGGCCGCCAGCCGGCGCAGTTCGTCGTAAACAATCGGTACGGCGTCATCGGATTTCTTTGAGACCGAATCCATGGACTCAAGTCTACAACCTCACAGTGATTCCGCACAATGACAAACAGTACGGACCGCGTCCCCGAACTTTCCGCGTGAACCTCATGACCCAACAATCCGCACCGCACCGCTACCGGGTTGATGAACTGCTGGACCGGACGGCGGAACTCTTTTCAAAAGCCGGATGCGATGGCGATAAGCCGGAGATCATCGCAAAAGGTTTAGTCGAAGCGGATCTGCTGGGCCATACCACACACGGTCTGCAACTGGCGGAACCGTACCTGAAGGAACTTGAAGCGGGGACCATGACTGCCACCGGCGAGCCGACGCTCCTCAGCGATCGCGGTGCGGTTGCAACGTGGGACGGGCGCAGACTTCCCGGAATCTGGCTGACGTTTCGAGCGGTCGCGCAGGCGGTGGAACGTGCGGAACAATTTGGGCTGGGAGCGGTGACAATCCGCAACAGCCATCACATTGGCTGCCTGGCGGTCTTTCTGGAAGATGCCGCCCGAAGAGGCTTTCTGATTCAGATCGCGAGCTCGGACCCGGCCGTCGCCAGCGTAGCGCCTTACGGTGGTCGCACGCCGGTGATGACACCGGACCCGATCGCGATCGGCATTCCCACGGATGGCGACCCGATTCTCATCGACATCAGCGCATCCATTTCAACGAACGGAATGGCCAACCGGTTGCGGCGCGAGGGCCGGCGGTTTCCCGGCCCGTGGGCGCAGAGCGCCGAGGGACACGCGACCGACGATCCGGAGGTGTTGTTCACCGATCCGCCGGGCACGCTGTTGCCGACGGGCGGCGTGGATCATGGCCACAAGGGGTACGCGCTGGCGTTGTGGATCGAGGCGATCACACAGGGGCTGAGCGGTTTCGGTCGCGCGGATCGGCCAGCGGCCTGGGGTGCGTCGGTGTACGTGCAGGCGACGGACCCGCGTGCGTTCGGCGGGTTGCCGGACTTTGTACGGCAGACGGGCTGGCTGGCGGAGACGTGCCGGAGCGCGGCCCCGCGAGCGGGTGTGGAGCGCGTGCGCGTGCCGGGCCAACTGGGTCTGGAGCGCAAGCGCTCGGCGCTGCGCGACGGCCTGGAACTGTATCCGGGCATTGAACTAAGGGGACTGGCACCTTTTTAATCGGCCGATTTATTAATTCGGCCAAGATAAAAGGTGACAGTCCCCTTAACGGTGTGAAAAATCGGCGAACTTTTCACAACCCGCTTGATTCCCGCCTTCCGCCAAGTAAACCTCCCCCCGAAACACTCTCAGCGGGAACCGCCATGATCCTACCTCTGCTCATTGCCACCCTCAGCCTCTCCGCCGGACCCAACGTGGAAATCGTCGCCCACCGCGGCGCATCCTGGGATGCGCCCGAAAACACCCTCGCCAGCGTCAAGTTGGCCTGGAAGCAGCAGGCGGACGCATCCGAGTTCGACGTCTACCTCAGCAAGGATGGTCAGATCGTCGTCCTCCACGACAAAAACCTGAAGCGAACCGCCGGCGTCGACAAAGTCGTCACCGAACTCACCGCCGCAGAACTCGCCAAGCTGGATGTTGGTAAGTGGAAAGGCGAGCGCTTCGCCGGCGAACCGGTCGCGCTGCTCAGTGACGTACTGGCCACGGTCCCTGAAGGTAAACGCGTGTTCATCGAAGTGAAATGCGGCCCGGAGATCGTCCCCGAACTCGACCGCGTGCTGAAAACCTGTACACTTAAGCCCGAACAGACCGCCGTCATCGCGTTTTCGTCCGATGTCATCGCCGCCGTCAAGAAAGCACGTCCCGACCTGAAAGCCTACTGGGTGGTGTCAATCTCGCCCCGAAAGGGACGCAACGGGCAACCGGACAAGCCCGCACCCACAGCCGCCGAACTGATCGAAACAGCCAAACGCATCAACGCCGACGGGCTTGACCTCTCCGCCACAACCAGTGTACTGACGTCCAAGTATGCACAAGAAATCAAGAAGGCCGGATACCCCCTTTATGTCTGGACCGTGAACACCGTGGAGCTGGCGCGAACCATGATCGAAGTCGGAGTCGATGGCATCACAACCGACCGCCCTCAGTGGCTGCGCAAGCGGCTGGCGGACGATCCCAGCGACCTGCGAATCATGAGCTACAACATCCGCTTCGGCTCCGCCAACGACGGTATCAACAGCTGGGATAATCGCAAAGACTTTCTCTTCGAAACCATCGCCGACTTCGATCCCGATTTCCTCGGCACACAGGAAACCCTCGCGAGCCAACGCGACTTCCTCGCCAAAAAACTCGCGGGCTATCAGAGCCTCGCCGCCGGCCGCGACGATGGCAAAGAAGCCGGCGAGATGATGGCGGTCTACTGGAAGGCGGATCGCTTCGAGAAACTCGCCGGCGGGCATTTCTGGCTGAGCGAAACGCCCGACGTCGCCGGTTCCAAAAGCTGGGACAGCTCGCTGCCGCGCATGGCCACCTGGGTCAAGCTCAAGGATCTGAATCAGCCGGATGCGCAGCCCATCCTCTTCGTCAATACGCACTTCGACCACCGCGGACCCCAGGCGCGGCTCGAATCCGCCAAGGTCATCCGCCGCAAAATCGCGGAACTGGGCACGGACTGCCGACTGGTGCTGACCGGCGATTTCAATTCCGGCGAAGGAAGCGAGCCGTACAAGGTGGTCTTCGGCGAGTTCGACCAGAAGCCCTCACCGCTCCAGGACACATTCCGCATCGCTCATCCGAAAGCGACCCAGGAGGAAGGCACCGGTTCCGGGTTTCAGGCGTCGCGAACCGGCGGCTCGCGGATCGACTGGATCGGTTGCTCGGCCGATCTGCACGTGCGCAGCGCCACCATCGATCGCACCGCCCGCGACGGACGCACCCCGTCCGATCACTTCGCCGTCACGGCGGTCCTGAAAACTCACCAGCGCCAGGCGCTCCGCATTCTCAGCTACAACATTCATCATGCGGAGGGTACCGACCGGAAACTCGACCTTCCGCGAATCGCCAAAATCATCACGGATTTTAAGCCCGATCTCGTCGCACTTCAGGAAGTGGATCACAAAACCCGGCGCTGTCAGGGTGTTGATCAGACGGCGGAACTTGCGAAATTGACCGGTCTTCACGGCACGTTTTTTCAGGCGATCGAGTTTGAAGGCGGAGGGTACGGTCAGGCCATTCTCTCGCGCGTTCCCATCGAAGAGTCCGCCACCCACAAGCTGCCCGGTCTGCCCAAGGCGGAGCAGCGGATCGCCGGGGCGGCACGTCTGACGATCGCCGGCCAACCGCTCCTGTTCGTCACCACACACTTTGATCATCAGAATGACGCATCACGCCAGGAGCAGGCCAAGGCTCTGAACCAGCTGTTTCGGGATTCGCCCATTCCGGTCATCATGGCGGGTGATTTCAATGCGACTCCCGAGAGCGAACCGATGAAGCTGCTCGTGGCAAACTGGACGTGCGCCCAAATCGTGAAGGAAATGCCTTCGATCCCGTCGTCTCAACCCAAACGCCAGATCGATTACATCCTGTATCGTTCGACTCTGCAGGTTCATGTCGATCAAGCCGGCGTGCTGGAAGAACCGATCGCTTCGGACCACCGCCCCGTCTTCGCCGTGATCGAGCGGGTTCGGTGATGTAATTAAAAGGGGACGAAGCAACGTCATATAAAAATTCGAACTCATTTGCTTCACGTGGAAAATTCTTAACAGTGTGCAAATCCATCGTCCATTTCGACCATGTTTCGCTTTCCTTCCAATCGCCAATAAACAAATATTCTTCCTGAGACCCAACAAGAAGATACAACTTCCCATTCGCCGGACCTCGATAATCCAAACCCTGATAGTTGCAAGTCCACTCCCCCACGTAAGTACTTGGCGATTGAAGAGTAAGATCAAGGTCGTATCTGCTGCCGTATTGAACACAAACGATAACCAATCGATCTTTTTCAAGTCGAACTTCGGTCGCTTTGCCTTCATACTCATACTCTTCATCAACCCATTTCGCTGTACCGGTCATTTTAATAATTTTGGTATTTTTCATTGTTATTCCACTCGTCTTTACAACGAGGCAGACGACCAGCTCGCGATCGGATGTGACCGTGCCGCGGATCAAGGTGTTCGCCTCAACCGATGGGCGCTGGTATCCTTGTGAATAACAACTTACCATTCCACAATACGGACGAGCACCTCGGAGCCAACTCACCATGAAACTGTTCCGATGGCTCTTCGGTAAACGGGAGAAATCGTCTCCTCCGATACTCATTTCCCGTGAACATTTGCCGACTGAGTTTCATTACATCATTCCGCTTGCGGAACGGCACGGATCACAGGCGCGGGTTGTGGAATTCGATCACAAACTCGGTCGCCACGTGACCCATGCGGAGAAGATCGGTCCTGATGAGATCGAAGAACTGCGAACGCTTTATTGCGAAATTCGGGAGCGGAACCACGGCGAACCGATTAATCGCTGGCATCACGAGCAGGGCCGAAAAAAAGAAAAGACCTGCCCCACGGAGACGACCTGGCTGGTCTATGGGCTGCTCTGCCTGTTCAAACAATTGAGCGACATCGGAGTTGAGCCGTTTACCGACGGCACGGTTCGCCCGATGGAATTCCGCGCCGAGTTGGATTGGTCCAAGCTTCCGCCGGCGTTGCGTGACCTGTCCGGTTCGGCGGAGGTGTATGGAGCATACCAGTTCGACGATCGCATCTGGGATTTCCTCGAGAACATGACGGAGGACGAACGGGTTGAGTTGCGGGCTTTGGATGAGCGGATGTCGCGGGATTGGGACGCCATCGAGCGCTGGCTGGACGACTATCGAATGACCGAGCACCGCGAGGCGGCGCTGGTCTATTTCACAGCGCATCTGCTTGCGTTGGCGAACGATGGAGAGTTCTTGAAACGGTGAGCATCGGAAAGAAGGAACGACAGGCAATCTTGGGACGTTTTGGCGCGGTTTTTGACCCGTTTTGATCTGATTCCCAACCCTATCGGCGTGTAATCCGGGCGTTTCCGCACCATCTCCGGCGAGTCTGGGGAAATGCGGAATTCGGAATGAAGAATCTTCCGACTGATCGCTCTGAGCTGATTGCTGATGTCTGTGAGCTCCAATCGACGTAACTCCTTACGACGCCTAGGCGCTTCCGAAAATTAGATGTCTTTCCACGGTAGGGTGTGGCAGTGCCGGTGGAAAGACGAGTCGGTGTTTGAATGTCTCCGTCACGAGCATGCGCGGCACGGTGGCGGAGTCGTCGTCAACGAAGTGCGGAAAGTCAAGAAGGCGGCGAGGATTTTTTGTGAACAGATATCCAGATATCGCGTGCGCAGAGCGGGGTAAGCGTCTCTTTTGTTGGTAGACATCTGTTTCACGCGGCCAGGGAGCGTTGCCAGAAGGCGTTCCACTGGTCGGATTCGCTGCGATACAATGCCCGCACATGGCACAGGGCGTCCGAACCCGATTCGCTCCACCGC
>JBGSJI010000115.1:0-13813 GCA_041742055.1 Limnoglobus sp. | reverse complement strand
CCAATTCGTGAGCCTTGGCTTCGAGTTCGGGGCTGAGCGGTTCCGACATAACAGGGCTCCTGCCGAGGGAAAATTCCGACCGTCATTCCAAAGTACACCGAAGTGAACACATTTCCCACCAACTTTTGCGATGCTTACCCGACAATTGAATGGGATCCAAAAATCATTCAGGAAACTGAATTGGATCTAGTAGTATGTGATGTGATCGCCCCGCATATCGAACATCGCTCTGTTCGGTCACCGGGAGTCCGCCATGCCAGTTTCCTATGAAATTCGACCGGAACAGCATCAGGTGCGAGTCTCGTTTGAGGCTCCCGTCAATGATCGCGCTATTCTTGACGGGTTGTCACAAGCGGCCAATGAACCGGAAGTCACTCGCGGGTTCCGGTTTCTGATCGATGTGAGAAGATCGGGTTACACGCCCAATCGCGCATCGGTCCAGATCTTCGTCAACTTCCATGTGAATCATCCGATTCTGCGTCATTGCCCAACAGCGATTGTGACTGAGGAACTCGTGGATTTTGGTGTGTCCAATATGTTTGCGATGCTCTGCGAACTCCATAACGCTCAAGTGAGGGCGTTTCGTTCACTCGACGAAGCAGAAGCGTGGTTTGACGATCTCAAGAAAAATACACTCTACGAGATTTGAACACGCTCTTGGCTAAAGCGACTTCATGATTGTGTCCGAAGTCGGATACCAGGCATTTTTGGCCTTGAGAACATCGCCGATCCTGATCAGGACTTCTTCATCGGTGGGATAAGGTGACTTCAGCGGTGGGCGAAGCGTCATCGGGATTTCATCCATCCGATACGCCGTGCCGGGTGCGCTGATCCCCGTCGCCGCCGTTGTGATGTGCACTCGAGCCAGCCGACTTGTGTGCGTCACTTTCGGATCGAGAACAATGGTGTTCGTTCGCTTCAGGTGATCAATCGCTGGCTGAGGCATCGTTGCGCCGGGGTCGGCGCCGATGATGATCGTCGCGTCGTTGTCGCCGCGCACCAGCACATCCACGGTTGAAAACTCACCCGGGTTGAATCGTGGATATCCGCGGCTCAGATTCACACCAAATGGGTAGCCCGTGTGATAGCGCACCACGACATCCGCACCGGCGACGTTCCCGTGGCCGCGCATCGGCATCGCCACGAACTTCGTAAAGGCGTTCAATTCGGTCGCTAGCGTCATCGCGGCTGCGGAGTTCATGTGCTTGCCGCGAGTCATCGAAAGACCCATACCGAAAAAGATCACCCCGAACTTCGCCTTCTTCATCTGTTCGGCCAATTGCGTGAGTTGTTCGAGCGTCAGCCCGGTTTCCGCGATCGTCGACTCGTCAACTCGGCAGCCTTTCACGATCGAGCGCAGAGCAGTCAGCGCCTCGAAATCCTTTCCCGGACGAATCTGTAGGAACTGATCGGCAGCCTTCGCGCTTGCGGTTTCCCGAATATCCACCAGCACCATCGTGCGATCCTTGCGGCCGTTGGGGGTGAATTTTCCTTTAGGCATCAAGGCATATTTTGTGAAATGGCGCGGATGGCATTCCGCTGGATTTCCGCCCCAGTAAATAATGAAGTCGGCACGGTTCTTGACTTCACCGAGCGTACACGATGGTTTACCACCCAACTGGGCAGCGATCTCTGTTGGACCGTGTCAGAGCGATGTGTGACTATCGATGATTCCGCCCGTCATCTCTGCCAGCGTCACCGCCTGCCGCTGCGCCTCGCACGTCGTGTTACTGAGTCCGTAAACGAGTGGCAGGTCGGCCTCATGCAGATACTTCGCCGCCGCTTCGATGGCTTCGTTGAGCGTGGCTTCCTTCCCGTCCACGAGGGCGTCGGGGTAGTGGCGTCCGACATCGTGGTTGAGGAACCAAGACTTGCCGAGGATGCACGCGGCCTTAGCCTCGACGATGCGGGTGCCGTCGGAGTGGAGTTCGATATCGTCGCAGACACAGCCGCAGAAGGTGCAGGTGGCGTGCTTGGTGACGGTGAGTTCCATGGGAATGATCTCGGGAGAGTTTTGCGTTTCACTAACGGCAGCGCGAGCAAGGGAGAACTACCATATCGTTCAGCCCACGCCATTGCTTGCCTGAGGACCTGAAGGCCGTTTTACTCGACAATCGTCATTCTCGCCGAGTTTCCGGGATACGTCCCCGGCTTTCGTTCCACCGCTTCGCGAATCCTTCGCAACACGTCCTCATCGCTCGGTCGGTAGGAGCGAAGTGGCGGGCGGAGGCCGAGTGGAATCTTATCGTTCCGATAGACGGTACCGCCAGCGGATATGCCGGGCGGAGCAGTTGCGATTGCCACATTTGCGTTCGGCATACCACTATCGATCACGATAGTCGGGATGCGATCGAGTTGCTTCCTCGCCGCGTGGGGCAGTCGCCTCAATGCGTTCGCTCCGACGATGAGTGCCGCGTCCACGTCCTTGCGGACGAGCAGATCGGCGGCGGTGAACTCGCCGGGATTGTAGCGTGGGTAGCCGCGGCTGAAGTTCACACCGAACGGGCGGCCGGTAGCACAGTTGAGCATCGCGTCGGCACCGCCGATGTTGCCAGGAACGCGCAGCGGCATGACGAGGAAGCGGCCGGTCGCGTTCAGGGCGATGCCGAGTGAGGTGGCGGCCGACGCGTTCATGTGCAGGCCGCGCGTTTGAAGCAAGCCCATGCCGACGAAGATGACACCATAGCGCGAACGCTTCATCCGGTAAGCGAGATCGCGGAGTTGATCAAGTGTTAGCCCGGTCTCTTCGATTTTGGATTCGTCAAGCCGCCGGCCGTGCAGGAGGCAGCGGATCGCGGTGAGGGCCTCGAAATCCTTCTCCGGCCGGATGCGGAGGAAGAGATCGGCTTCCTTCGAAGTCTCTGATTCGCGGATATCGACGACGACCATGGTGCGATCGGCCCGCGAGCGGAATTTGCCGGCGGAGTGGACGGAGTAGCGTTCGAGGTGGCGCGGATGCGTCTTGGCCGGGTTCGCACCCCAATAAACGATCAAATCGGCCCGGTTCTTGATTTCGCCGAGAGATCCCGTGACTTTTCCGCCGAGTTGAGCCGCGAGTTCCATGCTGCCGTGGGTGAGGGAGGTTTCGGTGTCGATTGTGCCGTCGATCAGTTCTGCAAGCGCGACGGCCTGGCGCTGGGCTTCGTAGGTTGTTTCGCCGAGTCCGTAGACGAGTGGAGAGTTCGCCGCGTTCAGGAGTTCGGCCGCCGCTTCGATTGCGTCATTCAAAACCACTACTCGACCTTCGATCGTCGCGCCGGGGCCATCATTCGTTAGGTCTAGGAACCAGCTTCGTCCCATCTCGCAGGCATTCTTCGCTTCGATGATCCGTTGGCCATCGGAGTGCAGTTCGATGTCGTCGCAAACGCAGGCGCAGCCGGCACAGGCGGCAAACTTCGTGACGGTGAGCGGCATCGATCCTACCAGTATCGTTCAGGTCTTGGTCTTGTCGCTGCCATCCCAACTGGACGGCTTAACAAACGTTCACCCCAACTCCCGGCCCACACAACTCCCCCGAATCCGCCGCGGCATGTAACGGCCCGCCGAGACTTCCTCCCACGGCATCACGACATCCGGAACTTGAGGTTGAGTCGGATCCAGATCCGGTCCTTCAATTTTCGATTCGCTATTCATCGCCAACTCCTTTCAACTCACATCGGTATTGTCCGAAGTCCTGTTCAGCTCTTCAACGGTTCAATATCGATTTCCCAGCCCTTCGAAGTCGGCATTCCCGTTCCATCGGTATCTCCACCCATGAGCAAACAGGTCGGCGGGCCATACGGAACGAAAACCATGCCACGAGGCACCTTCCCCTCGTTACAGGTGAATTCCGCTTCTCCGGAATCCGTCCGTACCCGCACCCGGCTCCCGTTGGGAATCTGCCGCTCCGCCATATCCTCAGCATGCGCCGTCAATGTCGTGGTCATGCTGCGATAATCGTCGTGATCTTTCCCGATATTCACCTGCTGTCCTTGCTTGCTTGTGCGGATGGGCATCAGAAGTAAACGAGGAAGGTCCACGGACTCACTCCGAATACGAATTTCAACTTGCGTCAATTTTGCGGTTTATAAAATGGTGTTTCAAGAGACAAGCAACGATCCTCCCCCAACCCGACTGGAATACCATCTTGCTCACGATCAATGGCGTGACAATCGAAGATACCTTTGCGGAAGCATTTCCGATCACGGGAACCCGATTGATCGTGACGGCTGAACAGATCGAGTGGGCGCGAACGGCGGGTCAGGTGTCGACCGGCTACGCCGCTTCCGTCATCGGCTGTGATGTCGAAGCCGGAATCGAACGCGAACTCGACCCCGCCGAAACACCCGATGGTCGCCCCGGCGTCGCGCTGCTCTTCTTCGCCTTCAGCCGCGATGCCCTGCAAAAGGCGCTCATCAACCGCGTCGCGCAATGCATCCTCACCTGCCCCACAACCGCATGCTACAGCGGACTTGTCGGCGACGCCGGACGATCGATTAAGATCGGCGGCGCACTCCGCTTCTTCGGCGACGGCTGGCAAACCAGCAAACGGCTCGACGGCCTCCGCTACTGGCGCATCCCCACCATGGACGGCGAATTTCTCTGTCAGGATGTCTTCGGTACCGTCAAAGGCGTCGCCGGCGGGAACTTCCTGATCCTCGGCAAAACGCAGGCGGAAACGCTTCACGCTGCCATGCACGCCGCCGCCGCAATCCGCACCGTGCCCAACGTCATCATGCCCTTCCCCGGCGGAATCGTCCGCGCCGGCAGCAAAGTCGGCAGCCAGTACAAAGCCCTCAAAGCCAGCACCAACGATGCCTATTGCCCTACCCTGCGCGGCAACGTCGCCAGCAAACTCCCCGACGGCGCCAACGCTGTCTACGAAATCGTCATCGACGGCCTCGACTTGGCATCCGTCGAGACCGCCATGCGCGTCGGAGTGCGGGCCGCGTGTGGGCCGGGAGTTTTGCACATCACGGCGGGAAATTACGGCGGAACACTCGGCCCGCACCACCTGCGACTCCACGCCGGGCTGAATTGATCGGCACGGGTCTATTGCCCCTGACGGGAAGGGGTGCTAAGATTCGAAAGTCGGAGAGGTGGCTGAGTGGTCGAAAGCACCGCTTTGCTAAAGCGGCGTGCGGGTAAAACTGCACCAAGGGTTCGAATCCCTTCCTCTCCGTTAGACATTTCACTATAATCGCAAGTTCATGATTTCCAAGCACTTCTAGCGACTATCGTTGATTGACACAGTGGATTGTGTCAATCATTGTGTCAATCAATCGATCACCTTCACCAAATCACCCACTCCCAACACCCCTACTATTGCGACAACCCGTTTCAACCCTATGTCGAAATCGTTTGTCACATGAATTAACATTATTCTGCAGACGAATCGGTCGCAACACCACTTCCGCGAAGCTGAATCTTCTGCATCTGTCGCTGCGCTTCCTCGTCGTGCAGGTGGTAATAATGCGCCACCAATTTCGAATCGCGGTGGCCCAGCCACCGCATGACCATTTGTTGAGGCACGTTGTTGTTCGCACAGAGGCTGCAGAAAAAATGGCGAAAGCTGTGTAACCGTCCGTCCTTGAATCCAAATTCGCCTCCAGGAGTCGGAAACTGATTTGCCAGGGGTTTCAGGACATCGCGGATCAAGATATTTCGCACTGTGTCGGCTTTCAGCCGGCCACCCAATGGACCATGAAACACATACCCGTCGGTATTCCGACTCATCGCTTCGAGGACGGGCCGCAGCTCAGGATTCAATGGGAAGGAACGATCGCGACCACCCTTGGTCGTCCGACGTTCCCGCTCCGGTTTTCTCCGCGATGACGTTGATTCATCTACCAGGTGAATCGTGTCATGCGCAAACCGGATGTCGCTCCAGCGCAGACTGATCGCCTCGCCGATTCGCAAGCCGGTGTAGGTCAGCGTCATCAGCAACGGATGCAGCCATGCCAACTCGGGACTCGATTTCGAGAAGTCGAGAATGGCAAGCACTTCATCTATTCGCCAGCAGTAGGTGTTGGTGCCTTGCGGTTTCGGCAACTTCAGCGCGATCCGAGACTCAGCGGGTAAGCGTTTCTTGCTGATCAAGAAGTTGACGATCTGCTTGATCGTGTTGCCTTCGAGATATTGCGTGTTATACGAGTACTCGGAAAATTCCAGGTGTGTGAGGTACTGTTCCAGGAGGTTGCTCGTTACACGATTCCAGTCGGTGACGCCCTTCAATTCGAGAAAAGGCAGGAACTTGTCGAGTACCGCTCGGTATCGCTTTTGGGTTCCTTTACGAGTACCGCCGGTGATTCGCGATCGAGCCACGTATTCCTCATAGAGTTTGCGTCCTGCTGCGAGGGGCAATATCTCTTCACTGATCTGGGCCAACGCCTCTGGCTCCGCAAGTTTGTTCTCGATCGCTATCGTAAGATCCAGCCGGGGTAGCAAATTGATGGCTTCTGCACGAATTTTTGTTCCCAACGAATGCCGACCCACGTTGATTCTGTTGCTCCGACCATCGGCCCAGTAGACGTCATCGCGTGTAACGATTGTCCAAGTGAAATATTTTCCGGCGAACCGTTCGTATTTTCTTTTCGCGGGCATGGAGTTTCTCCAAGGGTTCTCAATGACTCGCTCGAGGCTGCTCGCGGCGGGAAAGAGGATAAGTGACTGCCGATTTCAATTCAGACGAGGCCCGTCTTGCCACTTTGGCTTGCGACCAGGGCGACGGGACGGCAAAGGTGGCTCAGTAGGATCATTCGCCGATGGCGAACCCAAGTTCAGCAGCGCTGAACGTGGAATGAGGATCCGGTGTTTGCGGCCGCCCGGTTGTCGGAAGGGCAACCGCCCCTTCGCGAGATACCGGCGTATTGTGATTGCCGAAAGGCCACTGAGTTGACTGAATTCGTCGATGGAAAGGTGTTCGCGTTCGACCATGACTCGTATCGCAGTCCGACGCCAGCCATTCCTCGCTGGTCCAAGCAAGGGTCGCCGAAAGGCGTCCTCACTCTCTTCGCTTTCCGGAATATCGCCCTGCGATTTTTGGGCGGATTTCGGTGTCGGGCGTTGAGAGGTCAATGCAGCAGGTGTTGAAGGTCCACTTGCTTGGTGCGAACATAGTTCAGCATCTCTCGAGATAAGGGGTTCGTGAGGTTGAGTTCCTTCACGATTTCGTCGTCCGTCTTTCCTTTCTTGATTAGCTCAGGAATATCCTGTACCAGATCATGGAGCCCGGTCGGATCACTTGTCGATGCGTCATCCATAACAATTGCAACGGGTGAATCGTTCGGGAGCGAAGCCGAAAGTGTGGTTGTTGATACCAGCCGATCCTGATGACGACTGAACCGTCGGCGGGCTAACCACAGCGTCGATTCCTTACCCGAACCCGACAACTCCGCCAGTTTCATTCGCCCAACGGTTTTCCACCAAATGTCGGAAGTGAAGTCCCACCCCAAAATCGCCTTAAACGCGGCTCGATACTGATCGTAGATGGTCGAGACACTTTTTCGCCTCTCGGCAGCAATCTGTTTTAGAGTCAGTTCCCGTTTGATGTCGTAACTGTCGCCGGTCCACCCCTCGAATTGGTCCCAGACGGCCAAGTAGTCACTTAACTTTGTGGTGTGGATTTTGGGGCTGACTTCGCCCTTTTTCGCTTTCCAGAGGCGGGCCTGTCGATTCGCGTCTTCTTTGATCGTTTCCTGCGACGCACCCAAATGCATAAAGAACAAGGGACTGTCGGTGACCTTGTCGAAATCGGGGTGTGGGTGGGAGGTGAGATGATTGAGGAGGGCGTGGCGATTCGCCGTCCGCATCTCGTTCGTGAGATTCGAGCCACAGGCGGTCGCTGCGGCGAGGTCGAGTATCCCACTGAGAATCACTTGGCATTGCGGACTCAACTGCCCGATCAACATCGTTGCAATGGCGCGGATTGTGATGGGTTGGAGGGAGCCACACAGGAACCGTGGGTCTTCCCCAGCGATCTCCGCGAACGGTGTTTCTGGTGGCACCGGTTCCCCTTGAACGCCGATGGCGCCCATCGCGAATTTCGCGGCCAATCCTTTGATGTCGTCCGATCGAGTTGTGGCAGCCGCGGACTCGCGAGAGTATCGCCGGGCCTCTTGCCACAAGCCGAGGTAGTAGGGGTGCCGGCGGGTAAACTCCCACCGCATTTCCACCGGATAGTTCAGGAGTTGATCGCGTGGCCTTGGGAAGAACTCGTGGCCGTCAACCGTGGGTAAGAAATCGCTCATCGTTGCTTCGGGAATAGAACTTGGTACTAGAGGATTGTACCATCCAGTATATCAGAAATAAAAAAGACTGTCAGAATTGCGATTTTCGCTGGTGTTGCCAGAGAAGATTAAAAGTTGGTCGATCGTGTGTGTGGTAGACGGAAGAATCGAAAATCTAACTTTATACCATATATTATGACACTCTTTTTAGTTTTATTTAGCGGTGAGATCGTCCTGCGTTTCACTGGTTTCCGTGTGAGTTTCAACGAGTGCTTGGAAATTGAGTGGTTTATCATAAACCGTAGTACCGTCCCCTTTGCGTCCGCAAACGTGACGAAATGACAGTACACGAAGAAGATCTTCTTGAAGTCGCACTTTTTTTGAAAATCATCCTGGATAAACGTGTTAACTCCCCAGTCGTAGGTTCGAATCCTACCGGAGGAGCTTTTTGTTTTCGCCTGTAACCCTGTCCACCACGGGGTTAACGCGAACCCGCCGAGAGTGACCCTCTCGGCTTTTTTCGTTTCCCGCCTTTCTTTGCAGGATTTGCCACCCTCGCACTGGCTTGCGAGGGTCTCGGTTCCGAACCCGTCCCTTCCGGGGTGCGGAAGGAACGGTCCGATCGGGTCGAAAATCGGCCCAAAGTCTCTCGATCTCTTGAGAGACGACCGCCACAAGTTAACAACCCGTTCCCCACCGCGGCCCCGCAATGGACGGTCTTCGAAGTCGAGACTTTTCGGCTGCTCACCGCCGAATTCTCGATGGGACGCACCTCGTAATCATGTACCCCCGGTCGCAGGTTCGTACCCGTCTCGTTGCTCTATGCGAAGTTACGGCAGGCCATGGGTGTGTTTCGGGGGATCACTACCACCCCGGTCGCAAACCCGGCGAACGGGGAGAAGCCCGGCGAGCGCTGGGCCGAGCCGCCGAAGCCGACGGGCTATCTGCTGGGGCGAAAGTCGAAAGAGCGATAACATGATAATTACAAGAATTGGAGCCGTAACGGGACCGCCAGGGTTAATCGAGTGACAGCACCTCTCCGTCGTTCCGCGCGCACAGGCGGCGTAGGTTGGTGGCGTCGATCGACTCTCGCACGAACCGAACCGAGCCATCCACCAGGGCGAAGTTGGCCCCACCGGAGTGCTGGCTACCGAAGGCGTTCACCCGACGTTCCATATCAGCGTAGGTTGCCGCCGGCGGGGGTGGTACTTTGTAGTTGATTGGCACAAACGCACTCATCGTCACGTCTCCGGCGGCCAGCCGCCCGCCCGAGTTGGCCCAGTACCCGATCTGGTTCATCGTGTTTGCGAAACTGCCGCTCGGCGGAGTGACAGTCGCTGCCGCCGCATCGTTGTTCGGATCGACGTGGCTCCGCTCGCCGAAGAAGGCGGTGTTGCTCAACCCGTCGACTACGTCCGCGATACGGACCGGTTGGCCATTCGGCAGCGTCTGCGACCCCGGCCCGATGACGTAGAACATGCCGTCGTTCGTCGCCACCGCCGGGTCGTAGCTGCGGCTGCCGCCGTTCCCGCCGTAGCTTGTCAGGGCGTACCAGCGGTTACTCCCAGTTTCTACCGGGTTCGTCGGAATGATGTCGGACGGGCACAAGTAGGTGTTCACCACGGTCGCAGTCTTGGCGGTCGGGCCGGGTGCTGGGAGGGTGGTGTTCACAAGCGGGTCCGTCAGGTTCCAATCGCGGGTGACGTTCTCCTGCTCCAAGTGCGGGGCTAGGTAGACGAACAGCGTCACCCCGCGAAACCTCGGAGCGGAGGGGAACGAGAGCATGGTCACACCAGGCGAAAAGCGGCCGTTCGCCCCCTCGTAGTTGTGGGCGGCCAGTGAGATCTGCTTGAGGTTGTTCTGGCACTTTATCCGCGCCGCCGCCTCACGGACCTTCTGCACGGCGGGAAGCAGTAGCCCAATGAGAATGGCGATGATGGCGATGACCACCAGCAACTCGATCAGCGTGAACGCGCGCCTTTGATTCGCGAGGAGTGGATTCGCGTGGATGCGCATGGATCGGCCCCAAAAGGTCAATGAGTCGCTTGGTGCGCGGCCTTGCACTCGCGCAAGATCACCGCCGCACACCACGATCGAGCCACGGAGCGACCATGCGCCGTGGCGGTGTAGTCTTTAGAGGTGGGCGGGCACAATCAAAGTTTTCGCGTGTGAAGCATGGCTTAACACGCCTAATTGACACGGCCTTAGCGCGACCATCGCGTGCGCGTAACATGACACGGCGATCGTCTTCTTAACTCGGCGTTCGCATGATTCCTAATTCTGTGTGAAGCATGCGAGCCGATCGCGCGAAGTGTGCGCACCAAAGGCCCTCTGCGCACGAAAACGCCCCGTCTGCTCATCGAGCGTTCGGGGCGTGTGCGAGCCGACTGTTAAGGCCGCTTATTCCTCGCCGCCTCGCAGCTTTGCGACCACGGAGAAGTCTTCGAGCGTTGTGGTGTCCTGCGTGATCTTCTCGACGCCCGCCGCGACGTCGCGCAACAGACGCCTCATGATCTTGCCGCTGCGTGTCTTGGGCAGCGCATCGGCGAAGCGGATCTGATCGGGCTTGGCCAGCGCCCCCACTTCCTTGGATACGTGCGCGACGAGCTCGGCGCGCAGCGCGTCATCGGGCTGACGCTCGTGCTGGATGAGCCAGTGCGTCTTGAGCGTGACGAACGCGCAGATGGCGTTGCCCTTGATGTCGTGGGGCATGCCCACGACCGCGGCTTCGGCGACCGCGGGATGGCTCACCAGCGCGCTCTCGACTTCCATCGTGCCCAGCAGGTGGCCCGAGACCTTGATGACGTCGTCGATGCGCCCCTGAATCCAGAAGTAGCCGTCTTCGTCGCGACGCGCGCCGTCGGCGGAGAAGTAGTACGGCACGCCGGACTTTGGATCCTTGACGCGCCCCCAGTAGTTGCTGACGAAGCGATCGCGGTTGCCGTACACGCCGCGGAGCATGCCGGGCCAGGGCTTCCTGATGACAAAGAGGCCGCCCTTGTTCGGCGGGAGTTCCTGGCCCTGTTCGTTGACGACCGCGGCGTCGATGCCGAACATGGGCAGGGTGCACGAGCCGGGCTTGGTCGGGATCGCACCCGGCAGCGGCGTGACCACGTGCCCGGCGGTTTCGGTCTGCCAATAGGTATCGACGATGGGGCGAGCGGCCCCGCCGATGTTCTTGTGGTACCACATCCACGCTTCGGGATTGATGGGCTCGCCGACGGTGCCGAGGATGCGGAGGGAGGAGAGGTTGTGGGCTTTGGGGAGGTGGTCGCCCCACTTCATGAACGTGCGGATGGCCGTGGGCGCGGTGTAGAAGTGAGTGACCTTGTGGCGGGCGATGATGTCCCAGAAGCGATCGCCGCAGTTGCCCTCGCGCGTGGGATAGTTTGGCGCGCCCTCATAGAGGAGCGTGGGCACGCGGTTCATCATCGGGCCATAGAGCACGTAGGAGTGCCCGGTGATCCAGCCGATGTCCGCGGAGCACCAGAAGATCTGGCCATCATCGGGGACGAGGTTGAAGGTGTACCGTGCCGTGGCCTGGACATAGACCAGATAGCCGGCGGTGGTGTGCACGATGCCCTTTGGCTTGCCGGTTGAGCCGGAGGTATAGAGGAGGAAGAGCATGTCCTCGCTGTCCATGGCGGCACAAGGGCAGGCCTCGCTGGCGACGGGGACGACATCGTGCCACCAGTGCATGTGCGTGCCGCCGCGCCCGGATTGGTGCGGGTCGCCGGTGATGAAGCGCTGGCTGGGCGGGATGTGCCCGGTGCGCTTGAGGCACAGGACGTGGTTGACGATGTGCCCGTGGTTGACGAGCTGGTCGAGGGCTTCCTGCACGTTGGCCAGGAGCGGAACGACGTCGCCCCGGCGATAGCCGCCGTCGGCGGTGATGATGACGCGGCTGTGGGCGTCGATGACGCGTTCGGAGATGGCGTGGGGCGCGAACCCGCCGAAGATCACGCTATGGGCGGCGCCGATGCGGGCGCACGCCAGGATCGCGATGACCAACTCGGGGACCATGGGCATGTAGATGGTGACCACGTCGCCCTTGTGGACGCCCAGGGACTTCAAGACGTTGGCCACGCGTGAGGTCTGGCGCTGCAGCTCGCGATAGGTCAGGCGCTTGATCTCGGGCTCGGTGGCGTACTTGCTCGAAGAGGACGCGTGGCTGGTGGTCGGGCCAAGGGGCTCGCCCTCCCAGATCAGGCCGACGTCCTCGCCGTGCCCGGCCTGCACGTGACGGTCGACGCAGTTGTAGCAGGCGTTGGTCTGGCCGCCGGTGAACCACTTGGCGTCGGGGGCTTCCCACTCAAGGACGTGCTTGAAGGGCGTGAACCAGTCGAGGAACTTGGACTCGTCGGCCCAGAACGCCACCGGGTTGTCGATGCTCGACTTGTGCAGGCGCTTGTAGTCTTCGAGCGAGCCGACGTGCCAGCGCGTGAAGTCGTTCTCGCGGGCTTCCTTGGGGGCAAAGGTGCGCGACTCAAGGAGCGAGGTCTCGATCGAGTCGCCGGCGGGGTGGGACGAATCCGACGTGGCGTGTTGGGTCATACGGCGTGCAGCATACAAGCCAAACGCCCCGCGCACTAGCGAAACCGCACGCGGAAATCGCGCGACCTTTGCCCACAATGGACAACGCCCCGAGCGTAAAGCCCGGGGCGCTGTTGGGGAATCTTGAGAAATCGAGTGGAGGCTCGGCGGGCCGATCAGTTGACCGAGAGCGGCGGGTCGTACTCGGTGATGACCTTGTTGCCCAGGACGAACTGGCGGACGCTCACGCCCTTGCTCACGCGGAAGATCAGGATGAGGTTCTGATCGGGGCGGCTGCTCGAAAGAGAGGGAAGCTGGGACAACGCGCGGATCGGGGATCCGGGGGTGTAGCGGACCTCGACCTTGGTGCTGTCCTCATAGACGTAGCCGATGGGCTCGTAGGTCTGGCCATTGGTATCGCGCAGCAGCGGCGGGACGACGAGCTCGGCGGCACGAGCGGACTGGCCAAGCAGGCTCGAGGCGCGGCGTCCGGAGACCTCGAGCTGGACGATGTTGGTATCGGGCGTGGTCGAGAAGTACTCGATGCGGATCGGACGCTCGATGCCCTGGCGCTTGGCCATGCCGGGCTCGAGGGTGGTCTGGCCATCGATGATGAAGTTCTTGTCGTCGATCTCGAGGTTGCCGCTGCCGGTTGCGGACTTTTGCAGGGTGTAGTTGTAAGGCAGGCGATTGGAGACGCGGATGCCGATGTCGGGCGGAGCGCCACCCGGGGCGTTGCGAATCTCGACCTTGGTCGCGCCGGAGTTGTCGAGCGTGTCGGAGGCGGCCACGCCGCCGCCGGCGGGACCAAGATTGACGATCTTGTTCATCTGCGCGTCGCGCTCGATCGCGTTCTTCAGTTTGTCGGCCGGCTTGCCGAGCTTGGGGTCGTCGGCGATCTGCTGGCGGATGCCCTTGACGGTCAGGGCGATGGGCTCAAGGGTGGGCGGCACGACGAACTCGAAGGCGAAGAGCGCCTCGCTGGCGCCGCCGACCGACGCGAGATAGACGTCGCGCGCATCGAAGCGGAAGCGGGCCGCGGTGGGCGTGCTGGCCTCGGCCTGGCCGATGGC
>JBGSJI010000114.1:0-13266 GCA_041742055.1 Limnoglobus sp. | reverse complement strand
CGCGCATCGGAACGGTCCACTCCCAACGTCTGCCCATCTGCCTTGAAACCCCGCCGCATTCCACCAATCCGACCCGCGACCGGACCCGCGCCATGGCCAGAGCATGACTCGTGCCGAACAGGATTGGCTGCGTCCCCTTTGTGATTCGTCCCCTTTGTTTGACTCGCACATGGTGAATGCCACGGCATGAAGAGCCGCGACCGCAAGGGAGCGGAAGTTGATGAACAACAGACTCGCGTCACGCCGTTCGCCTAACTTGTAGGGTGGCGCCGAGGCTTTGCGAGGCCCACCGCACGGACTTCACCGGCGGACTTACGTCGCGCCGTTCGCCTAAATCGCAGAGCGGCGGCGCATCAGGTAGTGGACAGGTGGCCAGACCGCAAGTGGGACGGCGGCGCTGATGAGGAGGCCGGCGGCGGGGCGGTCGAGGTACGCCTGACCGAGCGCTCCGAATGCGAACCCCATGGCGAAGCTGCCACAGGCCAGCGCGGCGACGAACGGCCCCGCACGCATCCCCGCCAGACCGGCGAGGCAAGCGGGGAATTGACGTAAGTGCTTATGGCGCATAGGCGCTTCCGAAATTTTGATGTCTTTCCACGGTAGGGTGTGGCAGTGTCGGTGGAAAGACGAGTGAGAGTCAGAATGATTCCGCTTCGAGCGTGCGCAGCGGTTGGCGGAGTCAGTGTGAACAAAAGTCGATTTGTCAAATCGGAAGTGCGCTTTTTCGTCACCAAGCACGGTGATGCGGAAATGGTGGACAGTTGGCGTCGGTTGATCTATCAGGAAGAGTGAGAGATTTGTCCGCGATATTCGTTTTCGCCCACTATGCGACTCTTGAGTTACAACATTCACAAAGGGATCGGCGGTCAGGATCGGCGTTACGATCTGGACCGCGTCATCCGCGTTATTGAGCATGAGAACCCTGATATCGTTTGTCTTCAGGAAGTGACCCGACACGCCCGTTGGACTCACGGCGATGACCAACCCAGCCAATTCATTGAGTTTTTCCATCCGGCCGATCATTGTTTTCAGATGAATGTGCACTACAAGGTTGGAGGGTATGGCAATCTGAGCTGGTCGCGCTGGCCGATGGTCTCGCGTCATCAGGTCTCGTTGCGCCACAACACGCGCAAACCACGCGGCGCACAGATCATGGTCATCGATTCACCGGAAGGCTCGGTTCAGATTACGAATCTTCACCTGGGACTGCGCGTCCGTGAGCGCGCCTGGCAGATGAACCATCTCCTGCACCATCCGCTGTTTCGTGAATCGAATCATCTTCCTGCGATCGTACTCGGAGATACCAACGATTGGGGAAACCGTCTCGAGGAATCCTGCATGAAATTCCACGAATACCAGCAGGCCACGTTACCGGCTTCGAAATATCGCACGTTCCCCGCATTCCTGTCGATGATGTCGATCGATAAAGCGTTCTTTCGAGGAAACATCAACATCCGCGAGGTCCGAATTGTCCGCACTCCGCTTGCCCATCGCGCATCCGATCACCTACCTTTGGTCGTCGACTTTCATCTCACATCCTGATGCGATGCCAGCGGTTGTTGAGAACGCTTCCAATCCACGCTGTAAGAACCGCAGAGATCATGATCCCTACCCATGATCCATCCCATGACGGAGAGAGTGCGAAGAAGAAAGTAATGGGCGGAATCAGCAAGACCCCAAAAAACAACAGAACTGCAATTGCTGACCAGATGACAATCGATCGATGAAACTCACTGAATGCTACGGCATTGCCAAGTCCGGCGAAGATCAGATACTCCAACAGCAGGGTGCGACGTGACTCGAGATCGTAACCCATGTTTGACGTCAGTATCAGCAATCCGACTGAGATCATTCCGATGAAGCTACCGATCACAATTGCAAGCAATCCGACATCGCGAACGAAGGAATGACTCCCGCTTGTTGTCGAATGATTCCGCCGCAAAAGGAGAAGTAGAGTAGGACCGCCGATGGTCAGTACGTTGAGCAATGTCACCTGTTGTGGCAGATAGGGAAATTCGAAACCAAAAACTCCCACACCCAGCAGAATCAGCACGAGTGTGTAGACATTCTTGAGCAGGAAGAGTTTGGCGGCGGCTCGAAGGTTATCAAGAATGCGCCGCCCTTCATCCAGAATTCTCGGCAGTATTGCGAATTCATCCGATATCAGCACAAGACCCGCGACCAACTTACTCGAGGCGCTTCCGGACCCCATTGCGATGCCCAAATCGGCTCGCTTGATACTGAGCAAATCATTGACACCATCACCGATCATCGCCACATGATGCCCCAGTGACTGGAGTGCGGTAATGATCTCCAGTTTCTGTTGAGGTGAAACGCGACCGAACACGCTGTGCTTTTGCACCGCATCACGCAGGTCGCCTTGAACAATCGTGTCACCGGTCGTCACCGGTTGATCAATACCCGGCAAGGGCAGGTGCCGCACCGTCGCATGAACGGTATCGGCATGATCGCCGGAAATGATCTTGATCTCGATCCCTTGTTCCGCAAACGATTTCAGGACTTCGCCAGCATCCTGACGAAGTTCATCCTGAAAACCAAGCAAGGCCAGCGGTATCAGCTCCGAATGATGCAGAATCGAATCCAAATTTTCCAGCGGTGTTGCTTCGGCGAACAGCAGTAATCGCAAGCCGCTCGAACGCTGTTCGCTCCAGAATGCTTCTGTTTCGGCACGATCCGCCGGCGAGCATCGACCGATCAGTGTGTCAAACGCACCGAGTACGAAAACTCGTTCCCGGTTGTCAATAAGGACACGGACGGCACTCATCCGAAATCGCGATTGAAATGGAAGCCGCTCAATGACAGATGCGTTCGTTGAATCATGATTTCCGAGTTGTTTCCGCAAAGCCTCAATTGTCTTGTTTCCGTGATCCATCGATCCCCATGCGAAAACCTGAAGTGCAATTCGGACATCGGACGGTTGACTGATACCGAGCGGTTGCAGAAGATCCAGACTCAATTGATTGGTGGTCAATGTTCCTGTTTTGTCCAAGCAGAGCATCGATACGGATGCCATCGATTCGACGGAACTCAGTCGTTGAACGAGCGCACCTTGCCGGCTCATCCGCAATGCTCCCAGTGTGTAAGCCAGCGTCGTCATCAACACCAGGCCCTGGGGAACCATGGACGTGATCGTAGCCGCGATCATCTGCACGAGTTCGATATCGGTAAACCCGCGAAGTTGCTGCAATCCCCAATAACACAAACACAAAATGATGGCCAGCGCGGTCAGAATCCGGATGAGTTGATCGAGCGATTTCAGAAATGGGCTTGGAAGATAACGATACTGTCGCGCTTGGATCGCAGTCTGATGAGCAAAGGAATCTCCTCCTACCCGATCCGCACGGTACAGTCCGTGACCAGCCACGCAGACACTTCCCGAAAGTAATCGTTCGCCCACCTGCCGTGGAATCGGATCGGACTCCCCAGTCAGCAGTGCTTCGTCGATTGTCAATGCCTCGGCATCCAACAAAACTCCATCGGCCATGACCGTCTCGCCGGCTTCGAGCAGGAGATATTCTCCCAACACGATCTCTGAAGCTGCGATGCGGATCGTTTCACCGTTTCGACGGACACGGACCTTTGATTCTCCCAACAATGCAAGATGCGCCAGATGCCATTTCGCTCGAATTTCCTGAACCAGACTGATGAGCGTATTGAAAACCGCAATCGCACTGACCGCCCAAGCGGCGCGATAATCACCCAGCGTAAAAAGTATGATCGCCGCCGGTACAACCAGAGCATTGAACAGAGTGAACGTATTTCTCGCAACGATTGTGGTGTAGTCCGAAAGCGGAGTAGCGGGCCTGCGGTTGACCTTGCCCCTGCGAATGCAGTCCTCAACTTCTGCCGAACTGAGGCCGGATTCCGCCAGGTCAGTACCGTTCGCAGTTCGAGAATCAGAGCTATCTTGCGGTTGGGTCATAGATAGGGTGTCAGGAGTCGGGCGATGCCGTCGCGAAGTTTGACAGGCAAACTTCGCTGTTCGAGATGTTGTAGGGTCAATTGTCGTGACTGAGCGATACTGGCATCAATGCGCTGTGCAAGTTCCCTCGCGAGTCCGGGATCTGAAGATTCAATCACGACTTCGAAATTCAGCCGAAAGCTCCTCGGATCCCAGTTCGCCGAACCAAAGAGTGACCAACTGTCGTCCACAATCATGAGTTTGGAATGATCGAATGGCGGCGGAGACATCCAGACTTTGCATCCCTTTCCTAAAACTTCATGGAGATGCGCCATGGATGCCCACTCAACCGTCTTGAGGTTATTGTGAGCCGGCAAGACGATATCGACCGATACGCCACGCATCGCGGTCACATTGAGCGCATTAACCAGGCCCGAATCCGGGAGAAAGTACGGCGTCATGATCCGCACCGAAGTCCGCGCACAACTCAGCGCCCCCATATACAGAAGCAGAAGCCGCTCGTCATTTTCATCAGGCCCAATCGGGATCAATCGCGCAGGCTGTTCGCCAACTTCGGATAATTTGGGATACCAACTCGTGCCCTGCAACCGCTCGTTCGTCGTGAACAGCCAGTCATCCGCAAACGTATGCTGACATTGCGCGACAATCGGCCCCTCAAGAACAAAATGCTGATCACGAATCGGGGAAAGTGACTGGATCGTTTCATCGTGCCCTTCCCGGATATTCATCCCGCCGAAAAATGCCCGCTTTCCATCAATGATCAGAATCTTGCGATGATTTCTCAGATTCATCGAAACAAAATGCCATGGAAGCAACGACGGCAGGAACAACGATACCGTCACGCCGCCCGATTTCAAAGAACGCACGACCGATGGCCATGTGTAATTCGCACCAATCGCATCGATCAGTACTCGAACCTCGACTCCACGAGCTACTGCCTCGGCCAATACTTTGACAAACACTTTTCCAATGCGATCATTGTCAAAAAGGTAAGTACTCAAAGAGACGGAATTCTGTGCTGAAGCGATCGCCGCAAGCATTTGCTCGTAAGCATCGTGGCCGCTTGCGCAGGGCGTGATTCGGTTGCCGTCCGCCACATCCCATGGACTCAGTCCGGAGATCAACTGCGTCAGCGGTTCACGTGAGAGAAGCTTCGTCGAGGTCGACGAACCTGATAGAAACTGCTGAATCCCGAGGCGATACTTTTTCTTGCGGACTTTCCTTGCCCTTCGCTGAACCCGATTCACTCCAAACATCAAATAAAGAAGCGTTCCGAGAACAGGGAGCAGGAGAACCAATCCCAGCCAACCCATGGCGGCACGATCATCTCGCTTGTTGAGAATGATGTGACACGCACAGGTCAACACGGTGAGAAGGTCGACGGCTGCGATAAGCCAAAGCGGATCGATGACAGCTTTACTCCGTTGTGAATTCTACTCCTCCAATAATCAGATCATATCAGACCAACTCTCGAGAGACCCACATGCGTATCTTGAAAACTTCGAGTCTCATTGCTTGACTTCTCGAAATCCGTGTGGACGACTCCGCCACTGCCCTGCGCACGCTCGTGGCAGAGTCCTTCGGACTATGACTCATTATTCCTCCAACAGCGCCCCACCCGCCGGATTGACCCGGTCTTCCATGCGTTCGAGTCTCAAAGGGAGGATCGAACTCTTGGCTTTCTTTATCTTTTGTGACGAAAATGAGGAATTGGTATTCATCGGCGATAACCCTGGTGGAAAAAATGAATGCCAGTCAAACTGCGTTATACTGCATAACACGAAGCTATGTACCAGTAAATTTATTTTTTATTTCGTTTTTTGACATGCGCTGACATTTTTTTTGGGTCGTGAGATGTGCTTTTCCACACTGTGATCACACGTTGTGCCGTGTTTTGCCAATTTGCCATCCGAGGTCGCAGTCGGTGAGACACCCGGATTTCGGCAAGGTCACAGTGTCGAATGTCATTTATTTCGAGGCGTGAGTTAGCTCAAGAAGAACGTCAATCTTCGAGCGAATTCGTGAGGTGAATTCCCCTCAGCGCGGTACGATGCCCATTGGCCCATTCCTCTCGTGGAGCCTTCCATGAATCATTCACATCGTCGGGAATTTCTTGAAGACGTCGGCCGCGGCATGCTGATGACCGGTGTCGGTGCGACACTCGCCTTCGAACTCGGGCTGGCGTCACCCGCCTTTGCGGACGAAGAAGCGAAACCGCTCGACTTCGGCAAATTTGAACCGCTAGCGGCCTTGCTGCAGGAGACTCCGAAAGACAAGCTTCTGCCGATGCTGGCGGAGAAGCACAAGACCGGCACCGACCTGCGCACGCTCACCGCCGCGGCGGCGCTCGCGAATGCGCGGACGTTCGGCGGCGAGGATTATTTCGGCTTCCACACGTTCATGGCGCTCGCGCCGGCGTATCAAATGGCGAAGGAATCGCCGAAGGACGAGCAACCACTGCCGATCTGGAAAGTGCTGTACCGGAATGCCCACTACACCGAGCGCCACGGCGGACGTTCGAAAGATGTGCTTCATCAGATTGATGTTCCGAAAAAATCGCTAACGGCCGAGCAGGTGCGTGCCGCCGTCAACAGCGGCAATGGCACCGAAGCCGAGCGTGCGCTCGCGGCTCACGCACAAGGTTCCGCCGAGGAGATGCTCAACGCCGCGATTCTCGGTGTGGAAGATAATCACGATGTCCACAGCGCCGTCATGCCGTGGCGGGCGTGGGTCATGCTCGATTTCGTCGGCAAGGATCACGCACTGACGATGCTCCGTCAGTCGGTCCGGCAGACCGCCAAACGCTGCGCCGATTCGCATGCGAAGGCTGACGAACTCGCTCAGACACGCAAACTCCTTCCTTCGCTTCTCGAACAGCACAAACTCCTGAAGGGTTCGCACGGCAAGCGCTCGCTCGAAGATGCTCAGATCAGCGAGTTGTGCGAGACGATTCTCACCGCCGGTCCGGATCAGGCGGGCGGAGCGGTTGCGACGGCGCTGGCGGAGGGGTATTCGCCGGAACAGGTCGGCGAGGCGATCTCGCTGGCGGCGAATCAGCTGGTCCTCCGTCAGGTCGAGAACTGGAACGGCGTGTACGGCACCCGAACTCACGGGGATTCGCCCGGCGTGCATATGTCGGACGAAACCAACGCCTGGCGCAACATGGCCCGCGTGGCGAACGCCCGCAACCGGGCCGCCGGGTTGATTCTCGCCGCAATCGATATCGCACGCCATTGGAACTGGTCGATCAACCGCAAGCCGTCGCCGGGTCATCAGAAGGATCCGTACCCGATGGCGGAGCATCTACGCGATGTGAAAAGAGGCGATGCCGAGAGTCTGCTCAAGGAACTCGAAGGCGCGGTTCAGGAGAATCGACAACTCCGCGCGTGTGCAATTGTTCAGAATTACGCACAGGCAGGATTTGACCCGAAGGCGGTGTTCGCCAAACTTCGAACGTATGCGATCAGCGAAGATGGCCGATTGCACAACGAGAAGTTCTACCGGACGGTTGTGGAGGAATTCGCGACGATTCGGCCGAGCTTCCGCTGGCGGCAGCTGATGGCGCTCGCGCGTGTCACCGCCAGTTCGTACGGCTACAGTCAATCGGACAAGAAGGAAGGCCGCGCTCCGGGCTACGAAGAATCGCGCCGACTTCTGGGGATCTGAAAACTGACCAATGAGAATTCGACCTCCGAAGTCCGGCTTCGAATTCGGAGGTCGATCTTTGCCAAAAGTCATGTTGCAAGAAACGTGTCTTTCACCTCTCTCCCCGCTTGCGGGGGAGAGGTCGCCGAGCGGCGAAGTCGCTCAGCGGGTGAGGGGGAGAATTTGTTCATTTGTATAAGTACCCCCTCACCCGAATCGTCGCTTCACTCCGATTCGACCTCTCCCCCGTAAACGGGAGAGAGGTAGGAAGAGAGGCAAAACGCGCGTGTTTATCGGCCCTCTTAATTCGCCGAAGTCCACAAAAGCAAGTCAACTATTTCTAAAGCAACATTTCTTCAAGATTCACTTCTGACATTCGAATCGATCGCAATTCCCGCGAACCTTTTTCGACCTGAACTCTCTATCCCAAACCAATCCAATCCCCAACTCCGAACCGGAGAATCCGATGGTCACTCTTCGCGTTGGCCTCAAGACTCTATAAAGTCAGACTCGCCCTTCACGAAAGGTGCCCCCGCGCATGGGACAGGACGAACAGGTCGCCGCACTCGACGAAGCTCCGCCGACGCGGGTTCCGCATCCGCCCGGCGGATCGCGCGAGATCCTCGCGCTGGCGGGCCCGCTCATCCTCGCCAACAGCTTCACCACCATCCAATTCACGGTCGATCGCCTGTTCCTCAGCTGGCATGATCCGGATGAAATGGGCGCGTCGATGCCCGCGGCGATGGTCTTCTGGTTCGTTTTCGCCTTCATTCAGGGAACGGCGGGGTACGTTTCGACGTTCGTCGCCCAGTACACCGGTGCGGGCCGACCGCAGCGCGTCGGTCAGGCGGTCTGGCATGGGATACACTTCAGCCTGATTGCCGGTGTGCTGTTCTGGCTGCTCTGGCCGTTCGCACCCACGATCTTTCAATGGAGCGGTCACGAACCGCATATGCAGGTTCTGGAGACGGTCTACTTCCGTGCGCTGTGCGCCGCCGCGATGCCGATGGCGATCGTGGCGGCGGTTTCGAGCTTCTTCTCCGGTCGCGGCGATAGCTGGACCGTGCTCGGCATCAACGCCATCGGCACCGTCGTGAACATCGTGCTCGATTACTTTCTGATCTTCGGCAACGGCGGATTCCCGGAACTGGGGATCATCGGTGCGGGCTGGGCGACCGCGATCGGTGCGTGGGCCTCGGCATTTCTTGCTTTGGCATTATTCTTCCGCGAGCGCTTCCGCATTGAATTCGACTCCATGAACTGGAGGCCGGAACGCGAGCTTTCGGTTCGACTGCTGAAGTACGGTGCGCCGGCCGGAATGCAGTGGGCACTGGATGCGATTGCGTTCACGTTTTTCACGATCTTTGTCGGTCAAATCGGCAAGGCGGAGCAGAATGCGACAAGCCTGACATTCACACTGAATCTGTTCGGCTTCCTACCGATGATGGGCATGGGGCAGGCGATCGCGATTCTGGTCGGGCAGCGGCTGGGCGAGAACCGCCCCGATCTGGCGGAGCGCTCCACCATCTTGGGCATGCGCTGGACGCTGGCGTACTCGTTCCTGGTCGCGGCGTGTTATCTGCTGTTCCCGCACTGGCTGATGATGCCGTTCGCACCGGACCCCGGCAGCGAGCAGGCGAAGGACTGGTCCGCCGTCGAGGCGATCGTGCCGACGCTGCTCATCTGCGTGGCGGTCTACTCGATCGCGGACACGCTGAACCTCACCTACTCCTTCGCCCTGCGCGGCGCCGGCGACACGCGCTTCGTGACCCTCCTCACCTTCTCGCTGGCGTGGCCGTGCATGATCATCCCCACGTTCCTGGTGGTCCGGTACGGCGGCAGTGTTTATCTGGCGTGGGGATTCGCGAGTTTCTACATCGCCGTCATGGCCGCCTGTTTCTGGTGGCGGTTCAACGGCGGAAAGTGGAAGTCGATGCGCGTGATCGAGCACGCCGAGCCAATCACGACTTGAAATGTGAATCAACTCTTCAGGTGGCATGCCCACGGCTCGGCGTGGGCATGAACATGGCCACGCAAAGCCGTGGCCACGCAATCGATCTTCCTGCGTTATCCCTTCACCAGCGGCAAAATCACGCGGTCCACGTCGCACTCGCTGCGCACGTCCGGCACGCCGCCGTGGAGTTCCCAGCTTTCCACCAGCGACGCCGACTTGCCCGGCGCCAGCGTGACCAGCTCGCCGACCGTTTCCATCTCCAGCATGTCCTCGTTGCTGAACGTCTGATAGCGCGTTCCGCGATCGGGATACACTGCCCCTTCCCGATAGTCGAAGCGCTTCACGAACAGCACCCCGCTGCTCACATAGCCGACCCAGCCTTCGCGATGCGCCAGCCCGATCTTCGTTGGACCTTTGTTCACATCCTGGCGAAGGAAGATGTACTTTTTGCCGAAGGTCCAGCGGGTATCGGCGAAGTCGAAGTACGGCCACAGAATAAGCTCCTGGTTCGGCGCGTAGTCCGCCGGCGACTTGGCGTTGCTGGGGTGGCCGGGGTGGTTGTATTTGCCCGGCAGCGGGATCACCTCAACCCCGCCCGGCGCCATCACCGTCGGCCCCCACGGCGCGAGTTCGGTCGGTTCCTTGCCGATGTTGGTCACGGTCAGGTTCACTTCAACCTTGGTGCCGGTCGGGCCGAGTTTCAATTCCATCGTCTTCTGCACGCCGTATTCCGTTTCGGGCGGCGGAGTGAACTTGGCGGAGTACGGGCCGGTCTGTTCCCATTTCACGGGCCGGTTGTCGGCGAAGTACGTCCGCGTGAGGTCTTCCGGCGCCAGCCAGAAGCGGTGCCCGCCGCGGATCTGCCACTCCGCCTCGCCGGTTCCGCCCATCATGGAATCGTAATTCTTCATCACGTTGAATCCGCCGGGCAGACGGTAAGCGATGACGCGCGGCCCGACATCGAGCGTGACGATCAGTTCGACGTGCCCGTTGGTCAGCAGGAGATTGTTTTTCCAACCGCGATATTCGACGACGTTCACGATGGCGCTCCAGTGGGGGAGGATATGGAAATGATTGTATGGCGAAGTGCTTCAGGCGGTTACGACGCGTTGCCATGTCTTCGCTGGGCCGTCGAATAGAATTCGAAAGTGATTGAGAATATTACGACCAACGACACCATGGGCTTGATCGACGAGGGCAACGTGAATTACTGATTGTCTCCCCACTCGACTTTCATTTCGAATTTCTTGGCGTCCTCGGGATTCGCGAGACGAAATCCCGTTGGTGCGTGCTGCAGTGTCGCTGGTCCGTCCGGCACAACGACCAGCACCGTCTGCCTCTCAGGGAGAACGACATCCGCCGGTAAGCGAACTTGACCGTCCACCACAATGGCTTCAAATGTTGTCAGGTGCATGAGTCAACCTCAACGACGATCGGTAACTTTCATTATACACCGTCGAAGAATCATTGCTCGTTTCGTTGTGGTACGATGATGGGAGCAAGAGGGCTGCGCGATGACCGAGGCGGAGTGGCTTGATGAAACCGATCCAACGAAAATGTTGGAATTCTTATCGTCGTCAGGTTCCCCGCGTAAATTCCGTCTCTATGCATGTGCTTGTTGCCGAATAGTCTGGAAGCGGCTCGAGTTTGCAATTTGCCAGCATATTGTAGAAGTATCGGAGCGTTACGCGGACGGAGTAGCCACGGAAGATGAACGACTCGCGGTTTGCATAATGAACAATAGTATGCTTAAGGGTGTGTCACGAACCAATCGTGATCCACGTGTGAATGCTTTTCTCGCCTCACGGGCAACCGCGTATCACAATGATGCAACATACGTATCGGCCATCGAGGCTCAGAATAACTCGCATCGTCTTATCGCGGATGAGAACTGGCAAACACGAGCTGGCCTACCATTTTCCGAAATTCTTCGCGACATCTTCGGCAATCTCTTCCGCCCCGTCGCATTCGATCCCGCGTGGCGCACTTCCACCGCCATCAGCATCGCCGAGGGCATCTACAACGATCGCGCGTTTGATCGCCTGCCGATTCTGGCGGATGCGCTTCAAGACGCCGGTTGCGAGAACGCCGACCTTCTCAACCACCTCCGCGGAGAAGGCCCACACGTGAAAGGCTGCTGGGCGCTCGATCTGGTGCTGGGGAAGGAATAGTGAACATGTCAAAGTCTCGTGTGCTCAGTAGTGCGTGGTACGATCGGAGCAAGAGGGCAGCGCGATGACTGAGACGGAGTGGCTGGTGTGCGAAGATCTGGATCGATTGATTTCGCGATCCCACCAAGTCGCAAGACTCCTTACAAGATGGATCTGTTTTGCGTAGCCGAATTCGGATTGGTTTCACATCTAATACGTGACGTACGAATTCTATCTGCGTTTCGGATGCTTGAGGATAATCCCGGTGTCGGGATACGCAGAGGAAATGTAGAAGATGCTCGACCTACGAGGGGACTATTCACAGGACTCGGATCCGCAATCTACGAAGCCCATGAAGCCCGTCGAGGTGACGCAGTTGGAGCTGCAATACACTTTGCCTTCGATTTTTGGGCAGATTGGTACGATTATGCATTCGCGAATGCACAGGAATACCTCGAAGCTTATCCCGAATTATTTTTCGCCGATCCACACAAGTACTTTTCGAATTTCATTCGTGACATCTTCGGTAACCCCTTCCGTCCCGTCGCATTCGATCCCTCGTGGCGCACATCCACGGCGCTCGCCATCGCGCAGGGCATTTACGACGACCGTGCGTTCGATCGATTACCGATTCTTGCGGATGCGCTGCAAGACGCCGGCTGCGAGAACGCCGACCTTCTCAACCACCTCCGCAGCGAAGGCCCGCACGTGAAAGGCTGCTGGGCGCTCGATCTGGTGCTGGGGAAGGAATGATGAACGGTGTAAAGTTCGTCTCGTGACGAAACACAAAATTCGAAAGAGGAATCGCCTGTCCAGAAGTGTGTCTTCCGGCCTGACGGGCCGGTTCTGTCAGCCCAGGGCGAGACGCGAAGCGGCGATGCCCTGGGTTAACGAGCACCCCATCTCCGGCCCTGAAAGGGTCGTTCATAAACACCTGTTCACTCACAATCACTCCCACACATAGCGCTCGTCCCATTCGATTTCATACCTCCGTAACCACTCGCGAAATTCATCCTGAAACGATTGCTTCGCATGATGCTCTGGCTGACGAACGATGTACTCTCGTACCGCCTCGACATTCGATTGGCTGACGGAAAACGCCCCATAACCCGCCTGCCAATGGAACGGAAACTGGGTCTTCTTCTGCTGGTTCACCCAGGCGGACGATTGCGATTTGATGTCTCTCATCGCCTCCGAAAGAGAAACCGTTCGCCCTAATTGAAACATGACATGCACATGATCCGCCATCCCACCGACGATCAGCGATTGACATTGGGAGTGATTGACGATTCCCCCGATGACGGTGAAGAGTTCGGTTCGCCACGATTGATCAATTTGTGGGAATCGATTCAACGTGGAAAAGATGCAGTGGATATAAATTTTGGCGAGCGATTGGGCCATGAATCACCGATGCGAAATGAACGACCCTTTCAGGGCAGGGCTTTCAAGGTGGATTGCTCTGTTGTTTTCGAGTTTCGAGGAGTCGTTGGGTGGAGCAGGTGACGCCGTTTTGATATGGCGATTTCCGCGTGGGCGGCTTCTTGGGTCCGCGTTGGGATTTTTGATAGCGTTCG
>JBGSJI010000113.1:0-70856 GCA_041742055.1 Limnoglobus sp. | reverse complement strand
TTCCGGGCAGGTGTGCCAGTCGTTCATCGTGGTATTGAAGTGCAGCCCCGGATCGGCGGAGGCCCAGGCGGCATTGCCGATCTTCTCCCACAACTCGCGGGCCTTCATCGTCTTCATCACCCTGCCGTCGCGGCGGGCGGTCAGGTTCCAGTCGCCATCCTGTTCCACCGCGCGCAGGAAATCGTCCTTCACCGATACGGAATTGTTGGAGTTCTGGCCCGAGACGGTGAGGTAGGCTTCCGAATCCCAGTCGGTGTCGAACACGGGAACGTCGATGTCGCGGTAGCCCTGACGCGCGAGCTGGATCACGCGCTTTACGTAGTTCTCGGGAATCGCCACCTTCTTTGCGGCCAGGATCTCGCGCTTGAGCGCCGGATTGAGCTTCGGATCGAAGCAGTCGTCACCCGTGCCCTCGCAATTGACGCAGGCCTTCATGATGGCCTTGAGGTGCTTGTTGAGCGCCTTCGACCCGGTGACGAGCGCGGCAACCTTCTGCTCTTCGCGCACCTTCCAGTCGATATAGGATTCGATGTCCGGATGGTCGGCGTCGACCACCACCATCTTGGCCGCGCGGCGCGTGGTGCCACCCGACTTGATCGCGCCCGCCGCACGGTCACCGATCTTGTGAAAGCTCTTCAGGCCCTATGAACGGCCGCCGCCCGAAAGATTTTCGCCTTCGCCGCGCAGCCGCGAGAAGTTGGAGCCCGTGCCGGAGCCGTACTTGAACAGGCGCGCCTCACGCACCCAAAGATCCATGATGCCGCCCTCGTTGACGAGGTCGTCGCTGATGGATTGGATGAAGCAGGCGTGCGGTGCGGGCCGCTCGTAGGCGGTGGTGCTACGGGTGACTTCGTCGGTCTTCGGATCGACGTAGTAATGGCCTTGCGGCGGTCCTTCGATGCCGTAAGCCCAGTTCAACCCGGTGTTGAACCATTGCGGGCTGTTGGGCGCCCACATCTGCGAGGCGAGCATGTGGCAGGTTTCGTCGTGGAACGCAAGCGCGTCCGCTTCGGTGGTGAAGTATCCGCCCTTCCAACCCCAGTAGGTCCAGCAGCCGGCGAGACGGCGGAAGACCTGGCGCGAGTCGATCTCACCGACGATCGGTTCGTCGGGTGACGCGGGTTGGCTTCGCTGGAGCCATTCGGGCACGCCGTCTTCGTGAACGCGAATGGTGCGGGCAGCGACTCCGGCTTTGCGGAAGTATTTCTGAGCGAGGATATCGACCGCAACCTGCGACCAGGCTTCCGGCACCGCGATTTCCTGCATTTCGAAAACCACCGAACCGTTGGGATTCACGATTCGCGATGTTCGGTGTCCAAAACTGATTTGAGAAAACGGATCCTGCCCTTCAACGGTGAAGCGACGGCGAATGATCATGTGAGAGAATCCACTCTTTACGAGGAAAACATCCTGACCACGGACTCCCCGTGGGCCGAAAAAGCGTGGTTCGATCCTGAACGATTGAGATGGTTGTACCGCTTGTGACGGCGGCGGCAATCATCCGATAGGGTTCGGGTCATCCTACCCGAGCGGCAAGCGAAATTATGCGATTCTGAGACTGGGACCTCCAGTTAGGAAGATTCTATGAAGCCAGTTCCAGCGCGGTCATTCCGGAATAATCACTACGATCGTTGAAACCTTGAAAATCGGCCCAACTTGCACGATCAAAATTTTTGATTCAATTCGGAGGTGTTACAAACGGTAACGTCAAACCTTTCTGATCCTGGTACTTACCCTTCTTGTCGGCATAGCTGACTTTACATACTTTTTCGCCGCGAAAGAAGAGCATTTGGGCAATCCCCTCGCCGGAATAGATCTTCGCAGGTAACGGCGTCGTGTTGCTGATCTCGATCGTCACACGGCCACGCCATTCGGGCTCCAATGGTGTGACATTGACGATGATCCCGCAACGTGCGTAGGTGCTTTTCCCCAGACACACGACCAGCATATCGCGGGGAATTTCCAGATACTCGACCGTTTCCGCCAGGGCGAAGCTGTTTGGCGGGATGATGCAATGATCACCTTCCACATCGACGAACGATTTGGGATCGAATTTCTTGGGATCGACCGTGCTCCCCCACACATTCGTGAACACCTTGAAATGCCGGTCCACGCGGACGTCGTAGCCGTAACTCGTAAGCCCGTATGAGATCACGCCCGGCCGATGCTGCTGGGGCGCGAACGGCTCGATCTTCACTTCGTTCTCGATCATCCAATCGGGAAGGATTCCCATGGTCCGGCTCCGGTAATCTACAGTCAGTTATCTGGTGTAGCAGAGTGGCTCGGGAATTCAGCGCGGGACTTGAGGAGAATTTTGAAAGAGCGATGAATGCGTCCGGCTACGGATTGGGATTTCGTTTCAAATCCCGAAGTCGCTACAATTGACCGGACCCGTTTACGGAGAACCGTGACCGAAGGGAGTCGCTTGCCGATGCTCATGACATTGACCGCCACGCTGATGATGCCGCTGTTGTCGACGATCGATCTCGCGACGGGCGTCTGGCAGGTGGCACCGCAAGTTCAAACGGAATTCAACGGCCAATCGCTCGGTTTGAAGAAGACGAAAGATCGCGCGGTGGTGCTGATTCACGGACTCGTTCTGCGGCTGATTCATCCTGAGAAAGCCAGCCGCCCGGAACTCCATGAATGGCAGGAAGCAAAGTCGCCGATGGTGAAGGCGCTGGCGGAGGAATTCGATGTCTTCTCGTTCAGTTACGCTCAAACCACGTCCTGCGATCTGGTGGCATCGTCACCCGGGATGAAGCAGCAGATCGAGAACCTGCGCAAAGCGGGCTATCAGGAGATTATTCTGATCGCACATTCCGCCGGCGGACTGATCGCGCGGCAGTTCGTCGAGCGCTTCCCCGACGTGGGCGTGACCAAAGTCATTTCGGTCTGCGCTCCGCACACGGGAACGGAACTGGCCACCATCGGATTCGGTCTGCCAAGACCGCAAGTACCTTTCATCAAGTCGCTCGCGCCGCAGTTGCGTCAGGTCAGTGCCACGGAGCCGATCAAGCTCACGGACGATTTGCAGTTCTGCGCCGTCGTTTGCAAAATGAAGGGGTTCGGCCACGACACACTGGTGAATGTGGAAAGCCAATGGCCCCTGGAACTTCAAAGCCAGGGGATTCCTGCCGTCCTCGTGAACATCAACCACTTCGATGCGATGAAGGGCGATCATTCCATCGCTGCGATTCGTGAACTGACGCGCGAGCGGTTGGTCCGCTGGTCGCCCGAACAAGTCGCGCAGGCGCGGAAAATCATTTTCGGTCCGCTGGCGGACGAGGCGGCGATCCGCGATCCTAAGGCGAAAGATCGGCCGTTCCTGCGGACCATCGGGAAAAAAATCTTCGATCGTTACATGCCGTGATGAGGACTGCCGCGATGGCGTATTGGCTGTTCAAAATCGAACCGGGCTGTTTCAGTTATGCCGATCTGGAGCAGGCGGGTTCGACCGTCTGGGATGGTGTCTCGAATGCGCTGGCGCTGAAACATCTGCGAAGCGTGGCAACCGGCGATCGCGTGCTCCTGTACCACACGGGTAAGGAAAAAGCGATCGTGGGCATCATGGAAGTGACGTCGGGACCGCGTGCCGATACCGCCAACGATAAAGCCGTCGTGGTCGATGTCAAACCGCTCAAGCGTCTGGCACGCCCGATCACGCTCGCCGAAATCAAAGCCGATCCCTTCTTCGCCGAATGGGAACTCGTGCGCATGTCCCGGCTCTCGGTGATGCCGGTGAAACCCGCAGTCTGGAAGAAAATCGAATCGTTCTCCATGCCGGGTTGACCTCGTTCAAAAACCTCTCTTCCCACGGTCGCTTCATTCCGGCTATTCTCCCGATCTCAGAGATTCAGGGAGGATACCGTCGTGGGTGACGAGAAGAAATCGTCGTCTCGGATCAAAGGATTTTTCAAAGTCGTCATGGGCAGCTTTCTCGGGCTTTGCACCGGAGCGATCATGATGTACGCCACCGCCATTTTCGACAAAGTGGTCAAACCGCCCAAGCCCGTCGCCAATTTCACCGTGGGTGCGGTCGATGGGCTGACCGTCACGTTCCAGAGCATGGCGAGTGGTCAATCCGGCTGGTGGGATTTCGGCGACGGCACGCCGCTCGAGGCGTACGATCCCGACACGCCGCAGGTCGTCCATCAATACGCCAAGCCCGGCAGTTTCCGCGTGGCGCTGTCCGTGCGCAATTTCCTCAACGAAGAAAACAAGCGAGACATCTCCGTCGATCTCTCAGCCCCGACGACCAGTCCGAGCATTCTTCCACCCGCCATCAGAGGCTGGAAGGTTGAGGCGATCTCGGGGACGCAGGCGCCGGCGACGTTCAAAATCACCGGCCAGCTCGAAAACGCGGATGAAGTGATCTGGCGGCTTGGGAACAAGACGGAGCATCTCACGGCTCAAACCGGGCCGATCGAAAAGTTCGTGCAGCTCGATCAGCCGGGGCCGCAGCACATCGTTCTCACCGCCTTTTCGAAATCGCGAAAAGAACCGCAGGTCATGGTCCAGACCGTTGACATTCAACCGCAGAAGCAGGCCGTTTACACCGCCACGCTGTCCGTGACCGATTCGGCGATCAAAGTGGAAAAGGTTCAGCGCCGTGAGACGATTCCCCTTCGCGTCCGCGATTCCACCGGAGCCACAACGAAAGGCTTTCAGCGCGTTGTGGCCGCACCGCCCAACTCGACCATCCAATCGATGGAACTGGACAAGTCTGCAAAGGCGATTATCCGCAGGGATACGTTGAAAATCGAAATCGCCAGCGATCGAAAGACAGCCACGGTCACGGGAAACTGGACCGTGACTGGCGATGCGGTGTTGCGGGAAGCCGGCGGATCCGATGTGCCGCTGCCGCTCATCGTCAATGAAGAACGCACGACCAGGCTTTCTCCGCGTACGAGCCAGATGAGTGGTGTGCTCGATGCGAAACAGCAGATTGTCATTCCGATGCCGCCATCACCGCTGCCCAGCGTCACCCGGACGATGACGGTCGATTTCGGCCTGCTCATGCCGGATGGCAAGCGGACCAGAGTCGCGACCGGAACACTGGATTCCTCCGGAAAATGGAGCGGAAAGGCCACGCTCGGAGGCAAGGAATACACGGTTCTCGCCCGCGCGATCAATCAACAGGTCATTGTGACATTTCAATAATTCTCGCAAACAGAATTTCGATCAGCCTGGCATGCCCAGGCTGATTTCGCTTTTTACGAAGCCGTATTCCTATAATTGAGTTCAAGACCAGAGAACCAGCCAATGAGTAGCACGAACGAACAACTCAGACCGCTATCGTTGAAGCGAGAAGGCGATGGTTTACTGATCGAATGGAACGATGGAGTCCGGACTTTTGCTTTGTGGAGGCGTTTGCGGACGGATTGCCCGTGTGCGACCTGCAACGAGGAACGCGCGAAGCCGCCCGATCCGTTTCGCGTGCTCAGTGCGCAGGAAGCCGCCGCCGGCCCACCGTCTCCAACCGCAATGAAACCCCTCGGCCATTACGCCTACCAGATCACCTGGAACGACGGCCACAACACCGGCATTTATCCGGTCGAGTTGCTGCGTTCCTTAAGCGAACCTAAGTAATACACAACAGAGAGAAACACTATGAGCGGACCGATGCCCGGTCAGAAGATCAGCCTTCCCGGAGTCAAGCATGTCATCGCGATCGCGAGCGGGAAGGGGGGCGTTGGCAAGTCCACCGTCGCCGCCAACCTCGCGCTGGCGCTGCACGCGAAGGGTCAGCGCGTTGGACTGATGGATGCGGACATTTACGGTCCCAGCGTACCGCTCATGTTCGGCCTCGGCATCGTCGACCAGACGAAAGTCCCGTTCCCGATCGAACAGTACGGCCTTCGCCTCATGAGCATGGGATTTCTGGTCGATCCCAAGCAGGCGATCATCTGGCGCGGCCCGAAAGTCGCACAGGCCGTCGGGACCTTTCTCGTGCAAATCCCGTGGGGCGAGTTGGATTACCTGATCATCGACCTTCCGCCGGGAACGGGCGACGCGCAACTGACGCTTTCGCAGCAAGCCCCGCTCACAGGTGCGATCGTTGTGACGCAACCGGCGGAGGTGAGCCTCATCGATGCCCGCAAGGGTGTCACGATGTTTCAGGAAGTCCGCGTGCCAATTCTCGGAATTGTTGAGAACATGAGCTATCTGGTGGTGCCGGATGGGCAGCGGATTTCGCCGTTTGGCTCGGGAGGCGGACGAAGACTGGCAGAAGAAATCGGTGTGCCATTACTTGGGGAAATTCCGATCGAATCGCTCGTCTCGAGTTGTGGAGACGATGGCGAGCCGATCGTGCGGAAATTCCCCGAGCATGCGGTATCGAAGGCGTATGCTGACCTGGCGCAATCGGTGATCACGGTGATGGAAAAGCAACCGGCCGGCGGCGGATTGCCCGAAGTGCAGTTGTAATCAAAATCAAGGCCCGCGGATGACGATCCGCGGGCTTCATGCAATTCTCAAACTCACATCTTCAATTGTGCCTTCGCCACTTCCAGCACTTTCTCCACCGTGAAGCCGAAGTGCTTGGCGAGGTCTTTGAGCGGAGCGGATGCGCCAAACGATCGCATCCCAACAACAGCACCGGTCGTGCCAACATAGCGCTCCCAGCCAAAGGTCGAAGCCATTTCGACCGCAACGCGAGCTGTGACACTCGGCGGCAGGACGGAATCGCGATACTCCTGCGTTTGCGCTTCAAAGAGCTCCCATGACGGCAGGCTGACCACTCGCGCCTTGACGCCCTCTGCTGTCAGTTTCTCGTAGGCTTCCACCGCCAGCGGCAGCTCCGTACCCGTCGCAATCAGGATCAGTTCCGGTGCTCCGCCAACCGCATCCGCGAAGACGTAGCCGCCCTTCGCGACTCCGCTGGCGGGTGCGTACTTCGTGCGGTCGTAGGTTGGCACCGCCTGTCGGCTGAGGGCGAGAATCACCGGGTGATGGCTCGACTCCATCGCCACTTTGTACGCCTCCGCCACTTCATTCGCATCGCCCGGCCGCATCACGATCAGCCCGGGAATCGCCCGCAGGCTCGCCAGGTGCTCGATCGGCTGGTGCGTCGGGCCGTCTTCGCCCACGCCGATGCTGTCGTGCGTGAAGACATAGATCATGGGCTTTTCGATGATCGAAGCAAGGCGGATCGCGGCGCGGCCGTAATCGCTGAAGATCATGAATCCAGCGGCGAACGGGCGAAGTCCGCTTAAAACCATACCGTTGGTAATCGCACCCATGCCGTGCTCGCGGACACCGAAGTGGACATTTCGCCCGCCATAGCTTCCGGCCTGGAAGTCGCCGGCGCCTTCGAAGGACAGACGGCTCTTGTTGGACTTCGCAAGGTCCGCCGAACCACCGACCATCCAGGGCACAGCCTTGGCAACGGCGTTCAGCACCTTACCGGACGAATCGCGTGTGGCCATCCCCTTCGGATCCGCCGGGAAGACTGGCAGGCTCTTTTCCCAACCTGCGGGAAGTTTCTTCGTCTGAATCGCTTCGATCTGTGCGGCAAGATCGGCGTGCTTTGCTTTGTATTCGGCGAACTTGGCCTTCCACGCCGCGCTGGCGGAGGCGCCACGCTGGCCGATATTTTCCTTGAAGCAATCGTACACGCCGTCCGGAACATAAAAGCTCTTATCCTCGGGCCAGCCGTAATTGCGCTTGGCGCCTTTGATTTCCTCCTCGCCAAGCGGTTCGCCGTGGGCGTGCTCGCTGTCCTGCTTGTGAGGTGCGCCGTAACCGATCTTGCCTTTGACGACGATGATCGTCGGCTTGCCCTTGGTGGCTTCGGCCTGATTCAGCGCTTTGGCAAGCGCGGGCATGTCGTTCGCATCCGCGACCTGCAGGACGTTCCAGCCATAAGCAGCGAAGCGGCCGGAGACATTTTCCGTGAACGCCAGCGTGGTGCGGCCGTCGATGGTGATCTGGTTGTCGTCATAGAGCAGGCAGAGATTGTCGAGCTTGAGGTGACCGGCGAGCGATGAGGCTTCGCTGGCGATGCCTTCCATGAGACAGCCGTCGCCGCAGATGGCGTAGACGCGATGGTCGAAGAGGTCTTCGAAGCCGGGCTTGCCATAGTTGGCCGCGATCCATTTCTGAGCGATGGCCATGCCGACGGCGTTACCGATCCCCTGGCCGAGCGGGCCGGTGGTGGTTTCCACGCCAGCGGTCAAGTGGTATTCCGGGTGGCCGGGCGTTGCGCTGTCCATCTGGCGGAAGCGTTTGATTTCATCCATGGTGACGGCGCGTTTGCCATCGACCGGTTGCACGCCGGTGAGGTGCAGCATGGAATAAAGCAGCATGGAGGCGTGGCCGTTGGAGAGCACGAAGCGGTCGCGGTTGAACCAGGTGGGTGTGGCGGGGTCGTACCGCATGAAGCGGTTCCAGACGGTGTAGGCAACGGGTGCGAGACCCATGGGCGCTCCCGGGTGGCCCGAGTTGGCTTTCTGAACCGCGTCCATGGAAAGTGTGCGAATTGTGTTGACGCACAATTGATCCAGAGCATCGAACGTCTCGGAAACACTCATCGTTGCCTCACGGAAAATTGAAATGGGAATGTTCGCTGTGAGCATACTAGAACGAATCTAAGATGCAACAAGAGAGCGCTCAGGTTGGTCAAAAGCGGCGAAAAACCACGGTATTTATACGATTTCGAGTAAATTCAGTTTTTTTTGCTGGAAAAGCAAGGCGATATGAATAATCTTCATGCCGCACCCTTAAAAACAAGGGTTTGCGAATCACTGACCCCCACACCACTGTTTGGAGTGCGATCCGATGGCCAAGAAGAAGGTGATGACTAAGTCGGCCCTGTTCACGACGCTGGCTGAGAAGACCGACCTGAAAAAGGCGGACGTGACCAAGCTCATGGATGCTTTGGCCGACTTGGCGAGGGCGGAACTCGGACCCAAAGGCCCGGGCGTATTCACGCTTCCTGGCATGGCTCGATTCAAGATCCGCAAGGTCAAGGCCGTCAAGGGTGGCGAGAAGAAGACCAACCCACTCAACGGCAAGGAATACGTGACCAAGGATCGCCCGGCGCACAACAAGGTCCGCGCGCTGCCGATCAAAGCGTTCGCTGAAGCGCTGAAGTAAGTCCATGAGAGATCTCAGGAACCACGGCTCGACAGCCGTGGTTTTTTCGTTTTTATGAACCGATTGACACCAGATAGAGTTGTGCGATGCCCGCAGCGAACAGGCCGAGACTGATCACGGCGTTCACATGAAAGAATGCCCGATTCACGCGTGCGAGATCATCGGCGGAAACCAGCCAGTGTTCGTACATCAGCAGTACTCCCACCAGAGCCCACGCCGCAACGAAAACGGCCCCCTGAAGCGCGGGCGTGACAGCGATCAAAACGCCGAACAGCAGAAACGACACAAAGTGACTGATCGCGGCGATCCGGAGACTTCGCCGGATGCCGAATCGTGCGGGGATGCTGTGAAGGCCTTCCGTTCGGTCAAACGTCGCATCTTGACAGGCGTACAGGATGTCGAATCCCATGACCCAGAAGAGCACGCCGCTGCCAAGCGCGAGCGGTGTGGCCAGATCGGTCAGCCCCCGGATCGCGATCCAAGCCGAAATCGGAGCGAGCATGAGCGAAATGCCAAGCCAGAAGTGTGCGAGGAAGGTGAAGCGTTTCGTCAGGGAGTAACTCGCCAGAAAAACCAGTACCGGTCCTGACAGATACAGCGGCCAATCGTTGCGAAAGATCAAAGTCGAGGCGATGAACGCGGCGATATTCACGCAGGCAAAGAGTATGACAAATCGCAGCGAGAGCGTTCCCGCAGGGAGGTGGCGCTGGGCGGTGCGCGGATTGCGGGCATCGATCTCGCGATCGACGATCCGGTTGAAGGCCATGGCAAAATTTCGAGCGAAAACCATGCACAAGAGGATTCCGAGCAGGTCGGACGCATGAAACGATTCGATCTTCCAGGCGATCGCGGCACTGAGCATCGCGAAGGGAAGGGCGAAGATGGTGTGCGAGAACCGGACGAGTTCCAGAAGTTTGATCAGTGAGGAACGCATGGTTCTGGAACCGCCAGGACTGTGAATCGATAACGTCGGAGGATGTCGGCATTCTCCTGATCGGCTATACTACAAACTCAGTCAGACGTGGAGAGTGACATGCCGCACGTGCCTTCCTTTCGATCCCGTCGCGAGTTTCTTCAACTGGCCGGTGGCGGATTCGGAGCCTTGGCGTTTTCCGTTTTGCAGGCGGATGCGGCACGCGTCGATCCCCTCGCACCGAAGAAGTCGCATTTCCCGGCGAAGGCGAAGTCGGTCATCTTTCTGTTCATGGAGGGTGGCCCAAGCCACATCGATCTGTTCGATCCGAAACCGGAATTGACTCGACGCCACGGCCAGAAGCTGCCGGAGAGTTTCGGTAAAGTGATCACACCCATGGGCACGGGTGGCAACACACTGATGGCGAGCAAGCGGAAGTTTGCGAAGTACGGAAAGTGCGGGCACGATTTCTCGGACTGGCTACCTGAAATGGCCCAGACGGCCGATGATTGGGCCGTGCTTCGTGCGTGCTGGGCGGACGGACTGAACCATGTCGGCAGCGTCTGCCAGATGAACACCGGGAGTATCCTGGCCGGAAAGCCAAGCCTCGGATCGTGGGCGCTTTACGGGCTGGGAAGCGAGAATCGCAATCTTCCCGGCTTTGTCGTGTTCACCGATGGGCCGGGTGAGATTTTCGGCGGAGCGCGGAACTGGGGCACGGGCTTCATGCCGCCGACGTATCAGGGCACCTTTTTCCGCGGAGCGGAGAACCCGATCCTGAATTTGAAGACAGCAGCCAGCGTCGGCGAAATACGGCAGCGCAAGAAACTCGATCTCATTTACGAATTGAACGATCTGCATCGGATCGAACGTCCCGACGATACTCAACTCGAAGCTCGGCAGGCGGCCTACGAACTCGCTTTCCGCATGCAGTCCGCCGCACCGGAGGCGGTGGATCTTTCTCAGGAGTCCGCCAAGACCAAAGAGATGTACGGGATGAATCGTGAGGAGTGTGCCGAGTTCGGTCAGCGGTGCCTGCTGGCGCGGCGACTGGTCGAACGCGGTGTTCGCTTTGTGCAGATCTATTGCGGGCCGGGCAGCAAGTGGGATGCCCACAGCGACATTCAGGGAAACCATACCCGCATGTGCAAGCGGGCGGATCTTCCGACGGCGGCGTTGCTGCGCGATCTCAAACAACGCGGACTGCTCGATGAAACTCTTGTGATCTGGGGCGGAGAATTCGGGCGCACGCCCATGTCCGAAGGGACAACCGGCCGCGACCACAATCCGTACGGGTTCACGATGCTGATGGCGGGGGGAGGGGTCAAAGCCGGAACCGTGCATGGGACGACCGACGAATTCGGCCTGCGCGGCGTCGAGGGGAAAGTGCACGTCAGCGATTTCCATGCGACGATTCTTCATCTGCTCGGCTTCAATCACGAACACCTGACCTATCGACTGAACGGGCTCGACCAACGCATCACCGGCACCGGCGGCCACGTGATCAAAGAGGTCCTCGCCTGATGTTCGACGCCTCGGATTACGGATCGGCCGTTGCGGCGATCATCGGCGACGGCCAGCGCCTCGCCGAACTCGGGCCCGGCAGCCCGGACTCGAATCAACGTTCATTGCTCAAACGCTTCAATCCGATGCAGGATCTGGGGCCGGTTCGAAACGTTGAGATGGCCAAAGCCTGCCATTCCGGACTTTGGCTTTACCACGATTTCCTCGATGAATCACATACGATCAGTCAGGATCTTCCCAGCACCACCGGAAGTTTCTGGCACGCCATCATGCACCGTCGCGAACCGGATGCCTGGAACAGCAACTACTGGTGGCGAAGGGTCGGCCCGCATCCGGTGCTGAAACTCCTGGCGGATCAAGCTTCTTCAATTGGGTATCGCTACACGGATCCGTCCGACTTCGTTGCGTTCTGTGAGACGGTGCGCGGAACCGGCGGCAGCGACGAAGATGTGGCGAAGAAGGTCCAACTCCTCGAGTGGCAATTACTGTTCGATCATTGTTTCCGCGCAGCCGTCGATTCGAATTGAAAGTCACTGATAACCATCTGCTCAAAGTCATGATCGCTTAAAGCAAGAGCGGCTTTTGAACGGTTCCCTGGACATCGGTCAGGCGGAACTCGCGTCCCTGATATTTGAAGGTGAGTTTCTCGTGGTCGAGGCCGAGCAGGTGCAGGATCGTCGCATTGAGATCGTGCACGTGTACCGGTTTTTCAGCCGGTGAGAAACCGAAGGGATCCGTGGAGCCGTACGTCGTTCCGCCTTTGATTCCGCCACCCGCCAGCCAGCAGCAGAAGGCGTCCTTGTGATGGTCCCGACCGGGGTTGGTGCTTTTTCCTTCGCCATCGATTCCCTGGCGGAGGGGAGTGCGCCCGAATTCCGAAGCCCAGACGACAAGCGTATCTTCGAACATTCCCAATCGCTTCAAATCCTTGACGAGCGCGGACATCGCGCGGTCCACGTCTTTGCATTTCACCGGTAAACGCGTGGCCAGTGAGCCGTGGTGATCCCAGTCGGCGTCGTAGAGTTCGACGACGCGCGATCCGCGTTCGACCAACCGGCGTGCCAGCAGACAGTTGTTGGCAAAGGAGCCTTTGCCCGGGACGGCGCCATAAAGATCGAGCACCTCCTTGGGCTCCTTCGAGAGGTCCATGAGTTCGGGGACGCTCGACTGCATCTTGAACGCCAGTTCATATTGCGCGATGCGGGTTTCGATTTCCGGGTCGCCGGAGGCTTCGTGCTGGTGTTCGTTGAGTTTCCGGATGGCATCGAGGATGCGCCGGCGATCCGCTGCCGACTGGCCGGGCGGATTCCCCAGATGCAGAACGGCGTCGCCGGTCGTGCGGAATTGAACACCCTGATATACACTGGGCAGGAACCCGCTGCCCCAGAGTGCGGTGCCGGCACCGCCCAGCGGACCGGACAGCAGTACGACATAAGCGGGGAGGTTTTGCGCTTCCGAGCCTAATCCGTAGCCCACCCAGGAACCGAATGACGGCCGTCCGCCGCGGCCGAATCCGGTGCGGAGAAACATCTGGGCGGGGGCGTGGTTGATCTCTTCCGTGTGAAGCGTTTTCACGACGGCGATGTCATCCGCCACGGTCGCGAGGTTCGGGAGCAGCTCGGAAAGCTCAAGCCCGCTCGTGCCATGTTTGGCGAATTTGAACGGCGAACCGGCCAGAGACATCTTTCCGCCGATGAAGGCGAACCGGCGATCCTTGAGAAGTTCGGCGGGGCATTCCTGCCCGTCGCGTTTCTGGAGTTCGGGCTTGTGATCGAAAAGGTCCAGGTGCGATGGCGCACCGATCATGTGGAGGTAAATGACGCGTTTCGCCTTCGGGGCGTGGTGCGGTTTTTTCGGCGCGAGCGGATGGAGCTTCTCCCCTCCGTAGCCATCCTCCGCCAGCAGCATCGCCAGCGCGGCCGATCCCAGGCCGATGCCGGAACGAGAGAGGAATTCGCGACGGTGTGAGTCGAACAACGGCATGACATCAGCCTTTGGTGATGGTTTCATCGAGGTTCAGGAGAGCGGCGCAGACGGCATAGAGAGCCGCGAAATCGGCCAGAGGAACGTGGGCGGGAGCGGCGAATTCTCCGACCAAGCGCTTCGCGGATGCGGGATCGCCGGTCATGGATTCGCGTTCCGCATCGAACAGCGCCGTCAAAACGGAGGCTTCACTTTGTGACGGCGCTCGGCCCACCGCGATGCGGAAGGCGTGCGCGATGCGGGTGTCGGTGGTTGCGTCCGGTTGTTCGGTCGCGACGCGTTTCGCGAAGGCGAGAGCGGCTTCGACGTAAACGGGATCATTGAGCAGTGTGAGAGCCTGAAGCGGCGTGTTGGTGCGCGGACGCGCCACGCGGCACGCCAGCCGGCTCGGTGCATCGAACGCGACAAAGCTCGGATACGGCGCCGCACGCTTCCACACGACATACAATCCGCGGCGGTACTTCTCGTCTCCGGGGCTGACCACATAGTTGTACCGCTCGCCGCCGACCTTCACCCAGAGCCCATCCGGTTGCGGAGGTCGTATCGGCGGGCCACCGAGTTTAGTGCTGAGCAGTCCTGCGATGGACAGTGCGTTATCGCGGATCGCTTCGGCGTCGAGGCGGAATCGCGGCCCGCGGGCGAGCAGTCGGTTGTCGGGATCACGCATTCGCAGGTCCGGCGATTGTCGGGACGATTGACGGTAGGTCGCCGAACACACAATCACCCGGAGCAAATGCTTGATGCTCCAAGCGGAGCGACCAGTCTCTGTCGGCTTCATGAATTCGACCGCCAGCCAATCGAGAAGTTCGGGATGCGTCGGCGGTTCGCCTTTGATGCCGAAGTCTTCCAGCGTCGAGACAAGCCCACGCCCGAACAGCTCCGCCCAGAGTCGATTGACGGTCACGCGTGCGGTCAGCGGGTTGTCGCGTGCGACCACCCAACGCGCGAGTCCCAGCCGATTGCGCTCGGCCTTGGCGTCGAACGGATGAAGCGATCCCGGGACACCCGGCTCAACGCGATCTCCGGGCGTGTGGAAATCCCCGCGTTTGAAAATCGTCGTCATCCGCGGCTCGGCCAGTTCCTGCATCACCAGCGTTTTGGGAGCGGGCAACTTGGAAAGTGCGAGTTCGAGCTTTCGCTTCTCGATCTGCAACTTTGTGGATTCGCTGTCCTGAGAAACTCGGAAATCAAGAATCGTTTTCGTTTGCTTCTTGGTTCGCTTCGCGACCGGTTGCTCAAGTGATTTGATCACAGGGGCAGGAACGGGCGTTCCCAGTCCGCCGGTGATGGCGGACAGTCGCACGCGGCCGATCGTGCGGGCGGAACCGAAATTCTGGACGAGTTTGAACGTGAAAAGCGTTCCGCCTTCGAAGCCCGCAGGAGACTCGGTTGCGAAGACCGCCCAATGCGGTTTGCCGAACTGCGGGTTGATCGCCCAGGCCGTTTTCGGGTCGTCGTCGATGGCTCCTTCAACGGGAAAATTCGATTGCGAGAAATCGGCCTGCGCACTGCTCAATTTCACCGTTTGGGGTTTGCCGCCGGGCTGCGAAGCCGTGACGGAAAACGTATTGAGGACGAAGTTCGGCCTCTTGGCGTCGCCGCGTCCGGGTCCCATTCCCGGCAGCGAAGGATCGGTCAGCGCTTCCAATTTGAATCCGCGAATCTGAGTGAGATCGGTCTTCACGGTGATGGTGTACGTGTCTGTTTCCGGCGGAGTTCCTTTGAGCAGAATCGAACCGTCCTTCAGCACTTCGTGCTTCGCTCCGCCGAGTGATTCGAACGATACCAATTCGAGGACCAGCTCGCGTGGCGCTTCGGATGCGGCCTTGCGCACCACCGATTCCCACGTCGCATCGTGAGTCTGAAGAATCGCTGACCGCTCGGCCAGCTTCTTTGAGAGAACTTCAAGTTCCGTCTCAAGTCGCTTTCGATTTGCTACCGTTTGAGGATCGTTCAGATCCATCGTTGGCCCGAGAAAGCGAATCGAACCCGGGACGTTCGGATTCGCGCGATCGGCTTCGAGTGCCGTGTTATTGAAGAATGCAAAAAGCTGATAATAGTCCTTCTGCGAGAAGGGATCGTACTTGTGATCGTGGCACTGAGCACATTCCAGCGTACTGCCCAACCACACCGTGCCAAGCGTATTCACGCGATCGAGCACCTGATTCACTCGCGTATCTTCCGGGTCCGATCCCGCTTCCACATTCGTGGGCGCGTTGCGATTGAATCCAGTGGCGATCTTCTGCGCAGGCGTAGCGTTGGGTAACAGATCGCCGGCGAGTTGCTCAATGGTGAATTGATCGAACGGCATGTCCGCATTCAGAGCACTAACGACCCAATCGCGGTACGCCCAGAGATCGCGGAGATCGTCGCGCTGGAACCCGTGCGAATCCGCATAGCGGGCGGCATCCAGCCACGACGTCGCCCACTTCACACCAAACTGCGGCGATGCCAGAAGGCGATCCACAACTTTTTCGTAAGCATCCGGTGATCGATCGTTCACATACGCATCGATCTCCGCAAGCGTGGGCGGTAGACCCGTGAGATCGAGCGAAAGACGGCGAAGCAGGGTTTCTTTGGTGGCTTCCGGTGACGGCTTGAGTTTCTCTTTCAAGAGCTTTGCGAGAACGAACGCATCGATCGGGTTGCGCACGGGAACATTCGGTGATTCGATTACGGGAACGTGAGGTCGTTTTGGTGCCACATAAGACCAATGCTTGCCCTGATCTTCCGACCACTCCGCACCCTGCGAAATCCAGTTTCGAAGTGTTTGAATCTGCGCTGCGCTCAATCGTTCCCCACGCGGCGGCATGGCGCCATCCGCTCCGGCGGGCAAACTGATGCGTCGGAGCAATTCGCTTTTGTCAGCACTTCCGGCCACAAAGGCCGGGCCGGACTCGCCACCCGCAAGCGCTGCCGCCCGCGAATCGAGTCGGAGCTTGCCTCTCTGTTTCTCCGGACCATGGCATTCGATGCACGCCCGCTGCACAATCGAGAGCGCATCACGCGAAAGAGCCGCCTGGTCCGGCGGATCAATCGCCCATGCAGAAGTTGCAGCCAACAGGCTGAGAACGAATGCAAAAACACTGCGCATGAAGACCGTCCGATCGGCAGAACCGCGTGGCGTGCACAATGCTTTCGATTCTAACCGATGAGAAATGGCTCTGAAAGAGTGGCCTTCAGAATTCGACAATGATCGTCGAAGATCGGGTTCCAGAGTTCTTTTGCTCAGTTCGATTGAAACCACTCAACGTATTTTCGAACACCCGTCTCCAGACTCGTAACCGGCACATCGCATCCGGCCTGATGGAGTTTGGTCAGATCGGCCTGAGTAAAGTTCTGATATTGCCTCGCGAGATCGGCGGGCATGTCGATGAAGACGATATTCGGCTCCCGATTCAGCGACACAAATACCGCCTTCGCAAGATCGAGGAACGAGCGAGCCGTTCCGGTTCCGCAGTTGTAGATGCCGTTCGGGTGATCGTGTTCCCAATGCCAGAGCATGTGCAGCACACAATCATCGACGGAAACGAAATCGCGAAGTTGTCCGCCATCCGCATACGCCGGATCCGTGGAGCGGAACAGCTTCATCATTCCGGTCGCCTGAATCTGCTGATACGTCTGAAACGCCACACTGGCCATGCGCCCTTTGTGCGATTCGCGTGGGCCGTAGACATTGAAGAACTTTAGCCCGGCCCAGCGCGGCGGAGTGCGCTTCTGTTCGAGCGCCCAGATGTCGAAGTCGTTTTTGCTTTTGCCATAAAGGTTGAGCGGGGTCAGCTCCGAAGGCGGAGTGCGGTCGTCGAACCCCTTCGAGCCATCACCGTAGGTTGCGGCGCTGGAGGCGTAGATCATCGGGCGCTCGTTCCGGACGCACCATTTCCAGATCCGCTGCGAATACTCAAGATTGATGGTCTTGAGATAATCCCAGTTGGTTTCGGTTGTCGAGCTGTTGGCACCCAGATGAAAGACGGCTCTGAGTTTGAGAACGTCCGATTCGAGCTTCTCAATGAAATCCAAATGATTCAGGTACTGGAATTTTTTGAGCCCGTGAAGGTTTTCGCATTCTTCCGGTCGCTGATGCTGATCCACGAGCAGCAGGTCCCGATCGGTCAGTCGATGGGCCAGATTGGATCCGATAAATCCGGCCGCCCCCGTGATGGCAATCATCGAACGACTCCTTCGTTGGTCACGACCAGCACCTCGGTATTGCGATAGAAATCATATCGGCGGGCCGCGATCCGATAAGGAGCACGAATGAGATCCTTGACACGATCGTTCCAGACGTCCGAAGTCACAAACAGATAAGCCGGCAGAGGCATTTCCAGAAACTGTTTCGCGGCTTCGGGCGAGGTCAGACGTTCGATGCTGCGTTCGGCGTAGAACGTCAGACTGGGCTGTGTGTAGTCGAGAGTCGCCAGGCGGATCTCCCGGTCGGGCTGATGGGCTCCGCTTTCCGACACGAGCATTTTCGGCGCTTTATGCTGGTCGATTTCCGGAGTGATGAAGGCGGCGATCAGACCGATGAATGCCACGGTCGAGAGCGACATGATCACGATCATCCGTTCGCGCTGCGCTCGAATGTGCGCCCACATCATCAGAACCGAACCGGCGATGAGGATCATGCCGATCGGTGCCCACTGGCTCAATCCCGGCATGATCCGCTGACCTTTGAACGTGATGGGAATCGTTCCGCCGGCGATCAGAAAGCCAACCGAGAACAGCAGACCGATCAGCCCCACGAAAACGGTCGCCGTGGGCATGATCCAACCGGGGACCGTGATTTCTGAACGAATCCAGCGGATGAGGAATCTCGCTGTGATGAGCGCCAGCGCGGGATAGATCGGTGCGATATAGTTGGGGAGTTTGGTGGCGGCGAGTGAAAAGAAGACAAGATATGACGCAATCCAGCAGAGCAGGAACCGATTCGAGCGAACTTCGCTGGAAACGGTACCGCCGAAGACCGAGTGCGATCGTGCGGATCGGGTGGCAAACCAGACTGAGGCTCCGAGATAGACACACCACGGCGCGAAGAATGCGAAAATGGCGCCGAGATAATAGACGATCGGACCGCGATGCCCCTCCATGGCGTTCAGGAACCGTCCGGCGTTTTCGTTTTTGAAGAAGGCCAGATACGCACCGCGAGTTTCGGAGATCACCAGCCCGTACCACGGGACCGCGACCAGGATCCACAGGAGAATTCCGCGGATCAACCGCCAGTCCCGCAACCGTTTCAGTTCGCGATTCCAGGCAAAGTACAGCAAAACGATGATGGCCGGCATCGCCAGCCCGATCGGGCCTTTGGTCAGAGTCGCTAATCCGCTGGCGAAGGCGGAGGGATAGATCCATGCCCGACCGCCCTGTTCGTGACCGATCCAGAACAGGAACAGCGTGAGAACGGTAAAAAAGATCAGTGGCGCGTCGGGCGTGGCGGCGTGCGAGAGTTTGCAGAATTCGATGGCCGTTGCGAGGATGATGCCGGCGAGAAGGCCCGTGGCGGCGTCGAACATCCGCCGCGCGAGTTCATAAGTAAGGAAGATCGAGCCAAGACCCAGCAGGAAGGCAGGGAAGCGTGCGGCCCATTCCGAGATTCCGAACGCATTGAACGAGGCCCGCTGAATCCAATAGAGCATGACCGGCTTGGCGGTTCGAAGTTCGCCATTGAAGATGGGTACGATCCAGGTCCCGCATTCCATCATTTCCTGCGTACAGCCGACGTTGACCCCTTCATCGACATCCCAGAGCGACGGCGCACCGAGATTGGGAAGGCCCACAAGGGCCATAACAACGGTCAGAATCACCAGGTGAACCGCGCGAGAGTCCCGCATGTGGAGCTATCCTCGTTCAAGCGAAGCGAGAGGATAGACAATTGGAGAAAAGATGGAAAGGTGAGTCCGGCCCAGTGCCTCATTCTGATGCTCTGGGATTCAAACTTGATTTTTGGCAGCGCTGATGGGAAACAATGACTGAAAGTGATTCGCGCCCGTACTCAACGAACGCTTTCTGCAGACCAGCGGATATCGGAATTCGGAAATTGGAAAATCGACGTAAGTGCTTATATGGCATAGGCGCTTCCGAAATTTGAGCGTCTTTCCACGGTAGGGTGTGGCAGTGTCGGTGGAAAGACGAGACTTTGTTCGAATGACTCCGCCACGAGCCTGCGCGGCCTGTGGCGGAGTCCTTGACGACGATGTGTGGGGGTTAGGCGTAGCGCTCGGCGGCGGCGAGCAACTCTTTGCAGGCGGCCGAGAGATCGCGATTGCCGATGGACATCCCCTTTTCGGCGTATTTCTTCGCGCGTGCGCCCTGCTTGGCGCTGAGAAACGTCTCCGCCGCCTTGACATAGACGTTGCCGTCGCTGGGGTTACGGCCGATCATCTGATCGAATTCCTGCTCGACGCGATCGAAGTCCGACTTCTTGATGAGGAGTGCGATCTTTCGCAGGGAATAGTCGTTGAGGCGTTTGCCGTGATTGGATTCCGCATCGTACCGGGCGCCGTCATCGGCGATATTGAAGACGGAATCCAGATCACCGGAGGCCAGAGCGGCGGTCATAAGACAGGCGTAGAAGGGGTAGCGGTCCGCTTTGGCTTCATCAAAGGGCTTGGCGACGCCAGCCTGAGCGAACGCGACAGCCAATTCTCGTGCGTCGAGTTTGATCGCGGCCTTGAGGGCGTCTTCGAGTTCGGCGACCGACATCGAAGCGCTGTCAAGTGCTGAGAGATCAGCGGCATTCATGGCGGCGAAGTCGCGGGGCTGAACGGCGGGTTCTTCCGGCGCGCTGGCGGGGACCGGTGCCGCCACCGATTCCATGACGATCCCGAGTTTGTGGCGGAGGCGGTTGAAATCGTAAATGTCGATTGGCTCAGTCGATTCTCCGCGTTTCTTTCGCGGAGCGGAACCGAGTACGCATCCTTCGATGAATTTGATGATGCCCAGCACCCGCTTGCGGAGGAGTTTGCTGCCGACCGCATCCATGGGGCTGATACCGCCGAGCGAACGCAGAGGAGCGTGAATCCATTGGTTGTCGAAGTAGTTGGTTGCGTAATCGCGAAGTTTCGCTTCCGCTTCGGTCAGGTCGGATGTCCGAACGGGATAGGCGAGCGCATCGAGAGCGATATCGCCGAATTGAATCGGACCGATGTTGAAATTGGGTTCGCTGACAGCCAGATTCAGCATCTCGCGAATTTCTCCCACCACCTTTTGGAGGGTCTCTTCTTTGGGGTGCCAGAGACGGATCAGCCCACCTGTAATGTTGATATTCGCAACAACTTTGGCCAGTTTGGTGCCGGTTTCGAGAATGCTCGGAAGTTGTTCGACAACCAGTGCGCTGAAAAAGGTCCCGTCTTCGGACATCTGCGGTGCGATCAGGCGGCCGTTTTGAGCCAGAGCCTGCAGCAAACCGGAGACCGCTTCGGGATCGCGAATCTGCAGAAACGCACGATGCTCCACATACTCGGCATCGGATTCCATACCCTGTGCACATTTCAAGACTTCGATCAGCGCCGCGGTTTCTTCTGCACGGTAATCGTCTGCTTCGAGTTCCAGAGACTTGTTTAATGCTTCCACCGCTTGCGGTTGTTCGCCAAGCCAAGCCTGAACCAGTCCGAGGTTGAACCATGCCGCTGGGTCTTCGGGGATTTGCTGCGTGAGATTTTGATAGGCGGCTTTTGCCTCCGAAAACTTCTTGATCGAAGCGTTGGCGGGCAATGCTCGCGAAGCGGGTCGAAACGTGTAGGCTTTGCGTGCGGGTTCCGGGAGCCGTGATTCGGGACCGAACATCGCATCGAACTGCGCACGGAGTTCCTGATCCATCGGTTGAGCGTTGACAGCAACTTCGAACACCGCTCGACATGCGACTGGGCGATTCAGCATTAATTCTGTTCGGGCAATCATCTCGCAAGTATCGGAGATGGGTCCGCCAGCTTCGGCCGGATAGGCTTCCAGGGCTTTTCGGAAGAGGAGCAGGGCACCAAGAACTTCACCTTCAGACTGGCGAAACATGGCCCGGGTGAAATAGGCCATCGGGCAATCGGATTGTAACTTGAACGCTTCCTGTACCGCTTTTTCGGCTTCTTCCGTTTTTCCTTCCATGTAGAGGACGTTAGCGTAGTGACACCAGACCGGAGGCGACTGCGGGTTGCTCTTCGTCAGTGCCTCCATGGTGCGCAATGCCGCATCATGTTGACCTTGTTGCTGTTGCTGCAAAGCCAACTGAAGTTGATCGAAGTATCCGACACAACACCATTTGAATTTTTTGCCGCTTCCGCAGGGGCATGCATCATAAGGATTGAGAGCCATTCGCAATTCTCGTGGAGTGTCGGTTTGTTGACGCCGGTAATTTTTGACGCGACGCAAATGATTCAGTCAGGATATTGCTTTTGTAACTCGTGAAAACGCCGGTTGACAGTTTGACAGCGGGAAACCGTGACCTAATGTTGATCGAGCCAAAACCCAATGCGGTACGAATATTGTCGCATCGGGAAGTGAGGTTCGGAAATTCTCCTCTGGCTGATTCCACTACAGGATCTTGGCACCATGGTGACGAACGATTTAGGAGCCTGTGAATGGTTCGTTTGGGATCTCCGACGCAGCGGCTTAATTGATCGAGGACAATTGGATCAGATCGTCGGCGATTTTCTGAAGAGAAACCCGCGGGCCGAGGCTCCGGCATTGGCGGAGTTTATGGTCCAGGGAAATGCCTTGACGGCGTTCCAGGCCGAGAGGATTCTCAACGGCAAGACGCAGGGACTTGTTCTCGGCCCTTACATTCTGCAGGACGCCATTGGTCAGGGGAGCATGGGACAAGTCTACCGCGCGGCCTCGAAAAACGATGCAACCATATACGCCGTGAAGGTGTTGCCAAGACGAAGTATGTGGAACGTTCGACTGGCCCGTCGTCAGGTTCGCTCGTTCGGGCAGTTCACACATCCGGCGGTCTTGCCGTTCGTCGATGTCGGAACCGCAGGCGGATTGCATTACCTGGTGTGGCCTCTCGCGGAAGGCGAAACTCTCGAAGAGATCATCTCGAAGAAAGGGAAACTCTCGGTTGCTCAAACCGCTTTCATTGGACTGCAAGTGGCGCAGGGTCTCGCGATTTCCCATCAGAACAGCCTCTTTCACGGATTGATCAAACCGTCGAACATCATGATCGGGGAAGATGGTCAGTCACGAATATTGGATTTTGGTATCGGATCACTCTTAGCTGAAAACGAAGGAGAGTCGCTTGTCGATACGATGTCCACGGCCAATACGCTGACGAGCGGTCTCGATTGTTGCAGTCCGGAAAGTATTCTTGAACCGACCAATCGGACACCAGCCGGCGACCAGTATAGCCTGGGCTGTGTGCTTTACACTTGCCTGACGGGGAATGTCCCGTTCCCGGAAGGAAGTGCGGTCGAGAAAATGATCGCTCATCAGACGAAAGAACCGCAGGCGATTCAGGAACTCAATCCTGAAGTTCCCGATGCGGTTGTGGAAGTTGTTCACCGTTTGATGGCCAAAAAGCCAGAGGATCGTTTTGCTGGACTCGACGAAGTGGCTGAAGCTCTTGAGCCGTACATTGGAGATATGTCGGAAGTAGCTGTGGAAGCCGCTTCGGGTAACGCATCGAATTCCCGGTACGCTTCGGGTTCACGTGCTCGCATGGCAGGGATTGGCGGGTCGAATCACAATGCCAAGCCGTTGCCCAATCGAATCTCGAGCCCGATTACGCAAACGCCTCCGCCTTCAGCTTCGAATTTCACGACTCCGTCGCCGCTGGGATCACCGACTCCCGGAAAGCCGCCTTCAATGGCGGGAATGGTTCAACAACCCGTTGGGCCACAAAACCGTGGCAATCAGTCCGGGTTTGGACCTCCAGTGGCACCACCGGGAAACCGATCCAACTTGGCAGCGCGGCAAAGTATGGGTGGCGCAGCTCTTCCTGGTCCGACCGCACTCCCGAATCGAGCCGGAGTCTCGTCGTTCCCCAATCGAAATTCGGTGCAAAATCCCAATATGGATCTCGCCGAAATTCAATTGACTGCGGCTCTTTCAGAACCGCCACCGTTTGCTGATCCGAATCGGCAAAGTATGCCGGGCGGCTGGATACCACCCGATGAACAACCAGAAGAATCGAGCGCCTTTGGTACTCTCGGTTTGATTCTTGCGGCATTGCTTCTGGCTAGCCTTGTATTTTTGGGAGCAACGGTTATAATGAAGTAAGAATAACTAAGGCACACGAAACCGCAGTAGGAATGACGAGCGACATATCGCTCCATTCTCACTGCGGTTCGTTTCATTTAATCTTTTTAAACTTGATTCATTTGGTCCGGTTCCACAACTTTGCATCCATACAATTTCCATATTCGATAATGACATTCCGAGCATCATCGTGAGTTCAACGCGAGAATTGGGACCATCATGCCCCCGTCGTATTGCCGTGCTGGGAAGCACGGGATCGATTGGCAAAAGTACGATTGATGTTGTGAGATTTCGTCCCGAAGAATTGAAAATTGAAGGACTTGCAGCACATTCGAACTGGCAGGAACTGGCCAGACAGTGCCAGGAATTCCAACCGCGATACGCCGTTCTGACCGATCAAAAAATCTTGCCATCGGTTGATCGTTCGCATTTTCCTCGGGAAACGCAATTCCTGTCAGGCCAGGATGGGATTATCAGACTCGTCACGGATCCGGATATCGATGTGGTGGTTTCAGCCGTCGTCGGTTCTGCTGGTCTTATGGGAACTTGGGCCGCGATCGAAACCGGTAAAACCGTGGCTTTGGCGAATAAAGAAACGCTGATTCTGGCCGGTTCGCTTGTGATGAATCTGGCTGCACGACGCGGAGGGCGGATCATTCCCGTTGACAGCGAGCATTCCGCAATCTTTCAGGCATTGACGGATCATCCGATTTCAGAAGTGGAACGGGTGGTCCTGACGGCGAGCGGTGGACCGTTTCGAGGAAAGTCGATTCAGGATCTTGAGAATGTTAGCGTAGAAGAAGCTCTTCGTCATCCCACCTGGCAGATGGGGCCAAAAATCTCGATTGATTCAGCCACAATGATGAACAAAGCTTTGGAAGTGATCGAAGCACGTTGGCTATTTGATCTTGAATCACATCAAATCGATGTCATTGTTCATCCCGCTTCAGTTGTGCATTCGTTTGTCGAATTCATCGATGGTTCGGTTTTGGCGCAACTCTCCCCCCCGGATATGCGGTTGCCAATTCAGTATGCATTGTTGTATCCCAAACGTAAAGCAAGCCCCGCACGGAAACTTGATTGGAAGAGTTTGAGGGAATTGAGTTTCGAACCAGTCGATCACGAAACGTTCCCGGCAATTCAATTGGGTTTTGAAGTCGCGAAGAACGGTGGCACCTGTGGTGCAGTGCTCAATGCGGCAAACGAGGCCGCCGTCGCACGGTTCCTGAAACACGAGATTGCGTTTCGAGATATTGTCACGTGTTGTCGATCGATACTTGAAAATCATGATTACGAATCGTCCCCATCGCTCGACGGGCTTTTGGCCGCCGATCAGAGGGCACGGCAGGAGGTTGAGTGTTGGACAAGCCATTAATACCTACGAACTTGGGTGAACAGCCGCCAGAAGAGTCTCCCGTCTCGTGGCTTAGGCAGAACCTTGTAAGCGTCATGATGGGAGCGATTTGCTTGGTTTTGGTTCTGCGCTATCTCGATCCGCTGAGCGTCGTTCTTGCGGCTGCAGGTTTGACGTTCATCATTTTCATTCACGAACTTGGCCATTTCGCTGCCGCGAAACTATGTGGTGTACGGGTTGAGACATTCAGTATTGGTTTTGGACCCGCACTGCCATTTTGTGCTTATAAGTACGGAGAAACCACTTATAAGATTGCGATGGTTCCGCTGGGCGGATTCGTAAAGATGCTCGGTGAAGGTGAAGGAGTGAACGATGAGGAAGCGGATCGCGATCCGCGGTCCTTCAAGAACCAGACTGTCATCGAAAGGATGATCATCATATCCGCAGGTGTGATCATGAACATCATTCTCGCCTGCGTGTTGTTCGTATTTGTTTACATGCATGGTCTGGAAGAAATGCCGGCAACGATCGCACAAATGGAAGCGGGTGGCACTGCCTGGCGCCAGAATCTCCATACCGGTAGCGAGATCCGAAAAATTGGAGATCGAGAGGATCCTTGGTTCGACGATATCCGACCGATTGTCTGGGCGACTGATCACGGTGAACTCATTGACATGACGGTCGAATACAAGGGAGAAAAACGTGATCTGAAAGCGGAGCCTATTCTTGACGAGGGCGCACCGTTCCCATTGATCGGCATTGCACCGTCTGAATCGCTTCAACTGGTTCACGGTAAGAAGTATGAATTGATTCCGCCCTATCGGATTGGCAGTCCTGCTGCGAATTCGACGGGTAGTGATGGTGAAGGTTTCAAATATGGCGACCTCATCATCGGGATGAGCGATCCAGCGGAAGCGGATCGAAAAGTGACTCCGTTGACTCAAGATTCACAACCCGGTGACATTTTCGCTTATTATCGCCGTCTCGCACAACTGTCTACAGAGCCAATTACGTTCCAGATTCAACGTATGGGACAGCCCGACTCTAGAGTTTCAATTGTTGTGCAGCCCACTTATCGGCGCGACACCGGGATGCGCATGCGGATGGGTTCGATCGTTGCGACCCGTGTGGGATCACCTGCGGATCAGGCACAGATCCAATCCAAGGATGGGACACAAGCTGGTGATCGAATCGTTGAAGTGGAATTCGGTAACACCGTTCTCGCGATCAACGGAAAGAGCGATGCGGAAATCGGACGGGAAATCCGTCCGTTGGATCCCCTTTTGTTGCCTTTGGAACTTAACCGGTGGGCTGCTCGAACATCGGGAGATAAGGTGGTCAAACTGACCTTGCTACGGGAGCAAACCGAAGATCACACCGAAAAACGTATCGTTGTCGATTTGAAATGGGATTCCGTCGGACGATTCGATCAGACTGGAATCATGAAAGCGCAGACACCCTTGGCGGTCAACGGCCTTGGCCTCGCGTATCACGTACAAGCAGTCGTTGAAGCCGTTGAACCCGATTCTCCAGCGGCTCAGGCGGGTATCAAACCCAACGATACGATCGAAGCAGTACGCTTCAAAGTCCTTGATGCCAAAGGCACAATCGATGAAGGCCGCTGGGAGAACTGCAAACCACATCAATGGGCATTTGTGGATGATCTTCTGCAATCGATCGCTCCTCATGAGTTGCAAGTTCGAATCAATCGCGGCTCGGAAAAAATGGAAGTGGCACTGACATCGAACGAGGACAAAAACTACACGATCGATGATCGCGGGCTTCGCTTCATGCCGGAGTTTCGCATCCAGCAGGCCAAGTCGATCGGCGAAGCACTTGAGATGGGAGGCCGACGGACCTTACGGATGGTTCAGAGCACTTACATCAATCTCTATGCCATGCTCTTTGGCCGCGTCTCTGCCGTGCAGACCATGAGCGGTCCAATCACGCTTGCGCGGATCTCCTATATCCTCGCGGGAGAAAGTATCTGGAAGCTGATATTGTTGCTGGCACTCATCAATATCAATCTGGCAGTTGTGAACTTTCTGCCGATCCCGATGCTTGACGGCGGTCACATGATGTTTCTCATCTATGAGCTCTTCCGCGGCAAACCGCCACCGGAACGAGTCTTCATCATTTTGAGCTATATCGGTCTTGCAATGGTGTTGTGTCTCATGGCATTTACCGTCGGTCTGGATATCTATCGACTGATCAAGCTGTGGATGAATTGGTGATGAACAGGGCGGTTAGGTCACTCAATCAGAGTGACCTAACCTTAGTATGAAAACCCTTTACTTCGGGATCGTGACCCACTTCTGCTGTTTTGCTGAGTCCAGGATAGAATCGAGAATCTGCTGAGTTTCCAGTGCGTCGCGGAACGTTGGCCCCTGCGGCTTCCCGGTCTCAATTCCCTGGATGAAGTCCGCGACCTGGTGCGTGAAACTGGCATCATAACCGATCGACAAACCCGGAACCCACCAGTTGGCCATGTAGGGATGATCCGGACTGTTGTCCGTCACATGGATGCTTTTCCAACCCCGGATTTTTCCTTCGTCCTTATAGTCGAAGATCTGGAGGCGGTGAAGATCGTGGAGATCCCAGAAGATACTCATGTTCTCGCCGTTGATCTCGAATGTGTAAAGCGCCTTGTGCCCGCGGGCGTATCGGGTACTTTCGAAGTTGGCGAGCGAACCGTTGGAGAACTTGCCCATGAAAATGCAGGCGTCGTCGATGCCGACCTTCTCAACTTTCCCAGTAAGATTGTGCATTCGCTCCTTCACAAATGTCTCAGTCATGCAGCAAACCGATTCCAGACCGCCGTTCAACCAGACTGCAGTATCGATGCAATGAGCGAGTAGGTCGCCGCTGACACCGCTGCCCGCTGCCGCGACATCCAACCGCCACAATCCTTGACCACCCTGGGGAAGATCAGCTTTGATAGTCCAGTCTTGGAGAAACTTGGCTCGATAATGGAAAATACGGCCAAGCCTTCCTTCATCGATGAGATGTTTCGCAAGCGTGACCGCGGGAATTCGACGATAGTTGTACCAGACCATGTTGGCGACTTTGGCTTTTTCGACCGCCGCTACCATCTCTTTACCTTCCGCCGTGTTCATCGCCAGCGGCTTTTCGCAGAGGATCATCTTGCCCGCCTGCGCCGCTGCGATCGCGATCTCCTTGTGGAGATTGTTGGGCGTGCAGATATCGACGACATCGATGTCTTTGCGATCGAGCAGTTTTCGCCAGTCCGTTTCAATACTGGCATAGCCCCATTGATCGGCGAATTTCTTGATTTCACCTTCGTTTCGTGCACAAGCCGCTTGCAGCACAACCTGATGATCGGACGGGAAAAACTGTCCAACTTGCTTGTACGCATTCGAGTGTGCACGGCCCATAAAGCCGTAACCAATCATTCCAACACGGAGAGGTTTCTTGGACATGGAATCTCCATTGAGAAAAAGGTCGGTGTGTCACTTCTTAGAAAAGGAGTCGTAAACGGCCTTTCCGATTTTCGCAATCGTTACCTGAGCAGCATTATCGAGGACCCAGCGCTGGTCGTCATTCTCGTTGGTCAGAACGCAGATCAGAACGGGACGAGATTTTTTTGCATCATCCGCGAAGGGAACATACAAAATTCCCGCGTCGGTCCTCACGCGATTTGTCGCGCCTGTTTTGTGTGCCAGGACCACCCGTGAAGGCAAAAAGCGAATGAGTTGCTGTTTGTCATCGTTTGCTTTGAGATGAGCAAGCATCGACTGACAGGATTCGGTCGATGCAGCTTTTTGCGTTTCGATCAATTCAAGAAGTTTGAGCATTTCGTTTGCGGTCGTACTGCCGAGTGAATACTTCTTCGTTCGCTCCGGATCAACACTTGTGGTGCTGCCCTTGAAGACTTTCGCGTTGATCCGCGTTTCACCCAAACCGAATTTCGCCATTGTCGCATTGACGTTTCTGATACCAACCTGATCCAGTACAAGATTCGTGGCTGTATTGTCGCTGTACACGATCATGAGCCGAATCGCATCGCGAATGGAAAAGGATGCACCATCGGAAAAATGCGACGTGAGAATCCCGGCACCGGGAACTTTATCATCTTCCTTGAGTGTCACGTGCTTTTTCAGGTCAAGTTCCTTGGCATTCGCCTGCCGGTACGCCTCGACCATGATAGCGACTTTGATAAGGCTGGCCGTCTGCATCACCTCATCGGCGTTATGATTCCAGGATTCACCCGTCTCGAGGTTTTTTACCGCCACCGCGATCTTGCCTTTATGGCTCGTCACGATCGGCTTCAAAGACGATTCCAGATCGTCCGCTTGGACGATCTGGATCAACGTGAGAATTCCCACACAGGCGAGTATTGCGCGCATGACAAATACCTTCAGATGAACAGCAATCAGGCCGCCGCGTATTTCTCACGCATCTTGTCGAGGTACTTCTTGCTGTCAGCGGTGACTTCCCAGGCGTTCGGCCAGAAGCAGAGATCGACACACCACCAGTCGTTTGGTACTCCAGCTGCTTGGATGGCGGGGAAGAGTTCATCAAATTTCAGATCGCCAGTTCCAAAAGGGTTGTGTGTCGAAGTGTTGTGTTCGTTGAGACTGCCATCGCTATCGATGACATGCACGTGAGTGATTTTCCCTTTCAGATTGTTCAGCAACTCGAGCGCCCCACCAGGCAGGATTTCTTTGTCACCCTGTTGATTCGCGCCGATCGTCGCAACCATATGAGCATGGCAGGTATCGTAGAGTACGCCGAAGTTCGGATTGCCGCGTCCGCGTACGCCATCGACAATCTGATAGATTTCGCTCGGTTTGTTGAAGACAAAACCCGGTTCGAATTCCCAGCAGATATTCATGCCAAAGTCCGCGGCGATTTTGCTGCAGGTATCCCAGACCTTGATGAATCGTTCCATCCCGGCCTTGGCTCCCACTTTCTGACCTTCTTCGGTGTCGAAATAATTCGGAGCGAGAACGGTATCGACTCGGATCGTTTTGACATCCAGGTCGGCAGCGAAGTGACACCATCCCAAAAATGCCGTCGTATAGGCAGAAGGAATTTCGTCGAGAATGCTCACGCCGGGTGTTTTGAACGCCCAGAGATCCACAGCGATGGCGGATAATGCCAGACCGTGATCCACGATTTCCTTTTTCAGTTTTTGACGGCTGACTTTGGTGGGATGGGTTGCCGGGGAGGGGTGGGGACCGAAACTTCCCAGTTCCACTCCATCGTATCCCAGGTCCTGAAGTTTATGCAAAATGACATGAAAGTCGTTGGTCGGCGTTTCCTGATTGAAGAGATAAGCCCAGGTACCGATTGAAATGCGTGCTTTCGGCATGGCGAGAACCTCGGGAGGGTGAGTATCACGCGTTCGGGCGATCGACGACTGTTCGCAACCGACAACGACTGGAACGATGAACGAGAGTACATTATTCCAGTCGTGACGCGTTCTTCTGTTTTGTATCGCTATGGATCAACCGGTTCCACCCTAATGGAATTCTGACAAAAAATTTCCTGTCCGCGCAAGTTCCGGCAGGAAAAAGCGAATGGTCTGGTAGAAATCTATCACATTCCGGCATTAAAGAGGAAACCGGAGAATAGGAACGAAAATGAGGACATTTGTGACTTACAGAGTCGTAATGGGTTTGGGTTCCACCAAGCTGAGTAACAAACTGGCAAATGAGTTACGAAAAATGGGTTGGGAAGTTCGTACCACATCGGATGGTGAAGGGGCACGGAAATTGGCTGTAAGGGAAACTGCCGACGCAATAATATTGCCTTATAGTTCTGATGATCAGTTGAATGTTGCAAAGGTGGTTCAGTCGACACCTGAAGATGCGAGCGTTGTGTTGATCACACCCAATTCGGATCAGCAAGCGGTCCGATTTGCCCGCTTTATGGGAGTGGCACTGGCAGACGAAAGTGCAGCGATTTCAGAAATCATGTCAGCTGTCGAATCCGCAATCATTGTCAAAGCTTGAATAAGCGGTTGGAGCAAAAGATCTCTTCTGCTCCAACTTGAGTTCAGACCATTATTCCACTTCGAAAATGGCTTCGATCTCCACAGCCATACCATTCGGTAAAGCGTTGTGACCCACTGCGCTGCGCGCGCCAACGCCGGCATCATCGCCAAAGACTTCCTTCATAAGCTCTGAATAGCCATTTATGACCTTGGGCTGATCTTTGAAATCTGCCGAACAGTTAACCATTCCGAACGATTTGACCAGTCGTTTGACTTTGTCGAGTGAGCCAAGAAAGTTACGCAACGTTGCAAGAATCGCAAGGCCGGTCTGACGCGCTGCATCTTTACCTTGATCGAGCGTTAAGTCCTTACCGACGCATCCGAGAATGTAGGTGCCGTCGAGTTTCAGCGGACCGTGACCCGAGATATAAACGAGATTCCCAACGCGAACAGCCGATTTGTAAACCGCTACTGGCTTCGGAATACTTGGGAAGACGAGATGCAGTTTAGCAACTTGTTCTTCTGGTTTCGACATGTGAATTGCCTCCGGTGAGTTCCGTTAATCAATGCGATGATTTTTTACGAAGGATTCGTTCAATTCGATGCCCAATCCAGGATTTTCAGAAACGACAAATTGTCCGCCCTCATATCGTGGGCCGCCGATGAACAGGTTATCGAACCAATCGACCGTTTCGCAGACTCGTCCCAACTGAAAACCTGCCGCGAGGTGAGACCCAACTTCCGGTAGTCGAACGGGACAAATGGCTGTTTGCTTTTGTTCGGCAAACGCTGCAATTTTTTTGGATGGTGTCAGGCCACCGAGGCGGACTGGATCGATACGAATAGCGGAGAGATCGGAATTTTCCAGAAGCCGAATCGCATCGTCCACACGGTCAATGAGGCTACCGGCACTGATCGCCACTTCGAGTCGATCGGAGAGTTTACGGTAAATGCTGGGATCATTCGTTCGGAGCGGATCGGAAAATCCGTCGATCGCGAATTCATCTTCACATAATTTCGCCATCCAGAGTGCAGTGGAAAAATCATAACGAGTATTGGCTGAGACTTCGAACCACGCACCTTCGGGAACGGCACCTCGCATGGACCTGAGTCGTTCGGCGTCGATGTCCGGATCTGCTGTTCCAATTTCCACAATGACTCCGGCTGCGCCGGCGTCGAGAGCGGCTTTTGTTTCCTTAATTGCCGCTTTCGTTCCCAACGCGGGCGTGGCGGTATCCGATGCCAATGCTTTGAGTTTGGTTCGATAACCACCGAGCAATTTGAAAACGGGTAACCCCGCCATTCGGCCTTTGAGATCCCAAAGTGCGAAATCCACCGCCGCATACGCACGATGTACCAGACCTCCCGATCCCAGGGATTCCAATTCAAGAGATGTGCGGAGAAAGAGGCGTTCGATCAGTTCCGGATCTTCACCCAAAACAATGGGGGCGATGATGGTGTCAATCAGCGATTTGAGAACTTCGCCATTGAATCCCAGAGAATAGGTGAATCCCAGGCCTGTTTTTGATCCATCTGTTTTGAGATGGACCAAAACGACATCGATCTCCTTCGCCGCTCGAGGGTCTTGAGAAGATGTTATGCTCACGGCGCGGGGAAGTGGGAAACGCAGATGTTCCGTTTCGAGTCCAATGATTCGCATGCGGAGGCTATTCTCCCAGATACGCTGCTCGAACTCGCGGATCATTGAGTAACTGTTCGGCCCGATCACTCATCGTGACCCGGCCTGTTTCCAGCACGTAAGCGCGATGGGCGATCTTCAGTGCCATTCGAGCGTTCTGCTCGACAAGCAGAACCGACATACCCTCTTTGTTGAGATCCTTAATTACATCAAAGATCTGAACGACGATTTGCGGTGCCAGCCCAAGAGATGGTTCATCGAGCATGAGAAGCTTGGGGCGGGCCATCAGGGCCCTGGCGATGGCGAGCATCTGCTGCTGTCCACCAGAAAGCAATCCACCCGCCTGATTTTTACGCTCTTTAAGAATCGGGAACATCGTGAACGCTTTATCAATGTCTTCCGCAACACCTGAAGGATCATTTCGAGTGAAGGCTCCCATCTCCAGATTTTCCAGCACGCTCAATCGCGGAAATATTTTTCGGCCTTCAGGTGATTGAGCCAAGCCCATTTTCACAATCTGATACGCGGGAATCCGTGTCAAATCATGACCATCGAACTGGATCCGCCCTGATCGTGCTTTCAAGATCCCCGAGATGCTCATAAGAGTTGAGGTTTTTCCAGCACCGTTCGCGCCGATCATCGCAACGACTTCGCCTGCATTCACGCTGATTGTAATGTCATGCAACGCATCGATCGGTCCGTATCCGGCTCGGAGGTTTTCGATATCCAGCAAAGCGGGCATTAATTCACCTCTTCCTTGCCAAGATAGGCTTCGATAACCTTGGGATCGCGGCTGACCTCGGCGGGCGGGCCCTCCGCAATTTTCTCGCCGTAATCGAGAACTGCGACATGATCAGAGATTCCCATGACTAAATTCATATGGTGTTCGATCAGAAGAACAGTAATCCCCCGATCGCGAATTTTCCTGATCAGTTCCATAAGCGCGACGGTTTCGCTAGGATTCATGCCTGCGGCTGGTTCGTCGAGAAGCAAGAGCTTGGGATTGGTCGCGATAGCGCGTGCGATCTCCAATCGGCGTTGCTCGCCATAAGCCAGGTTGCCAGCGAGATCGCGATAGCGCCCTTTCAACCCGACGAAATCGAGCAATTCATAGGCGCGGATGGCCGCATCCGTTTCTTCCTGGCGCTGACCTGGAGTGCCGAGGAGCATCGCGAGCGGATGTTTGGTCAACTCGCGGTCCATTCCGATCAGGATGTTTTCAAGGACAGTCATCGATGAAAACAGTCGTATGTTCTGGAAAGTGCGGGCGATCCCTCCCTGAGAGATCACATCCGGCGATCGACGGGAACGGAGCCAGAGTAGATAGGCACCGATCATTCCTGCGAGAAATCCCAATCCGGCCGCAAGCGTAGTCGAACTCACTAGGTTCTTGGACTCTTCAAGCATTCGGCTCGATTGCTTGACAAATTTTTCCAAAGACTCATCGGTACCGAGATTCTTTTCGATTCCACCGACAACGACCGAATTCTGTTGCGGCACCTTTACGATTTTGATTGATCCATTCAATAATCCATTTCGAAATTCTTTTGCCTGTTGCTCGCTTCCAGCAGCGAAAAGTACTGTCTTTCCATCAAGGCTTACGACTTCCCATTGAACCCCATTGGATTCGATGAGTGGTCTGCCATGAAGATAGTCCCAGGCACCCTGAAGAGAATGAGCGGAGGTATATGCTGGGCCCATTTTTGCAAACGGACGCCTGATGGACGCTGACCAGAGATTCTCGATTCCAGCCGTAGCGAGATAAGAAATTGCGGCGATGACAATTCCCGTAAACAGACACCAGAAATAGACCGTCCACCCCGATGGACGCAATAGTTCCTTACCTTCAAAAGTAATTTTTCCTTCGCTTGGCGGATATATCCCCGTGACCGCATTGAAGACCGTCGTCTTCCCGGCGCCGTTTGGCCCGATAATGCTGACAATCTGGCCTTGAGGAACATTTAGACTCAAATTGGAGACGGCGGTGATTCCGCCGAACCGCATGCTGAGTTTTTCGATCGACAACAAGCTCACGGGAATACCTCGAATGGACTAGACTGTTGCCGGTAATTGAACGTGCTGCATTTCGTCTTTGACACGGTTATTGGGAAGCAATCCTTGAGGTCTGACCCGCATCACAATGATCAGGACCAGTCCGAATACAATCAGTCGCCAACCCGAGAATTGTTGCCAGATTTTTCCCTGGCCCAGACCTGAGGATTGAAGGAATCCATCAATGATGGGAGAAAGAATGTAATCGAAACCATAAAGGATAAAGACGCCGAGCAAGACGCCATTTCGGCTGCCTAATCCGCCAAGAATCAGACAACATAACACAAAGATCGATTTGTTGAAATCGAATGCTTCCGGTCCAACCGTGCTCGTCATTTTTGAGGCGTAGATTCCGCCGGCCAATCCGGCGATACCTGCAGCGACAGAGAACGCCGCGAGTTTCAGTCGCGAGGTATTCAACCCCATGCACTTTGCTGCCAGTTCGTCTTCACGAATTGCAACCCAAGCACGTCCCAGCTTTGAACGTTCCAGACGATAGAGCAGATAAAACGTGATCAACAAAACGGAGAGAGCAAGATAATAGAACGGTCGATAATCCGTGTTCCAATCTACAGTCACACCGGGAAAAACCGGAGGCGGAAGAGGACTGATCCCTTTCGTGCCTTCGGTCACAGCAGGGATGTTCTTGATCGTGAATCGGACGACTTCACCGAATCCAAGCGTAACCAACGCCAGGTAGTCGCCGCTCAGCCTGAGCGCAGGCGTACCGAGTAACAATCCGATAAACGTCGTAACTGCAATGGCGATGAGGAGTGCCAACCAGAAATTCATCTCGAACGGATTCAATGGTGCTGTCAGGATGCCAACAACATAAGCACCGATCCCGAAGAAACCCGCAATTCCCAGATGGAGAAGTCCGGTATACCCGACGACAACATTGAGCGCGAGCGCGAGTATTGCAAAAAGGAACAGTCCGGGCAATTCCACGCCCAGTGAACGATTGGTCAGGTGAAAAAAATGGTGCTCGAGCGCCGGGAAGAGCGGATACGCAACCAATGCAGCAAACGCGACGAGCGACCAGGACGGGAAATAGGGCTTCATTACACTTTCTCCCGTACGCGACTTCCTAAAAGTCCTGAAGGCCGAAAAACGAGAACTACGATGAGCATTGTGAAGATCAATGCGCCCGTCCAGCGTTCGCCAACATAAGCGCTTCCAAGTGACCGAACGAGACCGATCAGCAATCCTCCCAGCACAGCGCCAGGAATATTGCCGATTCCACCAAGAACGGCTGCAGTAAAGGCATAGAGACCTACGAGAAATCCCATCTGGTAATGCACAGTGTTGATCGTTAATCCATAAATCATGGATCCGAAACCGGCCAAAGCACCACCGATCAGGAACGTCGTCGCAATGACTCGTTCCGTGTTGATCCCCATCAGTTGAGCTGCTGTTGGATTCTGAGCTGTTGCACGCATTGCTTTGCCAAGCGGAGTCACCCGGACAAAAAGGGTCAGGGCAATCATCAGTGGAATCGTCACACCCACAACAAGCAAGTCCTGATAAGTGAAGCGGATCGAGGAGCTTTCACCCAGTAGATTGGTGTTGGATATGAGTTTGGGAAAGTCGACATCCTGCGGCCCACCCCAGAACAATCCGAAGTTTTGAAAGATAAAACTGACACCGATTGCGGAAACGAGCGGCGCGAGGCGAGGCGCTTTCCGCAACGGTTTGTAAATGATCCGATCAACACCAACGTTTAAAAAACCGCAAAAGATCGGTACCAGAATGAACGCGAGCAGGAGAATCCCTGCGGTCATTGGCACGTTACCAATGACCGAAGCACCCGTCAGGCTGATCGTAGTGGTGACGATGGTCAGGCCAAGAAATCCGCCCAGCATAAACAAGTCGCCATGGGCAAAATTAATCAACTCGACGATCCCATAGACCATCGTGTATCCCAGTGCGACCAAAGCGATCAGCATACCATAACTCAACCCGTTGATCAGGTACTGAGTCAACGCATTCGTATCTATTGCTGCGAATAGTATTTGCATAGGTGGGGAAATTCCTGGAACTATTTCGTCGTCGTGCGAGGTTGGAGGTCTTTGGACCATCGAAGGTGTGGCACTTCTTTTCCGTCTTCTTTGACCATTTGCACCGTGCTACCCGTCATCATTTGAAGCGTGGTGTCTCCGTTTTCATCAAATGACCACTTCACACCAGCGGCTCCATCGAAGTCTTTGATGGAGCGACCGGCTTCGAGAATGGCACGCCGATCTTTCTTTCCAGCTTTTCGCATCGCTTCAATCGCGACGCGACCGCATTCGTATCCATAAACCGCATAGGCCTCTGAAGGGGGCTTGCCGTACAGCTCGGTGTATTTGTCAACGAAAACTTTACCTGCTCCGACTGACAGGCGATCGGTCGTAAGGCCGCCGAAGGTCGTGTAGAATCGTCCGGGTACAACGATGTCCGCACCCGTTTGCGTGATCATCGTTTCTTCGTGACAACCATCCGGAGCCATGAATTTGCATTTGTCCATCCCGGCCTTGACCATGTCCTTGAGTACTTGGCTTGCTTTTGTCTGAGTCGTACCGCCGAAAAAGATCAGATCGGGATTGCGGAGTTTGATCTTCGTCATCAGAGCAGAAAATTCCGCTGCCTTGAGGTCGATGCTTTCATGGCCTAGTATTTCCAGGCCAATCGATCGGGCATGCGCTTCGAAAAGATTCGCAACCCCTTGTCCATAAGTTTCATTGTCATCGAGAATGTAGACTTTTTTGGCACCAAGATCCTGCGCCCATTCTGCGGCTAGAGCTCCCTGCAGGTCGTCGGTCGGAACGACTCGGACATAGTTCACTTCGCCATTCGGTCGATAGCACATGGGTTCGCACCGGGCTCCGGCACCGGGCTTGGTCAGTTCCGGTGCGGTATTCGCAGGCGAAATCATCAGCATCCCAGCTTTGTTCAGAATCGGCATTGAGATCCGCGCTGCGCCAGAGTTGTAGGTTCCGATGTAAACCATCACATCCGGATCGCGGTTGGCCAACACGGCATTGGATATTTCATTCTCAGCTGTCCACTGACCAGCCGCCGCGTTTGCGTCATCAAGATCCAGGTATTCGATGCGATAGGTCTTATCGCCGAGTTGGATCTTGTAGTCGATCTCGTGGAGAGCTAATCGGATTCCGGCAACGATTGTATCCGTTTGTCCGCGAGCGCTGCCGGTACGCGGCAGGCTGGAGACAATCCGAATCACATCAGGTTTGCCTACGTTGGCCGGCATGGGGATCACGAACCCGATGCCAAGGAGGACAATGATTGAAAGGAGTGGCAAAATACGAATTGGCATGCTCAAATCGTCTCCCCGTATTTTTCAAGAGTGTAGCTATACTCGGAAAGACCGTCAATCAAGTCACAGTTACTTTTACGGTATTCAGGATCGTGGTCAGGACCGAATCGGGGGAGACATTTTCGGCCTGTGCCTCGAAGTTCAAGAGTATACGGTGACGCATCGCAGGCAAATAGACATTTCGAATATCATCGAAACTCACATTGTATCGCCCTTCCAACAAAGCCCGGATTTTTCCTGCCAGGATCATGGACTGTGCACCACGCGGACTCGCACCCGCACGAAGAAAGCGATTCGTGTCCTCCGTTGCAAACTCATTTCCGGGATGTGTCGCCAGTAAGAGCCGGATCGCGTAATCCTGTACAGGAGCTGCCACCAGCACATCGCGAACGAGCGATTGCCAGTCGCGAATCTCGCCGGCGTCCATGACCTGCTTCAAGGTGGGCCATTCGTTGCGGGTCGTGCGATCCAGAATGAGATTCAGTTCGTCCCGGGTTGTGAACGGGACTGTCAATTTGAAAAAGAACCGATCGAGCTGCGCTTCCGGTAGCGGATAAGTCCCTTCCTGTTCAATCGGGTTTTGCGTGGCCAGGACAAGAAACGGTTCATCGAGTTTGTGAACGATGCCCGCGACCGTAATGCTGCGTTCCTGCATGGCTTCGAGAAGTGCCGATTGCGTTTTCGGTGTCGCACGGTTGATTTCGTCGGCGAGTATGAGTTGAGCAAAGAGTGGCCCCGCCTGGAACTGAAACTGCCGCTTGCCGTCTGGGGCTTCATTAATGATGTTGGTACCGACGATATCAGAAGGCATGAGGTCTGGTGTGAACTGAATTCGCGAAAACTGCAGATGGAGAACAGAAGCAAGCGTACGGACAAGTAGCGTTTTCCCCAAGCCCGGTACGCCTTCAAGCAGCACATGTCCGCCCACGAACAGACAAGTCAAAACACCGCGTACTACCTCTGGCTGACCGACGATCACTTTGCCGATCTCAGCCTCGAGATCGTTGAAGCGTTGACGGAATTGAGCGGTTCGCTCCGGCATGGATACTTGAGAATTCATGTGGTTCCTGTCTGGGAAATGGAGATGGATTGTTAGAACTGATCGACCTCTTTGCCCACTGAACGACCCGTTATGTTGGGCGATCCGGTTCAGATGACTGATCACGTTTGTGTTCCGCTCGGTCTCGTGCTTTCTTCAATCGACTCATCATGTCCTCTGGAGTTTCGCTCGTCGCTGGTGTGGTACGATGCTGTGGCGGCGCGACCGGCCGCGCGATCGGCAACGCATCCGCGATCGGTGGTGCCGGTTCATTGATCGGACTCGAAGACTCAAAACGACGAACCGCTCGTTCGCGTTCAAGTTTGTCATCAATTTCCATCTTTCGTCGTTGGAGTTGTTCCAGCGTCAACGATGACTGAACTTCCGGAGTCGAGCGAAGCCGATTCCAGAAATCCCTTCCCAGTTCCCGTAGTTCAATCCATTCAACAGCGATTCTGCGCACTCCAACGTCAAACAAAAACAGAATTCCAGCTGCGAAGATGAGCCAGTACCAGAAGGACTGATACGCTCGCGATGTTTTCGGTGCATTTCGAAATAACTCTGCCGATTGAGCGAGTTGAGTTAACGATTCTGGATCGTCGGTGAAATACCGCCCACCTGTCAGGTCCGCCAGTTGTTTCAAAAGAGGAAGGTTCGAATCGAGATCGGCAAATTCGGGTGAATAGGGGATCGTAACACCCGTTCGTGCCGTGTCGAACAATGCACCGTTCGGTTCCGCCCCCGAAATTCGCTGGCCTTGCACGGTGACAAAATAAGTACCTGCTTCCTCCGATTCGAATTCCGCTTCATACAGTCCCGGGCCCTTTCGTTTGAAGGTAATTTCCGGAATCGGTTCTCCCGGGCGCAGCGCTCGCGGAACGGTGATTTTCGCATCTAATTCCAGATTGTTTACGGGTTGATCACGCTCGTCTCTCGCTTGAAGTGTGACGCGAATCCTGCCTTCACGATACTCCGATGCGAGCGTCATACGACCTGCTTCAACAGGGCGCAGCGCCCAGTTGACCGACTGCTCCCAGAACTTCTTATAAAGGTCGGATTCCACCCAGTCTGCGTCCCATCCCGTGATATTTTCAGCGGGTTGGGTGCGTGCATCAGAGGTAAAAGCGATTGCCTTGCCCAAGCCATACTGCCAGCTTGCCAGAATCGGAAATCGAATATCGTTGGCGATCGGCGGACCTTCGATTCGGAATTGTGCCAGCGGGGATTCTTTGTATGTGGTGCGAACAAAGCCCCTGAGTGCGGGAAGCTGTTTCGGAATTCCTTCCGTCATTCCACCGACGATCAGATGTCTGGGAAGAAACGGCTTATCATAGATGAACGACTGACTGATTCTCCGGCTTTCCTTGATGTAGATACTGGGTAGCTGAGAAGGATCTTTTGGCTCGTAATACGAACCGGGATTGCCTCGCCCGTCTTTAGTTGCTTCGGCGATGCCCTTCATCTTGGTCGATTCCGCTTGCCCGTGTGTGGCCACACCGACGGTTGTACAGGTTATCGAATTGGCCGCCATCTTCGCTGTCGCGGCTTGCCCTGCGGCTCCGTACTGCGGATCGCCGTCCGAGATCACGATGCAATGTTTGACCGATAAGTTGTGATCGGGATTCGCAAGAGTATCCGCGGCGGCCGTCAGGAAGGGATCGAAGTCCGGCATATCCTGCGGATCCATCCGATCGATCTTCGCCAGCAATCGGCTCTTGTCTTCGCCAACGGTCTGGAACGGGATCACCCAACTCACACCAGCGGCTCCGACTCCAAAACCATATTGCATGACGCCAACCATATCGGGAGCGCTCAGCCGTTCGATCGCCAGTCTCGCAATGACTTTTTGCCAGTGATTTCCATCCGCCATTTCGGATGCATGCATGATCAGAACCAGTCCGCCTTTTCCTGCGGCCAACGGAGATTTGATTTCGCATTCAACGGGCAATGCCTCTTCGATCGGCGTATTCTGATACCCGCCAGGGCCAAACGAGTCCGGGCCGCCAATCATGATCAAGCCTGTACCCTGATCATGGACTGATGTTCGAATGGCTTCCATCTGATCGCGGCTGAAATATTCCGCCGGAACATTCGCCAGCACGATGCAATCGAAATTGGTCAGAAAAAGCGAGAAGTCGCCGGGTTCCGCAGGTAAACGGGCAGGTGAAATCGCGGAGACCTTGATCTCCGCACGCAAAAGCGTTCGAATCAAATGTGCATGTGGCGACCGGCCGCCGACTGATTCCTCGATGAACAAAACCCGTCGTTGTCCTCTCAATACCACGGCGGAAGTCGCTCGATTATTCGCAATCCGATCGTTGGGTAATCCCATTTTCACATCCGTCAATCGACCATCTTCACTCGGCAGACCACTGGAGATCGGAGTGAACGTTGCCCGGTAGGAAAACGATGTCTCGCCGGGCTTGGGCGGTATATCGCGATAGCGAAGCGAGTTCAGTCCCGGTTGCAACAGGATCCTCGCGGGTTTGCCACGCTCTGCCTCGAGTACCTGTGGCTGGTCCTGCTCAATGGCGACTTGTTCGATCTTCTCGCTGCCGTCTTCGGTCAATCCGATTCGGACGAGCTCCAGCAATCCGCGGACGACTCGCGATTTCGAAGTATTTCTCAGAAGTACTCGAAGCGGAAGTCGCGAACCGGTTGTCGTGACGGGAGGTGATTCAACAGACTGGACCAGGACTTCCTCATCGGTCACTTTCCCGGGTGCGACTGAAACAACATCGATTTCCGCACCATTTTGCTGAGCGAGTGCCGCCTGATCCAGAGCACTCCCCCGATTCTCGTTCCCATCACTCACCAGCACCACCCGTTTACCCACTCCTTCAGGAAACGAAGCGAGGGCGAGTTTGAGAGCTGCTGCGATATCCGTGTATTGCCCGTCGATTGGACCCGCCATTCGATCATCGATATCGAATTTATCGCGAACCGATGCGGGCGGTAATGCAAGTTTCGGGCGCTTGCCGAAGAGGATCACGCCCGCGCGATCACGTTCGTGAACCTGACCACGGAGCAATACCGCATTCCGGACAAACTCGCGAGTCCGCTGCCAGCGACTGTCGATCTGATCGACGAGATTTGCCTCGTGATCGACTTCCTGAGGGATGCTCTGAGATCGATCCAGGAGGAAAATCACGGACACATTTTCGCTGAGCCGGTTGATCCGCGGTTCGGATAATGCCAAGACGAGCAATGCGACAATCGAACTGCGAATTCCAATGGCGACCCACTTGCGGTGGCGACCCAATCCGGAGAGACTTCGCCGGGCAAGTGCGATCACAAAGGGAATAAGACCCAGGAGCAAAAGCCAGATCGGTTGTGTGAACTGGATCGACCGGATGAGTCGGCAGCCTTCGACGATCTGCGCCCCAAGATCCGCTTCAGTCCAGGCTCCCATTGCAAAAAGGCCAATCAGCGAGAATCCAAAAGCGAGTTGCCAGGACCAGATCCTCCCCAATATCAGGGTGCCAACTTGTACAACGAGGCAACCAACAGAAAACCCCATCAAGACGCTGCCGAAGTTGTACACTTGGTCCAGAGAAATGGTTTTTCCGGTGAGGAAAAATCCTCCAAGCGCAAAGGCTGCAATCGAACTCGAACACATCAAAGCCGCTGAACGATCTCGTCGAAGAAACACCATAACCATTACGGATAACAGGAGCAGAACTGCTCCCAGCCAGTGACTTGCCAGAAAATCACTCATAGATGCCATCAGAATGAGATCCGTTGCACTCGATGGTTTTCGGTATCGATTATGTGAATCCGCCCTTGTCTATCGATGGCCAATGCCCAGGGATCGGCAAGCTGTCCAGGCTCGCTGCCCGGCATTCCCCAACTTCGCAGAGATTGACCCTCAGGTGTCAGTTGCTGGATCCTCGCATTTCCCCGCTCAACGACATAGAGATTTCCGCTCGGATCAAATGCGAGATCGTAAGGATACGAAAATGCACCCGCCTCCCTACCCGGACCGCCGAACGATCGAACAAATCCTCCGTCTCGATCAAATACCTGAATGCGATGATTGCACGCATCAGCGACATAAATCAAGCCATCAGGTCCGAGTGCCAGTGCGCGGATGCGTTGAAACTCTCCGGGACCGGTACCGTTGACTCCCCAGGTTGTCACAACCTGTCCTTCCCGATCCAATTTCGTGATTCGATCATTTTGGCCGAATTCCGAAAGATAGTAAAATCCCTCTCCATCTTGAACGCAGTCAGACAGGTATCCGAATTCTCCAACCGCCGAGCCCGCCGTTCCACCGAACTGGCGCAGCTCGACACCAGACGGAGAATAAATCCGCAGCATGTGATAATGCGAATCACACACGATGAGATTCCCATCACGATCGGTTCCCAATCCGCTGGGGCGACCGTTACGAAAATCGGGAGTCGTGAACGTAATTCCTGCGTATTCCCCATCAAGCGAAAACGCCTGAATCCGTGCGGTGAAATCAACGATGTAAATTCGATCTCCGATGATCGTCGCCGCCCGCGGCCGTACGAAATCTCCGTCAAGGACACCGCGTTTCCCCCAGACGACATCTGCTGACGAGCGCAAACCACCACGAATCGCCGACGTGATAAGAGCGGTCGAAATGATTAGGAGAATGAACAATCCCAGTCGCATCGACCGAGTCATGCGCGATACTCACTTTCGAGTGCGAACTCATTCTATCAGTTGCCCCCATTTGTCCCAGAAAGATGGTTTCCTAAAGAGGACGATTCGAAACTGGTAAGATTTCATTCGTTTCCTCCGGATTTCCCGCGATTCTCCTTCCGGTCTTTACAGAATAATGTCATGAATCACCCTGATCTGATCGTGAGCGTTTCCGGCATCCGCGGCATCGTGGGAACCAGCCTGACACCCGAGGCTGCTGTTCGATTTGGCTGCGCCTTCGGAACCTGGGTCCGCGGAGGTCGCGTCGTACTGTCGAGGGATTCCCGTCCCAGCGGGCAGATGCTTCGCCATGCTGTCATCTCCGGATTGTCATCTACGGGCTGCTCGATCGAAGAGATCGGAATTCAGCCAACACCGACTGTGGGAATCGCGGTCCGCAATCTCAGTGCGAGTGGCGGCATTCAAATCACCGCCAGCCATAATCCCGCTCCCTGGAACGGTCTGAAAATGTTCGGTCGCGATGGCGCAGTCTTGCCTGCGGCAGCCGGACAGGAAGTAAAAGCACTCTTTGAATCGAATCAGTTCACCCTTCGACCCTGGGATCAGCTTGGCTCCCTTCGTGTTCCGCCGGATGTCGAAACCGAACATGCTCAACTCGTCGAGAATCAGATCAGCGTTGCCACAATCGCCGCCGAGCGATTCCGCGTGTTTGTGGACGGCAACGGTGGCGCAGGTGGTCCGCTTGCGGTCCGGCTGCTGAGCGATCTTGGTTGTGAAATCATCCAGCATCACTGCGAAACGAATGGCGAATTCGCCCACGATCCCGAGCCAACTCCCGCCCATCTCTCCGAAGTCGCGCACTGGGTTGCGCAACAACAGTGCCAGATCGGATTCGCCCTTGATCCCGATGCCGACCGCCTCGCGCTGATCGACGAAAAGGGCCGCTGCGTGAGCGAAGAGGCCACACTCGCACTCGCAGTTCGCTATCGGCTCTCGCAGGAACGCGGGCCGGTCGTGGTGAACATGAGCACATCACGCATGTGCGAGGATCTCGCCCAGGCCGCCGGCTGTGCGTTTCATCGCTCGGCGGTGGGCGAGGCGAATGTCGTAGAGAAAATACGTGCCGTTCATGCGCTTATCGGTGGCGAAGGCAACGGTGGCGTGATTGATCCTCGTATTGGCTGGGTCCGCGATCCCTTCATCGGCATGGCGCTCATCCTTTCGCTCATGGCCGAGGAACGGAAACCCATTTCCCAACTTGTGGATGAACTCCCACGCTATGAAATGCTCAAGACGAAGTTTACCGTCGATCGATTCGCTCTCCCTTCCGCCTACGAACGGATCCGCCAGCGCTGGCCCGATGCGCAGGTCAATCAACTGGACGGTCTGCGGCTCGACGGCCCGAACTGGTGGCTGCACATCCGCGGCAGCAATACCGAGCCGATCGTCCGCGTCATCGCCGAAGCCCCCACGCTCGAATCGGTCACCGAACTGTGCCAAACCGCCGGCGGACTTCTGGCCTCGACTTAACATGTTTTTCTGTTCACATACATTTTTTTATACTTGACTTCTCAAATTCACTGTCACGGACTCCGCCACCTGCCGCTCACGTAAGTGGCGGAGTCCCTATCGAATTTGACTGAAAATCAAGGATTTTTCAATTATGTTCAGGGCGTGAACATGCCAGCCCAAAGCGAATAGTGATATAAAGTGTCAAAGTTGATTGTTTTGATCAGTGAAATTATGTTCATTGATGTGATTGCATTGCGATTTGTGAAGAAATCGTCACGTGGCGCACGCCCCAGTGGTCGTCGTCGCGGTCCGGGAAGTCGCTGCGGAAGTGCGTGCCGCGAGATTCCTCCCGGGTCCGGGCGGCGTCGATCATCAGTCGGGCCACCGTCAGCAGATTCTGAAGTTCCCAACCCGGCCGGTGATCGAATTCCCGGGCCAGAACGTACCGGCACCAGAAGTCGACATCGGCTTTCGCCTCGTCAAGATGATTCCGGTCACGGACGATGCCCATTTTCCGCACCATCAGGCTGCGAAGCGAACTCGTGAGGTCGGCGACGTCGAGTCGTTCGTCCGGTTCGTCCTGCTGTGCACTGTAGCGCAAGTCTGCAAGTCGGCGTTCGCCGGTAGACTGTATCACCGCCTTTGCTGCATGGCGGCCGCACGACGCACCGTAGACCAGCCCCTCGATCAGGCTGTTGGATGCCAGACGGTTCGCACCATGCAGTCCGCTGGAAGTCACTTCGCCAGCGGCCCAGAGGTGCGGCAGCGTGGTTCTTCCGTCCGCATCCACCGTCACTCCGCCCAGCATGTAATGCGCGCCCGGCCTCACCGGGATTTTGTCCTTCGTGATGTCCAGACCGAACCCCCGGCACACGCGGGCGATCCCTGGGAATCGGGTCTGAATCAGTTCTTTCGGCAGGTGCGAAAGATCGAGATAAACATTGGAATGCTGCGTTCGCCCCATGGTGCGGAAGATCGCACGCGCGACGATATCGCGCGGTGCCAGTTCTGCACGTTCATCTTCCTGCAGCATGAACCGCTCGCCATGAACATCGCGAAGATACGCCCCTTCGCCGCGCACCGCCTCGCTGATCAGCCAGCGGGCCGAACCGGCGACATAAAGCACCGTCGGATGGAACTGCATGAATTCCATATCGCGAAGTTCCGCCCCGGCCCGATACGCGGCCGCCATGCCGTCACCCGTCGCGACTGGCGGATTGGTCGTTTCCCGATAGATCATTCCGCACCCGCCCGAAGCCAGAATCACTTCGCGTGCCCAGACCAGAATCGGCCCGATCTGAGGACGCCAGATGATCGCACCAGCGCATCCCTCGTCGTTCGTCAGCAGATCGATCGTGAAACTCTCATTCCAGAGCGTGACGTTGGGGGATGCCTGCGCTTTGGCGATCACAGCACGCATCATTTCGTGGCCGGTCGCATCGCCCAGCGCATGGACGATCCGCCGATGGCTATGGCCGCCTTCGCGTGTCAGAGCCAGTTCTCCATCTTCGCGATCGAAATTGGTGCCGAACTCGACCAGCTTTTCGATCTCATGCGGCGCATCGCGAACTACGCGTTCCACAATCGCAGGATCGCAGAGCCCGTCGCCGGCGATCAGGGTGTCGTTGATGTGATTCTCGAATTTATCGAGAGGCGAAAGCACGCTCGCGATGCCGCCCTGGGCATAACTGCTGTTGCTTTCCGTGATGCGGTCCTTGGTGGCGACGAGTACTGAGAGATCGCCCGGTACCTCGAGTGCCGCCCGCAACCCCGCGATGCCGGCGCCAATGACCAGAATATCGGTGTAGCGGTGAAGGGCGGTGCGGGAATCAAAACTGACAAGATAACGATTGGGGCTCGGCATCGGATCGCTCGAACGGAGATTATGCTGGGATTTTAGCTGTTCCGGAAACGGTCCGTTCAAGAATCTTAAAAAAAACAATCCGGGGAGGGTTTCAAGGATCGTTCGAAGGTCCGCCGTCGTGAGTGATTGTCTGTTTCATTTGTCGCGATTGCCAAAGTACAAAAGCAATTTTCCGGGCCTCCGAAGTCGAAGCCGGACTTCGGAAATCCGATTGATCGTATTGAAATTATGCCTGAACAGATTTCCCCTTCACCCGACGATCCCCGAACGCGCGAAAGAGGTGATCGATGCCCCTCAATCACTGTGTGATGAATTCAACTGCAGATAATCGCAGACTCGCGACTGCGCCCCGGATCACTTCCTCCGTCGTCCACGGGATCGGCACCCCCGAACCCGCCTGCCACAGCGCGAACAAATCCTCGTAATGAGGATCGCACGGATTCCCGCTCTGCCCACCCGCCAACACAAAACGTGAGTTGGACCAGTTCGAGACATCAAAGATCGCCCGCAGATTCGGGATGTTGTGCGTCAGTGCCAGCGGCTCGTACGGCTTCGCCGCCGCCTGCAGCACCGTGTTCGAATCCCCGCCCACCGGAACCGGGCCCGCATTGAATACCCGGCCCAGCCAGTGATCCTTGAAGATCGGGTGCTCCAATCGAAGCTGTCTCAAATCACCCCACTGCCAGTACGCCGGGCCGGGGCCACGCGTCGCACGCAACGTCCGGATCACCTGCGTCAGGCTCTCACTCATTACCTCTTCCCAACTCGATTCGAACCAACCGTCCGGCCGATTCCGGATCGTCGCACTCAGATGAGCGATGCGCCGCTCCGCGAACAAACTCCCGCTGAACGGTTCCTCATCCCCGACCCCGAGGACCGTCTTCCACGACTTCGGCGCTTTCGCCTTCGCCAAGCGAATGCACATGTCTGACACGAACAGTTCGAAGATCGTCGCCGCCGGCGAATCCGCCTCCATCCGGCCGTTCCACGACTGCAGCTCCGCCAGCCCCAGTTCGAGATCGGCATTGCCGACCGGCAGCGCCAGCACGATCTCACGCAATTCGTCCCACGGCCGTGAGCGGACGTCGTATTGCAGACGTGAACATAATTCCACATCCCATTGGTTGTTCTGAGACAACGCCTCGCGGATCAGTTCCGCACGATAGCGGTCGATGAAATCGATTCCCAGACTCGGATCGTCCGACGGTGGATCATTCGCGGTCGCGAGGAATCCCTCCGGGGGATTGATTGCAAAGGGCATTTCCTCAAACGGAATCCAGCCGTCCCAGATCGATTCTTCAGGGGGCAGCGGGATCGTGCCACTCCCCGCCTTACGAATTGGTAATTGGCCGACCAGCTGCCAGCCCGTCGCGCCAGTTTCATCCGCATAAACGAGATTCATCGGCAGACTTGGCCATTGGGCGAAAGGCTTGCGGAAATCGTCGAATGATCGGGCACGCGGTGAATCGAAAAACCCGCGTACCGGAAGCGGTGCCAGCCAGACCGCACGCAGGGCGATCGGTTCCTCATCCGGCGCCGTGATCACCGGCCCGCGTGGCGAAATGCGGACCTTCTCCACTTCATCCGGTCCGTTGGAAACGCAGATCAGTTCCTCAACGACGTCGAATTCGCCGGTCGACGATTCCAGAACCAGATCGGTATTGTCGGTCAGACCTGCCGTCACGCCCCAGCAGGCGAAACCGTTATGAGCGATCGGAAAAACCGGCGCACCCACAAGCGCCGCACCCGCGACCGCCCACTCCGGCGTATTCACATGAGCCAGATACCACGGAGCGGGGAGCGACGGCGCGAGGTGCGGATCATTGGCAAGGATCGGCTTGCCGGTCTTGGTTCGCGATCCGGAAATCACCCAGTTATTGGACCCGCCGCCGCGGCCAACCAGTTTCAGGAACGTGTTGAGATCGTCAAAGAGAACCGGACTTCCCTGCCGCTTCGCGACCTCGCCGATCGCTGCCGGATCGAGTGCCCGCAACGCATCTGGCCCGTCACTCAGCAGAATGTTGAGGCGTGCGAGTTCGACATCCCAGTTCGAAGGCAACAGGAAGGTCTGAAGCTTGACCAACCCCAGAACATCCGCCGGTTCCCACGGCGTCGGCAGGATCTTCAACAGTTGAAATTCGTGCGGAGGAGACTTCGAAGCAAACGCCTGCGCCGCATTGATCCCGCTGGTGAAGGCTTCGAGCGCGTGGCGGATATCCGTATCGATCACGTCCAGTTGCTGCTTGGCCGAACGAAAGAAGCCGATGCGACGGACGATCCGATCGACCGCCAGCGTTTGCTTTCCGACCATTTCCGAGAGCGTGCCGCGGACGACACGGAGCAAGGTTTCGAGTTGAAATCCACGATCCTGATATTGCACGAAGCCGAGACCAAAGAAGGCATCGTGATCCTGATGGGCTTCGATCGTGGGGATGCCGTGCTTGTCGCGGCGAATGGTGATTTCGCGTCGCGGGCCGGCGATGCGATGTTCGCCTGTAATGACGGAACGGCGGCTGCCCATGAGCAGCCGCATGAGGAAGCGTGGGAATGTCATGATCCCGGAATGATAGGAATTTCGCGGCCTTCCCGTGATGGATCAGAACAGTTCGTGAATGGGTTCCGGGTCATCCAGAACGGGCACGGGTCGGCCGGTGGGATCGGTCAGGCTCAGGTGCGGGTCGATGCCGAGCACCTGATAAATCGTAGCGTGGATATGGGACGGCGTTACCGCACGCGTGAGCGGTTCCGTGCCAAGCTTGTTGGTGGAACCGATCACCTGCCCGCCCTTCACACCGCCTCCGCCCATCAGGCAGAACATCGCATTGCCCCAGTGATCGCGGCCGGGCGTACCCTGGCTCATCGGCGGTCCGCCGTTTCCGCCGTCGTTCATCTTCGGCGTGCGGCTGAACTCACCACACAGCACGACCAATGTGGTCTCAAGCAATCCGCGATCATCAAGATCGCTGAAGAGCGAAGCCACCAGAGCATCAACTTTGGGCAAATAGTTCTCGTAGCCCTTCTGCAGATCCCAGTGGTGATCCCATCCGCCCAGATGCACCGCCACGAACGTCGAACCCGCTTCGACGAGGCGACGTGCGAGTAGTGCCGATTGACCCCAGCCATTGCGGCCGTAGCGGTCGCGCAATCGCGGATCTTCCTTCGAGATGTCGAACGCCCGACGGGCCGAATCGCCAGTGATGAAATCGAAGGCCTCGGTAGCGAATCGATCCATCGCGCCGGATTCGGCGGCGGGGACGAGATCGCGCCGGGCGGAGTCGAAGCGCTGAGACAGGACGCGGCGATCTTCGAGCTTGTCGATCGAGAGGCCCGATGCGATGTTCAGATTCCGCACGGTGAAGTTGGCGGCGTTCGGGTCACCGCCGGTGGGGAACGGGTTGTGTTGCGAGCCGAGGATGTCGCCACCGAAGTATCCGGGGTTCAATCCGATGCTGGCGGCGTAGGGAACGGCGACGTAGCCGGGCATGCCGGGGCGACGCGGGCCGAGTTCGCGATTGACGATGGCGCCGATGCCGGGGAATTTCTGCGGCGTATTCGCACCGCTCACGCCCATGTCTTTGGTGGTGAGCATCCGGTGCCCGCCCGCGAAGTGATCGCCCGTATCGTGGTGCAGCGAGCGAACCATCGAGAAGAGATGCGTCACCTGGGCTTGTTTGGGGTACAGTTCCGTGATGTCGAAACCCGGCACGCGCGTGCGGATCGGCTTCCAGATTCCGCGATACTCCGCCGGCGCCTCGGGCTTCATATCGTACATATCCATGTGGCCAGGTCCGCCGTCGAGCCAGATCAGAATCACGGAGGTCTTCTTCGTTAGTCCCGCCAGCGATGCCGGTTCGTTGGCCGCGAGCGAATGCGGAATGGCGACACCGGCCATCCCGGCCATGCCCAATTGCAGGAAGCTTCGGCGATTGACACCATCGCAATACGGCTGTGAAGAACCGATATTCAGGCGGAACATGATCAGGGCCTCGATCGACGTTCTCAAAGTGCTTCACCCCGTACATCTTGTTTCGGATCACGTTTGAACAATGATCGACCAAGTTGACGGGGGTGAATATTGGGTAGGTGATCAAATCTTCGCATTCCCGAAGACTCAAGTCAAGCCTGCACTCAAGGAATTCAAGCTGATGACTGATTGAAGACCGAGTTAACTTTTTAGTCGGTAGAGGCGGAACCATTCGTCCTGATAGAGGAGTTCGGTTTCTGGATTGGCGATGGGTCGGTCCGCAGGCGTGACGATGTGCGTGATTCCTTCGGACCGTAACTCGGGGAGTGCGGTTTGCCAGTCGTCGCGCTGATACCAGCTTTCGGCGAGGCGGGCGCGGCGATACCATTCGAGCACTTCGTGATCGGCGTAGGGGATGGCTTTGAAATCGATGTACAGCGGGGCCGTGGTGCGCAGGCGGAAGCGCTGGAGATCGACGGGGATGAGGTTTTTGGAGGTGGGGCGCGGGGGCGAGGTGAAGGTGGTGGAGATGCTGCCTTTTCGCCCGCCGGAAAGCTGGGGAATGCGGATCGGAATGAGATAAATGTCGCCAGTTTTCTTGTTTTCGCTGATGAAATCGAGCAGTCCCTGTTCGCTGGCTTCGTTCATGTGATAGCCGATGGGCTGAACAAGATGCCAGCAACCGAAAATGAGCGATGCAGTGATGACGACGATGGCGAGGCATTCACCAACTTTGTGCAGATACGATTCGACGGCGCGTGTCAGGCGGGCAGCGAGAAGCAGAGTCGCAACGGGAACGAGGACCGCGGAGACGCGCCAGGGGAAGAGCAAAGCGAGAAGGTGGAGGTGAGTGATGGCGACGATGAGCGTGAGGAGCGCCGCGATGCCGAGTGCGGTGGCGAGGACGATTGCGAGCGGGGATTTTCGAATCGTGATGATGGCGAGGATGATTCCCAGCACTTGCAGGATAGCGATGACGTCGAGCCATTTCGCAACGACGGCGTGGTGCGGAATGCGGACTTCGACGAGCAGTCGCTGGGCTTCCGCAAAGGTGTTCGCATCCGTGGGCTGAAAGCGAATGATGTAAAAGAGGCAGACCGGCGCAAGACCGAGCGCAAGGAGGAGTGCGATCCGGAGAGCGTGGCGGCGACCGTCCGACTTCGCGATGGAAGCAAGTGCGCCAAAGCCAATCAACACTGATGGCAACAGATAGGTGAAGTGCAAGAGCGGAGCCGCGATCAGAAAGAGTGCAAAGAGCGCGTTCCGCTTTGCAACGAATGCAGCGAGAGCGGCGACGAGCAGCACGCCAAATACCGATGGTTGAAACCCAGCACCGAGAATGTATTGACCGGCCACGCCACACTGGAAATACCAGGCGTAATCCACACCCGTTGCCTGCACCGAGAGCCAGCGCCAGAGGGCGGCGTGCGTTATCAGCGCGAGTGCGAAGAGCATCAACCAGCCCGCACGCGATTGCGGGCGCCCAACCGTGCAATCGATGATCACGAACATGGACACGAAATAGACGACCATGACCCCCGCATACGCAAGCGAGATCATGAGCGGGAGATGCACGCGATTCAGGATGGCGATGAGCTGCGAAAAGATCGGCGTGGGATCACGGGAGATCGAAAGCCAGTCTTCGTTCAGCAATCCCGTATCCGACAGCGCGAGACCGTGGAGCAGGTATTGATTTTGGTTCGAGAATCCGAGCGGGGATTGAGTGTAGGAAATGACGAAGATCACGCTGGCGATGAGGAGTCCACGCACTCTGAACCTTTCTGAAATGCGACGGCGGTTCGACGGTGAATCGAACCGCACGCCTTGTTGACATTAGAGTTTGCGTTCGATGCCCAGTTCCTTGAGTTGCCGGGGTTCGACCGTCGCCGGCGCACCGGTCATCAGATCGCGGGCTTTCTGGTTCTTCGGGAACGCGATGACATCGCGAATGTTCGTGGTCCCTGCCAGAATCATGCACAGTCGATCGATCCCGAGCGCGATCCCGCCGTGCGGAGGCGCACCGCTCTGAAGAGCGTCCAGAAGGAATCCGAAGCGAGCTTTCGCTTCTTCCAGCGGCATCCCGAGCATCTTGAACACGGTCGCCTGAACATCGGGCCTGTGAATCCGGATCGATCCACCACCCACTTCGTAGCCGTTGAGAACCATGTCGTACGCCTTCGCGCGGACGCGTCCGGGTTCCGTTTCCAACCGATCGACGTCCTCATCCATGGGAGAAGTAAACGGATGGTGAATCGCAACCCAGCGCTGCTCCTCATCATCAAAAGCGAACATGGGGAAATCCAGCACCCAGAGCATCTTGAAGTGTGCAGGATCAACGACAAACGGCTTCGGTGCCCGCTTCTCCTTCTTCGCCAGCTTTTCTTCGGTGGCGTCATACTCCGCCTTTTCATCCCACCAGTTCTTGTAAAGCTTCAGTTCCAAAGCCAAGTGGGATCTCAGCGCACCCAGCGCATCGCAGACGACCGGCTCCTTATCCGCGACGAACAGCAGCACGTCGCCCGATTGCACTCCCATTCGCTCTTTGAGCTTCGCTTTGACCGCATCCGGGAAAAACTTCTCGATGCTGCCCGTCAGCTTGTCGCCTTCGCACTTCATCCACGCCAGACCCTTCGCCTTGAACTGCGCGACGAAGGACGACAACTTTCCACCGGGTTTCAGGTCCGTGTTGCTGAACTTCGCGGCGGCGTCCTTCGCATTCAAACCACGCACCACGCCAGCGGAAGCAAGCACATCCTTGAAGACTTTGAATTCGCTCTCGGCAGCGATATCGCAGACATCGATAATTTCCATGCCGAAGCGCAGGTCGGGCTTATCACTTCCGAACCGGAGCATCGCTTCCGTGTACGGCAAACGCGGCAGCGGAAGTTGAAGCTTCACTCCCAGACACTTGTCCAGCAGCTCCGCCGCCAGACCTTCCATCATCCCCAGCACATCCTCACGCTCGACGAACGACATCTCCACGTCGAGTTGCGTGAACTCCGGCTGACGGTCGGCCCGCAAATCCTCATCGCGCAGGCAGCGCGCGATCTGGAAATAGCGATCGTAGCCTGAGATCATCAGCAACTGCTTGTAGAGTTGGGGCGATTGCGGAAGCGCGAAAAACTCGCCGTTGAAGACGCGGCTGGGCACCAGATAATCGCGTGCGCCTTCCGGTGTGCTCTTGCCAAGCAGCGGTGTCTCCATTTCCAGAAAGCCGTTTCCGTCCATGTAATCGCGGATGATCTTGCAGATCCGATGGCGCAGGATCAGGACCTGCTGGATCGATCGGCGCCGCAGGTCGAGATAGCGGTATTGCAGGCGGAGATCTTCGTTCGCGAGTTCTTCATCGGGAAATTCGGTCACGCTGAACGGCAGCGGAGGCGACGCATTGAGAATCCGCAATTCTTTGGCTTCTAGCTCAATCTGTCCCGTCGGGATGTCGGAGCGTTCTTTCCCCGCGATGCGCCCGCGAACCACGCCCGTCACGGAAAGCACGTATTCACGACCGACGGTGTTCGCCTGCGCGAACAGTTCCTTGTTCGTGTCTTCGACAACGACTTGCGTCAGGCCGTAGCGATCACGCAGATCAATGAAGACCTGATTCGGGAAATTCCGCGTGATGAGCACCCATCCGTTGAGTGTTACGGTCTGCCCGAGATGGGAATCCCGGAGTTCACCGCAGGTGTGCGTCCGTTGCCAATCGGCCATAGCATCCTCGACAAATGAAACTGTGAATTCGCAAAGGGATAGTATAGGGAGGCGGAACGCAAGATTGTGTTCGGGAGAACGTGGAACAAACAGGGCCGGGAGACTTCACGAAGAAGTCTCCCGGCCCTGTTTGAATTGGAAGGATCTTATGCTTCTCGTTTTTCTTCCGCGAGTCTGCGGATGCGTTCGGCGAGCAACGCAACATCGAATGGCTTCTTGAAGACTTCGTTGAAGCCGAATTCCTGAAGTTTTTCGGGAGCGGCTTCGTCTTCACCCGCCAGGCCGATGATCAGCGTGGTGGTGTAGGAATCGTTCTTGCGGAGATTCGAGGCAATCTGCATCGACTCGCTTCGACCGAGACCCAGATCGATGATGATCGTGTCCGGGTGGAAGCTCTGCGCGAGGGTGCCCGCTTCGAACCCGCTTTGCGCGAGTTCGTACTTGAAGTCATCAACTTCAGGCAGCAGTTCCTTCATGCGATCGTTGAACAGCTTTTCGGTGCCGATGAGCAGCACTTTGTGCCATTCTTCCTCTTCGAGTTCGCCCAAAGGCATTCCGTGCTCTTTGAGGAATCGAATGAGCTGTTCGCGGGGGATCCGGCGATCCTGGCTACCGGGGATCCGGTATCCTTTGAGCCGGCCGCTGTCGAACCATTTGGAAACGGTTCGGGGGGCGACTTTACAGATTTTGGCAACTTGACCGGTGGTAAACACCTTTTTCATCGGGGGCACTCCATTTTCAGCGCACTCACGGCAAGCCGCCCTTGTTAGGGGGTCGGCGGCAAGCCCGAGGGGGCGGGACGACGTCGCGACAACAGTCGCGTCGCCCGGCGGGGGCATCCATTCACTTCAATCCATCCCGACGGAGCGTAGGATCGTTCGATGCGGGAAAGCACGGTTATCCCCGACATCAAGCGACCCGTTAATTTCATCGGCTAACGCGCTCCACGAAGATTAACCTGGCTTGGGGAAGTTCTCAGGTTGGTGAATCTGGTGAACTCGGTAAACCCGCCGTGGTCCCGGTAGGCATTGCGGCCGTCGTACCGACCCATTCCGGCACGACCTCGGCCAACCGTGGAACTCACACTGTCCATCGACCCGGTACAACTGGTCCCCACGACAATTGTGCCTCCGCAAAAGCAGTTCAACAATCGAAACGGTCTACGCGTACCGGTTGGTCCGGTTGTGACGCGCATCCGCCGCATTCTATGCCCGCGGGACGAGCCGACTCCCTGACAATTCACCACTCACAAGGACTTTTGGTCAACGTGACTCAAGCTTCTTCCAAAAAATGACCCGATCATCACCATCACAGTAAAAATCCGGAATTTGGGCAACTTGGAGATAACCCGTCCTGAGATAAAAATTCCGGGTCGCTTCGTAATTGGGCAACGAACTGGTATCAATCAGCACCAACCGACCGTTCAACTCACGAATCTTCTCTTCCAGATGGGCCATCAGCGTTTTGCCGTACCCGTGCCCGTGAAGCGATTTGTCCACCGCGATCCACCACAACTCCCACGTCCGGTCCGTCATCGCCACCGGTGCATAGTAAAGAAAGCCAACAATCCGATCTTCTGATATCAGGACTTCCGCAACATGCCCTTCGTCGAAATTGATGGCGTGATAATCATCCAGCACTTCATTCAGCGCTTCGATTTCGTGTGGTTTGAAAACACCGGTTTCCGATGCCAGTGACAGAAGGCGTACGGTGTCGTCCGGTATTGCGAGGCGAATGAGATGAGTGTGCATCAATAAAAAAGCCGCTGGTGAAAACCAAGCGGCTGCAGAGTCTGAGAGGCCCCGCCCGGATTCGAACCGGGGGATAACGGTTTTGCAAACCGCTGCCTTACCACTTGGCTACGGGGCCAGATAACCGAATTGCTGAGATCTTACGTACCACGAACAGAACCGTCAACAAACTAGACAGCCAGACTATCGGCAGGTTCGCCCGTTTGACTGAATCGAATCACCATCAAATACGGATTGATAGAACTCCTCGAACGTTCGCTTCATCGCCTCGCGACTGAATTCCTGCTCAACCCGCTCGCGTGCGGATCGAGCCATCCGGATCGCACCATCCGGATTCGCAAGCAGATTCAAAATCCCCACGGCGAGATCGTCGTCTTTGCCCGCCGGCACGATCAACCCGTCCACCTGATTCCTCACCAACTGGGAATTCGCACCGACATCCGTCGCGACGATCGCGCGACCCGCCGCCATGTACTCCAGCAGCGCATTCGACATTCCTTCCGAGTGCGACGGCAGCACCGCCACGTCACATCGGCTCAGGAATGCGGGAATGTCGCTGACCGAACCCACGAATTCAAATCGATCACTCAAATTGAGTTCCGCTTTCAATGCTTCAAGTTTCTGCCGCTCGTCTCCATCGCCGGCGATAACAAACTTCGCCGTTGGAGAGCGTTGAACAACATGACTCGCGGCACGCATCAGACCGTCGATATTCTTCACCTTCCGCAGATTTGCGACACATCCCACCCGAATCGTTCCCTCAAATCGCGGCGGTTCGATCCCCTCGAATCGCTCCAGATCCACGCCATTCGGAATGGAAACAACCTGCGATTCGTCAAGGCGATCATCGCGGATCAGTTTTTCCCGACCGGGTTCAGAGTTCGTCAGCGAAAGATCGACCCAGCTTTTTACGACGCGATTCAGAACGCGATGCCTGACATTCAACCAGTATCCCAGATTATTTCGCACTCGGATGATGCTGGGGACTCCGCACCATCGCGCGAGCGGGACCGAGAAGTAGGAGGAATCCAGAAAATACGATTGCACGATATCCGGTCGGATTCGACTCCACTCAGCCCTCAAACGACGTGACGCCTGCCAGGCGGAACGACTCAAGAGTTTTCGAACTCCGAGTCGGATGACCCGACAATCCTCCGGTTCGAGTTCTCGGGAACTCGCATCCGTACCGTCGAGCAACACGAGTGTGGGTTCAAACTGATTGCGGTCCAGCAGTCGGATCAAAGCCAGCAGTTGCGATTCCGTGCCTGCCCGGCTCAGATTGTCGATGATATAACTGATCCGGATGGGACTGCGCAGAGAGACGGATTTCCGTGGGAGTTGTTGGCACGGGATGGTAAGCATGACTTCGATTCCGAATGGGGGATCAATTCCCGAAACAGCTGTTCGTACGCGCGGGCTTGTGCGGCGAAGGAATACTGGCACTCCATCCGCTCGCGTGCGGCCCGTCCCATCGCCAGTCGCCGAGGTCGATCGGCCACGACCTCGATAATCGCTCGAGCGAGCGACGTTGGATCGCCGGAGGGAACGAGTCGACCCGTGACACCATCCTCGACAACCTCCGGCGTTCCACCGACACGCGTGGCCACCGATGCGATCCCCGCGGCGCCCGCCTCCAGCAGAATGTTGGGCAAGCCTTCGGTATAGGACGGAAGCACGACCAGATCCGCATTCGGAATCAGTCGGTCCAGATTCGAGATGAAGCCGCCCAGCTTGAATTGATCATGCAATTGATACTCACTGATCATACGTTCCATTTTAATTCGCTCTGGTCCGTCTCCGAAATGCAGGAATCCCATGTCCGGATGGCGTTCGCGGATTTCGTTCGCTGCCTCAACCAGAACGTCGAAGCCTTTTTCAGGACTGAGCCGCCCGGCTGAAAGAACGAGACTGTTCGGTACGGATCGATCGGGGAAATACCGTTGGAAGATTGTGCGGTCCGGCGTTGGCGATTCGTTGAAGGCGGTTAATCGTGCCGCATTGCGGATCACCCGAATGAGGCGATCAGGGACCCGTGCCGCCCTCAGTTTCTCCGCCTGCGCATCGGACACCGCCACGACACGATCGACATGCCTCAGATAGTAGCGATCCAGCCGCTCATATTGCCGCACTTTCCAGTTCTCGCGCGTCCAGCCTCGCGAGATTGCCACAACCGGAATCGCCGCGCGCCGCGCCGCCATCTGGCCCAGAATGTTCGCCTTGTAACCATGGACGAGCAGCAGGTCCGCACGAATCGATTCCAGGAGAGCGGTCAATTCGCGGATCGTTGAGAGGACCTTCGGGAAATCGCTCGCGAGGGAATATCCGTGGAAGCCTTGATCTCTCACAACGTCCAGAAACGCCTGTGATCGTCCGCCTTCACGGAAGGAAATGAACGACGTCTGGTAGGTCGCGGGCAGCGCGTTCGCCAGCCCGAGCATTTGGCGTTCCGGACCGCCATACATGGTGCTGGCCGTCAAATGAACTATGTGCATCGCCCGGCTTCCTTGCTGGGTTGGAGAGGTTCAAAAGTGTAATCGCGGGAGATTCCGACTGTCGAGGGCAAATGGTCGAAGTTGGGAACGGGGTGGAACACGTTTTGATGGCAATTTTGGCAAGGCGACCGTCGATTCAGGCCAGATCTGAACTTTCATTCATACGATGACTGGATGATCTATCGTTTTGTCATTATAGAGAGCACCGATTTTTGACGTAAGTGCTTATGGCGCATAGGCGCTTCCGAAATTTTGGCGTCTTTCCACCGTAGGGTGTGGCAGTGTCGGTGGAAAGACAAGGATGGGGATGATGGTCAGCGTGTCAGAATCACGATGGCGAATACGATGAGAGCGACGACGAGGGTCCCGAGGGCGATTTTGAGGGAGAGCGCGGGGAGCGGGGGACTTTGAAGGTCCTGCTCTTCGGGTTCGGCGGTAGGTGCGGGTTGGTAGGCAATCGATCCCGACCACGACCGTGGGACGTTGCTGGGTGTCCCTGATGAGGATACGACCACGGGGAAATACGATTCATCGGGAGGCGGGAGCGGAACGCGTGTCCAGCCGATGACGGACTCGATGAATTCGTTGGGCGTTTGGTAGCGGTCATCGGGCTTTTTCGCCATCATGGTTCGAATGACTTCGAAGAGATCCGCAGGGACATTCGCAAGCGGAGGCGGATCTTTGAACTGATGGTGAAGCAGTTTCTGGGCGATGTTCAGGTTGGCGAACGGAGCGTGACCGGAGAGTAGGTAGTAGAAGGTCACACCCAGACTGTAGATATCGGATCGGATATCGATTTCGTCGGATTTGAGTGCCTGTTCGGGGGAGAGATAATCGGCGGTACCGAGGATGACGTGATCATTCTGCATCTGCGTCAGCCCGTCGCTCTCCGTTTCGTTGAAGCGAACCAGCCCGAGATCCAGAATGCGAATGGTCCCATTACGGTCCAGCAGGAGATTGCCGGGTTTGATGTCGCGATGCACGAGTCCGCGTTCGTGGATGTGTTGGAGACCGATGGCGGCCTGAGCGATGTAATGAGTCGCCTGTTCGGGTGAGAGCGGGCCGATTCTCGCGACAAGTTCTTCGAGGTTCACCCCATCGACGTAATCCATCACGATGTAATGATGTTTCCCTTCAGCGAGATCGATATCGAATGCCCGCACCACGTTGGGGTGGTTGATGGTCGCGGCGGCTCGTGCTTCGCGCATGAATCGTTGGACCATGCCGGGATCGCTTTGCGTATTCAGCTTGAGCATCTTGACCGCGACCCGATGCTTCATGACGGAATGTTCGCACAGAAAGACCTGGCTTGCGCCTCCGGCACCGATGGGCGCGAGGACCTTGTACTTCCCGATGAAAAAGTTCTTGAACCGACCTTTGAGGATGTAATTGGCTTGAAAGAGCGTGAGTAATCCGTCCGTCACGAGTAACCGTGCCGCATCATCAACCGTCTGACCTGTCCAATCCGCTTTCTGATAACGATCCAACACGGCATCCGCGACGAGCTTGCTCTGCCGCGTGAAGTCCAGGAATTCTGATGGTGTCTTGGGAGCAGGCATGGCAATCGCTATTGTGTCCTGTCCTCCCGAGAGTGCCAATTGATCCTCAAATGAATTCCGGGAGGAATTCGTGTGATCGGAGCGATTGTGCGGACCGTAGGCGGAATCGCAGTTGACACGTACCGGTTTTTTGTTCGATAACGTGGTGTCGCCGTTTTGCGCCCGATTCAAGGAAGAATCGTATGTCGGATCATTTTTGCGAATTGCGGACCCGGATCGAGACGAAAACCGCACGTGTGGGTATCATCGGTCTGGGCTACGTCGGTCTGCCGCTCGCGCGGGCGTTCGCACGCTCCGGTTATACCGTTCTTGGCTTCGATGTCGACGAAGCGAAAGTTCAGAAGCTTAATTCCGGCCGCTCCTATATCAAGCAGATTCCTGATCAGGAAATTCAGGATATGCAGGCGCAGGGATTCCGGGCGACGGAACGGTTCGATCGGCTCTCGGAGGTAGATGCCGTCATCGTCTGCGTGCCCACACCGCTTACGGACAGCCGCGAGCCGGATCTGCAGTATGTGGTCAATTCCGCACACGCGATCGCCACGCAACTCCGTCCCGGACAGTTGATTGTGCTCGAAAGCACGACCTACCCGACCACGACGCGAAAGGTTGTACTGCCGATTCTGGCCCAGTCCGAGATGCAGGTCGGAGCGGATTACTTCCTCGCCTTCAGCCCCGAGCGTGAAGATCCCGGAAACACCAGCCACACCGTGAGCACCATTCCCAAAGTCGTCGGCGGTGTGGACGAACGCAGTGGCGAACTTGCGGAACTCCTCTATTCAAACGTCGTTGAACGGGTGGTCCGCGTCAGTTCGCCGGAAGTGGCGGAGGCGTGCAAGATCCTGGAGAATACGTACCGCGCGATCAACATCGCACTCGTCAATGAACTCAAGATGCTTTACGACCGCATGGGCATCGACGTCTGGGAGGTGATCGACGCCGCGAAGACCAAGCCGTTCGGATTCCAGGCCTTTTATCCCGGTCCGGGACTCGGCGGACATTGCATTCCGATCGATCCGTTTTATCTCACGTGGGTCGCACGCCAATATGGGATGAACACCCGGTTCATCGAACTCGCCGGCGAAGTGAATTCCTCCATGCCGGCTTATGTCGTGAGCAAAGTCACTGATACGCTGAACGATGCGGGCAAACCGGTCCGCGGCAGCAAGATCGCCATTCTGGGGATGGCGTACAAGAAGGATATCGACGATCCACGCGAGTCGCCCGGTTTCGAACTCATGGACCTGCTAATGAAGAAAGGCGCGAGCGTTTCCTACAACGATCCGCATATTCCCAGCCTGCCATCCATGCGGCACTATCCACACCTGAGCATGACCAGCACGCCGCTGAGTGCGGAGTATCTGGCGGAACAGGATTGCATCCTGATCGCGACTGATCATTCCGCGTACGATTACGAATGGATTGTTCAGCAATCGCGCTGTGTCATCGACACGCGGAATGCGACACGACTTGTGAATCACGGTCGTGAAAAACTGATTCGAGCGTAACGAGGGATCCGAAATGTATCGAGCCGATGCACTCCTGACACCGAAAGCTCAACTGGATCTGAACGCGCTCGAGACGCGGTTGCGTAAGGAATTTCCGGTCTATCAACTCAAAGCTTCCGGCCAGCAAATCAGCTTGTCGGAAGGATTCTGGGAGTTCGAATTCCTATTCGATGAAGGTCCGCACGTTCAGGCCGAGATGGTCGATCTCGCTGAAAAACTTGCCGGTCACGACGACGCCGCGGAGATGGAATCGTGTACAAAACGTGTTCAGATGTGGAGTGAAACTCCCGATCCGGAACTCGAGTATTTCGAGCGCTATCAGGCGATCATCGGTCTGATGAAAGCGATCCCGGGAGTCATCGTGATCGATCCGAATGAACCGTCATTCCTGTAATAGTCAATCAATTGGCGACATCGAAGCAAACGATGTGGCTATCGTCGCGAAGAAACAGCCGGCCGTTGACCACAACGGGCGCGGACCAGCACTGAAACCCCCGCAGCACATTGTCCTTCTTATCAATGAGCTTGAACTCCTCCGGTGTCGCTTCGGCGAGGAAGAGCGTACCCGTCTCGGTCATGCCGACCAGATTGCGACCCACGAGAATCACACTTCCTTTTTTAATACCGCGAGCGTCCCAGACCTCTTCGCCTTTTCGTAGATCGATGCAGCGAAACGTCTCGTTATCGAACCCGTAGAGATAGCCGTCCAGATGAACGCAACTCGAATGATGGTTCCTCATCAGTTTCCCGGGTCGGAAATAAACCGTTTTCGCTTCGAATGATTCGCCCTCTTTCTCGATGTGGAGTAATGCACAGCCTTTTCCGTATCCCGATGAGATGAAAACCCAGTCGTCCACGACGATTGGCGTCGCGATGTTCCCATCGAACTGCGTGACCCACGCATGCGAGAAGAGTTCAGTGCCATTCGACACGCGGATCCCGAGAAGCGCTTTCCCGGTCATCGCCAGAACCATCCGCTCCCCCGCTACCGTCGCCACAACGGGCGAACTGTAGCCGCTCGGATTCGAACTGCAGGTCCAGCGGCGTTCGCCCGTGATGCGATCGAACGCCGCGACACTGCCGTCCTTACCGCCCGGTTGCACGATCACCAGATCGCCTTCCACGACTGGCGAACATGCTACGCCCCAGCGCGGAATCGTCGCGCGGAACTCCTGCGCCAGATCGTGCTGCCAATACCGTGTGGCAGGCTTCCCCTCGTCCGGTTTCGCCTCGATGCAGGAAAAGATTCCGGTTCCGCCAACGGTATAAACCCGTCCATCAAAGACCGTGGGGGTCGATCGCGGTCCGGAAGCGTATCCGCCCGTGATCTCTGCGTAATCCGCCGGATTGGGAGACTTCCAGAGGATCGTTCCATCGGTCGCGTTGATGCAGATGAGCCGCTCTTCCTTCTGCGCTGCATCGTATTCTAATGTGTACAAATAGCCATCAATGACCGAACACGAAGAATATCCACCGCCACACGGCGTCGACCAGACCTCCTTCAGTGGATTCTTGTCCCAGTCGGCCCGGAACGGACCTGCCGGAGCACGTCCGTCGCGATTCGGCCCGCGCCACTGGGGCCAACCGAGACTGGCCTGGGCGACTGTGTTGGAAAGTTCGGCCGATTCCAATTCCTTGATCAGGGCGGGATTGCTCAACTCCCGATCGAACAGATTCGGGAACCGGGTGATCACCAGATACCCCGAACCGATCGCAATCACGATCACACCGATCACGACGATTGCGGTGCGCAGTTTCGAACGGGAACGCGGATTCGTATCAGACATAATGATCTCGATCACTTAAGGAGTCAGCGATTTCAAAGCATCGGACGCTGCCATAATCATTTCGCCAATCATCTCATCGGTCATGGCGGCGCAGGTGAATGCAGCCTCGAACTGGCTGCAAGGAAGATAAATGCCGCGGTCCATCATCGCCCAGAAAAAGCGGGCGAATTTTTTCGTGTCGCTCGCTGTTGCGGTCTCGTAGTTTGTCACGGAATGGGAATTGAAGAAGAGCGTCCACATGCTGCCGATGGACTGGAACTGGCATTCGTGCCCCGCCTGCCGTGCCGCCAACGTCAGACCTTCCTCGATCCGATGAGTCAGTTCGTCGAGGCGAGAATACGGAGGATGGTCACGCAGTTGCGTCAGCGTCGCGATCCCCGCTGCCATGGCGATCGGATTACCGGACAGCGTCCCCGCCTGGAATACCGGGCCGGCAGGCATGACCCTTTTCATGATGTCTGAACGGCCGCCGTAGGCTCCGACCGGGAAGCCACCACCGATGATCTTCCCGAGCGCCGTGATGTCCGGAGTATCGCCAAATCGCTGCTGGGCACCGCCGTAGGAAAGGCGAAAACCCGTCATGACCTCGTCATAGATCAGCACTGAGCCATGAAGATGCGTTAATCGTCGGAGTTCTTTGCGGAATTCCTCAGTCGGCGGAATCAATCCCATGTTTCCGACGACGGGTTCCAGGATCACGCCGGCGATCACGTTGCCTTTGGCGGTAAAAACTTCTGCGAGTTGTTCCACATCGTTGTAGCGAAGGATCATCGTATCCTGGGTGCAACCGCGAGGCACGCCGGGACTATTGGGCACGCCGAGCGTCAGTGCGCTGGAGCCAGCGGCGACGAGCAGCGAATCGACATGCCCGTGATAACACCCCGCGAATTTGATAATGACATCGCGGCCCGTGAAACCCCGCGCCAGTCGGATGGCGCTCATGGTGGCTTCGGTTCCACTGGAAACAAACCGGACCATCTCAACGCTGGGAATCGCGGCGACCACCATTTCCGCCAACTCCGTCTCGCGTTCGCATGGCGCTCCGTAGCTGGAACCGTCAGACAACGCGGCCGCGACCGCCTCCAAGACGGCTGGGTGATTGTGCCCAAGAATCATCGGCCCCCAGGAGCCAATGAAGTCCAGGTAGCGGAAACCATCGAGGTCATAGAGATACGGCCCGTCGGCGCGGCGGATTGTGATTGGGCTTCCGCCCACGCCGCCGAACGCGCGGGCGGGGCTATTCACCCCGCCGGGAATCACGTGCTTCGCACGTTCGTGAGCGGCGTCACTCAAAGGCCGGGAAACTTGAGAGTTTGGATTCATGGAACAATCAATGACCTGACACGAAAAAAGGAATCAATTCGTCGACACGCTCTGTGTTATTTGATCTTGCCGAGAAGGTCCTGGGCCGATTCGACGATCGTCTTAATCGTTTCGTTCGCTTCATCAGAGTAGCATTCAATCAGATCGCGGAGGCGGTTCCGGCAATCCCGCTTTTCCGCATTCGCATCGGATAGCCCTTTGATTCGGTCCCATTCTGCCATTATCGATTCGAACTGCTTTTTCAGAAGATCGGTCCGAACCTTTTCATCATCTTTCTTGGGATCGTAGCCGGACCCGCGTTCACGTACCGCCAGCAGATACCAGCCATGAAGCTCGGTTTTTTTATCCGTAAGCTTCATCAGTTGATCGTAGTAGCGACGTGCTTTCGGCAGGTCGGTCAGATGTTTGACTCGGTTCTTGAGAGGATCGTTGGAGATCAAAGGGATTCCGCCCGATGCGCCCAGCCGGATCGCCATGCGAACCAGCGATTCCGGTTCCGTGGTATCGAACTTCCAGGTTTTTTCATTGATTTCACGGTCGCGGAGTTCGTTGCGGAGTCGCAGGATCGTCTCGTCAATCTCACGATGCTGACGAAGCCGTTCATCAGCGATCCATCCCCAGCCTTCACGATAGTCATCGGAGATCTCGTTCGCGCGAGTTTTGATACCGTTCCAGTGCTTGACTGCCGTCGTCAGATCTCCGTTTTGCTCGGCCTCCATGGCGGCCCAGGCCGATTCATAAGCTTCCGGTTCCGTCTTGTCCGCCGGCTTATCCAACCCGGTGTTGAATCGTTTTTCCAGTACGATCTCGAGTTGCTTACCTCGAGTTTCCCTGAGTTGTCTGCGCACCTCAGTGGTCAGTTCGTCGCTTTGGGTTCCGAATCGGGTCAGGTATTTTTCAGCTGCCGTGATTTTGGCATCGGCGGTGTCAGCTTTCGCGATCGCGTCTGCCATCGCCTGCTGACCGGGCGGAGAGAAAAACCAGATTGCGCCGGCGATCAATCCGATTCCTGCGATCACAGCGGGAATCGCCCGGACCCATTGCCGCTCGAGTAGCGGTTTCGATTTCTTCTTTTTGACTTTCTTGCCGACCTTGCTGGTTTTCAAAGAGCGCGCGGCTTCCATGTCCTCCGCATCGATACTCGCGGCACCGAGTGCACGATCTTTCCTTCGCGAATTGGCCAACTCCGCGCCGGCGCTTTGCTGATTCTGCATCTTCTGTTCGATATCGGCGAGCATGCGACCGACCGTTGCCGCATCTATCGGGCGCACGTCCTTGTCTTTCTCCAGCAGGAACATCACGAGATTATCCAGCCAGACCGGGATGTCAGAGACAAAGCGGCTGGGGCGCGGCGGAATTTCCTGACAGTGTTTCATGAACATATCGACCGCAGTTTCCGCCGTGAACGGTTTGCGACCGGTCAGAAGTTCGAAAAGGACGACGCCGAGCGAGTATAGGTCCGATTTATTGGACAGATTCCTCTCGCCTTTGCATTGTTCCGGCGACATGTAGGCCGCAGTGCCGATGGTACTGTTCGCGCCGGTCAGGGCGGTCACATCCGTGTCTTTGGCGATTCCGAAGTCGGTCAGTTTCAGTTTTCCGTCGGTCGTCACCATCAGATTGGACGGCTTCAAGTCGCGGTGGATGATTCCTTTGTCGTGTGCGTACTGAAGGGCCGAACAGAGTTGTTTGGCGTAATCAACCACTTCTTCCCAACCCAACTTCGTCCGCCGACTGATGACATGATCGAGCGATTCGCCGTCGATATACTCCATTGCGATGAACGGCGTTTTTGAAGGTTTGTTGGGATTCGGCGTGGCGATCAATCGCACGATATGCGGATGCTTGAGTTGTTTCAGAATGGATGCTTCGCGGTGGAACCGGTCCATCGCGCTCTTGTTCCCGAGCAAACCGAGTGCGACCAATTTTAGCGCGACTTGGATCGTTTTGCCTTCATGTTCGAATTTGGCTCGATAGACGGTGCCCATGGCACCGCTACCCAGTTCCTTCTCGATGTGGAACGGTCCCAGCCTATGACCATCCAACATGCCGCACCCTCCCGGACAAACTCCCTGACATTGTAAGAACTACCAGCAGGAATCGCCGGTTCCTTTGAAACCTGTCACGAATTCGTAACGGTGAGCAAAACTCGAGATATCACTGACGAATCACAAACAACTATAATGTGTGAGAACCACGACTCAGGAAATTTCTATGCCGGTCACAGCCACGCCAGCAGGACCCAACACGAAATTCGACGCCGAACTCGAGCGTCAGCTGAATAAAGTCGTCCGTCGAATCCAGACCCACGACGTGCTCGCTGGCGTCTTTCTGCTGACGGTCGTGGCGCTGTTATATCTCGCGAGCGCCATGATGCTGGATCGCTGGCTGGAGCTCCCCGGATTCGTGCGACAGCTTGGCTTTCTATGTCTCATTGGATCTTTGGGTGTGGTCGGTTACTTCTTCATCTGGCAACCGGTTCGCCGGACCGTAAATCCGCTTTTTGCAGCAAAGGAAGTCGAAGACACAGCGGCGGAAGCCAAGAACAGCATCGTGAACTGGGTGGACTTGCAGGATCGGCCGATGAACGAGAGTGTACGCGCGGCCGTGGCGGCGCGTGCGGCCAAGCTCCTTAAAGACGCCGATCTCGAACGCGCCGGCGAATCCAAACGCGTCCTCTATCTTGGTTGGTCACTGGGCGTTTTGCTCGTTTTATTCGCCGCACTCTTCATGATTTTCAAACCGGTCGTCTTCACTTCTCTGCTCGGACGAGCGATCAATCCGTTCTCCTCCGGCGCCATCGCCACACGCACGCAACTGACACTCGTTCAACCCGAATCCGGCGACCTCACCGTGACCGCCGGTCAGCCGGTGACGATCTCCGTTGCAGTCGACGGCCGCGTGCCGGATCCGGAGGAACCCGACCGCCTGCGCGTGCTCCTCCGCCACAACCTCGCGGACACCGAATACGAAGAAGTGGCACTCGAACCCAGCGATACCACTCGCGTTTGGACCGTCAAGCTCGCCGAGCGCCACATTCAAAACGGCTTCTGGTACAAGGTCGCCGGCGGCGATACGGAAACGGCCGAATATCGCGTGACGGTACGCCCCAAGCCGATGTTCGTCGAATTCGATGTTAAGTACGCCTATCCGGATTACCTTCGCATGACGACGGATTCCTCCACTTCTCCGCACCTCGAAGCGCATCGCGGAACAGTCGTGACGATCGAAGCGAAAGCGAATCGCACGGTCAAACTCGGCCGCGCCGTTGTGGCGGGTCGCGAATTGCCTGTTGTGGGCGAAGTCGTGGGCGCGGATCGCGACCGTGTGCGCGTCCGCTGGGAGCTGACGGAAAGCAGCACATACCGCTTGCTCTTCCAGTCGGTCGACGGCGAACAGAATACCGACGCTCCCGTTTACGAGATCCGCGTGCTTACCGATCAGGCGCCGATCGTCACCATCGCGAAGCCCGATACGGACGAAACCAAACTCCCCGTCAACGGACTGCTCAGCGTTGATGGCCAGGTGTCCGACGACTTCGGCATCGACAAGATTTCCCTTCGCATGCGGTTGGTTCGTCCGAATCTCGCACCGCTTCCGATCGCGGACAAACCCTATCAAGGCGGACAATCGTTCAAGCGGGCTGAAGACGGATCGTTCCCGACTTCGATGGATTACAAAGACTCGATCGCCCTCGACAAGCTCACCGACGAAGCCGGCAAACCGATCGAGTTGAAAGCCGATCAGGTCCTCGAATATTGGCTCGAAGCCCGCGACAACTGCACTGTGCCCGCTTCAAACATCGGGCAATCCGCCATCAAGCGCATCCGCCTCACCGAAGCGCCCAAAGACGCTGAAGACAAAGTTGAACAAGAAACGAAGCGCGAAACCCGTCGCCAGCAGGAAGAGCAGTTCAAACAGCAGCAGAAGCAACGCCTCAAGAACGAACAGCGCCCCGCCAACGAATCGCCGCAGAAGCAGAACGAACAACAGCGCGGCGAGAAGGCGCAGGGCGAACCCAACGAAAAGGGTGAACCGCAAGCGGGTCAGCCCGGCGAAGGCGGCGAACCACAAAAAGGGGAAGCGGGCAAAGGTCAGCCGAAAGCCGAAGACCCAATGAATCCCATGACGAAAAAAGGATCGGAGCCGGGTTCCGAGCCCAAAGGCTCGCCCATGGAAAACGATCCGATGACGGAACCGAAGGCGGATCCGAAGGGCGAGGGCCAGCCCGGCGGTGCGCAAGCGTCAAAACAGGCGGAGCCCACCGCCGAGCAGAAAGAACTCCAGCAGAAGGCAGAGGAGATTCAAAAGCAGATCGATGATATTCAAAAGCAATCCGGCGACGCCAAAACCCCGCCGAAGGACGACGCTCAACCGCAATCCGGTGCGAAAAAAGCTCAACCGATGGACAACGCCGCAGCGGAGAAAAAGCCCGCCGGCGATGAGCAGACCGCGGAACCGGAGATGAAGCCCGGTCCGCTTGGCGGTTCCGCTGGCCAGCAAAAGCCCACGCCCGAACAAGCGAATCAGGAAGCGGATCGCCAGGCACGCGAACAGGCCGCCCGCGATCTGGCTGGCAACGACGAGCAGAAGAAACAGGACGCCCGCGAAGAGCTCGATCGGCAGCTCGGCGAAGAGAAGCGCAAACAACTCGAGGAGAAGATCAAAGAGCGAAAGAAACTCTCTGACGGGTTGAACTCGCAGGATCCCATGGAGCGTCAGCAGGCCGAAGACGCCGCCAGCAAGCTGCAACGCGAGATGATGGAAGCGGAGCAGATGAAGAACGCCAAGTCGCGCGAGCGTGAGGAAGGCGATGCGGAACAGCTTTCACGGAAAAAAGAGGAATTGAAACAGGCGGTGAAGGATCTCAATTCCGACGATCCCATGAAGCGTGAACAGGGTAAGGAAAAGCTCGACGAACTGATCGGTAAGGACAAGCGTCAGGAAGCGGAACAGTTGCGCGATCAGCTGAAATCCGGTGAGAAAAATCAGCAGCAGACCGCCCAGGAAGAGTTGAACAAGATGAAGAAGCAGAAGGAAGAACAGGCCAAGGCGGATGGCAAGCCGAACCCCAGTGGTCGCACTCCAGAAGAGCAAGCCGCCAAGCAAAAACAACTCGAGCAGGCCGCCAAGGATCTCGCGGGTAACGATCCCACGAAAAAGGAAGCCGCAAAAAAGGAGATCGATAAGCAACTCGGCGAGGGAGCGTCCGACAAGGTCGAGGAGAAGCTGAACGATCGCAAGCAGGCGGCGGACAAAATGAATTCCGGTGATCCGAAGCAACAGCAGGAAGGCTCCGCCGAGTCCGAGAAGCTTCAGCGCGAACTGGCGGAGGAATCGTTCAAGAATCAGAAATCACGTGATTCGCAAAATGGCGATGCGGATCAACTCACGCGTAATGAGGAGAAACGCAAGCAGGAGATCGCTGACGCCGCTAAGGATCTGAATTCGAATGATCCGGCCAAACGCGAAGCCGCCGAGAAGAAACTCGACGAACTCGTCGGAAAAGACGCTCGCGAAAAAGCTAAGAAACTCGGTGACGACCTCAAGTCGGGCGATCCCATGCGTCAGCAGGCTGCCGTCGACGAACTCAAGAAAATGCAGAAGGATCTCGAAAAGCAAAACGCCCAAAGCAAGCCGGAACCGTCACCCGCGGAAAAGGCCGCCAAGGACGAACAACTCAAGAAGGCCGC
>JBGSJI010000112.1:0-37402 GCA_041742055.1 Limnoglobus sp. | reverse complement strand
TGTGGAGGTGGGGCTTCAACTCGAAGGCTTGCCAGATGCGGACGATCGCCGACTGCGACAGCCCCACCCGCTTGGCCATGTCGCGTGTGCTCCAGTGAGTCGCGTTGTCGGGCTTGTTTTCCAGGGTTTGGTTGATGACGGCCTCAATCTTGGCATCGGTAATGGTTCGGGGAGCACCGGGTCGAGGCTCGTCGACCAAACCTTCCAAGCGATCCTTCAGGAATCGCTGTCGCCATTTGCCCACTGTGGGAAGTGTGACGTGGAGTTGTTCGGGGATGGCCGTGTTGGAGAGTCCGTCGGCGGCCGCAAGAACGATGCGCGACCGCAGGGCAATTCGTTGGGCGGATTTGGGTCGCCGGACCCAAGCCTCCAACTTTTGTCGTTCGTCATCGGTTACGGTCAGCGGCAGTAATCGCGGCATGGTTATCCTCCTGAATCGAAGGATAACCGACTTCAGAAATTGCGCAAGATAAATTTAAACGAATTTCTGACTCAGGACACTAGTAGGTTTTACGCCGCTTCGGTTCGGAGCGGGATGTTGGTGTCATAGAGACGTTGGTAAAGCGGGCAGGACAGCATGAGGGACGAATGCGTGCCGACGGCGATGATGCGGCCGGCATCCATGACGACGATGCGATCCGCGATCTCGAGATTCGACATACGGTGCGTGATCAGAAACGTGGTGCGATCCTTGACGAAACTCTGAATCGCCAGATGGATTTTTGCTTCGCTTTCTGGATCGATCTGACTGGTGAATTCATCAAGGATGAGGATGCTCGGATTTCTGAGGATCGCACGCGCGAGCGCGATCCGCTGTTCCTGTCCGCCGGATGGTTTCCAGTTCTTCCCGATGTTCGTGTCGTAACCTGCGGGGAGCGAGACGACAAACTCGTGGGCGTAAGCTTTCTTGGCGGCGTCTTCGACTTCCTCTTTTGTCGCACCCGGTTTCCCGTACGCGATATTGTTGAAAATCGTATCTTCGAACATAACGGTCTGCTGAGTCACAAGGCCCACTTGCTTGCGCAGGCTTCGAAGATTGACTCCCCGAATATTCAGACCATCGACGAGCACAGTACCGATATCCGGATCGTAGAAGCGGGGAAGGAGTCCGAGGAGCGTTGATTTTCCGCATCCGTTCGGTCCGACGAGCGCGATCGTCTCGCCGGCCTTCACGGACAGATTGACCGCATTAAGGATGGGAACTTCCGTTCCTTCGAGATAGGCGAACGTGACATTACGGAACTCGATCGATTTGCCGTGTCGGGCGAGTGCGGTGCCGTTCGCGTTCGACATCACGTGCGGAACTTTATCCGCGAGCATGAAAATCCGATCCGAGGCTGCTGCACCCGATTGGACCTTGGTATACACGCTTGAGAGTTTTCGAACCGGATCCGCGACGGCGATGAGAAGCGTGTAGAGCGTGAGCAGTTCCGTGAACGTGATGGGATCATCACCACGCATATTCCAGCCCGCAATGCTCTTGTTCCCGCTGATCACCAGATAGGCACCGGCGGTGAGCGCTAATCCCAGCGCCACGACGCCCAGCCATTCGATGGCCGGACCAGCGAGCGCATCGATATTGGTGACCTGCTGAGCGCGACGGGCGTATTCGTCGGCGACACGGCGGAATCGCCTCCGCTCATACGGTTCCATCGTGAACGCCTTCACGACGCGGATTCCATCGATCGATTCGCGAATGATCTGGTAAAGATCGGACATGCGCTCAAGAAGTTTCTTGGCCGCTCGTCGAACCATCCGGCTGAGTTTGGTGAGGAGAACAATCGCCAAAGGAACGAGCACCACGAAGACAGCGGTCAGTTGCCACGAGATGAAACAAGCAGCGATGAGGCATGCAATGGCTTTGAGTGGTTCGACGATCAAGCGACCGTAGAGCGTTTTCATCCCCTGACCGAGTTGTTCGACATCGTTGGTCAGCCGGGACATGATTTCAGGGGTGCCCTGTTCGGCCAATTGGCGCGTATCCTGATGCACCAGAGAGCGGAACAGTCGATTGCGAATATCGTAAAGCGTCCGATTGATGACACTTCCGACGAGCACTTCCTGCCAGAAATCGAAGAACCCTTTGAGTGCGACGCCGATAACGACGGCGATCATGATCCAGACGAACGTCTGAAATCGATCGGTCGGCATGTGACGAATCACCTGCATTTGCAGCAGTTGATGCCAGTAGAGCTTGCTGTTGATTTCCCGCTGTTTGCCCAGAATATCCGCGAGTTCCTTGTTCAATCCCCGTTTGACATTCTCGCGATCGACGGCCTGAGGATCGTTTTCCACCCGGCTCAGGAGAGTCTGAATGAGGAGCCGGTTTTCTTCCTTGATTTTGCTTTGTTTCTCGAGGTATTCAATCTTCTCCGCCGACCACTCCTGAAGTGATTTTTCGTCTGCGAGGATGGTCAGAACGGCGCCAACGCTCGAGATATTCGCTCCCCAGAAGAGAGCGACCATCAGTGCGCAGACAAACGATAAGATAAGTCGAGTCCGATAGACCCACGAAAACTTGAGTGCACGCAAAAAGCTTCGCATGGACACGGCCGCTCTGACTGAAGGATCGATCGAGCCGACGTTGTACCGCGATACGGTAAAGTCCCACAAGTGCAACTACCATGAACATCGAATTGCTCCAGAACTGGCTTTCGCTTCCTCCCGGCCCATGGCCACCTGACGATCGCACGCTCCTGGGACTTCCGCCGGGTCCGCTCACAGCTGTCGACGTCGAACTGCGGGCTTTGGCTCAAATGGAGAAGCTTCGTACTCACCAACTCATGCATGGCGATCTTGTCACGGAAGGGATGAACCGGCTAGCGCAGTCTCTGATTACATTGACGGATGAAGCCAATCAGGCTCAGAAACCGGCACCAAGAGGGCCGTTGATCGATGCGGCTGCGGATCTGATACTCGATGCGGACCAGTTGGCCGGAACGCCGGCGAAACCGGTCGTGCTTGAGGCGGAAGTCGTAGCGGGTGCGCCGCGGATGGCGGATCGGATCGCCAATCGCAATGCCCCGAAGCCTGTCCGAAAGCCGCTCAAAAAGAAACGAAAGCCGCGGAACCTAATACCGGAAGCCCCCCCGGTCGACATACCGGTCATCGAGCCGATACCGCCGGGTACCGATTACCTACCTGCACAAAGAAGGGAAGGATATCGAAAACTCGTATCGTTGCGTCGCGTGCTACAAGATTGGGAGCGATTGCAGCCGTACTTCTCCGCTCCGTCCGAGTCGCTCAACTCCGCCTCGGCCATTTTCGGTTTCGTGGATTCCGTCAAAGATTGTCGGCGAAGGATCACCATCGACGGTGACAGCGAATGGTTCGAGAAGCATGGTCAAAAAGTTATTGCGGTGGTTCGCAATCCGCTGGCGCTACCGATCTTTCGCTCGCTTTTGCACAAACAGAGACAGGAACTCGCCACGGATTGGGCCTACACCACCGCACGACTCCGGGCACTGTATCGCGGCATGCGCAACGATCTGCGCGAGTCTAAGCCGCGAAATAAATGGGGATATCGAATCCGTCAGTTCAGGGATTGGCTGCGATCGAATCCGGAATGGCTGATGGCCATCTTGATGGTACTCGCGATCGTGATTGCGTTTATCCGATCCACTATGCGAGCTACTGGTGCTGAGAGTGCGAACTAGTTTCCACCATCACGCGGAGCGGTAGAGTCCTTCGGCTTTTTGATTTCGACCGGCCGGTAAATCCAGCGTTCTCCGCCAAGGCCACCGTTATTTTCCCGTTTGATGTCATCGATACCCGGTTCGATGTTGTCGGTCGGTTTCTGAAAATCGAGCTGCAGAGTTTTCACTTTGATCAGTTTGGATCCATCTGGCTGTTTCTCGGCAACCAGACCATCCGAAAGTCCACTGACGTACACGCTGAATTTGTTCGTCTTACTCGCCCGTTGGGGAACGTCAGTCCAGATCGCGAGTCCGGAGACATAACGGGGGAACGAATCCAATTTCGTGATTGGAATGGGATTTTGCGTGATCTGCACGGTCGTTTGCAGATTCATGTTGTTGTCCGGATCTTCTTTGGCGGCAATCGCCTTGAAGACAGCCGGTTGCGGTTCATCGAGATGGGTCGTGTTCAGATCCTTCGTGACGAGTTCAAATTTGAGTGACGTTACGGCTTGCGGATTGGCGGTGGTGTTGTAGATCCGGTAGATCATGTACCAGACTTTGACGGGTTCCTTGCCGGGAATATCGACCGTGAGAATCCGCGGTGGCGCATAGCGCAGGTGCAACGTCCAGTTGCCCGGTTTATCGCCCGGTGCCGGTGCCGGATCTACCGTCTGAAACGGATCCCCAGCACGTGGAGCCTGGGCCGAAACGGTGGAACCAGCAAGTCCGATTCCGACGATCGAGGTCAGCCCTAGGACCACGAGGTGCCGAAAGGTTGTCCGTCGAGATTTCATGCTCATCTCCCGCCTTGGCCGCCGAAATCGGTATTCCGCAAGATTAACCGCCATCAGCCGTCTGAGCAAGAGCCGAGATCAAGTTGAGTGAGACTTCACTGCTGCCTCTCGTTGCATAGTCGCTACGTGCCCTACCCACTTTGACGAATGTAACGATTACAGGCATTTCACGGCTGCTTCGTGCTTGCAGGTTTGACTCCGAGCCGAACCGTTACCGGAAAGTGATCGCTGTAACCACGATCTTCGTCTTTAAGATCACGAGCCGGATCACTGAAACGCCAGGGCTCTCTTCGCGTGGCGCCTTTACGAATCAACCCATCGCTGTGCGTGGCGATGGAATCGATTTCACAACTCCAACCGTTATCGTCGAGCAAGCCGCGAGACACACAAATCTGATCGTAAATCAGTGGCGTGTTGTTATAAGAGATCGTGCCGAATCGAGCGGCCGATTTCCCCGCCATGAGGTTGAATAACGCCGGGTATTCGCCGCCCGCTTTCACCTTCCGGATGTCCGCGATCGCGCCCAAATCGAAGGTCAAAGTCTTGGCTGTTGGCACGTCGTTGAAATCGCCGCAGAGCAGGTAATCGATATCAGGGTTTTTGTCAGCCAGTGATTTGTAGGCGTCGTAGATCGTGGTCGCGTATTTCCGCCGACCTGATTCACCATCCCCGCCATCGTCCTGTTTCAGCTTCGAGGTCCAGTGCGAAACGACGATGCAAAGATCATGATTGTTGATGAAAAGGTGCGTTTCGAGAATCCGCAACGGAGAGCGGCCACCCAGTAACCGCGTGCGCTGTTGAGAGAGCGGATACCGACTCAGAACACCGGGTGCGATATGCCGGCCGCCGTTCACATTCCGCATGGCGTATGAAACATACCGCTGTTTTGGATCCGTGATTTTCGCATTGAGTGCTCCCTGCAGCAGTTCAAGCGAGCGAACACTTTCCAGTTCGACACAGGCGATCACATCCGGCCCTGTACCGTTTTCCAACTTCAAAAGTGCCGACGCGATCCGATCGAGTTTCAGCTGGCGCAACTTCTGGTTCTCGGCATAGGCGTTGTCATAAGGTTCATCGATCGTGTTTCGCTTATCATTCTTGTCGTCGAATAGATTCTCCACGTTCCAAAAGCAAAAACTGACGGACTGTTCGCCTGTAAAGGTGGCGGTGCTGGATTCAGTTTTTTCGTTTTTGCCATTGGGCGTTTCAGACTTCGGTGGCGGTTCCTGAAGATTATTACACGCGGGCAGACAGAATGCGATGAGCGAGAGGCAGAAGATGAATGACACGATTTTCAAGTAAGGTGATTTCCATTTCGATGCCTGAGTTGTCATGCGACGATCCTCTCGTTTATGCCATTAACCCAGTTTACGCTTTGAGTCGAGTTTGGTGCGGAAATTCGGCTGGACAATTTAACCAAACGACGATATTGCCATGGTTCAGAATTTCATGATGATGGGGGAGGGCAGGCCATGCGTGGTAATCGTTTCTATGCCGGACTGGCATGCGGTGTGGTCGCTTGCCTGCCGGCGCTTTGGTTTCTGCCGATCCAACCGCGAGAAGTTCAGGCAGCCGCCAGCGACCGCTATCAGGATTATGTGATTGTCACGGGTGCGGTCTCGATCAATCCACGAATTCAGACCGACGGTGTCTGGTTTCTGGATTATAAATCGGGTCGCCTGCTTGGGACCGTGATCGACAAGCAGATGGGAAAGATCATCGGATTCGCCGAAGTGGATCTCGCCACGGAATTCGGCGTTGAACCGCGCCAGGATGTGCATTTCATGATGACGACGGGTTACATCACCCAGGGTCAGTCGGCCTTGTACATTGCGGAAGTGACGACCGGCAAGTTCGGCGTTTATTCCATGGGGCCGGGAACGGGCGGAACTGGCCTGGTGATCCGTCGGCATGATATGACGAACTTCCGTCAGCCGCCCGCCGCCGCTGCTCCTGCAGCCAATGACAATGCCGGACCGATTCCGGGAGTGCCTTCGGGCGTTCCTGTCGAACAACCGATTCCCCAACCGCCGGTTCCCGGCGCACCAATCATGAAGTGAGTTCGAACGCGGCCTTGAGGCACGAGAGCGCTTCCTCGCCGCGTTTCTTGTCTATGACCACCCCAAGGCAGACTTCGCTGCTGTTGATCATGGCAATATTGATTCCGCGTTCCGCCAAAGCGCCAAACATGGTTTTCGCCACTCCGGTGTGTGTCCGCATTCCGACACCGAGTACGTAGAGCACAGCAATTTCCCGATCACCAACAACCGTCGTGTCGGGATCGATCTCCCGGACGACATCACGAGTGAGTTTCAAAGCGCGGTCCAGATCGATGCTGGGAACTGTGAACGAAAGCTCCGCATGACCCGGATCGGTCATGTTCTGCACGATCATATCAACAAGAATTTCCCCGTTCGCGATGGCGGTGAAGACCGTCGCACAATAACCCGGACGATCAGGAAGATTTGTAATCGTGATACGACTCTGTTCATTGTTGAGATGCACACCGCTGACCAGAATATCCTCCATTCCTTCCAGTCGAGCGACTGCGGATTTACGATCATCCGTGCTGGAAGGAATCAACGGAATCTGCCGACGAAGAAAGTCGGCGACCGCCTGCCCGGCACCTTTACGCGGTTGAGAAAGTCCGAATGCGGAGTGAATCGCACGCAGCGCCTGCCGCCCCCGGATGGCCTTGCGCGATTCCAGATGCGCTTTCTTGATCGGTTCGCCGCCGGAATCCTTGATGACCTCTTCGCCCAGATCCTCTTCTTCGATCAGAACGCTGATCTTGATATCGCCCGTCGTGATCATTTTGAGATTGATCTGTTCCGCTGCCAATGAGCGGAACATTCGTTCAGCAACCCCGCTTACGGCCCGCATGCCGGCGCCCACCACGGACACTTTGCTGACTTTCCCCATCTCGTGAAGCGCTGCTCCCAGTGCGGTCACGATGGGTGTGAGCGTCCGGATGGTCTTTTCGCGATCGGTATTCAGAACTGTGAAGCCGATGGTCGCGCGGCCGCCGGTCCCCACGGATTGCGCAATCATATCGACTGCGATATTCGCGGAAGCGAGGGCCGAGAAAATCTGATGGCTCACGCCCGGACGATCCGGTACGCCTTCAAGCGAAAGACGGGCTTCGTCGTACGCCAGTGCGACGCCGCAGACGGGAATTTCCGTCATCCACTCGGCTTCGGGAACGATCCAGGTTCCGATCGCATCGGATTGCGCGTTGCGGACCATCAGCGGGACATCGAATTTCTTGGCGAATTCGATGCTTCGGGAATGCATGACTCCCGCGCCCATGCTGGCCATCTCCAGCATCTCGTCATAACTGATCGCATCCATTTTTCGCGCGTCCGGAACGATCCGCGGATCCGTGGTGTAAACACCGTCCACGTCGGTGTAGATTTCGCATTGGACCTCGTAGCCGGCTTGTTTGAGTGCAGCCGCAACCGCGACTGCTGTGGTATCCGAACCACCGCGACCGAGCGTTGTGATATCGTCACTTTCGTCCATCCCCTGAAAGCCGGCCAAGACCACAATGTGACCAGACTTGAGTGCGTCGGTCAGGCGTGCGGTATCGATTTTCTTGATGCGTGCTTTTCGGTGCGTGTTGTCGGTGACGATCCCGATTTGAGAACCGGTAAAGCTGATGGCCTTCTCGCCGAGTTCCTGAATCGCCAAAGCGGTGAGCGCGATGCTGATTTGTTCGCCAGTGGCCAGAAGCATGTCCATTTCACGTGCAGACGGCGTCGTGGAAATTTCGTGAGCCTTGGCAATGAGATCGTCGGTCGTGCTTCCCTGAGCCGATACGACCACCATGACCTCATTGCCTTCGTGTTTGGCGCGGATCGCTTTGCGTGCCGCTTCCATCACTCGTGCGGCATTCTTGACACTCGATCCGCCAAATTTTTGCACCACAAGCGCCACGGCTTTTTTCCTTTCAAGAGTTGGGAAGCGTTGTTGTATCCGTTCCCAAACGTTGTGCAACGATCGCGACTGGCGAACCGTTCGCGCGGGTGAGGATCAGATCCGCATGCCGCTCGCCCTTCAGCTTCCAGACTTTCAGGAGGGCGTCGGCGTTTGCGGACGAACCGCGTTTGACGATGGTCACGCGGCCGAATCCATTGGTTCTGAGCCAGTCCCCGGTGCGACGGACATGAAACGGGATCACGTCCTGGACTTCGTAAATCGTGGCCCAGGGCGAAACGGATGCGTGATCCGCGGTCAGAAATGCGAGTGCTGGATCAATGAGGTTAGCAGTGATGGCGTGTGCGTAGTTTGAGAGCAATCCCGAACGAGTCAGGCTGGGGTCCGGATCGAGGAGGTAACGTGCGATCGGGCGAATGTCGGGAGAAGCATCCGGTCGATCGGCGGCAATGGTCAATCCCGAGGGAAGGCAGGTCGATCGCAGACGCGCAGTCGCAAGTTTGCCAGTCCAGAGAACGCACTCCTTGAGTTCACCGTCTCGTGAAAGGAATTCGCGTTCACCCGCAATCGAATCGAGTTCTTCCAGAGGAACGGCGGGTGCGAGTTTGAATGCAATCGGTAGGTGTTTGTACTTCTCGAACAAGCTGAACGGCGAAGGTAGATAATTCGTGGCGCTCACCATTCTTTGACCGTCTGAACGGCGTGACGGATCGCAGAAGATCGCATCGACCCGCGGAAGATCGATCTTCAAAACGTCGCCAAGCACTACGGTAGCCTTCGGAGCATTTTCCTGAGCGATTCGAACTTTTAATGCGTCCTGATCCACGGCGATGACATGAGGAACGACTCGCGAAAGTGCGCGAGCGTCTCCGCCGATGCCGCAACAAAAATCTGCCACGGAGTCGAACGCTTTGAACCGTGTCGCGCGATAGTCAGCAACCACTTGCGAGGTCGATTGCTCCAGCGATTCCCGAGTGAAGTACATTTGATCCGCATCGGAAAACTTCGCACGCGCCTTCCGCCTCAGAATCGCCTGCTCGACCGCCGCCTTGACCAACTCCGGCGAACCCCGCTTGCGCAACACCTCGTACGTGCCGAGAAACGTCTTCTCGGTCGGCTCGAGTCGCATCGCTTCGGAAAGCAAAAGCTGACCGATCGGTGTCAGGAGTTGTTCAAAGGTCGTGATCGTCATGAAATTCAATTACAGCGGGATACCGTCAATGTAGACGTGCTGAATTTCCAGTTGCTGATTCAGGACCAGCAGATCAGCCCGGAGGCCGACTTTGATACTACCGATGGAATGATCGAGTCCGATTATTCGGGCAGGCGTCTGCGTTACCATGCGGATGATTTCATGGAGCGGCGCTTGTGTTGCCTGCTTCATCACCCGCACGCAATGGTCGAGACCCATGACACCGGACGCCAGCGCAAGCCCGTCCAGCGTCACGCCCACATCATTGAGCCGGCGAACGCGCTCACCGGAATCCTTTCCACCGAACCAGTACTCGCCATCCGGCAAATCAACCGCCCGCATCGCATCGGTGACAAGCGCCAATCGATCCGGACCTTTGATTTTGAATGCCAATCGCAACAACGCATCGTTGAGATGCTTGCCATCGGCGATCACTTCCGTTGTCAGTTCCTCGCAATACAATGTCGCCTCCATCACTCCGGCCCGCATGGGAAACGTTTGCTTCTGGCGCAAACGGGCACGATCCGACATCGCACAGTACAGATGATCCACATGCCGGGCTCCGGATCGCACAGCAGACTCCACCTGCTCCATCGTGGCATAGCTGTGCCCGATATTCACATGAATCCCCAGTTCAGTACAGGCACGCATCATCTCTTCAGAACTTGCCAGTTCGGGTGCGATGGTCACACTTAACGGGAAGGATTCATCAAAGCCATCGAACCCCTTCAAATGGTCCTTGTCGGGCACCAAAAAGCCGTTGGTTGGGTGGCATCCGCGAGCTTCGGGGGAAAAATAGGGCCCGTAATGATGAGCGCCCACAATGCTTGCGCCGCCCGTCGCGCGATCCCGGAACGATTTACAAAGCTCAAGAAATCTTCCGCTCTCCGCCTCCGGTGCGACGGTACTCGTGGGCGTCAGCGAAGTCGTTCCGTGCCGGGCGTGGGTTTGGCAGACAGTACGAAATGCATCCTCGGTGAGGTCCATGAAATCCGCACCACCGCCGCCGTGGACGTGCAGATCGATGAACCCCGGGGTCAGGTAGTATCCTTTCAGATCAGTCACGTTCGCATCGTGATCGTGTGCTTCGTTTATGGAAACGATGCGGCCTCGGTCGATCAGTACGCTGTCCACAAGCTCGATTCGGTCGGGAAAGACAACAGTTGCATTGAGGAATTGGTGTTTGTGTTTCATGATGGTCGATTCGCTATGGATGGAACGAGTCTTACAATCCGCCTCGGTTCACTCGGTTACCATGACAGTTACGGTAGTGATCGGCGGGCAATTTCGGTAAAAATGAATCACACAAGGAGCATCGATCGATGGCAAAGCGTCAATTGAACGGACTTCGGGTTCTGGTAACGGGTGCATCCCAGGGGATCGGTCGTGCGCTGGCGGTGCAGGCCGCGAAGCGAGGTTGTAAAGTCCTCGCGAGCGCACGCTCGCAGGATCTCCTCAATGATCTCAAGAACGAAATCACTGCCGCCGGCGGCGCAATTGAAGTTGTCGTGTCCGACATGACCAAACCGGACGATCGGCAGAAGCTCCTCGACACGGCCGTGAGCGTTTACGGCGGGCTTGACGTGCTGATCAACAACGCAGGGATCGGTGCAACCGGTCACTTCATGGATTCGGAACCGCACGTACTTCGCGACATTTTCGAGACGAATTATTTCGCCGTGTGCGAACTCACACGTCTGTTCATCCCGGAATTGAAAAAGGGCATTACGCCGATGATCGTTAATATCTCATCGGTCGTTGCCCGGCGTGCCTACCCCGCCCGTTCCCTCTATTCAAGCAGCAAATTCGCACTCGCTGGCTGGAGCGAAGCGATTCGCTCGGAACTGGCCAAAGATGGGATCGACGTGCTCGTGGTCAATCCCGGGTTAACACAGACGAACTTTTCGAAGAATATGCTCGAAGCCAAGGCCAAAGTTTCGCTCGATCATAAACGGGGGATGACTTCTGAAGAGGTTGCGGACGCGACACTGGACGCCATGAGAAAAGGCCGCAACGAAATCACGCTCACCTTTCAAGGAAAAATGCTGGTCATGGTGACGCGGTTCTTCCCTTGGGTCTTCGATATGTTTGCGAAGAAAAAAGTTCGCAAACTCTTTGCAGAGGAAATCGCGGAGCGAAAGCGGCTAGCTACTGCGAAATCCAAATGATCATTCGCTGGCCGATTCGAAGCTCTTCGCTGGAGCGGTCCAAATCGATGATCACTTCAGTCGTGCGCACATCGTTCATCTCACCCGGCTCGAGAAGGATCGAGCGCTTCTGAGCCACCCATCCAGCAATGGACTTCACACGTCCAGTCCAGACGGGCGAGTTCGGACGCGCATCATCTCGGATCGTTGCCTTCATCCCCACCTCCACCCGCCCCAACGACGCCTGATCCACTTCCGCTCGAACAATCATCTGTGATGACGGCGCAAACAGAATCGCAGGGAACGGCAGCCCCGGCGCCAGCGCTGCGCCGACTCCGGTATTGATTCGCAGTATGGTGCCGTCAACCGGTGCCCGAAGCGTACAATCGCTGACCGCTTTTTCAGCCCGTTCGCGTGCTACCACCGCCGCCTCCCGTTTCGCTTCCAGAGCTTTGAGTTCGATTGACGGGTTAAGCTTGCGAAGCTGCTCCAGTTGAAGTTCATCCGCCTCGATGAGTAGTTTCGCGGCTTGAACTTTTGCGGCGAACGATTCCACATCCGTGCTGGTGACACGCGATGTCAAAGTTGATTTATCGCGAAGCTGTTCCAGTTGCTTTTCCAACGCGATAACCTCCGCACGGGTCGCAGCCAGCTTTTTCTCCTGGAGTTTGATCTGGTCCGGATGCTGATCCGCACGCAGTTTCGCCGCCTCGATTTCAGAATCGATCGCCTTGAGTGCCGCGAGCGTTTCCTTCACCACACTTTCGTACGGCGTGCTGTCAATGCGCAGGATCGGCTGGTCTTTCGCAACCTTCGCACCTTCCTTAACAAGCAATTCGACTAATCGACCGGCCTGCATCGATTCGAGCGAAATGACGGTACCGTCGAAATCCACACGGCCGTTGCAGACGACATCGAGATCCTCGAGTTTGGCACCCGTATCCGTGGGCGCGGCTTTTGGACGGGTAAGCAGATAGGCAGGGATGCCGATGGCGCTGCCGAGCAAAAGAACGCCGAGCCAAACCGCGAGACCGGGATATTTGGATTCCGTGGCCATGAACTGCCTCGTTACCGAAGGTTATGGGCGGGATCGACATTCTGGAACGATCGCAAGGCCGCCAGACCCGATGCGATGGCCATCATCATGGTCACAATAATTGCGACGGTGATGACAATCGGATGCAACCGAACTTGTGTTCCGAGGCTCCCGGCACCTTGCGCCAGAAGCAAGGTCACCGGCGTGGCGACGATGATTCCGAATAGCCCGACCCAGAACGACTGTTCGAGAACCGAAAGCTGCAGGCGCCAGCGCGGAATACCCATCGCGCGAAGTGTCGAATACTCCCGCAGGGAAGCAACCGTTGCCGCGTAGAGCGTTTGACTGGTGACAACGGCACCGACCAGTAAGCCGAGGAGAGCCGTGAACCCGAGAGCGATGCCCGCCTTAGTTGTGGTCAGCCAGTGCATGCGCGACCGCCAGGAGAAATCTTCCGCGGTGAATGCGGACATCTGCACGTAGCCTTTGAGCCGCTCAGTGACGCGATGCGCATCGTCTTCCGACTGGCATTTGGCAACGATGTAAGAGGCTTCGCCGGGAAAGTACTTCAAAAGGATGCGGGCGTTTTCGTTCGAGCAGAAGACATACGGACCGCCGAGGCTCTTGTATCCCTGTACTAGTCCGACCACTTTGACACGAATCCCGAGGACATCCGCGTAATCGCCGATTCCCGAGAGATTTAACCGGCCCAACTCGGATTCATCGACGGCGACGGTGAACGGTTCGTTCAACTTGGCCATCAACTCGGGCTGATTCCGTAACCCTTCGACGGCGGCCAACGAATACGGAGTGAGCGTGGAACCGACGATCGTGCAGGCTTCGGGAGTCGAGGGATTACGATTGTCAGTCAGACGAATCCAGAGCGAAAATCCGATCATGGCAGGTTCGGCGCTTTCGACTTCCGGCTGCGCAAGCACGCGCGTGATCCAGCGGGCGGGGATAGGCCGTCCGAGATCGACGCTGCGGACCCCCGGATAACCGACCCAGAGCGTGGCTTGTGATTTATCGATTGGGAGCGACATCATGGCGAGCAAGCCGATGACGAGTCCGCCCTGGACGGCGATCAGCACCGCCGAAAACGCCACGGCCAGAATGGCCGGGAGGAAGCGGCTGCGTTCAAACCAGATCGTGGTCAGTGAATAACTCATGATCTGCATTCAGCTTCGCAGAAATGTTTCGCAAGACAATCGCGCAGTGGGCCGGATCGTGCGGGATTCCGCGAAGTTCGGGAAGAATTCGCGAATATGCGACTTTTATCGAGTGACCGGTCTCCTCGGACGGGGAGTCTCTTCCTCGTAGGCTGCCACGATCTTTGCGACAATCGGATTCCTCACTATATCCGTTTCATCCAGATGAATCACCGAGACACCTTCGACATCACTGAGTCGGTGAACCGCATCCGCCAGACCGCTCTTGATGGTCCGCGGCAGATCCACCTGTGTCATATCGCCCGTTACCACGACTTTCGATCCATGCCCCATCCGTGTCAGAAACATCTTCATTTGTGCAGTCGAGGCGTTCTGGCCTTCATCCAGAATGATACACGCGCCGTTAAGCGTTCGCCCACGCATGTAGGCCAGCGGGACGATCTCGATGATATCGTGATCCATGTATTTCCGTACCGCATCGGGGTCCATGATGTCGTTGAGTGAATCGAACAACGGACGAAGATAGGGATTGATCTTCTGTACGAGGTCACCAGGCAGAAAGCCCAGTCGCTCGCCGGCTTCCACAGCGGGGCGGACCAACACGATCTTCTTCACGGCACCCGAGCGAAGCAAACTGACCGCCCAACCGACCGCCAGATAAGTTTTGCCCGTACCGGCCGGTCCAACACACAGAACCACATCGTTCGTTTTCATCGCCTGAACATAACGGCCCTGCCCATCGGTCCGCGGGCGCATGTACTTGCCATTGTCCGTAACTGCCAGACTCGTCGTTCCGCCGCGAACATCGTTACCCCGGACAACTTCTAGCACGGTGCGGACGTCCTCAGCGTTGAGTTTACCGGACTTGCGCAGGACCAGCCGGAGTTGTTGAAATGTCCGCTCCGCCTGTTCAACCGCATCCGCAGAACCATCGATCTGAATGATGTCGCCACGCGCAACGATACGGACGTTGAGCGCATCACGCACTAGACGCAAAAACTGGTCGCGCGGCCCGAACAGTATCATCGTTTCGTCGCGACTGTCGAGTGTGATCGTTCGGGACGTTTCGCTCATGGTGATTCTCGTGTGGTTGAGTACGGACATTCAACGCAGTTAAAGGTTCTCGACAATCAGCAAGAAATAGGCAACGGGTGCCGCAAAGATGATGGAATCAATGACGTCCAGAATACCACCGAACCCGGGCAGCGTGGCTGAAGCGTCCTTGATGTGACAGTCTCTTTTGAAAAGCGACTCGGCCAGGTCGCCTGCCACACCCGCCAGACCGACGATCAGTCCAAACAGAATCGCGAGGAAATACGTGCCAAAAAGTGTTGGACTCACCAGATGTATGACAACCGCGGTGATCATCGCCGCGATCATGCCGCCGGCGAATCCTTCCCATGTTTTTTTAGGGGACAGCGTGGGCGTCAGCGGGTGTCTGCCGAACGCCATTCCAGTCAGAAGTGCGAAGATATCGCAGATTTTGGGAACGAAGATAGTGGCGGTGATTGCGAGTCCCGAATCGCGGGTAAACCAACGAAGCTGTACAAGAAAGCTCGGCAGCAGTCCCAGATAGATGAAGATGAGGACGGAATACGCGATTCTTCGTGTTGCACCACTGTCAACTGTGTAGTTCAGAATTTCGAACACGATCACTGCCATGCATGCGAAGGTCACTGTGCCGAACACTGGCATCATCGGCCAACTTTTGAGATCGAAGAATGCGTTCGTCCAGTTACTGAGCAAAATCAAAGGAACCAGAATTGCGAGGAGTGCGGCGTGCGGACGATCGGCGACCGGGAGCATATGCCAGAATTCTCGTGTGCCGGACCACCCCAGCATCAGAATCGCCATCATGAGGAACGGCGCGTGCGGCTGAAAGTAAGCATCACCGATCAGAATTCCCGAGATGGCCAGCACCAGTAGTGTCCCGATGCGTATGCGTGTCCGAAGCATGTGTCAGGTGGCTCCCCGGAACGACTCGAGGCCACCAAACCGGCGCTCCCGTTGAGCAAAATCGCGCAAAGCGGCATGAAGCGTACTGGGATCGAAATCCGGCCAGCATTTCGGGGTCACCCACAACTCCGCATAAGAAATCTGCCAGAGCAGATAGTTGCTGATGCGCATCTCGCCTGCGGTGCGGATCAGCAGATCCGGATCCGGCATGCCTGCGGTGTAGAGCGATCCGGAGATCTGTTCTTCGTCAATCACTTCGGGATCGAGTTCGCCAATCTGAATCCGGCGTCCGAGTGAACGAACGGCATCGACCAGTTCCGTCCGACCTCCATAATTGATCGCTAGACACAGCCTGAGACCCGTGTTGTTTCTGCTCAATTCAATGTTGGTATCCATTTCCTTCTGCACGTGGTCTTCGATTCCGTCCCGGCGACCGATGATGTGAAATTGAATATTCTCGCGCACAATCCGCTCGCGCTCGCTCAGCAGATACGCCTTCAGGATTTCCATGAGCATCGCGACTTCGGCTGCGGGTCGCTTCCAGTTCTCGATGCTGAAACAGTACAGTGTCAGCTGCCCCAGTCCCAGGTGGCACGCTTCGTCGACGATATCGCGCACGACTTGCGTACCGCGGACGTGGCCGGCGAAGCGCGGTTCGCCGCGTTCCAGCGCCCAGCGCCCGTTGCCATCCATGATGATGGCGATGTGACGCGGCAGTCGGGTCGGATCGAGTCCGACCGACCGTGTATAGACTTCAGCTTCCGCAGGAGTGAAAGGCACAGGGAAGATTTTAGAGAAGGATCGTCTGGTCGCGATCGGGACCCACGGAAATGGTGGAGACTTTTTTACCCACGAGCTCCGCGATCCGATCGACATACCGTCGGGCGGCGGCGGGGAGATCACTCAACTTCCGTGCTTTCGTTAGGTCTTCGCTCCATCCGGGCAGCGTTTCGAGAACTGGTTTGCACTGCTCGAGGCGGAAGGAATCGCTGGGGAAATGCGAGATCGTTTCTCCGCCGAGCGTGTAGCTGGTTGCGATCCGGACTTCTTTCAATCCGCTGAGAACATCGAGGAGCATGACGCAGATTTCATCCACATCGGCTAACGTCGAGGTATAGCGGGCGGCGACGGAATCGAACCAGCCGACGCGGCGCGGGCGGCCGGTCACGGTGCCGAACTCGCGGCCGATCGTGCGGATGCGCTGGCCGATCCCCTCTGGGCCGTCATCGAGCTCGGTTGGGAAGGGGCCTCGACCCACGCGAGTCGAATACGCTTTGAGAATTCCGATGATCCGCGACAACGACCGCGAGGGAACTCCGCTGCCGGGCCATATCCCCGACGGCAAACTGCTGGAACTTGTCACGTAAGGAAACGTGCCGTGATCCACGTCCAGCAAACTCCCCTGAGCCGCTTCGAACAGAATCTTCTTCCCCTGGGCGAGCGCATCATTCAGGAGTTTGGTCGTGTCCGCCACGTGAGGCTTGAGCCGTTCGGCGTAGCCCAGATATTCATCGCAGAGTTGTTTCGCATCGAAGAGTTTCGCTTCCGTGCCATTTGCGAATGCCGAAAGAATGCGATTCTTGAACGGCACGATGTAATTCAGCCGTTCCTGTAGATGCGCCGGCATCAGAAGTTCGCCAACGCGGATGCCGAAGCGCCGTCCGACTTTGTCCTGATAGCAGGGTCCGATCCCACGGCCGGTCGTGCCGATCTTGTTATCTCCTTCAACTTCCGCCAATCGCTCTTCTTCCATGTGATACGGGAAGATCGTGTGCGCGTGCTCGCTCATCACGAGATTCGCGCCCACCGAAACACCGCCGGCTTTCAACTTTTCCACTTCCTGGATGAAACGCGGCGGGTAGACCACCACGCCGTTTCCAATCACGGATTGAACATGCGGTTTCAGCACACCCGTCGGCAAAAGTGAGAGCGCAAACTTCCGATCACCCCAGACCACCGTGTGCCCGGCATTCGCTCCGCCGTTGTAACGGACAACAAAATCGTGCTGATCTCCAAGGATATCAACGATTTTTCCTTTGGCTTCGTCTCCCCATTGGAGGCCAACAACGCAAGTAGCAGGCATAATACGATCCGAACATCCAGTGTGAGCATTCCCCCACAACACGGTAGGTCAAGAGGGCAAGGGTGGCAAGTGAACCGGGCGGATTACGCTCTCATCGGCCAAATCTTGTCAGCGCATCCGGATGAAGTTCAATGCCTAGTCCCGGCGCATCGGGCAGCGTGAGTAACCCATCGGAATCGGGCCGGAACGGTGTCCGGATCAAGTCATCGACGTACGGCGACGGCGTGAGAAACTCCACATACTTCGCCACCGGCATCGCACACGCCAGATGGAGATCCGCCGCCAAACCCACTGCCGTGTTCCAACCGTGCGGAACCCACAGCACATTGTTCTCATAAGCCATCCAGGCGATCCGCCACGCCTCCGTCAAACCGCCGCACTTCGTGCAATCCGGCTGAACGATATCCACGCACTTCTGTTCGATCAGCGGCCGGAAGCTTTGCCGACGAGTGAGAACCTCACCCGTCGCGATTGGAATCGGGGAACACCTCCGCAACTCCGCAAAGCCGACGAAGTCATCCGGCGGCAAGGCTTCCTCAAACCAAACGACATCGTAATCCGCTAACATATTCGCCGTTTTCAGCGCCCATTTGAACCCGTGCGGCCAGAACGCTTCGCTCCCGCCGGCGTCGACCATCAGTTCGACACTTGGGCCAACCGTTTCGCGGGCAGTGCGAATCAGCCGTTCATCCCAGATCGAATCACGGCGGCCGAATGGCTTCCAACCCAGCTTGATCGCCTGAAATCCGCGCTCCACCGCCTGCTTGAGTTTCTCACGCAGAGCGTCCGATTCGTCGAAAAGGAGCGATCCGTAAGGCTTGATCTTCGTTCGATAGATTCCACCCAGTAAGCGCGAGACGGGTTGATTCACGATCTTGCCGAACAGATCCCAGAGCGCGATATCGATCCCGCTGATCGCATGTTCAACGCTCCCTCCGCGGCCCTGCCAAAACATACTCTGCCGGAGCTTTTCACTCACCCGCGCCGGTTCATCTGCCCGTTCACCGATGAGAAACGGTTTCAGAAGTTTCGCAGCCGCCGCAACCAGATCGGAACTCGTGAACACGCTGCCGATCCCGATACGGCCATCCGAAGTGATGACTTCAACGATAGTGTGCACATTGTCTTCGGGCGTGAGTTCTTTCGCCCATCCGCCTTCAACTGTGCCGCCCGAGAGTCCCGTCAGCCGAATGTCTGCGATCGTCGTCATGATTGCTCTCTCATCGATCGTTGGCCCCAGGGAATCGGCATCGTCGGCGACTTGCGGTGGAAGTCGCGACGGACATCCTTTGGTCGATCTTTCCACCACGTACAGAACCGGACGAGCTGTTTCACAGCCTCCTCGTAAGCCTCTTTTCCCTTCTCCGCTGTAGCCAGTTCGGCATCGCCCAGAACGCCGGTGCTCGAATAACTGCTGGTCCACGAAACCGTCGTTGCAGGACCCGCTGTAAATAAATCCACCCAGTTGAATTCGTTCCCCTCATCATTAAAGCTGATCGTTCCGCTTTTGATTAGATCTTTCCGCACATTATCGCCATCCAGATACAGGTACATGCTTGTTTCGAGTTCACAGGCGTGGGAACACCCGCCGGGAAACTTGCTCTCCCGCCAGCGCGGCATGAAGGTCTTGTCCACGCTCAAAAGGTTCCACCACGCCACCAGATTGCACTCCGCATCGGTTTCCAGATTCGTGCGTCGGGCCACGAGGTCCAGATTGGGCATATTGGAACCGTGCCCGTTCAGGAGAATGATCTTTTTGAAACCGTGATAGGCGAGGCTCTTGGTGATGTCGAGCACCGCATGCATAAAGTGCTCAAAATCGGTATTGATGGTCCCGGGGAAATCCATGACATGCCCGGTGTAACCATACGCAACAACTGGCAAGACCAGCAGCTTCTCCGGAATCTCCTTCCCGGCGCCAGTCGCCACTCCCACCGGACACACCAGGTCCACGTCTAATGGCAAATGCGGCCCGTGCTGTTCCACGGCACCACATGGCAGGATGCAGATTTTCCCGAGATCAACCGCATCGTTGATCTCAGGCCAGGTCAGCTTTTCGTAACGGTACTCTGTCGCGGCCCGACTCATGATCGTTCCTCGGATTTGCGGCAGTGATGATCATATACGCGTGGCGGGAATTGTTGATGTGATCCCGTGAGCAGATCGCATCGACTTCCGAGGTCCGGCTTCGACCTCGGAAGTCCAGATGTAGGCCCACTGCCCACTCAATCATCTCCCTGGCCGCGTCGAGAAAGCGATCGCGTGTACCAGACTTCGAGGGTCAGGAAACCGAGCGCCAGCAATAATACGATCCACCAGATTTCCACGGTCTGTGGGCCTTCGCTTCGCTTCGAAATAATCTCATCCGCCGTTTCGATATAGGACAAACTGGAAACGATGTTCGAGACCTGCTTTTGCTCCTCCGGAGAGCAGGGAGTGAGGACGGATTCGAGCGGATCGGACCGGACGGCATAGTAATAACTTCGGCCATTGACTGTGGTCAGTTTGTACGCTCCCGGATCGCGTGTCGCATCGAAGATGATCGGCCAGGTTTTTGGCTGGATCACTTTCGCGGGTCCGTCCGGGACCGTGATCGTCACTCCCGCTGGCGGTTCATTGGTGCGAGGGTCGAACACGATCGGCTGACCCGGTGCGAGATTCCGCTCCGCCGCCTTCGCACCCGCAAGGTAATAGGTCATCTCGTGAGCGAAACGCACATAATCGGGCAGGGTGTGAAAGTTGGTCCGCCAGGAATTATCCAGCGGAACCGTGCAGAGCAGGGCACGTCCGCGACCGACTCCGCGTTCAATCAGGAACGGTTCGCCGTTGGTCATGCTGGCAATCGCGATCCCCGTTGCGCCGTTCACCCCGGCCATGGGGTCCACTTTCCATCGCTTCGGAAAGTAAGCTGTGTGCAATCCGCCTGGCAATGGATCTTTGAAGATCTCCATTGCAGGGTGAGTGAAACTGGCGGGTTGCGGTCGTGGAGCATCGTCCAGATCGGCGGTGGGTCGGTCGTCGCCCACGATGTCCACGAGTCGGGCCGGCAGCCAGCCCTGTCCGCCACGAAAGGAAACCCGATTCCAGCCTGCGGCATCGCTGCGATCGCCCAGCGTGACAAGAACCGATCCGCCGTCGGTCAGAAACTTTTCGATCGCTTCGTTTTGCTGTTTGTTCAGAATGGAAACATTCGAAAGTATGACCGCTCGCGGAGGTGTATTGAGCCCTTTCACATCCGTGTAAAGCAAATTGGGAACGAAATCCGAGATGGACGCGATCCGGACCTGAAAGCCGGGAGTGGGATCTTTGGCGGGAGAGAGCGCATCGCGGAGGAACTCGCTGTTGCGAAGTCGGGTCGTCAGTCGCGGATCGCCATCGATGATCAGGATCGGCACACTGGGCAGGACCTCCATGGCGAAATCCTGCCGGTTATCGCCGGGAAGTTTGTCCGGATCGAGCCGTAGCGTGACGAGGTGCGAACCGGGCGTGAACTTATGCGAGAAGGTGATCGGCATCACTCCGTCAGAAGGTGATCCTGTGACCTTCACATCGCCGACGCCGAGTCCGTCGATTTCCAGTTTCACTTTGCCCGGCTCGATCTTCTCTCCGCTACCGCTGAACCGAAGCGCAGACTTGAATTTGACCTCGCGCCCCGCTGAAGCAACTCCTCGCGCGGCCAGAATGGGATCGAGCGAGATGTTCTGCGGGTCCTTGGGGCGGTCCGTGGCCGCATTCATGACCCAGACACCCGGGTCTCGCTGCTGACCCGCTCCCCGGCCGCCCGTGGAGAGCAAATCCCATTTGGAGAGTGTGTTATCGTCGGCCCAACTGTAGCGCTGATTATCGTGGATGACGACGACTTCGCGATCCGGCCGCGCGGACTCGAGGAAGATCCAGGCGGCCTGCACGCAGGCGGGCCAGTCGACGCTTCCGCGAGGCGGAGTGAGAAGTTCCAGAGAGTTCCGGGCCTGATCAAAGTCGCTGGACAGATTTCCGAGAAGCGGAACGTTCGTTTGACGTGCCTGAAAGATCGCGACGCGATCGCCTGAGCGAAGTGTATCGATCACCTGATTCGCCAGTTCCTTCGCCCGCACGTCGGCGGTCGTGCCGTCGTCCTGATAGGCCATGCTGGCGGAGCCGTCGATGAGGATGACGATATCACGCGTTCCGCCACCGGACCCGATCAAGTGATTCAGGAGCGAACTGGTCAGGGTAGGGGAGCAAAGTGCTGTGACGACGAATGCGATGATCCCCATGCGGATGAGCATGAGGAGCAGGTGTTCGATGAAAATCTTCTGACGGGTTTTCTTACTGACCTGCAGGAACCGCATAGCGGCCCAGTCCACTTCGTCGAATTTTCTTCGACTGAAGATGTGGACGAGCGGCGGGATCGCGACGGCGAGGAATCCACCGATGAGTGCCAGATTGAGAAAGCTCAGCATCGCAGATTCAACCGCCTCGGTACGGGATCGAAGTTCGCTCAGCGCATCGCGCGATGAGCGAGGTAAGCACCGAGCGCCCGATCGACGGGTTCATCGGTTCGCAGCATGATGTAATCTATGGCCAGGTCGTCGGCCTTGCGTTTGAGGTTCTGACGGTACTCATCGAAGTTTTTCAGGTACTCCTCGCGTAACCGCCGCGCATCCGCGACGATTTCCTGTCCGCCAACTTCCAGGCTCCGGAATTTCGTGGGGTTCTTGAACGGGAATTCCAGTTCTTCCGGCGCGAGGATGTGGAAGAGCAGGACGTCGTGATTCCGATGGCGAAGGTGCTGCATGGCACGGGCCAGATGATCCACCTGATCGAAACAGTCTGAGAGAAGGAAAACGATCCCCCTGCGTTTGAGATGTTGGCCGGCGAGGTTGTGCCAGATGGGCGCAAGTGAGGTTTCGCCGCCCGGTTTGACCGTTTCGAGCGTTCGAAGGATGTTGAGGAGATGCTTGGAACTGGTTTTCGGGGGAACGATGTTCGTGATGGCAGTGTCGTGCGTGATGAGACCGACCGCATCGAGCTGCGCGAGCATGAGGTAGGCGAGCGAAGCGGCGACCTGCTGCGCGTATTCGAACTTGCTGTGCTTTTGTTTGCCGCGATAGTTCATGCTGCCGCTGGCATCGACGACTAAATAGGCCTTGAGATTAGTCTCTTCCTCGTATTCCTTGATGTAGTAACGGTCGGTCTTCGCGAGCAATCGCCAGTCGAGGTGGCGGATTTCGTCGCCGGGGTAGTATTGGCGATGTTCGGCGAACTCGACGCTAAACCCTTTGAAGGGGCTACGGTGAATGCCGGAGAGGAAGCCTTCGACTACATTGCGGGCGACAAGCGAGAGTCCGCCGTAGCGTGCGAGTTCGGTGGGATCGAAGGGTAATGCCATTCTGTCAGTCTAGCGGAGTGCGGGAGTAGCATCAAACGAAAGAACCCCGGCTTGGCCGGGGTTCTTCGAGATTCGCGCGGATCTTAGCGGCGCTGAAGTTGGCAACTCGGGCAGTAGGGTGCGGGGCTGAAGTACGAAGTCGCGGTGACGGGTGCAGCTGCGCCGTGGACTTCCGTAGTGGTTGTCACGCGGTTCGGCTCCGCCAGGCGGACGAGCGTCTGCGGCAGATCGCTCGTTGAGGTTTGACCCTCAACGCGGTACGCCTGCTTCTCACCGGTGCGATCGCTGATGACGATCCCTTCGTTGATTTCGAACGCCTTCGCCAGCTTCTTGCCGTTGGCGTCAGCGCTGTTGATGGTCACGGCGATGTATCGTTCTTTGAGCACTTTTTGTACATCGGTCGGCAGCTGGTTCAGTTTCTTCGCATCGCCCTTCACAATGAAGACCGCCAGCGGCTTGTGCTCTTTTGCCGCTAATTCAACGGCTTGGCGATAATCCGACTTCCATTCAACCTGAGTTGAAAGATTTGCCCCGATCAAACCAGAGATCGCCATCACTGCGAATGAGGTCGAAAAAATCATGTTGCATCATCCTGTTGAACGAACAGACGGGAAGTTTTGAACCAACCATTGGCTCAAGAGAGGACATTGTTGGACATAACTAGCCATGTTTCAACACTTAAATTGGCGAAATCAGACAAAGTCATTACAAGATGAATAATCGGAATGATTTGTAAGGAATATGGATAAACAATTTTCATAATTCATACTAGAGATGAATCAACACAAAACATTCAACGTGTTCATTTTGTGTACAGCATGGAGAGAACTTAAACAACTCCGTAGTCTCAAACATGAAGCTCGATTCGTTCGCCCAAACGATTGGAATAGGATTCACGAATAGAAAATATTTCTGAATTCATCAACTCAACCACCTGTTCCGCGGACCGGCCGACGAAGGCGGAGGGGTCCAGTACGCTATCAAAATCGACTTCCTTGAACTCGCTCTCCGCCTTCAGAAGCGTAATCAGGCCCTCTGCCGTGCCGTCGCCGTTCTTGATTTTCTCTGTCACGGCGTGGCTGTGCTTCTTCACCAACTCGTGCACGTGCTGACGGTCCGCACCCGCACGCACCGCCGCCATCATCAGGTTCTCCGTCGCCATGTACGGCAGGTATTCCCGCACATTCCGCGCGATGATCGGCCGGTTCACGATCAGCCCGCTCGCGACATTGATGCCGATCCTCAAGAGAGCGTCCGCACACAGGAACGCCTGCGGAATGTACAGCCGACGTGCCGCCGAATCATCGAGCGTGCGTTCGAACCATTGTGTCGCGTGCGTGCCCGCTGCCATCGGCGGAAGGCCCATCAGAAACCGCGCCAGCGAGCACATCCGCTCCGCCCGCATCGGATTCCGCTTGTACGCCATCGCACTCGAACCGATCTGGCCCGCCTCGAACGGTTCATCCACTTCCTGACGGTGCGCTAACAACCGCAGGTCGTTGCCCCACTTGTGAATGCTTTGTGCCAATCCGGAAAGCGTATCCAGAATCTGTGAATCGATCTTTCGGGTGTACGTCTGCCCCGTAACCGGGAAGCTTTTCTCAAACCCCATTTTCTTCGCGACCAGCCGATCAAGTTCGCGCACTTTCTCGTGATCACCTCTGAACAGAGCCAGAAAACTCGCTTGCGTACCTGTTGTCCCTTTCGTGCCGCGAAAGGGCAGTTCATCGCGCCGACGTTCGAATTCGCGTAGATCGAGGATGAGATCGTAAAGCCACAGCGCCGCCCGCTTGCCCACGGTCGTGAGTTGTGCCGGCTGAAAGTGCGTAAAGCCGAGTGTCGGTTCGGATTTCCAGCGGTCGGCGAAGTTCGCGAGGTGGTGAATGAGTGTCGCCAGTGAACCGCAGAGGGCGTCGAGCGATTCACGCATCAGAATCAGATCGGCGTTGTCCGTGACATAACACGAGGTCGCGCCGAGGTGGATAATCTCCTTCGCACCGGGTGCGACCTCGCCGAGCGCTGCCACGTGCGCCATGACATCATGACGAGTGACCTTCTCCAGTTCCGCCGCCCGCGTGAGGTTGACGTCATCCAGATGCGCTCTGAGTTCCTGAAGGTGTGCCGGCGTGATCCGTGTCGAAGTGCCGGACGCGTCGGGCAGCTTGAGTTCGTGCTCCGCTTCCGCAAGCGCAAGCCACAACCGCCGCCAGGTACGAAACTTCCGCAGCGGGCCCCAGCGTTCCGCCATTTCCCGGCCGGCGTATCGGCCGATCAGAGGATTATCGTAATACCGCTCATTGTCGGGAGCGTCCATCGGCCTGATCCTTGTCCAACATGAAGGGAAAACGGCGGGAAATCCAAAGGTACGGCGCAATCCGTTAAGACATGCCGGTCCTTTGGTATTTGTAGGTTTTTTGCATCGCACTGGCCGGGACAGGCATTCTTTACGATTGGCGGACAGCGACGGGTGTGCTCAAGTGTCCGTTTGTGACGATGGTATCGTCAGACCCTCACGGAGGACACTCGATGTCTCGAACCGGACTTTTGAAAGCGCTCTTGTGTGCGATCGCTCTGGGTGCGGCCGCCAGCAGCGCGACGGCAGGCGATCCCCCGCTGCCCCGTTATTTCTATTACCCGTACTACTATTACCCCCACAGCTACTGGCCGGCTCAAAGCCCTCAGTATCCCGAGCCGAAGGGCAGTCCGTACGTTCGCCCACCAGCGTACATGGCTTACCCTCCGTTCAAGGAGCCAGGCTGGCGTTATGAACTCTGGTCGCCCCAACGTTATCACCGCGGCAACCACTTCTGGCTCGATCAATTCTAAAAGTGCGAATGTGCACAAGGAATCATCAGGGACGAGCACGGATGCTCGTCCTTGTTCCGTTCGGAATTGGACAGAGTTCAGGAATTTGCTAATAATGATGTGTCATCGCTTCGAGAGTTACGAAATGCGAGCGGACAGAAAAAGACAACGAGTAGCGGAGTAACCCCCATGGCCCACATCGTCACCGAGAGCTGTAACGACTGCAAGTACACGGATTGTTGCGTCGTCTGCCCTGTCGAATGCTTTTATCAGGATGCCACGATGCTTTACATCGATCCCGATGACTGCATCGACTGCGAAGCCTGTGTGCCGGAGTGCCCCGTAGAAGCCATATATGGCGAAGCCAACCTGCCCTCGCAATTCGCCAGCTACGTTCAATTGAACAAGGACAAGGCCGCAGCTCTCAAGGGCAGCGGCGGACAGATCACCGAAAAGCAGGATCCGCTCGAAGGCCCCGGCTGCAAGAAAAAATAAGCCGAACGTGATTCATAATCCACAAGGAGCCTGCGAAGAATCGCAGGCTCTTCTTCGTTGGCCGTGTCTATCATGATGAGAAACAATACCCACGACGACAGGTTTCTCAATGACCGGCATCCTTCTGATTCAACTCGGCACACCCGACGCTCCAACATCGTCCGCTCTTCGTCCCTACCTGCGCCAATTCCTGTTCGATCCGCGCGTCGTCGAAACCAGCGCCGATACCGCCCGGTACTTACTGCCCGGCCCGCAACGGCGACCACGCAAAAGCGTGCCCAAATGGCTCTGGTCAGTTCTGATGAACGGCGTCATTCTGCCGTTCCGCCCGGGAAGTTCCGCCGCCAAATACGCACGAATCTGGGATGAGAAATCCGGTTCTCCGCTCATGCACCACACGGTCGAGCAAACACGACTGCTTCAGGAGCGGTTCCCCGGTATTCCGGTCCGCTTTGGGATGATGGTCGGGAATCCATCGATCGAAAAAGTCGTCTGTGAAATGCTGGAGTCGGGTGTGGATCGGCTCATCGCTTTCCCGATGTTCCCTCAGTATTCCTCCACAACCACCGCCAGCGCAACCGATGGTCTGGCGAAACTGATGCTGAAACTGAGAGTTGTTCCGCCGTTGAGAATTGTACCGCCCTATTACGACCACGCTCACTACATCCGTGCGGTCGCATCGGTCATCGAAACCGATCTGAAAACGCTTCCTTGGGAACCCGAACACATTGTGTTCAGTTTTCATGGGATTCCTCAAAAATATGCCCAGCGTGGCGATCCTTATGCCACGCATTGCGTGCGGACGACTCAGGCGATTGTTAAGCATTTAGGCTGGGAGCGGAGTCGCTGGACTCAGACATTCCAGAGCCGATTTGGCCGTGATCCCTGGTTGAAGCGTTATACCGATGATGTGCTGGCGGATCTTGCGAAGCGTGGGATTCGTCGCGTCGCGGTGGCGCTGCCGGGCTTTACGGCGGATTGTCTGGAAACGGTGGATGAAATCGGTCACGAGAGTGAGGAAGCGTTTCATGAGGCGGGTGGTGAAAAGCTCCGCGCGATCCCGTGTTTGAACGAACATCCGCACTGGATCGACGCGATGGAAGAGATCATTCGCCGTGAAGGGCAGGGCTGGATCCCGGATCAGAGATGATCCGATGATCAAGATCACGCATGAAAGCCCTTTTCTTTTCTGTCTTCCGTTCGTAAGTTTTAACCCACGGACTGGATGCCAGCCCACCGCTGCCCGTCGGACGCTCACTGCGAACGACGGACCCAATACAAGACAAAACCGGCGGCGTACACCCCCGAATGCACCGGCGGAAAGTACCGGGGCCGCCCTGGAGGTACCGAGCGTGTCCGACGAGCAAATTCGCCAAAAGGTCATTGACATTGTTTGTGAGCACCTGGCCGTGAATAAGGATCAGGTCACGGACAAAACGAGCTTCATCGAGGATATCGGCGCCGATTCCCTCGATATCGTGGAATTGGTAATGGAACTCGAAGAAGAATTCGACATCCAGATTCCCGACGATCAGGCCGAGAAGATCAAGACAGTCGGCGAAGCGGTCGAGCATATCAAAAATGCAGTACGCACTAAGGACACGGACGGCGGAGCGAAGGCCTAGTCAAGGATCCGTTTCTCTCCCGGGGCAGTCGTGATGACTCTTCGCCGCGTTGTCGTCACTGGTTTGGGTACAGTGAACCCACTGGCCCATTCGGTATCGGAGTTCTGGCAAGCGTTACTGGCCGGTCAAAGCGGGATTGCGCCCCTCACACTTTTCGACACCACCAAATTCAAAGTCCGATTTGGTGGTGAAGTCAAAAACTTTCAGCCTGAAAAGTGCATCGACACCAAGACCATCCGGCGTCTGGATCGCTTTACCCAATTCGCACTGTTCGCCGCACACGAAGCGGTCCAGGATAGCGGCCTGGCATTCGATCAACTCGATCCGTTCCGCTGTGGCTGCATCATCGGCAGCGGAATCGGCGGACTGGCGGAGTTTGAAGACGGCCACGGAACTCTGCTCAGCAAAGGGGCGGACCGGATGTCTCCGTTCGTGATCCCGAAGATGATTCCGAATGCCGCCAGCGGGAATATCAGCATTCGATATGGCCTTCGCGGACCGAATACGACCGTGAGCACCGCGTGCTCCTCGGCGGCGCATGCCATGGGCGATTCGATGCGGCAGATTCAGGGCGGATTCGCCGACGTGATCATTTCCGGCGGAGCCGAAGCGGCGATCACGCCGACGGGATTGGGAGGGTTCATCGCCGCGCGGGCGTTGTCTTCGCGCAATGATGATCCCGTCCATGCCAGCCGGCCATTTGATAAGCATCGGGACGGGTTCGTGCTGAGCGAAGGTTCGGGAATTCTGGTTCTTGAAGAATACGAACACGCCAGAAAGCGTGGCGCGAAGATCTATTGCGAACTGCTCGGCTGCGGGAACACCGCGGATGCTTATCACATCACCGCTCCGCACGAGGATGGGATTGGAGCTGCGGAGGCGATGCGTGCGGCGTGCCGGGAAGCGAAGTGGAATCTTGATGAAGTGCAATACATCAACGCCCACGGCACGAGCACGGGTCTGGGTGATGTTGCGGAAACGAAGGCGATGAAGCAGGTGTTCGGCGACACTGCGAAGAAGTTGGCGATTTCGAGCACCAAGAGCATGATCGGCCATTTGCTGGGCGCGAGCGGCGGCGTGGAGGCGATCGCGTGTGCGATGAGCCTGCGGAACGGGGTGCTCCATCCGACGATCAATCAGGTGGAAGCCGATCCGGACTGCGATCTGGATTATATCCCGAATTCGCCGCGTGAAGTCCGTGTCTCGAAGGTCCTTTCGAATAGCTTTGGCTTTGGCGGACATAATTGCTCGCTTGCGTTCGGCGCCGTGTGAGTCGATAATCGACAATTGTACACTAATTGATCGTGGTTCTCACGGGTTCACTTCGTCTTTTTGACATTTTGCCTGAAGAATGAAGTCGATACTTTTTTGAATAAGTCTTGAAGCAATCTTGACCGTTCCGGGTCAGTCTCAAAAACCAGGTGGCGAGATTGCCAAGTGTGTGTGCAGCGAGTTGGCGAAGTTGGCGAAGTGCTCCTCAGTGTTTTCAGAAAGTCAAATGAAAATCGCGAGATGTTCGCACGGGTTCTTTCTTTCGCTGGTCATCAATTCGTGGTACTCTCAAGTTCTGCTATTTGATGTTCTCCCGGGTGTGACATGTCGCGAGTCTGGATGTTGGTTGTCGTTTTCTTTGCATGCTCAAAGCTTCAGGCCGGCCCGCCATCGTTTCAGAAGGAAATCGCACCGATTCTGACTAAGTGTTTGGGTTGCCATTCGACGTCGAAAGCGAAGGGCGAGCTGGATCTGAGCCAGAAGAAGACGGCGTTCGATGGCGGAAGTTCGGGAGCGGCGATTGTGGCGGGGAAGCCGGATGAAAGCTGGCTGTGGAAGCGGGTGAAGGCGGATGAAATGCCGCCGAAAACTCCGCTATCCGAGCCGGAAAAGACGCTGCTTCAGCGCTGGATTGAGGCGGGTGCGCCGTGGGACGGCGAGTTACAATCGAAGAAGGAGAGTCCGGCGGTTCCGTTATGGTCGCTGCAACCAATCGAGCGGTTCAATCGAACGCCGCGTGGGGCAACGAATCCGATTGATGCGTTCATCGAAGAAAAACTTAAGGCGAATGGTCTGACATTTTCCCCGGAGGCGGACCGTCGCACGTTACTGCGGCGATTGAAATTCGACTTGCTGGGATTGCCGCCGACGTATGAGGAGGTGCGGGCGTTCGAGGCGGATACGTCTCCCGACGCCTATGAACGGCGTGTGGCGGAGTATCTGGCGTCGCCGCGTTATGGCGAGCGCTGGGCGCGTTTGTGGCTGGATACGGTGCGTTTTGCGGAGAGTAACGGATTCGAGACGAATCAACCGCGGCCGAATGCGTGGCCCTATCGCGACTGGGTGATTGAGAGCTTCAATGCGGATCTGCCGTATGATCGCTTCGTGTTCCAGCAGATTGCGGGCGATGCTGTTGGTGTGGATGTGGCGACGGGCTTTCTGGTGGCGGGTGCGTGGGATCAGGTGAAAAGCCCGGATCCGGTTCTCACGGCGCAGCAGCGGGCGGATGAACTGCATGATATCGTCAGCACGACAAGTTCGACCTTTCTCGGATTGACGGTGGGATGTGCGCGTTGCCATTCGCATAAATTCGACCCGATCAGTCATGAAGATTACTATCGTCTGAAGGCGATCTTCGCCGGCGTACAGCATGGTGAACGTGAGTATCGCACACCCGAGAGCGAATCGCGTGATCGACAAATTGCAGCGTTGGATTCGAACATTCGAAATCTTGAACAGCAACAACTGACTCTGGAACCGCTGGCGGATCCCGGCGCTATCAATCCACGAAGGTTGCCTGTTAATGCGAAACTGAACAGCGAGCGATTCGCACCGGTTTCGGCTCGCTATCTCCGCTTCATGATCATGGAATCGAGTTCTGCGGAACCGTGCATCGATGAACTCGAAGTGTATACAGCGGGTGAACCCAAGCGGAACGTTGCTCTTGCGAGTTCGGGTACGACAGCACAATCCGCTGGCAGCTATCCCGCTTCGGAGAAGCATAAACTCGAGCACATCAATGATGGTCAGTATGGCAATGGCCGGAGTTGGATCTCGAGCCAGGTTGGTCGCGGCCGCGTTCACTTGACATTTCCTGAGGTCGTTCAAATCGATCGAGTTGTCTGGGGACGCGATCGAGACGGGCAATTCGCCGATCGCCTGCCGACACGCTACCGGATCGATGTCTCGCTGGATGGGTCGAATTGGACCGTGGTCGCGTCGTCAGATGATCGATTGGAAGGAGTCAGCAAAGAATTGCTCGCGCCACCCGGACTTTCATTCGGCATGCGCCTGACGTGGAAAATCGCCGCTTCGAGAATCGAATCCTGGAAGCGGGAACAATCCCGCCTCAAACGTTCGAATCGGGTTTACGCTGGAACGTTCACGACACCGGAGTCGACCTTTCGACTCCATCGCGGCGACGCCATGAGCAAGCGGGAAGCAATCCCGCCGGGAACTTTGGAAACCTTAGGCGAGCCAGTAGTTCTCTCTTCGATTGCAACGGATCAAGAACGGCGTATTGCGCTGGCGAACTGGATTGTTGACCCCAACAATCCGCTGACGGCTCGTGTGATTGTCAATCGGATCTGGCAGGGGCACTTCGGGACGGGAATTGTGGATACTCCCAGCGATTTTGGGCACAATGGAGGAAAGCCGTCGCATCCACGACTTATGGACAAGCTGGCACGCGAATTGATGATGAACAACTGGTCACTCAAGCATATTCACAGACTCATCGTGACTTCGAAAACGTACAGGCAATCGTCAGTTCGAAATGACTTGGGTCAGGCTCGCGATGCGCAGACGCGATTGCTGTGGCGGTATCCGTCACGGAGACTCGATGCCGAGAGTATTCGCGATGCGATCCTGTTCGCGAGCGGGAAACTGGATCTTCGCATGGGTGGCCCCGGCTTTGACTTATTCGAACCGAATGGAAACTATGTTAAGGTTTACAAGTCGCGCACATCGTTTCCACCGGAGACGTTCCGCCGAATGGTCTACTGGTCCAAGCCACGGATGCAATTGGATCATAATTTCGGTGCGTTTGATTGCCCGGACGGTGGGCAGATTGCTCCCAAGCGCAACCGCTCCACGACCCCACTGCAATCGTTGAACTTGCTGAACAGCACATTTGTCGTCGAACAGGCGGAATTACTGGTGGCTCGTGTGCGATCCGAATCTCCAGCAGATCCTGTTGGCCGGATGTTCGAACTCGCCGTTCAACGAAAGCCGACCGAGGAGGAGACGAAAGTTGCGAGAGATCTGATTCAAAAGAATCAACTGCGAGCGCTCGCGCGGGCGCTGCTGAATACCAATGAATTCCTCCATGTTGACTAATTCGGTGGTTCTTGGATCAATCCCAAATTCTGGAGATGTAATGTCTGCACTTCGATTCGCATGCGTTTTCGTGCTATCACCGTTGGTAATCGCCGCCGATTGGCCGCAGTTTCGCGGACCCAATCGCGATGGAGTATCGAAGGAGAAAGGTCTTCTGCAGTCCTGGCCGGCAGAAGGTCCGCCATTGCTTTGGACGACCAAAGGACTGGGCGGTGGGTACTCGACCGTCAGCGTTTCCGGTGATCGAATTTACACATTGGGAGACAGATCCGGTCAGTCTCACCTTGTTGCAATGAACCGTGAGGATGGAGCAATTCTTTGGAAAACGCCGGTCGGTGCGACAGGTGGAAGTCTGGGTTGCACTCCGACCGTTGAAGGCGAACGTATTTATGCTCTTGGTCAACAAGGAGATCTTGTCTGCATCGACTCCGATGGCAAGGTGGTCTGGAAGAAGAATCTCATGACCGATTTTGGTGGTAGTAAGGGTGGTTGGAACTATTGTGAATCTCCATTAGTTGATGGCGAACAACTCATTGTGACGCCGGGGGGGAAAGAAGCGACGATGGTGGCTTTGGACAAGAAGACAGGGAAGACGATCTGGAAATGCCCGATCGCCACGCGCAAAAAGGAGGCGGGCTATTCTTCCGTTGTCATATCCCAGGTGGGTTCTATGAAGCAGTATGTTCAATTGTTCAATGGTGGTCTTGTCGGCGTGAGCACTGATGGCAAGGTTCTCTGGACGCACGAAAAACTCGGAGACAATACCGCGAATGTCCCGACGCCTATCATTATTGGTGATCAAGTATTCAGTAGTATTGGATACGGGCGTGGTGCTTCACTTCTCAAGCTCAAAGCGTCCGGTCAATCAGTATCCGCCAGTGAAATCTATTACCGACGCGAACTGACGAACAAGCACGGCGGAGTGATCCAGGTGAATGGATTTGTTTACGGCGATACGGACGATTCAGGATTGCCATTCTGTGCGGACATCAAAACCGGAAATGTCAAGTGGAAACGTGGTCGGGGAGGTAATGGAAAGGGTTCTGTTTCGATTCTCTATGCCGATAATCGGCTCTATCTCCATTATCAGAATGGAGTCGTCGCGCTCGCAGTCGCATCTCCCGAGGAATACAGGGAAACGGGTTCATTTGAGTTGCCCAAAAAAGATGGCCAACTTTGGGCCCACCCTGTCGTGAGTAACGGCCGGTACTATGTCAGGAATGGCGATTCGCTTTACTGCTACAATATCACGTTGAAGAAGTAGGCGACTTGTCAATTCCTAGTGCTTCAATCCGTCGCCCGAGCCGTGCCCGGGCGATCCCGAGGGCCGTTGCGGCTTCCGTTTGATTTCCTCGCGCTTTCCTGAGTGCCATTAGGATCATGCGCTTCTCAACTTCTTCGAGTACCTGATCGAGTGAAACCGATTTTTCAGGGAGGGGTTTCGGATTCTCGGAAATGAAAATGCGTTCACGGTAATGTCTTGGCAAATGTTCACTGCCGATCTGATTCTCGCCTGCTACTTCTGACGCTTCATGTAATGTTTCAATCAGTTCGCGGATATTCCCCGGCCAAAGACAACGTCTGAGAGTCTCCATAAGCTCAGGCATGGAATTGAAAGGCAATCGTGACACGATCTGATCCCAGCTTTCAGTCCGATCGATGAGATTTGGAATTGTGATTTCGAACGTCGAGTAATCGGCTTCGTACTCGTTGATAAGGGTTCCCGACGCTACGCATTCAGCCGCTCTGTATCTTGACGTGTTGATGAGCCGTGGCGGATTTGGAGCAATTTTCAGCCAGTCCAAGATCCGTTGTTGGGCATCGCGTGGCAGACACTCGGGGTTCTTGATGACGAGAGTGCCGACGTGCCCCGCCGTCGCGATTCCGCCAATTCCAAACAAGATGGAATCGATGAGATATCCAGGTACTCCTTTACCATCACAGGCAACGATCGCCTTTTCGCGTACCGCGGAATGATGATGAATCACGCGAGCGGCCGTTTCTTTTCCCGCTCCCGCCCCGCCCGTGATCCAGACCGGTTCCTGTGTCTGAGCGGCCAGTCGAAGTTGCCCGCGCAGCTTTCTCATTAGACTTTCTTCACCGGCAAACAGTTCTTGGCGATATCGTTCCGCAATGACTTCCCGAAATTGTGCAACGGCTGGCGATTGCTTCCGCGGAGGTATCGGTGGAGTCGGTTGGACAATCTCGAGAGTTCCCAGGTAACCTTGTACACCTTCGATATCGGGAAACGGAATGAAGGTGAGATCCCACCAGGGTGGTCCGCCTTTCGCAAGCGGGGCCGCACGCCGGATGCGGGTGAGTCGGCCATCACGAGCCTGTGGAGGAGGCGCGAATGTGCGGAACAAAGGATCGATCCGGCCCGATCGAACACACGCACGTCCGTAAGCGTCCTCGGCAGAACATTTGGTTGCGGATTCCCAAGCCGGATTGACGTATCGGATTCGACGCGAACTTTGCAAAATAAAAATTGGTTTGGTACTTCGTTCGAGCAAGGCAAGCCATGGAAACTGATTGCGGATGGAATCCCGTGATCCGGATTGGGACATGATGAAGTCAATCCCCCTACGATCTGTTAATTGCGAGCTACAAATGGCAAGTAAATTCGGAAGGTTGTTCCCGTCGCGTTGGAACTCTCCATGCGAATCATGCCGCCTGCACGATTGACAATTCGCTGCACGATCGCCAATCCCAGTCCGGTACCCTGTTCCCGGGATTTAGTCGTAAAATACGGATCGAAGATCCGATTTTGAATCGATTCGGGAATTCCGCTGCCATGATCTTCAACAGTCAACACATTGTAGATGGTTTCCCTCTGGGAGTTCGGACCGATCCGTTCTGTATGGCATTGAATCCGAATTGAGCCACCTTCCGGCATTGAATCCCGGGCATTCATCACCAGATTCGAGAGCAACCGTTCAAGTTGCAGTGGCACCATGAATACTCGCCCTGTCTCGGGATGTATCTGAACTTCAAGAGTCCATTGATTACCGAGGGCCTGTTCCAAAAGGGGTATGACTCGAGTCACCAATGTTCCCAGGTGAAACGCCGTTGGCGATTCGCCATCGGAGCGGCCGAATGCCGTCATCTGTTGAATCATTTGAATTCCGCGATCACTTGCCTGCAGAATGTGTTTCGCCATTCCTGCCACAGCCGGAGGCAACATTTCTGAACTGGCAAGTTCGTGAGCGAAACCGATGATCACGGTCAGTATGTTTTTGAAGTCGTGTGCCGCCTCAGCCGCGATACGCGCGGATGTTTCCAATCGATGTAAATTCTGTTTCAGTTCGTCCGTATCACGGAGTACCATCTGCGCCTCCGCCAAGTCCGTGGAATTGAGCACCAATGCCACACGGTCCGCAACAGACGCTGCAAAATCACGTTCCTCGTTCGACCATTCGCGGATCGGGCCGATTTGTTCGTGACACGCAACACCAATAACTTCGCCATCACGGAATATCGGTGCATCAAGAAGTGAAGTAATGTTCAATGGTTTGAGATAGAACTCCGCCAGTTCGTGCGTTCGCGGATCGTGGTGCGCGACTTCGGCTGAGATCGATCGCCGTTTCTCAAGTGCGGAAAAATATCCGGGAAAGTGGGCGACCTGCAGCGTCATACCTGTCGAGTCAGATTGATTCTCCCGATCATGCAAACAAACACATCGAAGACTTTGCCGGTCCGAAGAGAAGAACCAGATCCCCGTACGACTCACCTGCAGCGTTTCCGAGGCGATTTCACAAATCTTTCGAAGCGTTTCTTCAAGCGGTTGATCGGGACCCGACTTAAGGCGCGCAAGATCAAGTCGGGCCATTTCGGTCGTACGTCGTGGTCCATTGGCGCTGAGCATACCGACTGACCGTAAAAAGAAGATATGTTCGAAATGTAGAAGTACTATAACTTATTTTCATCCGGTCACATCGAAAAGTTAGTGACCATGGCAAAGTTTTTTACCAGATGTTCTCACCGATTTCACTTCTAACTCTATCTGGCGAAAAAGACGTAAGTGAACATACGATTCTGAAAATTGCAACCAGTGAATCATCAAAGCTTTGGACCTTCTGCGAAAAATTGAACCAAACGGTTTCTGTTGTGTCTGGAAAACGGATTGGAAATCTCGTATTTCATTTTATGACGGGCTGTAGCTCAGCTTGGTAGAGCGCTTGGTTCGGGACCAAGAGGTCGCAGGTTCGAATCCTGTCAGCCCGACTCGACAGAAGTAGTTTGCCGATAGCACGTTACGCTAACCCGTCGACGATCGGTGGTGCGGACTGAAAGCCACAGAAATCCAGTACTGTACTGGATTCCTCTTTCGGAGCCGACCATGCCTCGGAAAACCAGCCCGAAATACCGTTATCACAAAGCACGCAACTGCGCAGTTGTCACAATTAACGGTCGGGATCGCTACCTCGGCGCGTTTGATTCCACGGAAAGCTGGGAACTCTACCACCGTCTCCTTGTTGAACATCTCTCAGCACCCCACCATTCGTCAGCGCCACCGACAACTGCGACCCAACTCACAATGACCGAACTGATGGCTGCTTACTGGCGATTTGCAATCACTTTTTATGTTAAAGACGGAAAACCAACGAGTGAACTGGATGTGATCAAACTGGCTCTTAAGTTCGTCCGTAGGCTTTATGCCAACACCCTTGCCTTGGAATTTAGTCCTAGGCCGTATTGACGGAACATGGGTAATTTGCGATTTCGGGCGGGTGGATTTCCTTACCGAGGTTCGCCATGCTCAGCCGTCATGATATCAGCGATGCCCACTGGAACCGAATCCACCACCTGCTCCCGGGTCAGGCCGG
>JBGSJI010000111.1:0-5731 GCA_041742055.1 Limnoglobus sp. | reverse complement strand
CCAGACGCGACGACAGCAACGACGCGGTCGGGCAGGATTCGGAATGCGCCCGTCGCTCTGGGTTCGCAAACTCTACCCGCCACGACCCTACAAACGCAAACTCACGTCACTGGCGGCGAACTTGTGAAACGGTCATCTAGTAGGTCTTCTTACAGCTTCTTCTTCGGGCCGCTCGCGACGTATTTCGCCGGTTCCGGTTCGCCCACGACTTTCAAAAGCTCCTCAACAATGTCGTCGCTCGTTTTCCCTTCTGCCTGCGCCTGAAAATTGGCCGCCACGCGGTGCCGTAGGACCGGGATCGCCGCCTTCTTCACATCCTCAATCGCCACACTGAAGCGCCCATCCATCGCCGCAAACGCCTGCCCGGCCCGCACCAGATATTGCCCGGCCCGCACGCCCGCACCGTAATCAACCATCCGTCGGACGAACTCCGGAGCGGTCGGATCTTTCGGCCGAGTCGCCCGCACCAGTTTCACCACGTATTCCGTGACATAATCGCCGACCGGCACGCTGCGGACCAGCTTCTGCAAATTCAGAATCGCTTTCCCCGTGAGCACCTTCGTCAGTTCCGCTGACTCGTCCTTGGCGGTGAGGCTGACGATCCGTCGCTCTTCCTCCGCCGACGGATAATCGACTTTCACATTGAACATGAAGCGGTCCATCTGCGCTTCGGGCAACGGGTAAGTTCCTTCCTGTTCGATCGGGTTTTGAGTGGCGATGACGAAGAACGGTTCCGGGAGCTTGTGCGTTTCGTTGCCAATACTCACTTCACGTTCCTGCATCGCCTGCAGCAGTGCCGCTTGCGTCTTGGGCGGAGTTCGGTTGATTTCGTCCGCCAGAACGATGCTGGCGAAAATCGGTCCCTGGACGAAGCGGAACTGACGTTTGCCGTCGGGAAGTTCCTCAAGAACAGTCGTTCCTGTGATGTCCGAAGGCATCAGGTCCGGAGTGAACTGAATCCGCTTGAACCCGATATCCAGAATCTGTGCGATGCTGCTGACCATGAGCGTTTTCGCCAGCCCCGGCACGCCGACGAGCAGACAGTGACCGCGTGTGAAGATGGCGGCGAGGATTTGCTCGATGACTTCGTTCTGTCCGATGACCACGCGCTTGAGTTGTTCGATCATCTGGGCGCGGTGCTGGGCGAACTGTGTGAGATACTCGCTGATATTGGCGGACACCGGTGATTCCTTTTGACTCGGGAATGATCTTGCGAGCCATTCTACAGCGCGGACGCGCCTTCACCACCGGAAGTGAAAACAACCTTTCAGAGGATCATGCACGGGCGAGGACCGCGCCTTCGCCATTCCGCAGCGTTATGCGGTTGATGGCGGTGCCCAGCGTACCGTCGGCGTTGACAGGCCGATACCAGCCATCGAGGATGTGCGTGGTTGCCGACGCATTCGTGAGTGTGCCATTAACGCCCCGCGTGTACGAGAGCGGTTTGTAGAGCACGATGGCATTGGAATAATCGCGGCGATAGACTTTGTATGTGAGTGCGGGATTCGAGGGATCGGCCCCTTGAGCCAACACACGATGATCGCCAATGGGCCGACCAACATTGAAGCGAATCGCTTCGATCCAATGCCGGTTCCAGGCCGTATTCGGCTCGTTTCCACCGTTGATCATCAGCATGGACAGATTCGGATCGGCGACGAGATAGTAGAAGGCGAGTGTCGCGATCTGCACGCGCGAATCGAGTGCGTCAAGCCCCTGCGGCAGGCTGTCGAGAATCTCGTAGGCGGTTCCGCCGGAAAGCTGCCGTCGGTATTTCAGCATCGCCGCGAGGTCATCCACCTGCACATGGTTCGCGCTGACGGGCCGGAGTGCGAACTCTTCAAGGAAGGAAACACCCGCGCGGGCGATCGGTTCCGCAGCCGTGCCGGCACCCGCAGTATTGGCGAGCAGCCACTTGCCCGTCCCAAGCCGCTGATTGATGATCCCCAACAGTTGGCCGTAATCGTTTGCATAATTCGTGAACGATTCCTGAATCGAGTTCGGATCGATCGCAAGCTTGCCAATCGAGTTATCCACGAAGAATCCATCCGCCAGCGGTTGCGCCTTGATCGCCCGGATGTGATAGTCCACCGCCCACGCCTGAAAGGCCGGGTTCGCGACGTTCGTGGCGAAACGGTTCGGCCCGTATGACGGATAGAACACACGGCTTTCGTAGACAAAGCGGGCATTGAAGCCGGGCCGGCGGTTCGCCCACTCGCGATCGTTGAGGTAGCCATCGCGATCCGCATCCGCCACCGAGTCAAACGCCGGCACAACTCCGCCGCGTTGTGCTCCCAGGAAATTCGTGTAATCGCGGCCCGTGATCGTATTCACCAGCGGAGCAGTACCCGATCCTGTAGTCCGCACACGCAGGTAAAACATTCGAGCGGTGCCGTTCAGGCTCGCGGTCACCCAATCGCGTGGCGGATCAAACGTCACCTGCCCGTCGCGAATCATGCCGGCCGTGGTGTTGGTGATCGTCGTCAGCGTGCTCCAGCGCGTCGGTTTGCCGTTGGCGTCCACCGCCGAAACATACTCATACACGCCGCGCCATCCGCTCCCCGCACCCGACTGCAAATCGAAATTCAGTTCGCGAAACTTCTCCGGCAAGCCAATCGCGACGGACTGGTTGAGATCGCCGAGTCGGAAGGTCGTATTCGCCTGCCGGGCGTTGCTGGTGATATTCTGCCAGCTTGCATCCGTTCCGCGGAAGAAGCCCCAGAACTTATTCACTTCGACACTCGACGCACTCAGACCAATGAACGGCGTCGGCGTCGTCACGTGATAAAACGCGGACTCGCGGCTGACACGATTCCGGTCCGCATAATCCAGCCAATCCGTGTACAAACCCAGATAGATATTCGAAACATTCGTGTATACGAACTGCGGCGTGGTCGGTGCGACCTGCTCGATCGTGTCCAGGAACGTCGCATTCGGCACGACCAGATCGACACCGGTTCGCAGAAGATTCGTTTCGAATGCGCCAAAAGGTGTTCCGTGATAGGCCAGATTCGCGACCCGGATATGCGAGAACTTCCGTGGCACCTGCGGCAGCGCAGGATTCGTCGCCGGTGCGCTCGGCGGAGGAACCATCGGCTGCGTGATGGGCGATGGCACGCGGTCTTCCGGCGTCGTGACCAGTGGCGTACCCGTCTTGTCCAGTCCGGTCGGGATCGGTTCCGCACTCGTCAAGCTTGTCGGCGCCGCGGTTACGATGAAATTATCAAAGATCAAAGTCCCCGCCGGTCCGGCTCCACGAACCAACCCCACACGCTCACCGCTCGTGATCTTCGTATCCGTAACACTCATCGCCCACGTCGGCGATAGGCTCCAGTTCCCGTCCGATCTCAGATACTGCCCCGTATCCGAACGAAACACCTGAGCCCGCAGTTGATTTCCCACCACCGTGATTTCAGCCTGAACCCACACCCCGCTCACGTACTCCCGCGACTTCAAAGTTCCAAGCACGGTTTCGCGATTGTTCACCATCGCCACCAGACTGACGTCCAGCCCGCGTCGGATCGTCAACCCGTAGTACGACGGCGACGTGCCGTGCAGGCTCGTACCCCGTGCGGCCACCGTCACTGGAATCAGTGAGTCCACATAGATCGACGACGAAACCTGCACATTCGAAGGCAGCGTACGGTTCTGCCACAACCGCGTGACCACGGAACTCGGCGTGGTGATCCGAAGGGTCGCATCCGTCTCGGTTCCGATCGTAAACGTGCCCGCCGGAGCAGCTGTGAACTGTCCCCAGCTCGACGACAATGTCCCCGGCCGATTCTGATCAAATCGATCTTCGAAGAGAACGTCACGTGCCGCTGTCACCGTCGCCAGCGGGACCACGCGAAGGTTATCAAGCGCAATCGTATCCGCTGTTCGTGCCGGACGCGTGAATCCCACCAGCCCGGAATTGCGAATACTCCCGTCCGTCGTCGCGATCGCCGCCCGCGCATCACGCGACCACTTCCCATCGAATCCCAGATACTGATTCGTATCGCTGCGGTGAACCTGAACCTGGAGTTGGTCCCCTTCCGCCCGCAGAGTAACCGTCACCCACTGATTACTCACCCACTCAACCGATTTGACCCTCGCAAGCGTCGTCGTCTGTCCGTTCACGACACGCAGCAATTGCACCTCGCCACCGCGAACAATGCTCGCCGCATAATACGTCGCCGTCGAACCGGAGAGATTTTGACCGCGAACAAGAAGTTCAACCGGAGTCACCGAAGTGAGCAGAATCGAAGCCGTCACGTCCAGATCCGCCGGCTGTACCGCACTCAGCCAACTCCGCCCGCTCACGTTCGACCGGCCCGACGTCTCCAGTCGCCCCGAATCGCCCAATCCCGCTAAACTGCTGACCTCAAACGCACGCGAACCATCCGAGCTCCATTGCGCCCAACCCGTCGGTAAACCGGTTGTCGTGGAAGACCGAAACGATTCGGTAATCGGAGTGCTCGACAGCAAATCACGGTGTTCAAGCGCTTCCAGCGCAAGCCGTGACCGCTGGTCCTGGGGCGCGGACATGGTGCCAACCCTTCCTGGGAGCGCGAATTTTCCGCCTCAACATACCGTCTCGCCAAACCCTGTCAACCGGAAGGTGATTCCACCCGCTCCGCCAGTTCATTTCCATGCTGCTCTTCTCAGAAATTCCGTTTTTGTGGAAAAATGTTCAGTTTATGGAAAGTGTTCATTTTCAAGTGCTTTTCCACATTCGCTGCCAATCTGGCAGGCGAGTTCGCCAACTTCGCCAACTCAAAACACACACCTCTTGGCGAAGAGACATTGACGAGCTGATATAATGTACATTTGTTTTTAATGAGCCGTCAGCCGTGAGCTGTCACAAGCCCGCAGCGTGAGCAAGGGAGACAACCCGCGCTCGTCGCGGTTCGATTCTTGGAGTTGTTCGTCGTCCGTTTTCTTCAATTCGCACTACGTTATCGCCATATGACCGTAGTAGGGTCTGGACGCAGCGGACGCACCCCGTTTTCCGGCTCCGGAGGAGCCAACCGTTGTAGCCACGGGTCAGCAAGACCGGCGAAGTCGGTCGCAGCGTAGCCCGTGGAATGAGTGTACGTTTTTATATCTGAGCTGCCCCGGAGGGGCAGAGCAACCGAGTCCGGAAACGTTCCGCTGCCCCTGCCGGGGCAGTTCCAAAAGTGTTGTTGGGGTTCGTTTCCACGGGTTACGCTCGCTTCGCTCGCTCACCCGTGGCTACATTCGTTGGCTCCTCCGGAGCCGAAGACGAAGACAATTCCGCTCGCTCACCCGTGGCTACATTCGTTGGCTCCTCCGGAGCCGAAGACGAAGACAATTCCGCTCTCTCACCCGTGGCTACATTCGTTGGCTCCTCCGGAGCCGAAGACACAACTTTGCTCGGCAATGCTTTAGACGTCGCGGGTCTCAGAGCCGACGAAACCTCCGACCGCAGGTCTCCCCGCATTCGCCCGCATTTCATCCGCAACTTGGCGGAAATGGCGCCAAAACCGGCCACAAATTGCCGGAAATCGGCCCGAAATGGGTCAAAAGTTGGCCAATATCGGGTCAAAAACCGCCACAAAACCGCTCCCAAAACGCGCTCGTCGCGGGTCTCCGACGGAACGGGTTTTCCCGGCCTGACGGGCCGGTTCTGTCAGCCCAGGGCGAGACGCGAAGCGGCGATGCCCTGGGTCGCGAACCAAGCAATACCTTCGCAGTGAGAGCGTCGGTCATTTTCAAAGAAAATGACCGACGC
>JBGSJI010000110.1:0-28666 GCA_041742055.1 Limnoglobus sp. | reverse complement strand
CCAGACGCGACGACAGCAACGACGCGGTCGGGCAGGATTCGGAATGCGCCCGTCGCTCTGGGTTCGCAAACTCTACCCGCCACGACCCTACAAACGCAAACTCACGTCACTGGCGGCGAACTTGTGAAACGGTCATCTAGTCGTGAGGTTGGATCACTTCGGCAGTTCGAATTTTTTCTCGTCGAACAGCCCATCCACCACGGCTTTGGTGTAGAACTCCGTGATCGTCAGAGTCTCTATCACATGCTTGAGGATAACGACTCGCTTGACTGGCAGGTTCGTCTTTACGTCCACCCACACCGTGGCCGCGATTGGCTCCAGGAGAAAACGGGAGGCGATCTGGTATTGGATCGCCTGCGCCTCGACCCCCGCGACCGTCTCCTTCTTGCCGAACTTGAGTCCGGAGATTGGGAAGATCTTCTCGGGGTCGAATTCGCCTTTCTGCTCGGGGATATCCGGTGCCGTCGGTACGCCCGGCGTGTACGCAACGCACAGCGAAATGGCCGTGAGAATCCCAGACCGGGACAGGGTAATGAATGCAGTCTTTCCCAAATCCTTCTTCGTGTTTTGAGCGATACCAGACCAACCGCCTCCGTAGATCATCTGTTCATTGATGCCGTCGGACACGATATGGATCTTCTCCGTTTTGTCCGACACGATGCATTCGAGTTCGAACCGTAGTTTGTTTCCTGGGGCGATGAGCAAGCGGCCCTTCGGTGTGACGGGCTTCTTGTCGACCATGGTGCTTGCTTGCAGTTCAACTTGGAGCGACTTGCATTTTAGTATTTGCTGTTCCATTCGGTCGAAGGCCGCCCTGGCACCGGACGGACCTGGATCGGCACAGGCAAGTAGCGCAGTGAGACAGATCCACATAAGCCATTCCTTTCGTCACGTACGAACTGGTGTGAGGTTCAAACCCGCCTGTCCGGTAGGGCCTTTGTGCTATCGAGCTTCGTCGGCCTGGACAAATTCCCTGATCTCGGGATCGGCCTTGGCCCATTCGTCGAAATCCTGTTCGAGATTCATTGGACTCATGTGGGTCAGTCCGGAGATGTCGCGGTGGAGTTGCCGGACCGTTGTCTTCTTGTCCTTCGTGGAGACGAGGAACACGCACCCTTTCGCGAGGTCGAAATCAACGCCATCGATCGTAGCCCGGCCGCTCTGCCCGTCGCGCGTCCGGCACGACCATGGGATCTCGCGGCCGTCCTTCGCGTGCAACTCGCCCGAGTTCCGACCCGGAAATGCGGCGGCACTGCTCCCACTGCACCCGTCCGCCAAGAGGACGATAACCACCTGTTCGTTTTGAGAGCCGAAGGCCCCTGTGGCTTTCCCGACACTCAAACCGCCACCACCGTGGGTACCGGTACAGCCGACATTCAGCAACGCGACCAAAACTGTGGTTGCCACGAAACGCACTAGGCACCTCCTTGCGCCGCAATTGCCAACCCCACCGGCACGAACGTCCCAAAACTTCACGGATCGTCGGGCTAATTGAAAGGCTTGTATCAGATGACCTGATTGATTGCAGCGCCAAATTTAGTGTGTCTTACTTCCCGAAGGTGATCTCTTTCACGCCCGCTTCGTGGCAGATCTTCAGAGTCTGGACAACAGAGGCATCCCGCCATCGATAACTGCCGGCTTGAGGCCCCGCAACTCGAAGGACATGGCCCCGCTCGAATGAGCCAATCTCAGCACACCGCCGCCCGGTGCCTCACGATCGGCGCGGTTTGGTGTGGATTTTGACCCCGTTTTGACCCATTTCGGCACCATTTCCGACCGATTACGGGACTTTGCGGAACCGAATCCGGCGAAAAAGGGAATGTGGAAATTACAATGCGAGAAGCGGAATGGAAATACTGACTACAGATGGCTGAATGCGAACGGCTGAATTGACGTAAGTGCTTACGGCGCATAGGCGCTTCCGAAAATATGGCACGGTTCCACCGTAGGGTGTGGCAGTGTCGGTGGAAAGACGAGTCAGCGTTTGAACGACTCCGCCACGAGCGTGCGCAGCGGCGGCGGAATCATTTGTCCCTTCACGCCACTCCGAATTCATGCGAGGGCTTATTTCCCTTTGGGGATTGCGGGGGGTTGGCCGGTCAGTTCCTGCTGAAGGGGCTGGCCGATGACGAGGCGGAAGACCTGCTGTTCCTCCATCGCGATCGTGGCTGTGATTCCTTCCAGATTGACCAGAAGCGAACCGCGGACCTGAAACCACTCGTCTGCCATCGTCGAGCGCTGCGTGAGCGGATCGTACAGGATCGCCCCGCCGGCGTTGCCGGGTCGGAAGTCGATCTGCGCGACGCGAAACGGCAGCGACGCCTCCGCCTCCTTGGCTCGCTGGTACGTCAGCGAATGCTGGAACGCGATCTTTTCCTGCCCCGCCCTGCCGGCTTGCTTGCCGACCGCCTGATAAGTCGTTTGACCGGTCCAGCGGCCGAGCGAGCCCCAGTCGTGCTCGAACGGTCGCCGCCACGTGGCTTTGAGTTTCAGCGGTTCCGTGGGCTGAAAGAACGTGAGCGCCGCCAGTTCGCGCCACGCATCGCGGTCGAGCAGCGACCAAACGCGTAAGGTCTTCGTCTGGTCGGCGTTGGCTCGTTCTTCCAGCTGAAACTGCTGATCGATTCCGCTCACGCTGCGGATGGCGCCGTTCGCCTCGACGATCAGCTCGAACTGCTTGCCTTTCGCTTTCGCCAGCGCATCCGAAAGCGAACCCCGCGTCTGAGCATCGACTGATTCGAGTTTGCCGGATTCGATTGTCTGCGTGACCACCATCGAACCGTCGTCTCGAATCGCCGTGATCAGGAGTTGGGAAATCAGGCGGTAGTCCGCACTTTGCTCGTAGGGGAGGCTGGCGATCTCGTATTTCGATTTTCGTACGATGCGGACTTCCTGGCGGATGGTCTCGCCGACGCGGTAGCGGCCGGCGGGTTCGATCTTCGCTTCGAGCTGCCCGCCTCTTGGTACTCTTGGCATAGGGGGCGGGGGTGGAGGTGCGACCGGTTGGGGCATCGGCTGCGCTGGCGGAGGTTGTTCGATGGGCGCAGGCGGAGGGGCGGGGAGTTCGGGGATCGGATCGACGAAAACGGGAGCGGGCGGTTCAGCTTTTGGTTCCGGTTGCGGCTCGGGTTCCACCATCACGACTTGCGGTGCGCTGGCGGTGCGCGATATGCCGATGAGAGCGCCGAGCAAGCCGACGGAGAGGATGGCGAACGCTGCCGCGACGGCCATGGCGACGAGCAGGCCGCGGTGTTCGCGATGAACGATATGCTCGCGGCCGCAGGTCGGGCAGACGATGGAACGCCCCGACTCGATCCGCAGCTCGGTCCCGCAGCGGCACGGCACCTCGATCGCCATGAATAAACACTCCGTTTGCTATGCTGATTGTAACCGTTTACCGAAACGGGTGGGAGTTGGATTTCTTCACCTCACAACCACAATGGCTATGAACATCCTGATCACGGCCGGCAATACGCAAACGCCGATCGATCGCGTGCGGTGCATCACCAATATCTTTTCCGGGCGAACCGGTGCGATCATCGCCGCCCACGCCCACGCCTGCGGCCATCAGGTCACGCTGATCACTTCGCATCCGGAAGCGCTAGCGGACATCAGCACTTCCTCGCGAATGCGGATTTTCTCGTACCGGACATTCGAAGAGCTGCAATCCGCGATCGAAACTGCGCTGAACGATTCGACATTCGATGCGGTGATTCATGCCGCCGCCGTGAACGATTATCACGTGGTTGGCACCTTTGCGCGAATCGATGGCGAGTTCGTCGACGTCTCCGCAGCGAAGATCAAGGGCCATCATCCGGACCTCTGGCTGCGTCTGACGCCGGCGCCGAAGCTGATCGATCGCTACCGGAAGGAGTGGGACTATCGGGGTTTTCTTGTGAAGTTCAAACTCGAGGTGGATGTCTCGGATGCGGAGTTGGTGTCGATCGCGGAGGCGTCGCGAGCGCATTCGGGGGCGGATCTGATGGTGGCGAACACGCTGGAGGGGATGCGCGAGTGGGCGTACGTCGGTGCCGGAAGCAGCTACGCGAAAATCCCACGAGCGGAGCTGGCATCGCGGCTGATCAAAGCGATTGAGAAATCGGTTCAGCGATCGAGCGGCAGCACGCACGCACGAAGCAGCGATTCCTGAACAGCGAGGTCGTGCTTTGCGGTGAAGGCGAAGGCCTGTTCGCCCCGGATCGCACGCGCCATGTCGGCGGCGTCATCGATATACCGCGAATACTTCGGCAGCGTGATCTCCTGCGTTCCCTTTTTGTACTTCCCTTGCGCTTTTGCCAGCGAGAGGCGGACTTTGGGATTGTCGAGCGGTTGAATCTCGAAGGTTCCTTCCGTGCCGCACACCACCAGATGCCGCCGGCTGAAACCTTCGACTTCCAAGGCTGAGGATTTCACCGTGGCCGTTGCCCGCGGATAGCTGAGCACAGCGAGCATGTTGTCCAGCAGTCCGTCGTTGATTGGCGCCGAGTGTTTGTTGAACGCGGTCACCGAATCCGGTTTCCCCAGCACGCCGATCACCAGATCGAGCACATGGCAGCCGAGTTCGAACATCAGTCCGCCTCGATACTCCGCCAGATTCCTGCGTTCGCCCGCACCGATCACTTTGCTCATGACAGCATGCACTTCGAAAATCTCGCCCAGCCAGCCGTTGGAGAGAAATTCGCGAAGCAGTACGACGCCCGGATTGTAGCGGTACATGTATCCCATCTGGACGATGCGCTTGTTGCGTGCGGCGGTCTCGTGGATGCGGCGGAACTGCTGGAGCGATTCGCCGGCGGGCTTGTCGATGTGCACGTGCATGCCCGCATTCACACACGCTTCGGTCTGATTGAGCAAGTCCCGCACACGCGTTTCGATCAGGACCGCCTGCAACCCTTCTATCTTCAGGAGTTCGTCGCGGGTCATCCAGTTGAGATCGCGGAAGGCGGCTTGCTTCTGCGCCGCCGCCCGCAATTTCTCATCGGGTTCGACGATCCCCACGACTTCGTAATCCGCCGACTGCCGATAGGCGCTGAGCTTGCTCGCATGCGCGTGCGCAACGCCGATCTGGCCGATCTTGATGGGTTTCTTTTTCGGTTGAGCGAAGGCGGAGGACGCAGCGAGCACTTCGCCGCCGAGGAACGCCAGCGCCTGCCGGCGCGAAGGGTCGGGTATCATCACGTTCTCCCGGGAGAGGTTCACGCTGCGGTCGTCGGTTCGATCGGTACATCCGCGAGCAGCCAGATTTCGCCGAACGGTTCCGCCTGTTCCAGCGCGATCTCGCGGCGCTTGATCAGCTCCAGAATCGCGAGGAAGAGCCCGATCAGTTTCGAACGCGTCCACGGCGGCGTGAAGACGTCGCGGAAATTGACGCGCTGACCGCTGCGGACCTGTTCCACAATCTGCCGCTCGTAAACTTCCTGCGGTGTATCGTCGATCGTGATGGTCTTCGGCTGAAGGCCCTGCGTTTCCCGCATGAGTCGTGCGAAGGCGCTGACGAGATCCCAGAGTTCGACGGCGCGGATGGGCGCGGTACCGGGCGAAGTAGGCTCCAATGGTGCGATGCGGGCGACGCGCGTGCCGTGGCTCTCCGCCTTCTGTTCGAGCGCGGCGGCGGCGTCCTTGAATCGGCGGTACTCAAGCAGTTGCTTGACGAGCTGCCGGCGCGGATCCGGCTCGTCCTCTTCATCCGCTTTGACTTCGCTCGGCAGCAAACCGCGAACCTTGATCTCCATCAGGGTCGCGGCCATCACCAGAAAGTCGCCGACCAGCTCGATGTCCAGAAACTCCACCGCATTCAGAAACGAAAGAAACTGCTCGGTCACGGTGGAGATGGGGATATCGTGGATATCCACCTCGTTCCGCTTGACCAGATAGAGGAGGAGGTCGAGCGGTCCGTGAAACGTCTGCAGCTGGACCTGATAATCCATACGAACGGCCTGAGGGGTCAGTCGCCCACTTTGAAGTACGAGACGATCGCCATGGCGATTCCGATGACGGCCATGAGAAGCCCCATGTAGACGATGGCTCGCATGGTGGCGTACATGCTGTGGAGATTCTTGAGCGCCTTCATCAGGTGCCAGAGGTCCTCGTTCTTCGTTTCGACGATTTTGCGGAACGAAGCAGCGGCTCCGGAGGTCCAGAATCCAAACGAGAGGCAGAGGAGCATAGATGCGCCGAGGCCAATCGCCGGGAAAAAGTTCTCGCGATTCCGTAGCGTATGGAGCAATTGAAACGCGAAGAAAATCGCGAACGCGAGGCCGAGCAGTTGCATCAGTGTTGCAACCACGCGCATCGAATCCGCCAGACCGCTGATGATGCGATTGTGTTCATCGCTGAATTCGTGCTGATCGGATTTGAATTCGGCCGGTTGTGGAGTCGATTCCGCTGGTGTTGACATCGTGGACCTCGCACGCAGGTGAGAGAAGCATTCGTTCTTCGATTGTACGGATGCCGAACGCCTGCCGGGAGACGGGAAATGCCTTCGCGATCGACCTGGACTCAATTGAGTGATGCAGAACGGCTCGCGCAGTGCGAGGTCGATACGTATCGCGCGAGCGGCCCTGGGGGCCAGAAGCGGAATAAAACGTCATCGGCGGTGCGACTGCGGCACATCCCCACCGGCGTGATCGTCATTGCGGAGGAAAGCCGGTCGCAGCATGAGAACAAGGCGAAGGCGCTTGGCCGATTGTATGCGGCGCTGTTCCTGGAATTGCGGGAGCCGATCGTTCCCGATCCGGAGATTGTGAGGAATCACCCGGACTGGGCGAGCGCATTTGCGGACGGCCGGCTCACCTTCTTAAAAAAAGATCCGAGGTTCTGGCCGACCGCTGGCCTCATTCTCGATGTCCTGCACGCCACACAGGCGCAAGTGAGCACCGCCGCCGAATGCCTTGGCCTCACGACGGCGCATCTCGTCGATTTCCTGCAACTCGATCCCAAACTGTGGCAGGCGGCCAACCGCCTCCGCCAGATCCACGGACAGAAGGCTTTGCAAAGTCGAAGTTGAACGTAACCTATTCAACCGGATTTTCGAGTCCGCACTTTGTGCGTGAGTGCGTCGCGCACCCGCTCCGGCAAAAACTTGGAAAGGTCGCCGCCGAGCGTCGCGATCTGGCGCAACAGCGAACTGCTCACGTGCGAGTATTCTTCCTTCGCCATCAGAAAGACCGTCTCGATCTCAGGATCGAGATTCGCATTCATGAGCGACATCGTGAATTCATATTCCATATCCGAAAGCGTTCGCAGGCCTCGGAGCATGATCTGCGCCCCGACCTGCCGTACGAACCGCACCGCCAGCCCTTCGAATTTGTGAATCTCGACATTCCCGAATGGCGCACAGACATCGTGAAGAAGCTCGGCCCGTTCATCGAGTGTGAAGTAGGTGGATTTGTCCGGATTGATCCCAACGCCGACGATGAGCCGGTCGAACAGGCGGCTGCCGCGGGCGATGGCGTCCAGATGGCCCAGATGAACGGGGTCGAAGGTGCCGGTGTAAACCGCAATCCGTGGACTGAGCGTTTGCGACATCACGATCCTCGAAAGAGGGGCACAAGTGGGCGGCACCCACTAGAATGACTTACCGACTCGTTGACCCGCTGCGAGTTTTGTTCGACCTGCGAGTAGTGAGCATGCAAACGATTATTGAAGGCAAAGCTTATGTTCTCGGTGACAATATCGACACCGATCAGATTATCCCAGCCGAGTATCTGACCTACAACCCCTCGATTCCGGCGGAATACAAAATGTTCGGAAAATTCGCCCTCGCAGGCGTTCCGAAGGAAGGGCGGGGATTGCCGAAGGGTCATGTGCCTTTTCACGGTCCGGAGGACGAATTCGTGTCTCCGTATCGCATCATCATCGGCGGAAAAAACTTCGGGTGCGGGTCCAGCCGCGAGCATGCACCGATCGCGCTGGCGGCAGCGGGTATCCAGTGCGTGATCGCGGAATTCTACGCCCGGATTTTCTACCGCAACTGTGTCAACGGCGCGTACCTCATCCCGATCGAATGTGCCACACGATTGATTGATACGATCTGCACCGGTGACGAGTTGATAGTGGATCTGACGAAAAGCGAGCTACTCAACAAGTCCACCGGCGAATCGTGGACGCTCGCCAGCCTTGGCGAAGTGGCTCCGATCATCGAGGCGGGCGGCGTCTTCGCTTACGCCAGACAAGTCGGAATGCTGAAAGTCTGAGCTTGATGGAATTGCCGAACCTGTTTATAGCCCCGGTTCTTCGAGGTCCGGGTGCGCGATGTCGATTGTTAATCACTGGTTATCGGTCCGTCAATCAATTCGCTCGCTCAAACTCGTTATGAGGAATGCGAGTCGGTCGATTGCGGTCCCCGTCGTTCTGATTCTGGGCGTTTTCGCTCTCCTGCGAATGAACTACGCCACCAGCATCGAACCCGACGAATCGGACCTGATTCTCTTCGGTCAGCAACTCGTCTGGGGCTACAGCGAACAGCCTCCGCTCTACAGCTGGCTCTGTACCCTGACTTTTGCATTCGTCGGGCCCGGTGCGCTCGCGCTCACCATCGTCCGCACGCTCATCCTCGCCCTGACCGTCTTGTCTCTGCACTCCGCCTCGCGTACGCTCATCCCCGATTCGCGCATGGCCCGGTTCGCTACTTATTCCGTGGTGCTGATCCCGTCGCTGACCTGGCACTCGCTCACCTATCTCACACACTCGATCCTGCTCTTTCTCGCATCGGCGGCGTGTCTGCATCTGGTCTTCCGAATCGTGCAATACGGCCGAACACGGGATTATCTCGGTCTGGGGGCCGCCTGTGCCGTCGGTTTGATGGCGAAATACAACTTCGCGCTGTTTCTGGGCGCTCTGATCCTCGCTGCCGTGAGCCTGCCCGAAGTCCGGCGACGCGTACTTGACCTGCGCATGCTGCTGACGGTCGGCATTTTTCTCGTTCTCGTCTCTCCGCATCTGTACTGGATGTACGAGCATCGCGAGATCATCCGCAATGATCTGCTGCTGAAAGTATCGAAACTACGCGAGGTTCAGCTTGGATATTTCTCACGCACCGCCATCGGCTTGAAGGAACTGATTCTCAACAGTCTGCTGACCGTGGGACCCATCGCACTGACGTTGGCCGTGATGTATCGGTCGGCACAACCAAAGGCGGATGAACATCAAGAACGATCACCGGACGTTCTGACACGATTGCTCGGTCGATTTCTGTTCACTTCCTTCGTCATGATGTTCGGACTGATCGTCATCAACGGCTGGGATCGCTTCCACGAGCGCTGGCTGATGCCGTTCGCGCTGGCGGTGCCGCTGTGGCTCTTCGCCCGCAAGTCGCATCTCGAACCGAATACTTCGGCCGTTCGTGGCTTTCTTGCAGTGGTGATCGCGCTTGCACTGAGCTACGTAATCACGCGGACCGTTCAGACGACGTACTTTTTGAATCGCACGGACGGCCTGTATCCGCTGCGTGTGGATTATCGCGCGATCGGCCGCGCCATCGAAGCAGAGGCGGGGAGCGCACCGCTCATCCTGACTCGCCAGCGAGAAGTAGGTGCGAACCTCAAGATGGTGCTACCGAATGCACGGGTGTGTTGCTGCTTCTGGAATCTGTACGACCTGCCGCCGAAGGGTGGGCCGATCGTGATTGCTTGGAATCCGGTGATCGTGAACGGTCAGACGGAAGTGCCCTGGTCGTGGATCGAACGCTATTGGCCGATTGCGCCGCCGCGGTTCGTTCCACTGGAAGCGATTCGCGAGATTCCGGTGGTGGCCGCCGGATCGGGAGGGAGGGCCGCGACGGTGGCGTTCACAGTTCTTCCAGGCTCCGGAACTCCGGCGGCTGCACCGGAGGCGAATAGTCCGTGAGGAAGATCCCGCGAACGACTTCACCCTCGAAATAGTGGAAGATCGGACAGCCATCGAGCGGGTTGTTCAGGTTCATGAACAGCGACACGTCGTCATCATTCTTGAAATTCGGATCGTATACGCGAATCATCACGTCACCCGATTCTTCATTCAGATCGTAGGCGTAAGCGAGAACCTGATGGTTCTGCCCGAGTTCCATCGGGTTGAACGAGTGCGCTTTTACCAGCCCGAGCGGTGCCAGTTGTTGCGCATCGAGCAGCGCACGGATCTTCGGCCATTCCCGGACGACGCTCAGATACGTCAGCCCTTCCTGAACCACGATCCCCGCCAGCGATCGCGACGCCAGCGGACGGCGCTGCCAATCGTAATACTTGAGGAAGCCGAACGGTAGGTTGAAACTGTCGATGAGGCGTCGCGAAAGATAAGCGAATACATCGGATGTGGCGCTCGGTGGCGGCGGTTGTTGCCGCGCGAACAGATCCATCACCGTGAAGATCATTCCGCCGCACAGTCCGCCGCTCGCATTGCCGATTGGGATTGCGCCAAACGGTGTCGGGATCGTCATTACGGGAGAATCGCCCGGAAAATAATTGTGAAACGGCAGACCGTGCCGTGAGGGAAGAAAGTCGGGTACCGAAGCGCTTGGCATGTCGCATTGGGGGTTTAGTGGAACCAGTGGGGTGGAAGATCGTGCCACTGACTCAGATCGTTCAGCACGAGATCCGCCCCGGTTTTGTTGAGCTCTTCGTAGGTGTGCCATCCCGTCGCCACCGCGATCGAACGCGCGCCAATCGCCTGCGCACACGCCACGTCCAGCGGCGTATCGCCGATCACCCAGATCTCGCGCGTCGCGTCCTCGCCGTGCCGCGATTCAATGAGTATTCGGGCCGAACGGGCGAGATCGTTCCGGTCGTGATGCTCATCGCCGAATGCGCCGAATTCAAAATAATCCCAAAGCCCGAAGTGCGAGAGCTTGGTCCGCGCTCCCACATGTCCGTTGCCGGTGAGTAGCCCCAGACGCCGACGACCAGCTCGGAGTTGGTCCAGCAGCTGCACGATGCCGGGCAGTACCGTTCCCGGGATCGCTTTCAGACACGGACCCAGATGCGATAGATACGACTCCTGCAATCGCTGAAAATTCGCTGGCGTTCGCTCGATGCCGTGAACGCGAAGCAGATCGTGGCCGATCGCGGGATCGGTACGCCCGCTGTACGGCACGACATCCTGAATTTCGTGAATGCCGAACGCATCCGCAAGCGCCGCCTCCATGGCGGCTTTGCCTGCGCCTCCGGTGCGGATCAGTGTGCCATCGATATCGAAGAGCAATGTCGGCATGAAGGTGTGATAGGAACTGACCTCGAAATTCCCATCTCCGCTACAACCGGTACCGAAGATGGCAGACTCGACCGATCCGCGAAGAGTTTCGGGTTGTGCCAATCGCGAGGGCGTACGATAGTGGCGGAAGCTTCAGGAGGATGCAATGGTACTCCCCCCGCGGATCGAATGCACTGGTCGGCGCGTCCCGCTCTCCATACCGAGGCGGTTTTTCGCCGATTTCATGCACTTCGCGAGCAAAATGCCGCTCGTGGCGATTATGCGGAGGATGCAGTTGCAACCGGTCGTGGATGCACGGCGGCAGTCGCTGCCGACACCGAGCTGGACTATGCTGTTCGCCAAAGCGTTCGCCCGGATCTCGCAGGAACGCCCCGAACTGCGCCGAGCGTACTTTTCGTTCCCCTGGCCGCATCTGTACGAATGCAACGAAAGTGTCGCCCTGATCGCTGTCGAGCGAATCTTCCAGGGCGAACCGATGGTTATGTTCGCCGTCTTCAAGAATCCGCAGGATCAATCCGTTCTCGAACTGATGCGCGATCTGGATCGATTCAAGAATCAGCCGATCGATGAGGTGTTCGAGTTGAACCGCACCATCCGCATCACACGCTTGCCCCGGCTCGTACGCCGGCTGCTCTGGCGCAATGCCCTCTATCGCTCCGGCCGGCTCAAAGCGCAGAACTTCGGAACCTTCGCCATCAGTTCGGTCGCATCTGCACAGGCCACCACGGTGGGCATGGCCTCGCTGCTCACCAATACACTAAGTTTTGGTCCGCTTGATGATGCCGGACGAATGGATGTCCGCCTCGACTTCGACCACCGCGTCTATGATGGACTGCCCGCCGCGCAAACGCTCGCGCGACTCGAAGAAGTCCTCTGCACCGAGATTGTCGACGAACTGAAACAACTGGCAAACGAAACAAGAATCGTGACTGAGTAACTTATGGCTCGCGTGCCCGGACAATGGCGTTCGCTCTCCCTCCCGCGTCGCATGATCGCGGAACTGATGGCCGCGTGCCGTCACATGCCGATCATCACCATCGAATCCCGCATGCACCTCGCCGCCGTCGTCGAAGCACGCCACGCCCTCGATAATCCGCCCTCGTGGGTCGCGCTCTTCGCCAAAGCCTTCGCCACTGTCGCCGCACAACGACCCGAACTCCGCCGCGCCTACCTCCCCTTCCCCTGGCCTCACTTCTACGAAACCGAAGCCAGCCTCGCATCCATCGCCATCGAACGCGAACTCGACGGCGAACCCGCCGTCCTCTTCGGACAGCTCAACCGCCCCGACACCCAACCCCTCGACCAGCTTCAGGAAGCCCTCATCCGCTGGCGCAACACGCCCGTCGAAGACGTCCGCGACTTCCGCAAGCTCCTCCGCTTCATGCGCGTCCCCCAGCCCTTTCGAAAACTCGGCTGGTGGTACGCCTCCCAGGTCTCCGGCCGACACCGCGTCCGACACTTCGGAACCTTCGGCATCAGCACCACCGCCTCCGCCGGCGCCACCTGCAAAAACCTCATCGCACCCGTTCCCTTCACCCTCAACTACGGCCTCCTCGGAGACGACGGCAGCCTCGAAGTCCGACTCCACTTCGACCATCGCGTCATCGACGGCATGCCCGCCGCCCGCGTTCTCAACGAGATCGAAACCGTACTGCAAACCACCATCCTCAACGAACTGCGGGCGATGGCGACACCCGGTTCCCGCAGCAACCTGCGCAGCCCCCAGATCGTCATCTCCGAACGGTAACCCGCTCGAGGACTCCGCCACCGGCTGCTCATGGGCTTGGCGGAGATATTCAAACGCGGACTCGTCTTTCCACCGACACTGCCACACCCTACGGTGGAAAGACGCCAAAATTTCGGAAGCGCCTATGCGCCGCAAGGGTTTACGTCAAATTCAGCTGACAGCTGACAGCTATCAGCAATCAGTGATCAGTGATCAGTGAACAGCTGTCAGCCAGAAGAATTCTTCAACCCGTATTCCGAAATCCGGGATTCGCTCGTGATTGGACGGTGAACGGATCGACCGAACGAGCGTGATCGCTGAGGAGATGACCGCGGTTGGAGAACGTATGAAACAGGCAGAAGGGCCGGTTGCGTTGCCTGTTTGTGGGTTGAAGTCGGTCTGGGAACTGGCCAAGTTCCTGTCGTTTTGGGACGACGACCTCCGAAGTCCGACTTCGGAGGTCATTCAAAAATCTGCCAATCAAAAAGGTGCCAGTCCCCTTTATAGTACTCAAGGATGGCTGCCAGATTGTCTTGGGTAGTTAGGTTTGTTCCTTCGTATGACTTTGTTGTTGTACCGCGCTCCGGAGAGTGTAATCTTGAGTACTGATCACATTTGACCGGTATGTCATTCGCAACAGGCCGGCAACACACGCGATTTGCGATCCTTATCATGAAGATCAAGTTCATCCTCCCGTCACTCACGGAAGCGGAAAGCGCCTATTGGAGACCGATCAAATATTCCTTGTTTCCGCCATTGGGTTTAGCAACTTTAGCGGGATATCTCAGCTCAGATGATGAGGCTGAAATTGTCGATCAGCATGTTCAACACCTCGATACTTCTGATACGCCTGACGTCGTTGCAATACAAGTGTACATTACAAACGCATATCGCGCGTATGCAATTGCTGATCACTACCGGGCAAAAGGCGTGTATGTCATCCTTGGGGGACTGCATGTCACCTCGCTCCCTCAGGAAGCGGCGGCACATGCGGATACCATTTTTCTGGGCCCTGCTGAAGAATCGTTCCCGAAGTTTCTCGTGGACTACAGGAATGGGACGACGAAACCTGTCTACTCTTCCAGTATCAGAACCCTTCAAGGCATTCCCCCGATACGGCGGGACCTGATCAAACGCGAGCTCTATCTGGTACCGAATTCGATCGTCGTGACGCGCGGATGCCCTTTCCACTGCGATTTCTGCTACAAGGATGCGTTCTTTCAAGGCGGGAAAACGTTTTATACACAGCGTGTCGACGAAGCATTGGCAGAAATTGACCGTCTTCCAGGCCGTCACCTTTACTTCCTGGATGACCACTTGTTAGGGGATAAACGCTTTGCCCGGGAACTATTCCTCGGAATGCGCGGCATGGGTCGAATCTTTCAGGGTGCCGCCACTGTAGATTCCATTTTGAATGGCGATCTCATCGAAGTTGCTGCAGAGGCGGGATTGCGCAGCATCTTCGTCGGATTTGAAAGTCTCGATCCACGGAATCTGGAACTGAGTAATAAGAAACAGAATCTCGGTAGCGACTATCGAAAAGCGATTGATCGACTCCATCAACTGGGAATCATGATCAATGGAAGTTTTGTTTTCGGGTTAGATGGAGATACATCGGATGTTTATGACAGAACAGTGTCATGGGCGATTGAAAGCGGAATAACGACTGCAACCTTCCATATTGCAACTCCCTATCCGAGCACTGGTTTCTACGAAAGCATTTCACGATCCGGACGCCTCTTGACGCACAATTGGGATCTCTATGACACGCGACATGTCGTATTTCAGCCAAAGCAAGTAACGGCGGAAGGACTAAAAGTAGGATATGACCGTGCGTATGAGCAGTTTTACCGCTGGGGATCAATTGTCAGAAGCAGTCTTTTTCACGGCAGTATGAAACATCAGATCAAGCATTTTTTCTATGCGGGCGGTTGGAAGAAACTCGAACCATTTTGGAATTTCGTGATTCAGATGAAAAGGCTCAAACTCATGACACCGTTATTGGAAGGAGTCTTGTCAAAAGTATCCCGGTCACAGTCTGTAACCAACGTGAAATCTGTCGCGAACGAATCTCATATTCAAGCCAACAAGTCTAGAATTCCGTTACAGTCCGTTATTTCTCATTCGTAGGAATTGACGGTGTCGTATCAGTGGGGTGAATTCATATCAAACAAAACCGCAGTCCGGTTGTTGCGGGCTGCGGTCCTGAAAAATCAGCCAATTAAAAAGGTGCCAGTCCCCTTTATTACTGCTTCAGCAGCTCCAGATCCGCGATGTTGCCGTTGCGGCTCGCGCCGCCGACCAGAATCGCATTCGAACCATACGGCACCAGACGGGCCACCATCCGCTTCGTCTGCGATGTGCCAACCTTCTCCCAGGCGTCGCCGGATTCCGAAAGGCGATAAACCGCCGCCTCGAACGTATTGAGGATCAGCCGGCCGTTCACCGTCGTGACGGCGGGCATGGCAATCGCACTCTTGGCCGTGGCACTCGTCGTCCAGCCGGTGAGGGCCGATACGAGCCTCTGCACACAGTGCCGCACGTATTGGTACTACTGGTTGAATTCGGGATTGAATACGACGGTTTGTCAAGGATTTCCGAATCCGAGTTATCAACGGAACCCGTGTTTCGACAATTACGTCAGCTTGCAGTGCGGGGACAAGCCGGATGACGATTCCTTTCCCTGCCCGGGACCGGATACGGTTTCGTCTGGAAATCGCAGAGCGAACGACTGGACAGAATAATTGCACAGGACGCGCTAATCAACACTGTCCATATTAATAATACCATAATATGCAATACCATGCTCCTGAATGTCCCACTCATCATGGAGTTTCATTGCATCTAATTCATATATAGGCACGTTGCAATACCTGCCGACAGAGTGAGGCCGAATCGAGTCTTTAGTCAACGATTCCTTAACCGTATCGACACAGGAACTTGGCAAATAAATCGCGATAACCAGAAAGCACCTTTTTTTTTGAAGTCGAAGAATCTCATCCATCAAACTAAGGATATCCTGATGAATCATGTGCGACACCTCTGTTATATAAGTTGGTCGAAAGCCATACATTCCAACAGTCAAAGCGGTCGCAGGGCCGATACGGCGATCCCTTATTGGGAGCCCACCGTGCTCTCTAGCACCGGAGAGATAGCATGGTGAATAATGCCTCGCCGCGCCGGCACTCGATATTGCCGTTGCAACCGATATAGAATTCGATTGTTCAATAGTTGCAATTATTTTGAACGACGGTATCATTTCGGAAGATCTTTATCGCATTGCGCACGCGCTTTTGCCTCTGCTTCTTTTAGCTTGGCAAGAAGGGCAGTTTTGCGGAGAAAGAAAAGGGGACGCAGCTCATTTTCGATGCGAAAATGAGCTGCGTCCCCTTTGTTTTGAAAATGAGCTGCGTCCCCTTTATTACTGCTTCAGCAGCTCAAGATCCGCGATGTTGCCGTTGCGGCTCGCGCCGCCGACCAGAATCACATTCGAACCATACGGCACCAGACGGGCCACCATCCGCTTCGTCTGCGATGTGCCAACCTTCTCCCAGGCGTCGCCAGCTTCCGAAAGGCGATAGACCGCTGCCTCGAACGTATTGAGGATCAGCCGGCCGTTCACCGTTGTGGCGGCGGGTGAGAAGCCAACGCGGCCGCCCGGGATGTCCGGGCCGGTGGTCCATTGCTTCGTGGCGGTGTCGTAGACATCCACGCGGTTGAGCGCATTAGCGCTCGCATCCAGCCCACCGATGACGTAGAGCTTGGTGCCGACGGCAGCGGCGGTGAGGGCACGGCGCTGGAACGGCTGCTTGATCGCCTGCCACTGAGCATTCTTCGCCGTGAGATCGAGACTGAGTGCGGTATCAAGCCAGACCGACTTTTCGCCGCGGCCCTTCTGGGTCCATCCGCCCACCACATAGAGATGATCCTTCAGCACGACCACATCATGCGACGATCGGCCTTCCGGCAGGTCGGGCAGAGCGGTCCATTTTTTCGTCTGAGGATCGAAGACCGCCGCTTCCGCAACGGAATGATTGTCCGACGGCGTGCCGGGTTCGTTGCGCGGTTGCATTCCGCCCACGCGATAAACCTTTCCGCCATGGGTGGCGAGGTTCATTCCTTGAAGGATCGGCCCGCCGGGAAGCGTTTCCCAGACTTTTCCGCCGTCGAGTTTGAGGCGATGGAAGGTGCCGATGACGGCCTTGGTGTCGTAGCTGTGAGTCTTGCCCGCATGTCCGCCGTAGACGTAGAGGTAGCCGTCGCAGGCGATGGCGCCGAGGCTCGAGACGGCGGTCGGCATCGCGGGCCATGGTGCGGGTTCTTTGGCGAACGTGAACGCGGGCAGTGCCAGGAGCAGGAGGCAGGCCATTCGAAGTTTCATGATTGGGATTCCTGAGTTTGAAGTTCGGTTGGAAGAAGTTGTGGTTATTTGAGATCGACGACGAGCGTGGCGTAGTGGCGGATCTCTTCGTACGGTTTGCCGTCGTGCATCCCCGCCTTGGGTTCCAGATGGCGCACCCAGGCGGCGTAGCGGCCTTTGGCGCTGACGGCTTCGGTCAGGCCATCCGCATTGGTCTTAAGTTTTTTCCGTTCGCCGTCGGGGAGCAGGACGTTGACTTCCGTATCGGCGACGGGTTTGCCGGCGCTGGTGACGCGGAGGGCGGTCTTGCCATTGGTGGTGCGGGTGCTGATTTCGATCACGGCTTTTGCACCGAGATTCGCGGCTTTTTCATCGCATCCGGAGAGAATCGCCTTCGGATGGTAGACCAGCAGCGCGGGCTTGGTGTTGGCACGGGAGAGCAGTCCATAAGTGACGTCTCCGTAGAGGAGTTTCGCGTGTTCGGGAACGCGGGCGATGAGGGCGTGTTTGTCCACCTTCGTGGCGACGGGGGACTCCTTGCCGTCGGCGGTGCGGGCAGTGAGTTTCAGGCCGCTGATTTTTTCAATCGAAACCGCCTCGTCGGCTTCGAGATCTTCGCTCATGACTACTGTGATCGTTTGTCCATTAGTCGAGGGCACGACGTAGACGAAGTGCGCCAGAGCGCTCGCGGTCAAGAGGCCGGTCAAAAGTCCGCTCAGTAAGAATCGCATGGTGGAACTCCTTAGAAACGTCAGTGTTGTGGTTTTGAGTTTCTTCGATCGTTCGACTTCCGAAGTCGAAACCGGACTTCGGAAGTCTGAGATTTCGTCAAGATTTTATCGGGTTTGCCCTGTATTCACTTTTTTCTGGCCGGTCAGGACGGTGGTACGGTAGAAGCGATCCCACGTTTTTTCATCCTGAAATTTCGGTTCGCCGAGCTTGAGTCGCTCGTACGATTCCGCATTGAACTTTTTCTCCGGGGGCAGTTGCTCCCACTCCGTGAGCGTGAGCGGTTGCTCGGCCGGCGGTGTGACAGGTTCCGGAGAGCAACCTGACATCATCAGGACAGCGAGCAGGAACATCATTCGAATCATGGAAGGCCTCCCTTATTCGTTGGTGACGATTTCCCCGCCGGAACGGGTCGAGAGTGCCTGATAGACGTTGACCGTGTTCTCCACACGATTGATGGAGTCGCGGATGAAGCGAACGGAGCCGTCCCCGAAGAGGAAGTTTCCGCCGCCGGTGTGTTCGCTGCGGAACGCGCCGTAAACGGTCGAAGTGTTGTTATGTTTGTTGAACGGGTGGAAGGTGCTGCCCCAGGCATAACCGATGTAGCCATAGGCCCAGACTCCGCCGTATTCCGAAGACGGCACGCCGCGGGGTTTGAAGTCGGTCTCGCCGGCGAGGAAGGTGTTCGACGTGCCGTCGGTGATGCTCAGCAGGTTCACCGAGAGGCGGCCGTTGATATCACGCTTGAGGGGAATGCACGCGCCGTCGAACTGCACTTCCCCCGTGGACGGCGGATAGTGGAGCTGCGTGACATTCGGAGTACCGGCAGAGAGCAAGTAACTGCAGTACGCGCGATTCTCCGCTCCACCGAGCGCACCGGTCGGCGGATTCATCGAGGGGCAGGTGAAGGTGGGGATGAGCATCTGCTGGAGTTGAGCGTTGGTGAAGCCGTCGCCATCGGTATCGACGGTGCTGTTCCGGGGTTGGTTCTTGTCCCAGCGCTTCGCGACGGCGTCCTGTTCGAGATAGGGGAGAATCAGGTTGAGGCCGGTGACCCAAGTGGAGACGGTTTCGTTCGGCTGTTTGTCGATGGTGGCGTAGGGGAGTTTGAGATTCACGTCCTGATAGTTGTGAATGGCGAGGCCGATCTGTTTGAGGTTGTTGGTGCACTTGGCTCGCGCGGCGGCCTCACGGACCTTCTGCACGGCGGGGAGCAGGAGGCCGATGAGGATGGCGATGATGGCGATGACCACCAGAAGCTCAATCAGCGTAAATCCTCTTTTCTTCATTTCATCCTCCATTTTTACATCTTTCTTAAGGAACTTTTTTATCGAACCAGCTTCGGATCGGATGAATCCGACCCCTACATTACAGCATCCGCCTTATGCGGACAAGACAACTATTTTTCTCCTTCACCACCTCCTTTCTGTATGCCTTTTTTATGGTTCAACAAATATCAAATCTTCATACAGACGTGAACCCTCGCAATATCCGATTCCGCCGGCCCATTCTAACCAACCCCGCCGGCCCTGACCGTCGTTGTCGTTCACCAGGGCCGAAAAACCGATTATTTTTCCCGGCACCAAAGTCAGCGAGAGTTCATTCAACGGAATGGCGGCTTCGCAGGTCCACCCGTCCGGATCGTTCTTTACGCTTACCCGGGCTTTATCCACCAGCCGTCCCTGGGCCGCGCCAAACGCCTGGTCAGGAAAATTTTCCCATAGTTGGGGACCTTTCGGAGTCAGAGCAAGGGTAAAAACCCGGCCGCGGCTGTTCGGAGAATCCGGTTCAGGGTCTACGGCAAACTGGATACTGTCTCCGGCCCAAGTGCGGTCTCCGGTTTCATTCTGCACAAATTTATTGTCGTACACTTTTCCGGCCAGGTAAAAATTATTCTCGTCCCAAATGGTATGGATAACAGCGCTTAAATCACTCCGGCCGCGCCAGTCTTTAATCTCTTTGACCTGGATTGCCTGTTCCAGCCGGACCGGAGCGGTTTTATCCCATTCCGCTCCAAGACTGCCGTCTATTTTCGGCGCAGCGGATGTTTTTGCACAGGTCAAAAATCCCATCTTTTCCTCGCTGCTGTAAGTAATGCCCTTGTCCGTAATTAAAGTGGCCCCGATTGTGTACCAGGCATCCGGAATAATCGCGCCGCTTTCAACCGTAAACTTCAGCGAGGTTTCCCCGGACGGGTTTAACTGTTCCAGTACACCGCGGACAGGTTTAATTACCCAGTCTTTCGGAACCGAAAGGCTGACGCTGCCGTTCAGCGCTTTTTTCGTGCGGTTGTCGATGCTCACCAAAATCGCCGGTTTTTCCGATAGTTTAAACAGGTATGGCCTCACTTTGATAATCGGCTGTGCAAGGATACCCTCCGGTTTGGCATGCAGATAAACCGGGCTCTCGTTCAGGTCCAGAGTCAAGATTCCGTTTTTCGGCTGAAGGGTGGTTGGGTTGCCCATAATGTCAACAACTTCAACTTTACCGGCAACGGTCAGGTTCAGTTTCTGGCTGCCTTTATTTGACCATAACACGGAAATCGGTTTGCCCCCTTTTTCAAAATAGTAGCCGGTAAAACCTTCCCCCAATTTCAGGCGGGAGACCGGCCGGGCGCCGTCAAGTTCGGAAATCAGAGCCGCGTAACTTAAGTAAGACGACTTTGGCGTCAGGTCCCGGTAGAGTATTCCGATCTCATTTAACCGTGCTGCGGAATTGTCCTCAGGAAAGTCTATCCCGAGAAACCAGAAAATCTTGCTTATTCCTTCACCCAAAAAGATAACAGTCAGCTTGGTCCTTAATTCGTTATCCGCTTTAGTGTCTGGTCCGGACGGATAATTTGCCATTTCGGTCATCCAAAGGGGTTTATCGTACCCGTGTTTTTTCATCGTCTGACCGATTTTCGCGCCTTCCGTTGGCCCCTCTAAATTGTTGCCGGTGTGGATGGCGAACGCATCAAAATAATCACCGCCTCCGTTCTTTAGCACTCCGTCCAGAAACGGGTTCCAGATGTCATAATTCTCATCCCGCTGGGCATCCAGAATCGATGTCTGAACCGGCATGCTTAAGCTACCCAGGTGAATTACGCAGTCGGGGTCTTCTTTCTTGGCGGCCTGATAGCATAATTTAAGCATCTCCGTGTAAGTTTCCACCGAGCCGGTCCAGAAATCGATCAGGTTCACTTCATTAACCAATTCCCAGTCGTTAACGCTGTTTTTGTAACGCCTGACCGATACGGCCAGGAAATCGGCCCAATCCTGCAGGTTCTTGGGCGGAGTGTTTCCAGCACCGGTGCCATTTGCCCATTTCGGAGGGCATTCCACGCCGGCCATGATATTCAAATGATATTTTGCCGCCTTGGCCACAAAATCGTCAAAATACGCCCAGACGTATTTACCCTTACCTTCATTCTCGGCAAAATTCCAGGGCCAGTCTACCCTTAGCCACTTGATGCCTATCTTTTCGTAAAGTTCGAAGAGCGGGTCGTCCCGCTCCAGCCAGGAATAGATGCCAAAAGGGGAATCCGGGTCAAAGTTCGCCGGCGGTGGCAACGGAATAACGCCGCAGGTGGATTTTTTCTCCGCCAGAACGTCTTTACCGGAAAGCAATTCGCAGGAGATATAAAATATGCCTTTCTTCTCCGGCTGGAACCTAATTTCTTTAACCATCTCCCGGTTTTCTTTTAGTTTTACGACCGCTGATTCGTCTTTTACGGACGTACCGTAATAATCGGTAACGCGGCATCTCAGAATTGTTCCCGTTCCTTCTCCGGGATAATCTTTAACCGTGACCGTAAGCCTTACCTCTTCGCCATAGGTGAATATATTTCCGGTTTTGGCGCTGGTAATGTTAATAGTTGCAGATTCGGCTTTTACGACCAACAGAAGGATGGCCGCCGTTAAAAATAATGCGTTCCAATATTTTTTCTTCATTTTTTTGTCATTCGTCCGTTGTTTCACCTTCAATAATAGTTGAGTTTTCCGTTTCTATCTGGCCGGCCGGGTCTAAAATACAGTTCGCTATATCAGTATAACTTGCTTTCATATACCCTATTTTGGAAAGTGTCCAGGTGCGGCTTCCTTTTTCAATATCCATCCGGGAACGTTTTTCTGGAGTTCCAATTACGGACAGGGAGGCGCCGTTGGGTACCACCAGTTTCGAGCCGACCGGGCTGAATTTTACGTTGACGCTAGAATGCGGTTTACCCTCTTTCCAGAAAGGCTGGCCGCCTCCCCAGACCACCGGACCACCCTTGGGTATGTAATAAGTTCCGATGATGTAGATAATATCTACATCGTTGCCGCCGTGGCTCTTACTGATAACGCCGCCTTTGGCGGGGTTGTCTACGGGGCAGGTTTTAAAGTCGGAGTTTCGCAATTCCACCCTGGCGCCGCTCGCGTGATAAATGTCAATGGCGTTGTTAAAAAACTTTGCGTCCGAAATTACGGTATTCGAAAAATCATGGCTGATAAAGAGGGCGTAAGCGGCCGCTTTTTCGAAAACGCAGTTTTTGATTGTCGAATCGCTCAATCCCAGTTGGGAACCGCTTGCAAAGATGTGGGCAGTGGCGTTCTTTAAAGTGCAGTCGCTTATTTCCAGATTAGCGGCGTCATGTAAAAAAATGTTGTAGGTACATTCCTGAAAAAGACAGTTGCTTACCCTGACGTGGTTTGACATAAACACGCCCAAACCATAATAGCCCCCCGAAACGACGCACCGGTCCATCTCCAGCGCCGGTTCGTTTTCCGAACCGCCGCAGTAATATACGGAAACGCCGTATTTTTCAGGAGTATTTTGACCGAGAGCTTCCAGGGAGACATAGCGAAGTTTGCCTCTACCTATTTGTTTAAACAAAACGCTGGCGTTCTTTGAATTTTCCGGCACATCGGTATATATTTTGTTAAGCGCTCCGGGATTTTTCTCCCCACCGGGGTTTCCCCGGTTTATGAAAATACCTCCGTCTATGGTCAGGTTTCCGCCGGAGTCAATTGCCATGTTTACCTGTTTGTTGCCGTTTGCAGAATAATCTATTTCCAAAACCCCGCCTTTTTTAACGGTCCCTTCTTTAAAACCGATGGTAATGGGCGGCGTACCTTTGGCCACGACAACCTTATGGTCCTGCTCGATTACGAAATTGTCCCCGCTCTGGGGAACGCCGGCGCCGTTCCAGGTTACCGGGTCATTCCAGTCACCGCTGCGACTCGACTTATAATCTGCTCCCGAGAGATAACTGCTGAAACTCAGCACCAGCAACAGCATTGCTACAACGCTACGCATGATTCTTCTCCTTGGGTTAATTCTATTTTCGGAAAAGTTTTTAACCTTATTTTCCCGGTTGACTCCCGTACGACCAGTTCCACCGGCAGGGAGACCGTCTCTTTCTTACCCGTCAGTTTTCCGGTTATTCGTCCCAACAGAATTTCGACCGCTTTTTCACCCATCTGGTAATTTGATTGGTTGACCGTTGTCAAAGACGGATGGAGGTTGGAAGCGAAATCCAGGTTGTCGAAGCCCGATACGGAAAAATTCTCCGGAACCTTGATTTTCATTTCGGCGAGCTGTTTTAAGGCACCCCAGCCGATGTCATCATTAAGGCAGAAAGCCGCGGTAACTTCCGGCCGGCTTTCAATCACCTCTTTAATAAGATGATATCCGGCCAGAAAACCCCTTTCCTTTCCGCAGAAAACAAGGTTTTCTGCCGGGGAAAGGCCGTATTCCAGCAGGGCTTTTTTATATCCCTCAATCCTGTCTATTAGAGAGGTGGCTTCCAATTCGCTCAAAACGGCGATTTTTTTATGACCCAAATTCAGTAGATGTTTTGTAACCAAGTAACCGCCTTGCATATTGTCGGAAAATACCGTATCAACGTTAAATTCAGGTATGTAACGGTCGACGAAGACGAATGGAATCTTCTTTTCCAGTAACTCTCCGTAATAAGCGTGATTCTGATTGCCGGTAGCAGGAGCGATAATAAAACCGGCTACCGAATTTTTATGTTTCGAAAGATACTCGCGCTCTTTTCCGGATAGGTTTTCGGTATCGCAAAGAATCAGATTATAACCCTCCCAGTCGAGTTTATCCTGGATTCCTTTCAAAATTCCCGCAAAAAAAGGCCTGGTTATATCCACTAGCATTACTGCAATCGATTTTTCATCTTTTCTTGGTTCCGGATGGTATGATATTTCTGTGCCGTATCCTCTCTTTCTGATGAGATATTTTTCTTCCTGAAGTTTCAGCAAGGCTCGCCTGATCGTCACCCGGCTGGCCCCAAATTCACCGGCCAATTCATATTCGGAAGGAATAATCCTGCCGTTAACCATTTTACCCTGTTCTATCTGTTTTTTTAAGGAAAGGTAAATCTGCTGATACAAGTGTTTTGCAGATACGTTCTTTATTTTCATATTTTCAATTATACCTAAACTATAATACTTTGTCAAGACTTTTATAATACTTTTGCAATACAAGGTAATTATGCTATAATTACGGTGAAAATTAATTAAAAATAATGACCGCAAGAAATGACGGAGGATGCGTGGACAAAATGACTTCCCGGGAAAGATTATTAAAGACGCTACAGGGAGAGAAACCGGACCGGATAGGCGTTTCTTTATATGAATTTGACGGTTTGTACGACTCCTGGATTCACAACCACCCGGAATATGAGGCGATACTTAAGTATGCAGAAGGAAAGACCGACCGGTTCTATTTCTGGAGCCCAATTGGCGATAAGCCGGTTCTGTTTTTAGGAGAGGTTACCCCGGATATTATCCATGTAAACACCTGGCGGGAAGGAGTTTCAACCTTTACCAAAACTACAATCAAAACCCCAAAAGGCGAAATCTTCAATCTGGTCCGGCAGGATGACAATGTCCACACCGGCTGGGAACTGGAAGAATTCTGCAAGTCCGAAACGGACGCGGAAAAAATCATCTCCCTTCCTTATATTCCTTATCAGCCGCCGGTGGATTCCTTTTTTGAATTGGACAAAAAACTGGGAGAGACCGGAATCGTCATGGGAGATTTTCCGGATGCCCTCTGTTTAACCGTGGGTATCTTCGGTTTCAGCCGATTCTTAATGATTTATACCGACAACCCTTCGCTTGTTTTCCGATTGCTGGATTTTTTTCAGGAAAGGATTTTAGATTACGCCCGGCACCTTTTGGAGAATGGGGCAGTTACGCTTTACCGCATCGTTGGGCCGGAATATGCCACTCCGCCCTATCTGTCTCCGGCAACATTTGATAAGCTGGTTACCCCCTACGACCGGGAGTTGATAGCGCTTTTCCATAAATACGGCGCCAGAGTACGGGTGCATGCTCACGGGAAAATCAGGAAAGTGCTCGCTTCTTTCCTGGAAATGGGGATAGACGCCACCGACCCGCTGGAACCGCCGCCGGACGGAGACGTAACGCTGGCCGAGGCAAGAAAAGTTTTAGACAACAAGATAACCCTCTTCGGCAACATTGAAGAACGGCTGTTTGAAATCGGCACCAAAAATGACGTGAAGGAGGCGGTCCGAAAAGCAATTGAAGAAGGTGCAACCAATGGTCCCTTCGTCCTTTGTCCCACCGCCATGCCCCTAACCACACCCCTGGATAAGAAAATTCAGGAGAATGTCATCCACTACATTGACTGCGGGTTAAAGTACGGTAAGATCTGAATCGGAGGTTTATAATGACAAAGACACGAACACTGCTTGAGGAAAACCGATTTTTTAGGATGAGCGTGGAAAAAGCGGAGGTGTCAGGAAAGAATGCTTTTTCACTTACGCTTAAAACAACGGCGAAGCTGACTCTGCAGCCGCAGGTCGACTCCGGGAAAATAAAAATCAGCCGTTATAAGGAAACACAGAAAGGAAGCCTGCGGTTCGATTTTCTGACCGACCGAATCGTGCGTGTCAGGTATTTTGAAAAAGACCGGGTACACAGGCACGACACCTTGCTGGTTACCGGGAATTTCAAGGGACCGTCCGTTTTGAAAGTTAAAGAAGACCAATCATCGGTCAGTCTGACCACGTCCGCAATAAGAATGACGGTTACGCTGGAACCGTTCCGGATTCTGGTTACCGACCGAAAAGGTAATAAGTTTTGCGGCGTGGGTGGAACAGAAAAAAACTCATTCAACCAGTGGGATTCGCTAAATACCGGAGTCTGCCGCGATTTCGACGAAAAAGAAACAGTGGCCGTTGAGAACTTTGACCTTGCTCCCGACGAAAAAATATACGGTTTCGGCGAACATTTCCTCGGTCTTGACAAGAGGGGGCAGACGATTGACTTGGATATGGCGGACGCCCTGGGTGTAATAACCCCCAGGGCATACAAAAACATCCCTTTCTACATAAGCAACAAAGGTTACGGACTGTTTTTCAACCACACTTCCTGCCTGACTTACTGGGTGGGTTCGCGCAGCGCCACAGATGTTCAGGTGGCGGTTCAAGATGAATTCCTTGATTACTATCTGATTTTTGGGAGTATCAAGGAGATACTTTCGCAGTATACCGACATCACCGGCAAGGGAAGCCTACCGCCGAAGTGGTCCTTCGGGTTCTGGCAGAGTAAAGTCAGTTATGGTTCCGCCGAAGAGACCCTGGAAGTTGCCTGCAAGATGCGGGAGAACAAAATTCCTTTCGACGTCCTGCACCTGGATACCAATTGGTTCAAAAAGGATTGGTATTGCGACCTGGAATTTGGCCAAGACCGGTTTCCGGATACGGCGGCCTACATCACAAAAATGGCCGGAATGGGCGTTAAAATCAGTCTCTGGCAATTACCGTACGTTCCGGCGGGAAGCAGATACTTCGAAGACCTGAAGGTGGTCGACGGTTTCGTTAAAGATAAGAACGGCCGGATGTACAAAATGTTTTTTTCTTTTTTCCCGAAGGAAACAGTCATCGGCTGTATCGATTTTACTAATCCTAAGGCAATAAAAGTGTATCAGAACTACCTGCGGCGTCTTTTTCGGCTCCGGGTCAAGGTAATCAAGACCGATTTCGGCGAATCGGCGCCTTCGGACGGGATCTACCATGACGGCACGCCCGGCAAGGACATGCACAATCTTTACCCCCTTCTTTACAATAAAGCCGTTTTTGAAGTTACCCGCGCGGAGACCGGGGAAGGCATCGTCTGGTCCCGTTCCGCCTGGGCGGGAAACCAGCGCTATCCGTTGCACTGGGGCGGGGACAACACCCCCAACTTTTATAACCTCTTTCCGCAACTTTGCGGCGGTCTTTCTTTTGGGTTAAGCGGTTTTCAATTCTGGAGCCAGGACATCGGTGGTTTTTCCACTGAAACAAACGGGATTTTGCTCGCGCGTTGGATGCAGTTTGGTCTTTTCAACTCGCATTCACGCATTCACGGGGTAGGCGACCGGGAGATTTATAAATTCGACCGCGAGACCCAGCGCATCTGCAAAAAGTATCTGAACCTTCGCTACCGCCTGATGCCTTACATTTACAGGTCTGCGGCGGAATGCGTGAAACAGTCCCTGCCGATGATGCGCGCCTTGGTAATAGAATTTCAGGATGACCCTACCGCAGCCGCGATAGCTGACCAGTACCTGTTTGGCAGGGACATCCTGGTGGCCCCCGTTTTCGATGAAACCGGCCGCAGAAAGGTCTATCTGCCGAAAGGGGTCTGGACCGACTGGTGGACGCACAAAAGGATAAGCGGTCCCGGGTGGTTCGATGTGGCGGTTGACCTGGAAACGATGCCTATCTACATAAGAGAGGGCGGAATAATCCCCCTGTGCAAGACGATGCAGTACGTAGACCAGGAACCATTGAAAAGCATTGATGTTTTGCTTGGTGCTTTTGAAGAAGAAGGGGAAAATTATTTTGAAGTGCCGGTGAACAATAAATTCGTCTCCGTTTCTTACCGGCTTAAAGACGGTGTCCACCGGGTCAGGATTGGGAAGAGCCCGGTCAGGTTCGTCGTTACCGTTCCGGGCGTTTCGCCCGACCGGTTGAAAGTAGTAAATTATTCGGAAAAATAACATTTCAGCGCTTTTTATGGAACAGGTGCGGTTACACACGGAAATAAAGATATTTTATGCCGGCGACAAAAAATCCGCTTGTTTTAATTATGCCGTTTCGGAAATTATCCGTTTGTTAACGCGCATCCGCGTATCGTGTACGGCTTCAGCCTTCACTTCGCAAAAAGATACGTTCCAACTACGGATACTCTGGTCGAATGCCAAACCCCAAAACAACCCTTCATTTCTCAAGAAAATACACCCGGACGGATTTGTCTTAAGAGTTACACAAAAAGAAATTCTTCTCGCCGCAGGAACAGCCAAGGGGTTACTGAACGGGGTGTACGACCTTGCCGAACGTCTCGGGTTCTTTTTTCTTCACCCGGGCGAAGACGGGGAGTGGCCGCCTTTTGCAGGAGAAGCAGAACCGCTTCGAATCGGAGAATTCAGGATGAATCCCGGTTTTAAATTCGCGGGCGTAATCCGGGAGCCGTCAAACGTAAAGGATTATTCGATGGAGGAGTGGCTCTGTTTTTACGCCAAACTTAAATTCAACGCCTTGCTCTACGCCACAAGAGACTACTCCGCCTGCTCGGCGATTGCCCGTAAACTCGGTTTACGCCTTGAAACGGGTGGGCACGGGCTGTCCGCGCTGCTGCCGCGCCGACTTTTCGACGAAAATAAAGAACTGTTTCGTATGG
>JBGSJI010000109.1:0-3997 GCA_041742055.1 Limnoglobus sp. | reverse complement strand
AACGCTATCAAAAATCCCAACGCGGACCCAAGAAGCCGCCCACGCGGAAATCGCCATATCAAAACGGCGTCACCTGCTCCACCCAACGACTCCTCGAAACTCGAAAACAACAGAGCAATCCACCTTGAAAGCCCTGCCCTTTCAGGGCCCTTTCAGGGCCGAAGATGGGTGGCTCGTGACCCAGGGCATCGCCGCTTCGCGTCTCGCCTTGGGCTGACAGAACCGGCCCGTCAGGCCGGAAAACCTATTCCGTCGAACCCGCGACGAGCACGTTTTGGAGCGGTTTAGGGCGGATTTTGACCAGATTTTGACCCTTTCCGGATCGATTTTTGGCGACTTCCCGGCGATTTCGGCGCCAAATCCGGCAAGTTGGGGACTTCGGATTGCGGAATTCCGAATTCGGAATGAAGATGAAGCCTTCGACGAGCGCTGAGGACGGGTCGGAATCCCGCGACGAGCGTGAAAGCTGATCGTAGACGGCTCATAAAAAACAAATGTACATTATATCAGCTCGTCAATGTCTCTTCGCCAAGGGGGGGTGTGTTTTGAGTTGGCGAAGTTGGCGAACTCGCCTGCCAGATTGGCAGCGAATGGAAAAAAGCTCGAGGAAATGAACATTTTCGATAAACTGAACATTTTTCCACAAAATAGGAAATTCCGAGTGCAGTGATTCACTTACGAGGATTCCGGCACGAGCGCGTGCAGCCAGTGGCGGAGTCCTCGAAAAAATTTGAGGACGTCGAGAAGAATTTGTATTTTTGTTCACAAATGAATTTATGGATACTTTGGCTGCGGGAGGTTCTGGCCGAGTTCGCGGAGGTCGTTGGCGGAGTTGAGGAGTTCGTTGGTGTCGACGTCGCGTGAGGGGCGCAGTTCGAGATTGATGCGTCGGACGTCTTCGATGTGGAAGGGCCAGATGGCTTCGAAGAAGAAGTCGAGGCCGGGGTATTCGTACCATTTGGGGCGGATGCGAACGCGTTCGATGAGCGGTTCGTGGTTCTGGGCGACGGCGCGGAATTCGTAATAGCCGGTGTAATCCCAGCGGACATCGGCGGGGCTGGGCCCGGCAGGCTGGTTGTTCACGGTGACGAGTGCGCCGGGGACGTTGGTCTGCACGACGAACCGGCGTTCGACGCATCCGGACCCGCCGGCGAGCAGCAGGATTCCGAGGGCGAGCGTGAGCACGATTCGTTGGCAATACGGCCGGGGCACAGACTTACTCCCGTGAAGATCGGCGTGGGAATAGCGGGTTCGAGAGATTGGGTCAAGAGCGAGTCTGAACTTGGCGCGGCGATGTCATAAAGTGAATGCGATTGTATTCTCCGCCGGAATCTCATTTATGAAACTGCTTCCGTTCTGGTTCGTGTTATTGCTTCCCTCATTGGTCCTTGCTCAGGGTACGGCCGAGGATTATCGGCGTGCGATGGAGCTGCGTGGGAAGTATGCGGATGCGCTGGCGCATGGGGCTGTGCAGGCGAACTGGACGGGCGGCAGCCGGTTCTGGTTCCGCGATGATTTGGGCGGAGGGCGGAGGCAGTTTGTGATGGTGGATGCGGAGGCGGGGAAGAAGGGAGCGGCGTTCGATCATGGGAAGGTGGCGGAGCTGCTGGCGAAGCAGTTGGGGCGCAGGGTGGATGCGGAGCGGTTGCCGTTTGAAGAGATCCGGATTGACGGATCGACAATCGGTTTTGGAACTTCGGATAAGTCCTGGAAGTTCGACACAGAGAAGCAGACGTTGGTGGAGGAGCGTCGAACGGCTGCACCGGCGCCGGCGCCGCCTGCCCGATTCGGGCAGCGACGTGGTCAGCGGGGCGGAAGCGTGGGCGAGAATCCGGGGACACGTTCGCCAGACGGTAAATACACCGCCTTCGTACGCAACTTCAATGTGTGGATCCGCGAATCGGGAAACGAATATCCGCTTTCGTTTGAGGGCACCGCCGATGATGGTTATCGGTCGTTCTACTGGTCGCCGGATTCGAAGAAGCTGATTGCGATGAGGCGGACGAAGGGCGGGGATCGCATGGTGACGTATGTGGAGTCTTCACCGCGTGATCAGCTTCAGCCGAAGACGACGACGATCCCGTATTTGAAGCCGGGCGATCCGATTCCGCAGCCGAAACCGCATTTGTTCGATGTGAAGTCGCGGAAGGAGATCCCGGTCAGCGATGCGCTGTTCGCGAATCCGTGGGATGTCAGCTACGAGCACTGGACGCCGGATTCAAAGCGCTTCCTGTTCCTGTACAACCAGCGTGGCCATACGGTGATGCGGGTGGTGGCGATCGATGCGGAGAGTGGCGAAACGCAGGTGATTGTGAACGAGGAATGCAAGACGTTTTTCGATTACGCGGGCAAACTGTACCTGCGCTATCTGGACGAGACGAATGAACTGGTGTGGATGAGCGAGCGCAGCGGATGGAACCACCTGTATCTGATCGACATGAAGAACGGAAAGGTGAAGAACGCGATCACCAAGGGCGACTGGAATGTTCGCGGCGTGGATCGCATCGACACAACCAAGCGAGAGGTTGTGTTTCGGACGGTCGGCGTGAATGCGAACGAGGACCCGTACCATGTTCATTTCGCGAGAGCATCGCTTGACGGCTCGAACTTCAAAATGCTCACCGAAGGCGACGGCACGCATGCGGTGCAGTGGTCGCCGAACAATCGCTACTTCGTCGATACGTATTCGCGAGTGGATCTGGCGCCGGTGCATGTGGTGCGCAAGGCGGATGGATCGAAAGTCATGGATCTGGAATCGGCGGACACGAGCGAACTGACGAAGCGTGGCTGGAAGCCGATCGAGCGGTTCGTGGCCAAGGGCCGCGACGGGAAGACCGACATTCACGGGATCATCATTCGCCCATCGAATTTTGATCCGAAGAAGAAGTATCCCGTCATCGAGTACATCTACGCCGGCCCTCACGATCATCACGTGCCCAAACGGTTCAGTTCGTATCTGGGGCGGCAGCAAATGGCGGAGTTGGGGTTCATTGTCGTGATGTGCGACGGCATGGGGACGAATTGGCGTTCGAAGGCGTTTCATGATGTGTGCTGGAAGAATCTGGGCGACGGCGGATTTCCCGATCGCATTGCGTGGATCAAAGCGGCAACGGAGAAACATCCGGAGATGGACATTTCGAAGGGCGTGGGTATTTATGGTGGTTCGGCAGGCGGTCAGAACACATTGTGCGGGATGCTCGCGCATCCAGATTTTTATGTCGTGGGCGTTTCCGATTGCGGCTGTCACGACAATCGCATGGACAAGGTCTGGTGGAATGAGTTGTGGATGAGCTGGCCGATCGGACCGCATTATGTGGAGCAATCGAACACGACCAATGCGCACAAACTGAAGGGGAAGCTGATGCTGGTTGTTGGTGAGATGGATTCGAATGTCGATCCGGCGAGCACGATGCAGGTTGTGAATGCGTTGGTGAAAGCCGACAAGGATTTCGACATGCTGGTCATGCCGGGAACGAATCACGGCGCTGCCGAAACGCCCTATGCCAACCGCCGGCGCATGGATTTCTTCGTCCGGCATCTTCTGGGTGCCGAACCTCGGTATAGCAAGTGATGGGATTCCGACATGGGTGCAGGTACGATTCGTGCCCGGCAACTGGACGCATTCGTAGCCGAATGCGATGCGCTGGGCGGATTGGATGATCCGCGCTGTACCGAGTATCTGAAGGATTTCGCTTACGAACCGACGGTTCGAGTCGACTCTTCGCTCGATCCGTTTTCGGATGAGTATTTTGAACAGCAAAAGTCTCTATATTTCGAGTTGGCCGGCCGGGAATTGAATCAGAGCGAAGGCGAATTAACGCCCATCGATGTCGAGAAACACCTTGAGGGGACCAACCGGGTAAGCGTCTCTTTTGTTGGTAGACATCTGTTTCACGCGGCCAGGGAGCGTTGCCAGAAGGCGTTCCACTGGTCGGATTCGCTGCGATACAATGCCCGCACATGGCACAGGGCGTCCGAACCCGATTCGCTCCACCGC